>DEKX01000003.1:2556-10555 GCA_002354095.1 Prevotella sp. UBA2711 | reverse complement strand
GCATCGTGAGCCTTGTGAACAGCCACGCAGACATCATCCGACAGAGAATGAAAGCAGCATAAGTTTAACCAAGGTGGGAGGACATCAGCACCTCCCACCGCTAAAACACCAAGACATGACAATAAAGATTGAGAGCGTTATCAACCAGTGGGACAGCGAGACAGACCAAGTCATTGTCCGTTTCCTCAATCTGCTGACCCTTGCCAAGACACGCAGGGAACTGGAGCAGGCACTGGACTTTTCTCCTTTCAAGGAGCAGTTTAGAAAATATCTGTTGTGGGGATGGGGAAGCCGTCACCTTTGGGTGAAACAGCGTTGTCCCTACAATGGTAGCGTAGCAGAGAACCGGTTACTGATAGTTGAATTTTAACGAGAACGCATTATGAGACACGCAGGAACATTCCAAATCCCGACCTATGCCATACCAATGTTGGAATATGGCGATACCACGGGACTGACCGACTTAGACATTGAGTTAGTAAACGGCTTTATCGAAGCAAACTTTCCACACGGCTATGTGGTGGACTGGACGGGCATAGACGAGCCCTATTTCGCAAGCCATCCCGAATTTGGCATAGCAGCAGAGGTAGTTGAAGCCGACTTCTACCACGCATAATATAAACAAGGTGGGAGTATTCGGCACTCCCACCACTTTAGACTACTTAGCAATGACACAAGAGACATTCAAATTGATTGATGCCGTTTGCCGTGAAGGTGTGGCAAACGATGTTTGGGGAGTAGCCGAGGACTTCAACACTTCGGTACACCTTGGCGCACAAGAAAACAAAGACCTTTTGGGGAAGTTCCTCTATGTTTACCGTGAAAGAAGGGAGCATTTCAACTTCATCGGCAAGTTTGAGCCGACCATTTCACTCCATTATGACGAAGATACCATCATCGACATTTATCAACTAAACTAACACCCCTGATTATGGCAACAAGAATGACCGTGAACGGAGTAAGAACCACTCAGAAAGGGCAAGAACAGTATGAGACCTTTGTCATCAGCACCCGACCCAAAAGGAAGGCAGTGCAGTACGACTACCGAAGCGCAGAGACTGGCGAGTTGTTCACCATCGTCCGCCCTACACTGGAACAATGCAGGGCGAAGCGGGACGAATGGCTCAGAGAGAAAGGACTGAAGAACTAACTGAGCAAGCCGGACGGACGAAAATTCCGCCCGACTTCGTTTCTTTCATGAGCAGGGGGCGAGAAAGAAACGAAGCAAAAGAAACCGCTGTCCCTTTTTTGGCGTATCCATCGCCGACAACTATTTCATGCTATTCTTTAACGGGTTTGTCACCCACATTGAGCCGGATTATATCTTTCCATCTGGTTGTCGGATTTGGGCTTTTGAAATCGTGCTTGATGGCATTAGCGAAAACTTCAGCTTTACCTTTACCGTCTTTTTTCGTGTATTGCTGTGCACTAATAACTATCGTCTCCGAACCGTTCAGGCGGTTGATACGGTCTATCACTTCATCAAGACGTTTCATCTTCTGGATTTGTTCGGCATTAAGGTCAAACAGGTCCTGTTGGATGGGGCTGTCTGGTGAGATACCCATCACGATGACACCTGCTTTCTTATACTGATAACCCTGAATAAAGATGCGGTCGAGCACCTCGTGAGCGGCCTGAACAATGGGAATCGTCGAACTGGTTGGAGTAATTAGACGTGTTTCCTGAAAGTTCCAGTATTGTGCCAGGTCTTCACGGAAGGCATTGGTATTCACAAACACGCCAACGGTGGTAGCCACCGTCTGCTGCATCCGCAGTTTCTCGGCACAACGGGCAGCATAGTTGGCAATATGCGTGCGCAGGATGTCCTTGTCGCTCACCATGCCATTGAACGAACGGCTGGTGCAGATGCTTTTCTTCTTTGCCAATACTTCATTTGGCACAGCATCCTCACCGTTCAGTTCCTGCCATGTACGCACGATGTTGATATTGTTGAACGTCACTCGCACCCAGTCCTTGTGATGCTTGGCAAAGTCGAGGGCTGTCTTGCAACCTAAAGACTGAAGTTTGGCAGCATAGCGTCGTCCGATGCCCCACACATCTTCAATGGGACACCATTCGAGAGCCTTCTCCCGCTTGTAGTCCGTATCAATCATGCAACAGTGGCGATAAGCTGCATATTTCTTTGCCAGTTTAGAGGCAATCTTAGCCAGCGTCTTATTGGGAGCCAGACCGATGCTGATAGGCAAACCAACCTCACGTTTCACCCGCTTGTGCAGGTTCTCGCCCCACGTCTGCAACTTATCCAACTCAATGCCGTCGAGATACATAAAGCATTCGTCTATTGAATAGCGAAAATAGGCAGGGGTTTCTTGGCGGATGATGCTTACCACACGACCTGTCAACTCTCCATAGAGTTCGTAGTTTGAAGAGAATACGGCAATCTTCTGACCAGGGAACAACTCAGCCAACTGAAAATACGGTGTTCCTTCCTTTATCCCCATCTTTTTAGCCTCGTTGGAACGAGCCACTACACAACCGTCATTATTCGACAATACGACAATCGGTTTTCCCTCCAAGTCGGGACGGAAAACCTTCTCACATGAGCAGTAACAGTTGTCCAAGTCGGCTATACCATACATCGTTTCTACAGTTTTTCAAAGGTACGAATCAAGTGTATCACAGTTCCCCAAATCTGGAAGTTCTCTGGATCTTTGACCTTGAAGACTGGATACTCAGGATTCGCAGGACGCAGTTCGATGTAGCCGTCTTTCCTATGTGTCAGGTCAAGGAACTTCATTGTGAAACCACCATCCCACCATGCCACGACGATTGAGCCGTTATGTGGCTCCACCGCCCTGTCTATGATCACCCGGTCACCGTCCAGCAGTCCTGCATCCTTCATCGAATCCCCCTCCACGTCGCCATAGAACGATGCTTCGGGGTGACGGATATAGTCACGGTTGAAATCCAGCGTCTCGTGCCTGTACTCGTCAGCCGGACTGGGGAATCCTGCCGCTACTCCAGCATGTTCCAGTTCCAGTTTTGTGTCAAATGAACCGCCAATAATCTTTATATTACCCATTATATATTTATAAAAAACCTAATTCTGGCACAAAGTTACTCATAAAAAATCACTATTTAAATGTTTTGCCCGTCTTTGCAACAAATATTAAGTATTTGAGGTTGAATTATGGCACAAAGAGTCCCGTTATCAACCTATAAGGCTGTAAACGGGACTCTTTCTTACTTTTGATAAAGTAGCGAGAACTCAACATATCTCCTTCGCTCGATGGACTTCACTTTCCTGCCCTTGTATCGGCAGAAGCACATGTAGTCGTGGAAAATGTTGCGGTTGCCAGCATCCAGTTTCTTCAGCAGCATACTTCGTGGGCGTTTGTTCGTTCCGAGTATCGCGTATGGCCCGACATTGTACGCAAGGACAGCCAAGAGCATCTGGTCTTTGCCGTAGCCGTCGAACAGTCTGTACATCTTCATGAGGTCTTGACGGAGCAGCCTGTCACCCTGTGCCTTCGTCATCGTCCTTGCACTGTACCGTTCCCCCGGCTGCAACTGGTGACCCCATCCGACGTATGGATAGTTGCGGGCAGTGTGCCAACCCTCGAAGTGCTTGATGATTTCCACCGCCAGGTTGAATCTCTGCAGTTCTGTCATTTGCTCCTGCGCCGTCACTGCCGACGGACAGAGCATCAGCAGGACGGCTATAGCCAGTCCTGCCAATACACGTTGATGATTATTGCCTGCTCTCAATACCTTGCCCTCCTTTCTCTGTGGTTGCCGTTTCCTCTTCGTCATTGTCATTGTTAAACTTGAAATCAAGTTGCTGGCTCTGTCCGTGATTGTCCTCAATCACCACGATAAAGCTGTGAGAGCCCGACGATGCAGAGGTGTAGTACAGACGGAAGTCATCCGTCAGCAGCGGATAGCGGTCGTTGGCTTTCAAGGCTTTCTTGTTGTATTTGAGCGTACCCTTGCCGTCGTAGAGAAACCAGCGGATGGTGTACTGCGTGTCACTCGTCCTGCCTTCCGCAAGCAGTGAGCAGCGGATTTCCACCGTCTCGCCCTGCGTCACCCTCAGAGGGACTGGCATAGTCTCGACATGGAACGGATAAGCAGTCTGAATATCCAGATCGCTATCGCAAGCAGCGATGCAAAACACGGCGACTGCCATGCAGCCCACCCTCACCAATCTCTTCATTACATTCTTCATTGTTGTTGTTGCTTTCATTGTTCGTTGAATTTTGATGGTTGATATTCTGTTGATTCTTCACAAGGAACTCATTGAAATCCTTGCATCCATTATAGTCGGCAGTGTGGTCGATGACCTTTTCGCCCAGACTGTCCTTCAGCGTCTGCACCGCCTTCCTTCCTGCCTCGTCGTTATCAAGATAGGCATGAATGTGGTCGTACTCGCTCAGCAAGTCCGTTGACTTCCGCAAGTAGATGATGCTGTTCAGTACCAGATTGTCCTTTTGCGCTGCATCATGGTTGATAGTGACAGATGAAAGGAAGTCAAAGAAACCCTCAAACACGTTGCACTCCCTGCCAGGCTCATTCCCAGCCTTGATGAATGTCGTTCCCTTTGGTGCCACGCACCCCTTGAAGAACTTGTTGCGTACCTCATAGCCTCCTTTGTCATTAGGAAAGCCGATGGCGAAATACCGCTTGCTATGCAAGTCATAGTGTAGTTCCTTGCAGTAACGGCTTGCCACCTCAATGGGTATCGCCCTCTCTGCCAGATACTGGCGCAAGGCATAGTGTCCGAGTGGCAGCACCTCCACGTTTGAGAACTGAGGTTCCTCGTCCGGCAGGTTCTTCAGATACTCCGTCCCCTTTATCTCCGGCATTGGCAGGTTCATCGTTTCCGTAATGTACTGTGCCTGACGGATGAAGTCGTTCGATGGTATCAACTTCCCTGCAAGCGTAAAAATGTCGCCACCCTCACCCATGCCGAAGTCAAACCACTTTTCCTTTCGGGTGTCGAGTTTGAACGACGGGCTTTTGTCACCCCTGTAAGGCGCATGATACCACAGCACCGCACCACGCTTTTTGACGGGATGGAAACCGAGCCGACTCAAAAAGTCGGCAATCGGTGTTTCCTTGATCTTCTCTATATCCATCCCTTCCCGTCAGTTGATGATGAACTTCAGCCCGATGCCGTACTGCGTATGGTTCAGCCCGGAGGTGTCGCCCCACAGGAAACGCTCACGCACATTCCCCGTCAGCACCACCTTGTCCGACAGATACCACTCTACGTTTAGCGTAGCGGCACAGCCATAGACGAAGCCGTCCCTGCCTGTCAGCCGTGAGCCGTCATCGAGCAGTTGCTTGTTCCAGTTCACTGTCTCGTACCCTGCCAGTGCCGATGCACCGATATAGACGAAGAACGACTTCGAGGCATCAGAGAGCACCTGCTTGTAATACCCGCCTTCAGCCGTCACCTGCACCACGGGAATGGTCTGCCTGCCGTCCTCACCATACTCATACTTGTGGTTGCGCTGCAGGTATTCAGCCCCGAACACCCACTTGTTGCCGCCCTTGGTATAGGTGTCCACCGTCAAACCTCCATAGAACGAGTCGCTTTTCCCGTCCACCATGCCGCCACCGATGGCGATACCCTGCATCTTCGGGAGCACTCTCTGAGCCGTTGCCTGCCCCATAGTCAGGGCAAGCAAGGCAAGAGTCAATAGCATTTTATTCTTCATAGTTCTCATTTTAGCATTTTACTGGTCAGACACTTTCAGTTCCGAGATAACCCTTGCCCTTACAAGGTCTGTGTTCTCGATGGTGAATGACTGGTGTCGCCCACCGTTCTTCTCCGCCAGTTCCACTACCAGGCACTTGTCATCAGGCAGCGTGAACTTATCCATCGTCCACACCGTGCGCTCGTTGCTGTTGCCCGCCACGTTCAGCACGAAGTTCTGTGTGCGCAGGGGCTGGATGACCTGCTCCTGAATGGCAGTGCGCTTTGCCACCTTCTTATCCACGATTTTCCACGTGATATAGTCCACGTCGAAGGGCACGTTGCTGGAGTTCTTAATCTCCGTGTGGAAGTACAGCAGACCGTTATGCGTATAGATGCCTTTCAAGAGGAACTGGATGCCAAATGACTTGCTTCCGATGTGCTTCACACGACGTTTGTTCTCCTTCCAGATGCTCTTCATCACCAGTCGCACCAACACGGGACTCTCCGAGCCGAGTTCCTTCAGGTAGATGTTCATGGAGTTGTTGGGACGATTCACTGCCTCACCGTCGTGGATGAAGTCCGTCATCTCCACATTGAGGATGCGAGGCTCACGGGCATACTTCACATTGAAACTGTAATAGGCACCATCCTCAGTGATGACGCTCATGTTCGTCTCACCCTTGAAACCACGCTTGGCGGCTTTCACACGGATGACGTTCTCTGCACCGTCAGCCTTTCCGGCTATGATGTTGGCAGAGCCTAAATCCACGTAGGCGATGGCGGCAGGGAAGATGACGTGACAGGTCTTGTCAAACGTCACCTCCAGCCCGTGAGGGGGAATCATGCGGTCGTAGGTGATTTTCTTGGTGTAGCCTTCAAAGAGGTCACCCGTATTGTCACTTGTCTGAGCCGTAGCCACAGACACGATGCCCATCATCAGGGCGAAAACAGAAAAAACTTTCTTCATTTTCATACAGATTTTTGTTTGTGAATAAATGGATTGGTTGTTACTTGGTTGACTATTGCTTGTCTGCATAGAGCATGACACGGTAGTTGGACTTCAGGTGTACCTTGACGGTTCGCATCTTCTTGGCTATATACTGGCTCGTTCCCTGTATCAGTCCCTTGCCTAAGTCCGATGCCAGTTGCGCACCAGCATCCGATGATATATTGATGCTGCTGCCCATCGACGTACCCATGTTGGCGGCAACCTCCTTGGCGGCATTCAGTTCCATCGAGCCGGGGATGAAGATACCCTCCTGTCCGTCAGTGTCATACACATTCAGCTTCACGTTGTAGATGCTACCTGCATACTCTATCGAGGTGATGCCGATGCCCAGACGTTCGCCAGTGATCCTTGCTGAACCAGTCACTACGGAGTTGGCAGGGATGATGATGTCACCCACACGCATCTGCTCCAACAGCCTGAGCCGTACCTTCTGTCCGTCAGTGACGGTCTGATTGCCATAGATGCAGGCTGAAATGGTGTTCTTGTCGAGTGCCGACACGATGCCGACGGCAGTATTGAAAGCCATGTTTCGCTCCACGGAATAGTCAGCCATAAATTCCTCGTTGCCCTTCTCCTGCTGGAGAGCCGACACCACCGACTTCTGCACGTTCCTCACTGGAGTCACCTGCACTTTGTCGCCCGATGTTGACGTAACAGTCTGCCCCTGCTGTTGAGTACCGCCCGGCATATACTTTGCAGCCATCTGGTACGACTTTTCCATCAGTTCCAACTGTTCATCAACGGTGCTTTTCGGGTTCTGCAACTCATTGGCCCTTTCCTCCAATTCTGCTACACGCTGCCTGAGTTCCTCGTTCTCACGGCTCTGGTCGTTCTGATAGAAACCTCCCAAAGTCGTGTTGAGGTTGTTGTATGCAGCAGCCGACGAGGTGATTTTCTCCTTTGCCTTGCGACTGGCATCATCCTCATACGCCTCTGCCGTACTGTCTGCCATCAGGCTGAAGTCACCCGTAGCGGACTGGCTTCCGTTCCCAGCCTGGTAGAGTTCACCCAGACTGCCGATAGCCTGTTCCCGTGCCTGCTGCTTGTCCTCCATCTGGCTTGCCTCGTATGCCTTGGTCTTGTCGCCGATGATGTCACCGCTGTTGGCTTCGGGCATCTCCGTATTGAAGCCCTTCGTGCCGAGCAGGTTGGTCTTTCCGTCATTCGACGGGGCGAATATCAGCCACATCACGAGGACGAACACAATGCCCATCATGGCATACACAATCATTTTCTTGCGCTTGATGCGCTCTGCCTCCGTGAGCGGTTCCTTGCCCGTCACAGGAGGATTCAGGTCTTTCTTCTTTTCTTCGTTGTTCATTCTT
>DEKX01000003.1:0-2482 GCA_002354095.1 Prevotella sp. UBA2711 | reverse complement strand
AGCGTCAACAGTCCCAGCACTGCCAGCATCGCCCACGTCACTACACGGCTTTCCTTGTTTGACAGTCCCTTACACCACCTGTAGGCTCCTGCCCTGATAGTCCTGAACATCCTCATCGCTTGATGGTCTGAAGGTCTTTGTTCTCAACAATCGTAAAGCCCTCGATGGTAAACCCGTTGGGGTTGTCATCCGAACGGCTGGAGTTCAGCAGGCGGCAGGTAGTCACAAGCGACCTCTCCGTCACGTTACTGGAGCGGATGATCATCTGCCGTGCGTATGTCGTTGCCGAATACGGGTAATTGTCGAAGTCGCAAACCACGCTGTCCACCCTCACCGTCTGGTTGATGTTGCCCGCTATGATGCGGTTATAGTAGCCTTTCTCGGCAAAGTCCTGGTAATAGTGGTAGGCACTCTTGTCCGCCAGCAGCAGAGCACGCTTCACGTTGTGCTCTATGGCACTCTTCTCAGGTGAGAGCGTGAAAAACAGTTCGTGGAAGCGGCGCACATGCTCCCGTGCCTCTGCCGGACGGTTCTGCGAGAGGTCTTGCGACAGGGCAAGCATCAGAGACTTGCCCTTGTCGAGCACATAGATTTTCTCCCTCTGCCTCTCCGCGAAGGCGTAGGAACTGTAAACGCTCCATACGACCACCACGGAACACAGCACGAGAAAGACGATGGCAAAGAGACGTATCTGCCTGAAAGAGGTCTCGATGTTCTTCAATGACTTAAATTCCATTTTCGTTTTCTTTCTTGTCTTTGGTTTCACATTCAGAAGATTTTCCTCAACCGTCCTGCGACGTTTCCGGCTGTGGCACCCACGGCTCCGCCAGCCAGTGCACCGCTTCGGTTGGTGACGCTGTTCACGTTACGGTTATAGTTGCCCATGCCTCCAGCCTGGATCACCCAGCTTGCCACTGTCGGCACGGTGAAGTAGCCGATGATGCCGATTATCATAAAGATGATATACACGCCGTCGCTGGAGTCCAGTGAGAAATTCGGGTCTGCCTGCATCCGCTCGATGTCGTTCTGGAGCATCAGCACCTGTATCTTCGCCAGTATGCAACTGAACAGGTCAGAGACGGGAAGCCACAGATACACCTGGATATATCGGCAGAGCCATTGGGTAAGCGTGGACTGAAAGCCGTCCCACACCGATATGGCGAATGCCAGAGGCCCCAGTATCGCCAGCACGATGAGGAAGAACGTGCGCAGGGTGTCGATGACCAGTGCGGCAGCGTCGAACATCAGTTCAAGCACCTCACGGAACCAGTCGCGTATGCCCTTCTTCAGACTGTACATCCCGCGCTCCACATACATGCCCGTCATGGTCACGAGGTCACCGGGCGACCAGCCCAATTCTTCCAGTTGCTTGTCAAATTCCTCGTTGCTGACGAGGTAGGCGGTTTCGGGATTCCGTTTCATGGCCTCATACTCCAGTTTGTCCTTCTGCTCACGATACTGCTGCATGTCCAGTTTCTCGCCCTCCAGCATCGTTGCCACACCCTGCACGATGGGCGTCATCACTGCATTGAGCGTACCGAGTACCACCGTGGGGAACATCAGGATGCAAAGCCCGATGGCGAAGGGACGGAGCAGGGGGAACACGTCGATGGCCTCCGCACGGGCGAGGGACTGCCAGACACGGTAGGCTATGTAGAACAGTGCCCCCAATCCGGCTATTGCCCTTGCCACGCCTGCCATGTTCGCACAGAGCGGCATCATCTCGTCGTAGAGACTGCGTAGCAGTGTGTGCAGGTTCTCAAAGTCGATGGCTAATAAGATATTCATCATACTCTGCTTTCTCCTTCCGGGTATTTACCAGTAACGCTGACTTGCATTGCCATATAGTCCGAACACACGGTCGAGGTCGTTCTTCTTCTTGGCACGGAGGTACGACACCGAGATGTTCTTGTTCGTGTAGTACGACACGAGGTTTCGGTAGCGCTTCATGTCGTTGTAGCACTTGTCCACGACCTCCATGCGCTCCTTGTCGGTCATCGACAGTGTGGTGATGTTCACCACGTTCTTCAGTTCCGTCAGCACGTCGGTCGATTCCTCCAGCAGCTTCGTATAGCCGAAGGCGATGGCGGAAAGTTCCTCAACGGTGAAGTTCTCGTCCTGCATCATCTTCTGGAAGTTGTTCACGTAGATGTCGGTGATGTCGCCCACCATGACGATGGTCTGCTGCACCTTGCGGGCATCCTTCACCAGATTGTTCACGCTTTTCAGGGCATCGTAGTATTTCTTCGACTGCTCGTAGATCTTCACGGTCTCCTGAAAGTTCTTGATCATGTTCTGCGCCGTCGTCGAGGTCTGAACGATCTCACGGGTGGAGTTCACGATGCCCTGCGCCAGATTGGTGGGGTCAACGACCGTCCACTGCGCACTGGCCCTGCCGACGCACAGCGTCATGCAGAGGCTGATAATCACTAATGCTTTTGTTCTCATTCTTACTTTTGTTTAATGGGTAAATAAATAATGT
>DEKX01000024.1:12302-14164 GCA_002354095.1 Prevotella sp. UBA2711 | reverse complement strand
TTCAATCCCGGCTCCCGCTACAGAAAGAAGGCAGCCGATTGGGTTGCCTTCTTTTGTGTTTTAAGGTAAAATCACCTTATGAGTTTCGTGGCCCTTTTTCTGGATATAGAGCCCTTTGCAGGGAGTGGCGTGCTGATGCCCCGTGAGATCGAACCACAGGGTTGGCTCGTCGCTCTGGACTTTTGGCACCTGTTGGATGCCAGTGGCTCCGTCGCCGAAAGCATTCAGGGCAGCGGTGGGCTTGCCGTCAGTAGTAAAGGCTCCCATACTGTAGGCTCCCCAACCAAGGGTGCTGTAATAGTCGGGTTTCCAAACACCATCAACTTGCGGCTCCCAATAGAAGATACCAGCGCATTGGGAGAGATTCTTAGTCTTGTTGAACAGGTCGGTCATCACTTCTGAAGCTTTTGAGGCATCCTGATTGCTAAATCCTGTCTCGACAATCATCACTGGCACTTTGAAGAGGTCGCCTAGTTTCTTTACACTGTTGGCAGCATTGGCATTGCTGGCTACACCACTTTGCGTACTGTTCCAGTCTGTCCAATCGGGGTAGTGGGAGAGACCTATCATGTCAAACTTTCCGCCAGCCTCCTTGAATTCCTTATAAAACCAGCCGTCATAGTCGGCTGCGTTGTAGGCATTGGCGATGTGGACGATGACGTAGGCATCGGGCAGCACTTCCTTCACGGCATCGTAACCGGCATTACTCAATGCCACATAATTGCTATAGCGGGCACTCCCGCTTTTGTCCCAATCTATCTTACCACTGTCGAAGATCATGCCATTGTTGGTCTCGTTGCCCACCTGAACCCATTTAGGCTTGATGCCTTTTTCCTTGAGAGCATTGAGTACATCTTTCGTGTGGTCAGCTATGGCTGTTTTCAGTTGGTCGAGTGTGTAGCTGCTCCAGTCCTTAGGCTTCTCCTGGCGCTCTGGATCAGCAAAGAAATCGCTGTAATGGAAGTCTATCATCAGGTCGAGTCCCTGCTGGTGGGCTCGCTCTGCTTTCTGGATGACATCAGCCTTGTCGCTCCAGGCACCATAGCCGTAACCAAGCGGATTCACCCATACTCGCAGACGGATAGCGTTCATGCCTATCTCTTTCATCAAGGCCATTAATTCCGTTTCCTGACCATTTGCGTTATAGAATTTCTTTCCGTCAGCCTCCATCTCTGTGCACCAGCTGACATCGGCGCCTCGCGCAAAGGTGTTTTGGGCTTTAACTGCTACAAGAGAAAGAAGGAATAGCAATGAGGTAAATATACGTTTCATATGAGTCGTTTTTTTAAGTTATATCCCTGTTTCAAGTTACAAAGATATGAAAAAAATACAAATATCGGAAGGAAAATCGAAAAAAACTCGTTTGAATTGTAGATTTTTATTATTTTTGCAGGCAACTAAATAACCATCTGCATGAAGAAACTATATTTTATACTGTTAGCTGCGTTTATGGTCAGCACTGTGACAGCCCAGACGATGTCTGTGTCGATTCTTGGTGATTCTTATTCTACTTACGAGGATTTCGTGACACCTGCCACTAATGAACTTTGGTACTATGCCAAGAACGTTGAGGCTAAGACCGATGTAAAGGAGGTGAGGCAGACCTGGTGGCATCAGGTCATCAAGGAAAATGGTTGGCGGTTGTGCCTGAACAATTCCTACAGCGGCGCAACTATCAGCTATACAGGTTATGATGGTAATGACTATCGTGCCCGCTCTTTCAATACCCGTATGGGCAACTTAGGGTCGCCGGATATAATCTTCATATTTGGTGCCACTAATGACAGTTGGGCTGGGTCGCCCGTTGGGGAATATAAATATGAAGGTATTACTGAAGGTGATATGTATTATTTCCGTCCGGC
>DEKX01000024.1:2933-12205 GCA_002354095.1 Prevotella sp. UBA2711 | reverse complement strand
GATGAGTCGGTGAAAACCATCTGCGCTCACTATGGTGTTCCTGTGATTGAACTGACAGCTATCGATAAGATTTCTGGTCATCCTTCTGTGAAGGGAATGCGCCAGATCGCTGATCAGGTAAACCTATTCTTGAAATCTAAATAAGGTATGCGACGTCTCTCTGTATTTTTGTTTTCTCTGTTTGCTTGTGTGCAGATGAGTGCCCAGGAGGTCATCGACCTGACTGGCTCATGGGATTTTGCTGTTGGTGACTCAGCAGTCTATAAGGATTTTGTGCAACTGCCTGGTTCTATGCTGACAAATGGCAAGGGTGAACAGACCGGAAGAATCTGGTATCAACGTAGTATTTATATACCATCTGACTGGAAAGAGCGTCATATAACACTTCTCCTGGAACGTCCGAGTGCTGAAACTACAGTTCTGGTCAATGGTAAGAAAGTGGGAAGTATCCAGGCTCGGTTTACGGCCCATCGGTATGATGTGACAGATTTCCTGATTCCTGGTCAACGGAATATGATCGTAGTATCTACCCCTGCCACTCAGGGTGGTTGGCAAGGTTTGTCGGGACGCTTGGAGTTGCGTGCCCAACCTCGTGAACTGTATATCGAGCGTGTGCAGCTGCATCCGCACCCATTCCAGGGCTATGTGCAGATTAAGATCCAGTTGGGCGGACGTATCAACTACCTGAACAGCGAGGTGGCGGAAGTGCTGATGCAGCGGGCTGATGTAGATTCTGCTACAATCGTCAGCCGTTACTTCTCACTGAATAGCCGACAACTCAACCTCGTGATGCCGTTTGAAAAAGAACTGGCTTTGTGGGATGAGTTTCATCCCCACCTCTATCGGATCGGTATTTCTGTCGGTGATGATTATTACGAGACGACTTTTGGCATGTGTGAGTCGCTGATAGAGAATCGTCATCCTATTTTTAATGGGCATCAAATATTCCTTCGTGGGGTGGTGAAAGACGGTGTGTTCCCCAAGACAGGATGTCCGCCGACGGATGTGGATTCGTGGCTTGACACCTTCCGAGCCTGTAAGGATCACGGTCTGAACCTCATGCGCTTCAAGGGCTATTGCCCGCCGGATGCTGCTTTTGCGGCTGCCGACAAGCTGGGGTTCTATCTGCAGCCCGACATCCCTGTTGCGCAGAGTGATGAGACCGACCGAGTGATTGAGGCTTATATCCATCATCCCTCGTTCCTCCTGATGGGGGCAGAATACTTCCCAGACTCCATCCGTCCGTCCGTTCAGTCTATCCCGTCATCAGGGATGGAGCATGACAGTTTGCGCCTGAACTACTATAAACATGAGATAGAGGCCAGTCTGCTCTCCAACGATCATGTAGGATTCGAGCTGCAGGACTATGCGGAGGTCATGCGCCTCCCTGCCAAACAATGGCGTCAGTTCTGTTCGCCTGTCGTGCCGCTGGTTCGTTTCCCAAAGGCTGATTCTGCAGCTGCCGACACCCTCAGGGTGCCTGTTGAGGTCTATAATGCGATGAATGGTGATATCAGTCCTATCCGTGCTGCATACTACATCACTAACGAGCGGCAACAAGTCTTGTCTGGTGGTGAGTTGTCAAAGAAAGGCATCCCTTTAGGGAAGCATGTGGAGTTGGGTACCATCTTAGTGCCGTCCGATTCCATTCCAGCTTCTCAGAAACTTGCCCTCACAGTCACTTTAGGCAGTAAGATCGCNNATCGCTGGGAGTTCACATTCCCAAAGAACGATCCACAACAGCCTGATTAGACGTATATGCAAAAGCGCACTCAACTGAACATAAAATACATCTTGGGATTGAGTTTTCGTTAGTAAAGCTAATTTGGATGCGACGCAAAAACCTCCGTCCCTAACGTGTTCGATTGTAGAGTGCCAATAAAGATAGGTCCATAGTATAAAAGTAGGATTACGCTGCCCGCTCGCATATATAAGCCCGTCCGTTCGAAGATATAAGGCCACCCGCCCCAATTGATAAGGGCGGGTGGCCGAATCTGACTGTATAGTACCTTTCTCCTTGTTAGGAAGTACTTTTCTCCCTGTTTCCTAGTACATTTCCCCCCTGTCGGATTAGTGGTGACTTTGTTGGAATATAGCTCTTCGACACAAAAAACTTCGGTTCCGATGTGTATGTTATTGTCTAAGGATGGGTTAGTTGCTGACCCATGTGATTCTAGCATAGCCAGCATCATTGTGTCCTGTTTCAGTGCCGCCACCAGGTGCTGGCATACTTAGATTGCCGCCTATAAGACTTGTTGTTCCAGATAGGAATTCGTAGCCAGAGAAATGGACTGAGCTGGATATTTTATTTCCATTGCTGTCAATCGCTTTGCATCCTGTGTGACCAGAGACGAAACCGGAACCGCCACCGCCAGTGCCATTTGTATCCTTATCATGACCGCCACCATACCAGCCACCACCTCCGCCGCCTCCATCAACACTTAAATCATGGCCTCCAATACCGAATGCCCCACTTGGATATCCTGCACCACCAGCTTCCTGTGTCCCACCTTTGCCTACTGAGCCGCTACCTCCTTCAAGGCCACCACCATGAATGCCACTAGAATAGATATCACCACCACCAGCACCGCCAGCTACAATGATTCTTGACCGCAAAGATGTTGTATTGCTCCAATCCGTCACACTGCTCATCGTTAGTCTGAAGTCTGTAGCTCCACCTCCGTTGTCGCCCATGCTTGCGCCCCCGCCTCCATTCCAGGTCTGAGGATATGTTTGGGTTGTAGTGTTTTCGATAGAAGTGCCTTGTTGCCCTACGCAAGCATAAAAAGTTTCCGATGCAGTCAGTCTCAAATTTCCGGCGGCATAGCCTCCTTTACCTGCCGTTGCTCGAACGGAGCCACTTCTTGCTCCCCAGCATTCAAACTTATATACTCCTTTGGGTAGTGTGATACTCTGTCCTTTTCCTGTATAGCTGAAATTGGCACGGTTGGCTGACGCACTCACGGTATAGGTGACAGAAGCTGCTGTGTAGTTGCCTGTCTCTGTAGTTGATGCTGTGATGGTTGCTGAGCCAGTAGAACCGCCAGGGAGTAATGCGCCAGTGGAAGCGTCTACTGTCGCTACACTCGTATTACTGGAGGAATAAGTGACTTCAGCGCCACTTGGATTTACTGTCAATGCATTTGTTAGGGTTTGTATATCCCATACGTATGTCGTACTCTTTGATGATTCGGCGAAGGATAATGTGGCAATAGCTTTTTTGATAGTGAACGTTTTGTTCACATAGCCTGTGAATACGTTACCCTTTCCGGTTATGGTGCAGGTTGCTGTTCCTGCATTCGTATTGTTACTCCATGAAAGTGTGTAGTCGGTATTCTCTACAAGGATTTTGTTGCCATACTTCACCGTTGCAGGTTTTGGCTCATGAGGTGAGCCGTTATAGGTAAAGGTGCCCGTAATGTCGCTGATAGTCAGTTCGCTGACGGGTATAAGGTCTTTCACGTTTACCGTGTAATTATACTGACAGCCAGGATCTAGCGTAAACGCTGTTGGCAGTTTGTAAGCGAAAGTACCGTCGGCTGTTGCCAGCGTTATCAGTTTTTTGCCCGCAGCTATTTCGCCAGGGAATAGCACTGCGCTATATTTCTGATTTGCCACATCCGTGCGAGCTATTACCTTGCCTGTGTTGTTTTCGGTATCGTAAGTGTAGCCAGTCCAAGTCCCTACATAGTCGTTGTTTTCGATATCAATTCCCGACGAACTGAACTTTGCAGTGATGGGCAGTGTGCCGTCGCCAATGACTACGGAGTTAGCAGTCACGTTGAGGTCGTCTGTAGTTCTCGAATGTTCCAGTGTCACTGTCAGTCGTGCCATCTGGTGATAGAGATTTAATGTAACGCCTCCGTTGTTGTCCTGATAGTTGCAATTCCACTGCGGGGCATAGAGCAATTCCTTATAGTTGTCGATGCCAGTGGAAGTCTCCGTTTGGGTAGTGTTCAGTGTGAAGGAAGTCGTCAGTGGGTCATTGGAATAGGGCTCTGAAGTACCATTGCTCCATGCCCGCAACTTCACCGTCTCTGTCGTGCTCTTCCAATAGAAAGGGCCAGTATTACCATCGTCAGCATCCTTCTCATATTCCAATGCTCCCGTGGCGGCATTCTTTACCTTATAGATTTTAATGACCTCCGTATCCGAGCCTCTTTGCATGGCGATAGTGATGCGCTCGTTGCCCGACAGCGTGTAGGTTTGTCCTCCGAAGTCTGTTGAAAGGCGTGTCGATGGCTTGCGTATTACTTGTATGCTGTCGCTCACACGGAACAGCATCTTCATCCCCATCACGGCATCGCCGCTGAGGGTGCTGTCCTGCCACTCTACAACTCTCTGCCCAGTTTCTGTACCGGAATTGTTAGGTTCGTCATGGGTGCACGACAGTATCATGCCCCACACACAGCCCAATAAAATAATCATTTTCTTCATATTGTACCTCATTATATCGTTTTACTTTACACACAAAAAAAGCGTGAACTTTGTACACTATCTCACTGAGGCTGTGGAAGGGCCCATACGACATAATGATACAATAGTCCACACTCATTAAGGCGTATAGCAATCCCTATGAAGCATAGGGGTACAATATACCCAATAGTGTGAACGTTGTTGCATATCATCCGCCGTATTTGAAACTTCCACATTTCAGTGAGGGATATATACGCGTCAAACGCTCAATCGAAAAAGGTGAGCCCTTTATAACGTGGCTGCTCGCATACAGCCACTTGGTACTCGGCTGCAAATTTAAGAAAAATCTTAGTAATATCCAAACTTTATGCAAAAAAAACTTGCAGAATCAATCTATAACCCGACTATTGCTGGTGTGTTATTCAAAACAACATTCTAGGCACAGGGTACAATTTTTTACGCATCTTTTGGGGAGAATAATTTGCAAGACGCTTGAAAATCTTGTACCGTTACAATATCAATGAGAGATGTGTTGGCATCGCCTGTTAAGCCTAAAAAACTAGATTTAAATCTAGCAATTGCTAGAATTAAATCTAAAAATTGCTAGAATTAATAGTAGCAAGATTTTCCTTTAATACGGCCTTTTGAAGCATTTCTTGTAAGATAGAGTTAGAAGGACAGAAACGCTTGACGAAATATCGGCCATTTCTTGGCGTTTAGGGCAATTGTAAAGTTTTCTTAAAGTGATCCGTTTGGGGATAGAAAAAAAGAAAATCAGCAAGCGATTGAACATCAATTACTTGCTGATTCCTTAAAGTGATCCGTTTGGGGCTCGAACCCAAGACCCCAACATTAAAAGTGTTGTGCTCTACCGACTGAGCTAACGGATCGACCTTATTGATTTCTGCGAAATCGGGTGCAAAGGTACAACGATTTTTTGAATCTGCCAAATTTATTCGGGGGATTTTTTTGTTATTCTCTCTTTTTCCTCCTCTTTTGTCACATATCGCTTGTAGTATGCAATGAGCAGAGTGGTCAGTGGCAAGGCAATGATCAGTCCGATGAATCCTAACAAGGCACCCCATACAGAGAGGCTCAGCAACAGGATGGCGGGGTTGAGCCCCATGGCGCTACCCATGACCTTAGGCGTGACAATCATATCGCAAATGAGCTGTACCACAATGAAAACAATCAGGGCACCTGCTAAGATGATCCAGAAACTCTGTCCTGTGTCAGCCGACTTCAGAAGGGCTAAAAGGACGGTAGGGATGAGAGCGAAGGTATGCAGATAGGGCACAAGGTCCATGATGCCAATCAAGATGCCAAGGCCGATAGCCATCGGGAAATCGATGATGGTAAAACCAATGCAGAAGAGGATTCCCATGATGAGCGCCACGAGACCCTGACCGCGGATGTAGTTGTTAAGTGCTTTCTGAACATCACCCATCAGTTCCTGCCAGAACGGACGGTTCTTCTCAGGGAAGATGCGGATCCAGTTTTCTGACAGATACTCATAGTCGAGTAGGATGAAGAACATGTATAATAAGGTGATGAACGAGGCGACGACACTCATGATGATACTATAGGTCTGTCCGAGGAATGAGAACACGCCCGGCATGATCTCCTTCAGTCCGTTGGCAAAGTCCTTGCTCCTAAAGAACTTCTCAATGTCGTGCTGATTCCTCGTAACCCATTCAGCCACAGCGTCAGGAATAGAGCTGATATGGGCTGTTTTCTGGATATAGTCGGTGGCGAGTGCCTCCAGTTTCTCGAACTGTTCAATCATCGGCGGGAAGATGAGGAATACGACACCTGCGAGAATCGCTGTGACCACGATGAGGGTCAGAAGAATGCTCAGGGCACGGGGGAAATGAAGGCGGCGATCCACAAACGATACCATCGGATAGAGCAAATAAGCGAAAAACCAGGCGATGAAGAATGGAAGCAGTATGCTGCTGAGATAATCAATGAGCAAAAATACTGCTATGACCAAGAGCCAGAGACCAGCCTGTCTAAGCAGACGTTCATAATTAAGGGAATTTTCAGTCATGTTATATGTAATTTGTCGGCAAAATTACCAAATCATTTTAAAAATTGCAAAGATTTTACTACTTTTTTTGTCTATTCTGATTATTTGAACTAAATTTGTCGCGTTTATGGGCATATTATATATTGTTCCAACACCTGTAGGCAATATGGAGGACATGACCTTCAGGGCGGTCCGGATCCTGAAAGAGGTGGACCTCGTGCTTGCGGAAGATACCCGTACTTCGGGCATCTTGTTGAAGCATTATGATATCAAGAACAGCCTCATGTCACATCATAAGTTCAATGAACACGGCACCTCGGCAGGTGTTGTCAATCGTTTGTTGGCTGGTGAGAACGTGGCGCTGATCAGTGATGCCGGTACACCAGGTATCAGTGATCCAGGCTTCTTCCTTGTGCGTGAAGCTGTCAGGGCTGGAGTTGAGGTGCAGTGCCTGCCAGGAGCAACGGCTTTTGTGCCGGCTTTGGTGTCGAGTGGTCTGCCTTGTGACCGTTTTGCCTTCGAAGGTTTCCTGCCTCAGAAGAAAGGGCGCCAGACCAAACTGGAGTCGCTGAAGGATGAAGAGCGTACGATGATTTTCTATGAGTCACCTTATCGCTTGGTGAAAACGCTTCAGCAGTTTGCGGAAACCTATGGCGGTGATCGTCAGGTAAGCGTATGCCGCGAGATATCCAAGGTGCATGAGGAAAGCGTGCGTGGAACGCTGGATGAAGTCATTGCCCATTTCAAAGAGAAGGAACCCAAAGGTGAAATCGTTATTATCCTTGCAGGATGTGACGAGAAGTCAAAGACTTTAAAGAGTGAATCAACTAATAATAAATAAGGTATGAGAAAGTTAGTTTATGCTATTGTCTGCACATTTGCAGTTGCAAGCTGTAATCAGGATGCAGTAAAGAAGGCAGAGCAGGCTGCCCAGCAGCAGCGTGACTCCTTGGAACAGATTATCTCTCAAAAAGATAATGAGATTAATGACATGATGACCACCCTCAGCGATATTGAAGAGGGCTTTCGTGAGATTACTGAGGCTCAGAGTCGTGTAACACTTGCCAAACAGGGCGAGGGGACAAACACCATGCAGCGTATCAAGGAGAACTTCCAGTTTATCCAGTCGATGATGAAGCAGAACAAGGAGTTGATTAATAAACTGAAGCAACAGGTTCGTGAGAGTTCTGTGAAAGGTTCACAGCTGAAGAAGATCATAGATAATCTGACACAGCAGATGGAGACAAAGGATCAGCAGTTGCAGGCACTCCGTGAAGAGCTTGACAGGAAGGATATCCATATCGCAGAACTTGATGAGAAGGTCGCGTCACTGAATACTGATGTTACCACTCTGAAGGAAGATAACACAAAGAAGGAGCAGACCATCACCACCCAGGACAAGGCTCTCCATACGGCTTGGTTTGTGTTTGGTACTAAGGATGAACTCAAAGAGCAGCGTATTCTCACAAAGGACGGTTTGTTCAGTAAGACAAAGCTACTTGAGAAGGACTTCAATAAGGATTACTTCACCAAGATTGATATTCGTATTGACAAAGAGATCAAGCTATATAGTAAGTCAGCGGAGATCCTGACCTCGCATCCCGCAGGCTCTTATACGTTACAGCGTGATGCCAACAAACAGTTTGTTCTCCGGATCAGCAACCCTGAAGCCTTCTGGGCCACAAGTAAGTATCTGGTTGTATTGGTGAAATAGTGATAGAAAAGGTCTTCAAACGAAGACCTTTTTTTATTAGTTCTCTTTCCAGAAGCTGCGGGTAAACAGCACAAGTACTGTCATAATCTCAAGACGTCCCATCAGCATCAGCAGGCAAAGTATCCATTTGATATGGTCCGCCATACCAGACCAGGTGATGTTCGCTCCGATGTCATTGGCAAGCGACGGTCCTACGTTACTTACACAACTTAGTCCGATGACAATGGAATTAATGGTGTCAATGCCAGATACAATCATGATGGTAGTTGTAATCAGTAACATCAGGACCATAAGCACAAAGAAGGCAAAGAGGGCAATCAGTCTTGATTGTGGCACGTTCTGACCATTGATTCTGACTGGTAACACCGCGTTAGGGTGAAGGCTCTGGCGGAAATTGTTAAAGACCACTTTCAGCAGCATGACACCACGGATGCACTTGAAGCCACCGCTGGTGCTGCCCGCGCAGGCACCTATCAGCATGACGCAGCAGATGATAATCCAGGTGAGATGAGGCCATGTTGCCACATTGTCGCTATATACACCTGTTGTAGTCATGAAGGATACGACCTGATAGAGTGATTCACGGAAAGCCTGTTCGTAACCATATCCCAGATCTACTATAAGCATCGACATAATAACCAATGTGGCAATGGCTACCAAAGAAACATATAGCTTGAATTCAGAATCTTTGATCAGGCTTGTCAGACGAGACTTGAAGATGCTTATATATAATAAGGTGAAGTTGATACCTGCCAGAAATTGGAAGACGATAGATATGTAGTCGATTTCCGGTGAATTGAAAACATTGGTACCATCATTATGGATGGAGAATCCACCTGTGGCGGTAGTAGTCATCGAATAGTTGAGTGCTTCATACCAGTTCATGCCTGCTGTCCAAAAAGAAATGCCACAGGCAATAGTCAGAAGCAGATAGATAGACCAGATCCATTTGGCAGTAGTGGATAGTCTGGGGTGCATCTTAGCTTTCACAGGACCTGTTGTCTCTGCCGCAAACACCTTTACGCTACCAGCTACCAGCGAAGGGAGAATGGCGATGGTGAAGAACACAATTCCCAGACCGCCAACCCACTGAGTCAGAGAACGCCAGAAGAG
>DEKX01000024.1:0-2883 GCA_002354095.1 Prevotella sp. UBA2711 | reverse complement strand
GTGAATCCGGAAATAGTCTCAAAGTAAGCATCCGTGAGATTAGTGATACTACCATGAATCAGGAAAGGGAACATGCCAAAGAAGGAGAAAATCAACCACACCGCCGTTACCAGCAGATAGGCGTCGCGACGGCTCAGGGAGTTCTCTGCGTTCCTGCCCATAAACAAGAAGATGAAACCGCATCCAAAAGTGATCAGTATCGACATCAGGAATGCCACCTGGTCGTCTTCATGGAATATGATCGCCATGATGGCACACCACGACATGAAGAAGGCTTCGATAAACAGAAGAGAGCCGATGATCTTACTGATGATACGGAAGTTTACCATATCGTGTTGCTTTTGAAGTATTTCTCGATGTTATGCAGTTTAGCCTCATGGCAGAACACCATGACAGAGTCGCCAGCCTCGATCTGCGAGTTTCCGTTTACCAGCATACCCGTCCCCTTGCGTACCATACCGCCAATCGTCACGCCGAAGGGGAGTCCTAAGTCCTTGACAGGCTTTTTGGTCACACGCGAACCTTCTGCCGCGATAAACTCTGCGACCTCCGCATCCACCAACATCAGTGAACGCAGGTTATCTACGTCTGCATCCAGCAACATCTGGAAGATATGACTGGCAGCTATTGTCTTCTTGTTGATGATGGTACCGATATCCAGGCTCTCTGCCATGTTCACGTAGTCCAGATTCTCTACGAGGGCTACCGTTTTCCTTACCCCCAGTTTCTTAGCTGTCAGACAAGCCAGGATATTAGTCTCTGCATTCTCCGTCAGTGCCACGAAAGCCTGTGTATGTCGGATACCTTCTTCTTGTAGGAGTCCCAGGTCTCTACCGTCACCGTGAATCACCATAGCCTCTTCGTTCTCAAACAGCTCATTCAGTTTCTCACAGCGCTTTGAGTCTTTTTCAATGATTTTCACGCTCATATAGTCAGGGATAGCCAGTGCTGCACGTACAGCTGTTTTGCTACCACCCATGATAATCACGTTTTTGACGTCGGTATAGTGCTCCTTGCCTACAATCTTGCGAATATAAGGGATATAGTTCTTAGTTGTCATGATGTAAACCAGGTCGTTCGAGCGTAACTCATCCAGACCACTGGGTATCAAGGTGTCGTCATCACGTTTGATAGCCACGATATGGTAAGGGTCGTCTGGTCCGCAAAGTTCACGCAGGGGACGGTTGAGAATCTCTGCCGAATCTCTGAGTTTGATACCCAGCAATGTCAAGGCACCATCGTGTACGTCCCAGCGCTGTCTGACCCATGACAGTTTCAGACTGTTGATAATGTCACCTGCTGCCAGCACCTCGGGATAAATCAGTGAGTTAATACCCAGATTTTTGAAAAATGGCTGCAGGTCTGGAGAGAGATATTCGTAGTTGTCAATGCGGGCTACAGTCTTCTTGGCACCTAAGGCATGAGCCAGAATACAGGCATTCATGTTGATGCTCTCCTCTGGCGTAACACCCACGAAGAGGTCTGCATGTTGCACACCAGCCTCTTTCATTGCCTTGATGCTGGTAGGCGATGCCTGATAGGTCATCACGTCAAAATCGCTCAGTCCGCCCAGTCGCTCACTGTCAGCATCAATCAGCACACAATCCACGTGCTCACCTGATAAAAGTTTTGCCAGATGAGTACCTACTGAACCTGCACCGACAATCACAACTTTCATACTTCTGTAATTGCTTTGATAATACCCTCAGCGTCAATCCCCACAATCTTTTGGAGTTCAGCCACTGTACCATGTTCAACAAATGTGTCAGGCATTCCCAAAAAAGTAACCTTTGGCTGATAGCCGTGGTCGTTCATCCATTCCAATACGGCAGAGCCAAGTCCACCTTTCTTGACACCGTTCTCAACGGTGATGACACGCTTGAACTTACGTCCCACTTCCTCAAGGATATCTTCGTCTATCGGCTTTAGAAATCGCATGTCATAGTGCGCCACGCTGACTTTGTCGCCAAGTTGCTCGATAGCTTCTGTCACGTTGTTACCTATCGGACCGATACTCAATACTGCCACGTCGCTTCCTTCGTGCAATTTGCGACCTGTACCCACTTTGATTTCCTCCAGCGGACAGCGCCAGTCATGCAAAACGCCACCACCTCGTGGATAACGGATCACGAACGGACCTTTGTTTGGCAACTGTGCCGTGTACATCAAGCGGCGCAGCTCATGCTCGTCCATGGGTGATGAGATCGTCAGATTAGGAATCGGGCGCAAGGCTGCAAGGTCGAAGGCACCATGATGCGTCGGACCATCTTCGCCGACTAATCCGGCACGATCGAAACAGAACACCATGTTTAGGTTCAATAGTGCCACATCGTGGATGATATTGTCGAAGGCTCGCTGTGCAAAAGCGCTATAGATATTACAGAATGGTAACAAACCGTCTTTAGCCATACCGCCAGAGAAGGTTACTGCATGTCCTTCGGCGATACCTACGTCGAAGGTGCGGTCGGGCATCTCCTTCATCATGATATTCATCGAGCAGCCTGAAGGCATGGCGGGTGTCACTCCCACAATCTTGGGATTCTGCTTGGCCAGTTCCAGTAGGGTGTGACCAAACACATCCTGATACTTCTGAGGCTTGTTAGGATCTTTGTCGATGATACGTTCACCTGTCTCCGGATCGAATTTGCCTGGAGCGTGCCAGGTGGTCACATCTTTCTCCGCAGGTGCATAGCCATGTCCCTTTTGGGTGTGCAGATGCAACAGCTTCGGTCCTTTCATCTCCTTGATGAGGCGCAGGATACGCACCAGTTCCTTCACGTTATGACCGTCAAACGGTCCGAAGTAGCGGATATTCATGCCGTCGAAGATGTTCTGCTGATGCGCGATGGCACTCTTCACGGCATTCGACAGACGCTGGATGCC
>DEKX01000018.1:75246-197382 GCA_002354095.1 Prevotella sp. UBA2711 | reverse complement strand
TATGTAAACTTCTCAAAGATCTCGTTCTTTTGGGCAATCACTCGTTTTTGAGCGAAAGCGGATGCAAAGGTACGACTATTTTTTGAACCGACAAAACTTTTAGAGAACTTTTTTTGTTAAAAACGAAAAGTTTTCGACTTTCATGACAAAAGCCGAAAACTCCTATACATTATTATATATACTATTCAAATATCTCGCCCATGTCTTCTTGGGGAACATCTTCTAACCCAGACTCATCATTCTGACACGGATTATACCCAGGTGGCAAATCGAATACAGCATTTTCATTATAACCTAAACGCTTGTCAGCATATACACGCTTCATATAATAAGCCCAGACAGGAAGAGCACCGGCTGCACCTTGTCCCATACTGGTCATGGTGAAGTGAATATCACGATCCTCACCGCCAACCCAACAACCGCTGACCAATGTTGGAGTGATACCCATAAACCACGCATCACTATTATTGTTGGTCGTTCCCGTCTTGCCAGCTATATCACCAGAGATATTGTACTTATAGCGAAGACGTCCTGCTGTACCGCCCTCAACCACAGCTTTCAACATATACAGCATCTTGTGGGCACTTTCCTCACTGATAACCTCATTCATACGCGGTTGAAACTCTGCGAGGACATTTCCCTCATTATCAGAAATCTTTGTAACGAACAAGGGGGCTGTTCGAATACCATGGTTAGCAAATGTTGTATATGCACTGACCATTTCACCAACAGTAATATCACAAGGTCCTAAACAAAGAGCCATAGAGGGGTGTATCTCAGGATTGTTTATACCATACTCCCTCAACAATGTAACAAAAGCCTGGGGATTCAGTTTGCTCATCAGATAAGCAGATATCCAGTTGTTAGATTGTTGAAGTCCCCATTTCAGCGTAACCATTTCTCCATATCTTGCACGACTACCATTACGAGGAGTCCAGGCACGACCTGCAACGACATACGTTTCCTGAACATTCGGTGCCAAATCGCAAGGAGAAAAGCCATTTTCCATTGCCAGAGAATAGAGGAACGGCTTAATAGTCGAACCCACTTGGCGACGGCCTTCCATACACATGTCATAAGCAAAATGCATGAAGTCCAAGCCACCGAGATAAGCCTTGACATGCCCATTCTGCGGACACATACTCATAAAACCGCAACGCAGGAATGATTTATAATATCGTATAGAGTCCAACGGCGTCATAATTGTGTCTTTCTCTCCACGATAGGTGAAAACCGACATTTCCGTTTTAGTATTAAACGAACGTTTTATCTCATCTTCAGAAGCTCCAGACTCCTTCAGCACCCGATACCGTTCGCACTGACGCACGGAACGCATTAAAATCTTGTTGACTTGCTCCGCCGACAGGTTTCCTGAATATGGAGCACTTTTACGTCCTCGATTCTCTTTATCAAACGCTGGTTGGAGATATTTTACTATGTGTTCTCGGGCAGCTTGCTCGGCATACTCCTGCATACGCGAATCTATAGTAGTATATACTTTCAAGCCGTCTGTATAGACATTATAAGTATCCCCATTCCTTTTCCTATTCTTATTACACCACCCGTAAAGCGGATCCGTCTCCCAACTGATAGAGTCGATATGATACCTCACCATATTCCACGACGGATAATCAGCACGCTCGGGTTTCTTTGCCATCATGTAGCGACGCAGGAAGTCACGGAAATAAACGGCTACGCCATCTTTATGATCAGACACATGAAAATTCAAAGTCATAGGCTCTGCAGAATACTGTTCGTATTGAGCTTCGGTAAGATAACCAGCTTTTACCATTTGTCCAAGCACTACGTTACGACGTTCCCGACTTCTTTCCTTATACCTAACCGGATTATAATATGAAGGATTCTTGCATAACCCGACCAAGGTTGCAGCCTCCGTAACAGTCAGGTTACTTGGTTCCTTGCCGAAATACGTATTCGAAGCAGTCTTAATACCTACTGCATTATGAAGGAAATCGAAATAATTGAGATACATGGCGATGATTTCGTCCTTCGTATAGTTGCGTTCCAACTGCACAGCTATCACCCACTCTATCGGCTTTTGAAGCAGACGTTCCATCACGCTATGAGCTGTACCGGAATAAAGTTGTTTCGCCAGTTGTTGAGTAATTGTAGATCCACCTCCTGCACTTTTCTGCCTAAAAATACCACGTTTGACGATAGCACGCCCGAGTGCAAAAAAGTCAATACCTGAATGGTCATAGAATCGAACATCCTCTGTAGCTACCAATGCCTGAACCAGCGATGGAGATAACTGTGAATAATCCACCAAGACACGGTTTTCACGGTTATAGTTCCATGTTCCCATAATTTTTCCATCGGAACTATACACCTGAGTAGCATATCTGTTGATTGGATTTTGAAGTTCCTCTATAGGCGGCATATACCCTATCCACCCGTTATTGATGGCATAGAATGCAAACCCTGCCGTAATAACTGTCGCACCAAGCAGAGCCCACAGAATTCGAACAATTACTTTCTTCATTCTTGGAACGTTTATGAATATTCGTTGCAAAATTACGACTTTTTATTGATAAACATTATCTTTTGACTGAATTTAATTTGAAAATTTATAGATTATTGTCATTTTTACCGTTGTTATCTCTCATTGCCCTTTTGTGATTCCACCCACGACATCGTCATTCTCGATGCTGTGCTCGGTTTTCTTCACGCTTGCTTTGAGCGAGCCGAAGCGCCATGTGAGCGATATGCTGAACGAGCGCCCGCGATTCCACGAGGTCTGAAAGTCGCGATAGTCGCCATTGACGGTCTCTGCGCTGGAGGTAATATGCTTGTTGAAAGGATTGTTGGCTCCGATGCGCACCGTCAGTCGGTCGCCCTTGAGGAACGAACGCTGCAGGGAGGCATAATAGCCATAATAAGTGTGCTGCATATAATAGATACTCGTGGGACTATGGCCTATCTTGCCGTACACCATCAGATAGAGGCGCAACTTCCAGGGCAGCTGCTGCGAGAGATTGGCATAGTAGTTGTCCGACCAGCCATGATTGCGATAGTCAAGGTTGGGGTTGGCATAATGCTCATAGCGCAGGTTGTTGTTAATGACAAGTGTCGTGCCGTCGAAGGGTTTCCATTGCACATACTGCTCGAACGAGGCTCGGCGGTAGCGCTGGACGTTGTCGTAGGTCAGATAGCGCACATCGCCTTGCGCTGTCTGGATAGCAGCGATACCGCCATTGCTGAACCGATAGCTGGGAGCTAGTTGCAGCGTGAGCCGCTGGCCGATATACATATAGATGAGCGAGAGGCTCTGCGAATGGGAACTCACCAAGAGCGGATTGCCTTGCTGTACCACATTGGGCGAGGTCGAGACAGCGGGGTTAAGATAGGAGATGCCAGGACGATTGATGCTCGTGGTGTAGTTCAGTTTCAGCGACTGCGATGGCGTCAGCTGATACTTCAGACTCGCCTGAGGCACCCAGTCGTTCAGCCGATGACTGAAGGCCGCATTTGTGCCATCGGGATAACTGCCTCGCATATAGCTGTACTCGTAGCGCAAACCCGCACGGGCAGACCACTTTTCGGCATTGTAGATGTAGTCGGCATATCCTGCCAGAACTCGCGTAGTATGCTCGAAACGGTTTTCGGTAGTAGGCATACTGCCATAGAAGTCTTGCGTGTTGTGGCTGTTGTTATTGCGATCTATGTATTTCGCTCCTATTTCTATCTGGTGCCCTTTGCCCAACGGGCGGAGCCAGTCAGCCTGCAGGGTATGCTCCGTGAAGCGTTCGCGCTCGGTCTGCAGACTGTTGGTATAGGCGAAGGGCACATTGACCAAGTCGTCGTAGGTGTTCTCCTGGTCAGTATGTTGGCGCGTCAGGGCGAGCATATAAGAGAGTGTGAGCCGCTCGCCCTTCCGACGCGTCCGATGCTCGTAGTCCAGTCTGCCGTTCCACGAACTGTGACTGTAGCCGGGCATCCAGTAGTGATTGCTAAAGCTGTAAAGCGGCTGTGATGCCGCGTTGCTCATTTTCGTCCAGCCGTCTCCCTGCACATTCAACTTATAGAAATAGCCGCCGAAGGATGCAGACAGCAGGTTGAGCGAATCGAGGTCGTAGCTGGCATTGAGGTTGGCATAGTGGATGCCGCCAGGATTGCTGCCGTCGCTATGCGCCAACAGGCGGTTGCCAGTCTCAAGGAAAGTGCGCTCCGTGTCCTGACTGTTCTCTGTCTCTTTGGATGACATGCCGCCATAGCCGTAATCTACCGAGAGTAGCAACTTGCCCATCTGTCCTGTCAGCGAGGTGTAGAGGTTGGGATGGTTCAGCGACGTGTAGGTGGCAGATACCACACCCGTCAATCCGTCGAGTTTCGAGCCGTCCACCATCACGATGTTCAGGATGGCATCCACTCCCTCGGCATCCTCGCGGGCTCCAGGGTCGGTGATGACCTCTATGCGCCTGACCATCGAGGCGGGCATGGCCTTCAATACCTCCTTGGCATTCTTCGACAGATTAGGATCGTAGTGGCCGTTCTTATAGATTTTGAAGTTGCTGTTGCCCTTCACGAGGATGTTGTCCTGACCGTCCACCGTCACCATCGGCACTTTGCGCAGCATGTCGAGCACAGTCTGCGTCTTCGATTCGTCATCAGCCTGCACATCGTAGCCAATGCGGTCTACCTCCTGTTTGATGAGCTGGCGCTGGGCCTTGATCTCCACGCCTTCCAGCTCCTGGTTCCAGGTGATGGAGTCGCGCTGCACACGGGAAGAATCGCTCTGGGTCTGGAGTTGGTTTTGGGCCGCGAGGGTCCCGCCTTCCACAACCAATAGCAGTGAAAGGCATAAAGCTTTGTAGTATGTCATAACGTTGGGATTACTTTTTAAGGCGTTCGATGCTCATGTCGAACAACTGTTGTATGAATTCGTCGTTGGTTTTCTTTCTCAGTTTCTGTATCTCTGTCGCTACCATGTTCTTTTCCACGTCTTCGAGCGACTTGGCATTCTTGCAGAGTTTATAGATTTGTGTGGCATAACTATTGGCAGCCGTACCATTGGGGTTCTTTAGGAACAGGTTCTTGAACGTGTTGAATTCCGTCAACCATACTTCCGAAGTCTTCTCTGACGAAAATCCAGACCAAGAGAATCCGTCGCCTGACGAGAAACCACTACCGCTCATTTTGATGTTTTTCCCATTCACCGTGATGGTACTTGACTGGTACCTGCTTTGGCGATATTTCTGCGTAGTAGCGTAGGTCTTGACGATGCGTCCACGTATCTTATCGCCATTGTCCACCCACTCCAAAGCGTAGGCATAACGGTGCTGACGCAGGGAGTCCTCTGGATCGATGAAGCAGGCGTAAATCCATTGTGAGCCTTGCATCAGACCGATGGCTACCCCACCCTTGTTGCTCTTGCCAACAGCCAACGCAACATAATCCTCGCTATTCCCGTGTGAACCCGAGCTGACATTATAGGCTTGCGGCTCATCCTGCTGGAAAGCCTTTCGGATGTCATCCACCAAATGTTTTGCCTTCGGATTGGTAATCATGAAGTCGTAGGTATCTTCCAGTCCCTCCATCATGCCCGTATCAGGGTCTTTATCCAAGGAATGTCTGGCAGAGACTTCTTTGATGTCCTTACTCTGTCTTAGGGCATCGAACGCCCTTTGTATGTTCTCTTGTGCCATGCTGACGGCTGGCAACAACATGAACAGACCTGTGATAAAAATGCTTTTACTCTTCATATGCAAAATATTCTTTAGGTTCGTTAGTATAAATGATGGTTCCGTCTTCCTGCTGGATGGCTACATAGCCGGCAGCTGTGAGTTGGGTGTGCAATATCTCCTGTTGGGCTTGGTCCATCTCTTGTTCTGCCTGTTTCTGTTCCTTTGCCGCTTCAGCCATCAGGGTGTATGCCTTGTCGTAGTCGGTCATCGTGGGCTGCGGCTTGCGCAGTCGGCGCTTGGTGCTCGATGGAGCCTGCTTTTGATGTTTAGGCAGCGTGGAGTCTGGTCGTGTCTCTACTGCTTTCGGAATAGTCACACTATCCTTTTCTTCCACTTGGGCTGTCACAACTGGCTCTGGCCGATTCTCTGGTAGCATTTGTGTTACGGCGAACACCACCAGCGCTGCCACTACTGCTGCCGCTATGCGCCAAGACCACCAACGGTGTAAAGGCTTTTCCGTTGGCCTCATGCTGTCTATCTCGGCAAACAGCATTCGATAGTCCTCCCACTCCGCAGGCACATCGCCTCGGGTGAAATATTGGTGAAGAATGTCTTCTTCTTCCAATGTCGTCATGCCCTCCATATATTTGTCGAGCAGCGACTGTATGAATGCTTTCGTGTACTGTCTCATCGTTTATTCCGTTGTCTGATTTCTTCTAATAATGTTCGTCTTGCCCTTGCCAGCAGCGTACTGACTGAGGTGGTCTCGATGCCTAACAGCCGGGCTATCTCTTCGTGGCTTCGCCGCTCCACCTCTCGCAGATATAGTAAGGTGCGCTGTGTCGTCGGCAGTTGCTGGAGTCGCTTGTCGAGCCAGGCATCATCCTCTTTCATCTCCAGCAGGTCGTGAGGGCTGTTGCTCAGGCTGAAAGCCATAGCCTCGTCGAGCAGTTCCGGCGTTCGTCGCCGCTGGTGGTTCCGCAACAGATGACGAGTCATCAGTGCCACCAGTGCCTCAGGCTTTTCGTAGCGGTCCAGTTCATCATGCATCTGCCAGAGGCGGAGCATCACATCTTGTGCGATGTCCTCTGCTTCGTCCTTGCCCGCTCCGCAGCTCTTGCTCACCTGTAGAGCCTTTTTCCGCCACGAACGGGCCTGTTGTTCAAATGCACTTTTGTCCATGCTTGTCTTGCTATACATTTATTAGACACATCAACCTATCAAAACCAAACTTCTTTTAGCATTACTTAACACAAAAATCTCTTCAACCTTATCACTCAAAAGCTGTCTTTGGGTGTTTGATCCTCCCCTTGTTTCATTTGCAGACGCGGGCGTTCCCAGACTTGCCAGTCGTCTATCTCTTTGAACAGACGGGTGAGCACATCGTGATATCTGTCTGGAAAGACCATCGTATAGACAAACCAGAACTTGCCATGACGGACGAACTTGGAATAATAGCTATAACCTTCAACAAGGCTTCCATTCTCATACTGAGGGCCGGAGAGGATGAAGTAATCTTCACCCAGCCTTACGTTAGCGGCATGAAGGATCTGCGCCAAAGAATCGCTTGCCTCCCTGATGCTCTTTTCTCGTTGCGGCAAAACGTAGCCTTCGAGCACTACCGTTGCCCATTGGTCGCTATAACTGAAACGGGCATGACCTGCATCGTTAGGCTGCTCGCGAAAGAACGAAGGATAGCGGATGACGAAATCATAAGTTGAATCCTTGTACTCATACATATCTGCGTAAGTCAGATTCCGTTTAAACATTTCTTTATCAGTCTTAACCTCTGAGCAGGCATCTATCCAGTCGATGCTCGCTGCTACGAGGATAATGGCTACAATCATTTGCATAAATCTCTTCATAACTTGCTTTTTTGCGCAATGATGCGAGTAAGCGAGAGCAAAGAAAACATGTTTTCATTTGCCGAGCACAAGCATCTTCGCGGTTTCAACCGCAAAGGTATGAAGAGATTCCTATAATACAGGAAAAGAAGTCTGACATTTGCCTGACATTTCATTGTCAGACTCCGTGTCAGCCACCTATCTACTTAACAGTCAGGCGATAAGCTTTGCTACGGTCTGACTCGATTCTGAGGTTAGAATGCTGCTCAATGACAGGTTTTAACCTGCGAATCAGGGTGTATAGTGTCTCGCTGGCATCAGGTTTCTTGGGCCAAAGAGCCTCGCAAATCTCCGCCTTTGACAATGAATGGGAGGGCGAATGGAAGAACATCTCCATCAGCTGGTGCTGCATGGGAGTTAGTTGCACCTCGTTGCCATCAGGAGCATAGAAACGGCCTTCAGCTTCTGAATAGGTCAAGCCACCAAATCCATTACCTGCAGGTAAAGCTATGGTGGCGCATCGATACCATACAAACATCGCCCAGAATCCTGTCAACACCCAGAGAAAAGCGGCAGGCCGTTGGTCGGAAAGGCTGAAAATAGTAGCCTCGGAACAGTGGGCATACGCCTTGAACTGCCTGTTGCGGGTATCCACCGCCAGTGTGGCCTTGCCGCGCAATGCCGCTATCTGCAAGTGGCTGTTGAAGGTACGGATGGTGTCCTGACTGATGAGATCGCTCTGCTGCTCCTGCATTGTGATAGCCAGTGCCCTGTCCATATCCTCGTTTACTCGCTGGCTCGTAGAGCGATAACTATCAAGGCTCGTCAGGCTTGACGCTACTATCAGTGCAAAGAGCACGATGACTGCATATTGCTGTTTCATACTTATTTTTCAGTTTCAAGCACACAAAGGGTTTGACCCTTTGTGTGCATTGGCATATTGTTTTCTATTTTCGACTGCAAATTTACGACTTTATAGTGAAAGATGTTCCCTTCACCTACATTTTTTTATGTATATTTAGGCGAAAAGTTCAGCCAGCATTGGCCATATTCTTCAATGAAATGGCGCGGCGCATGCGCAGAATGTCGTGGACGTTGCGGATGATGCTCATCGTGCCGAGGCTCAGCAGCAGGGCGAGGACGGTGGCGGAGAGGAGGCGGGAGTTCTGGGCAAGCCACAGCAAGAGCCCCGACTGGACACGGACATTGAACAGGGGCACGTCGGCAGGCTCGGACAGGAAGAACGCCAAGGTAACGGCTCCGCTGACGACACCCACGACGAAAGCGGCGACCATCGCCAATTTGTAACGGCGAAGCGTGACCTCCTGATGCTGGCGGACATATTCCACGGCATCGAGGCGGCGGGTGAGTGTGGCCATGAAGTCGGCATGGTCGTCGAAGTGGGGTTGCTGGGCGAGGAATAGTTCCTCAAGGGCTTTATCTTTTGTCATAACTTCAGTCTTTCTTTCAGTTTGTCACGACCCCGTGAGAGCTGCTTCTTCACAGCATCCTCCGAGGTATCGGTAATGGCGGCTATCTCCTTGATGTTGTAGCCGCTGAGATAGTAGAGTGTGATGGCCGACCGTTCTTTGGGCGGCAGGGTGCGCAGGGCGAGGTAGAGGCTCTGATGCTCGAAACTGCTGTCGGCGGATTTGGGGCTGATGAGTGTTCGTGCCTCGTCGAGCGTCGCGGCTGTGCGCAGGCTTGCCCTGTGGTTGAGGAACGTGTTGTGGGCAATCTTGAAAAGCCACGAGCGGAAGCATCCCCGGTCCTGATAGCCTGCCGACGAGAGGTAAGCCTTCACCAGCGCGTCCTGCGCCAGGTCGTCGGCATCGCCCTTTTTGCCGCAGCAAAGGGCGAGCAAGAAGCCACGAAGTGCCTCCTGCTCACGCTCTACCAGGGTGATGAACTGCTCGCGTGTCACTTGTTCTCGGCTTGCATTACCAGTAACTGCTCCTCTGCCTCCATCTCCTTGGCGAGCATCCGCTTGCCTACATAATAGTTGACAAGGAAAGCGATACCTATACCTGAAAGAACTGCTCCGAATAGGCTGAATTGTTGAAGGTCTGCAGTCGGCATTCCGCCAACAAAGGCCTGAACGATGCAGAAGCCTATCAAGGCAACACCGAGGAAAGTAATGATACTGCCCCACAGCAATTTCGACAGCAGTTTCTCCTTCAGCAGTTTCTTCTTGGGCGAAATCTTCTTCATCAGTTCCTCGATGTCCATATCGGGGTTCTTCTCGATGGCGGCCAGTACAATCTGTGTCCGCTGGTTGGTCTTGTTCATTGATTCGCGGATAGCAAGCCACACGACCATGATGGGCAATACGCATCCACAGGCAATAGGTACTAAGATGGCAACTAAATCTTCCATAATTCTTTCTTCTTTTTTATAGTTATACTTTTATTTTCTTGAACCGATTCAATATTATAACAGTTTAAAACAGCAAAAGGTGACGTCAGAAAAGAATATCGTGTTACTTCCGTGAAGGAAATTCCGTGATGCAAAGATACGGTATTCGTCTGACTTAAACAAATATTTTGAGCAACATCTAACAGATATTTCCTTGAATGATGAACTATTTTCGCGGGAAACTGGCAGTTTCATTACGAGTTTCCATGAGTTTCATTACGAGTTTCCATAAGTTTCATTACGAGTTTCCAGTTTTTCGAGTGTACTCGAAAAAAAAATGGAGTGCAATGGAAATTATTTCCGAGTGCACTCCAATAATTATATATACACTTATACACTTAATACAGATAATATAGGGAAAAAATACGTGCGTACGTACACGCGCGTACGTACGCACGGAACTTTTCGTTATTCATCTGTATCATCTGTAATCTGTATGGGGGAAATCAGAATATGATATGCTGTCGTTGTCTTATTCATGTTGCAAAGATACAAAATTATCGAGCGAAATACAAGTTTTTTGCTAATTATTTTTAATGATGAACGATTTTCTGATAGCAGCACTACCGCTTGCTACGCTGAATCATGGTAAGCAACTTGTTGTTAAAGCGCTCAGCCTCCAGGAGTTGTTCGATAGTGAGGTGCATGCGGTACTGCCAGCGGTTATAAGGGTCGCTCGGCACGTTGATGCGCTCGTCGCGGATGTGCTTGGAACGTAACTCCGTGTCCATAGCAAGCCAATCCTGCAACTGGAGGATACAGAGCATGGAGGGAGAATAAAGGTGACGGGCTATGATCTCCTCTGCCAAATGAGCAGGCAACTGCTCCGGCGCACGTCCCTCCTTCTGCAACATCGTGACATAGAAACGCTGACGGCGTTCCGGATTCTCGTGCCACCAAAGTCGCAGGGGCGACATATCGTGTGTGGATATAGTAGCAACGGAACGATATGGATTAGCCTCCAAATGACTGAACTCAAAGCCCTGCTGTTTGGGCATCTGCTGGATTTCGAGTGTGAGAATGCGCAACTGGTCGAGCACCGGTTCGACACAGTCAGGCAGCATACCCAAGTCTTCGCCGCAGATAAGCAGTCGCGAATTCTTCAAGATGGCAGGCAGGCGTCGCAAAGCCTGTTGCCCCCAGTAAATGGAGTGGCGCTGATAGAAATAATTATTGTAGAGACGCGAGAAAGCATCCTTGTCTTCATCACTGAGTGCCTCATAGATAGGTTCGCCCAAAACACCGATACGGGGATGATACATGTCGTGCTGTCGCGGATCCTCCACAAAAAGCACATCACTGAGTAATTGCAGCAAGCCATCGCGAATCCACAGACTGCTCTCGTCGCGCCGATTCCTGAAGAATTCCATCACCTTGCACTGGGTGTCGTATTCGCCCTTCAGGTCGTAAAGATTATAAGCCTTGCTGACCAGGAAGTTGTCGCGAACGTAATTGGCATGAATGCCAAAGAGACGGTCAATCTGGCGGTCGTTGATGAACGGACGGGTAAAGAGTTCTTTGCGGAATTGCAGTCCGAAATACTCTATCTCGTCAACGGTCAGTGGCAGTGCCGGTGAGAAATGACCTAACAGGCCATAGACGGCATCGTCAGGAATCTCCCAAATACGGAAGAAGCCCAGAATGTGGTCGATACGCAGTGCATCGAAATACTGTTGCAAATGCGCCAGTCGTAGGCGGAACCAATCCACCAAAGGTTGTGACAGGCTATTCTTGTCGTTATTCGTTTTGCCCTTTTCGCCTTTCTGTTCCCAATTATAGGTTGGGAATCCCCAGTTCTGTCCTTTTGATGCGAAACCATCAGGCGGAGCACCTGTCTGAGAATCAAGGTGGAAGAGCGATGGGTGTTGCCTTGTCTCGACACTATCACGACTGATTCCGATAGGCAGATCACCTTTCAAGAAGATGCCTTTAGAACGGGCATAATCTGCCGCATCCTTCAACTGACAGTGCAATAGCCATTGCACGTAGCATACGAAGTCATAATCTTCAGCCCGATAGTCGGCATAAGGTTTCAGCCATTCCTCATTCTGAGCGACAAATGATGCAAACTCCTTTGAATCAGTCAAGGATTTCCGTTTTTCGTCAAAAAGCAGTTCCATGTATTCCCTCTTCACACGGTCAACAGCTACATAGTCGCTATAGGGCAAAGTATTCAGTTCCTGTTGGCGTCGCCGGAACTGCATCATTTTCTGCTTAGAGCGCAGTGTTCCAGCAGCTTCAATATCCAAGTAATGGGGATGCAGGGCGAAAGCACTCACAATGTTATAGGGATACGAATCCTGCCAGTCGTGACTCTGGGTAGTATCATTGACCGGCAACAATTGTATGACTTTCATTCCAACGGCTACAGCCCAGTCAACAAAGCGATGGAGGTCGCCAAAGTCGCCTACCCCATAAGAATGCTCACTACGAAGCGAGAAAACAGGAATGGAAACACCTGCAGCTCGCCATATATGTTCGCGAAGTCGCAATTGTTCGCCATAGAGCACCAATACCTGACCATCGGCTATCGGCTCCTGATTATTGGTTGCGGATTGAGGGCCGTCTATCACACGATTATCGCCTTCTTCCCAGGCAACGAAAGCATGCGTTTCGTTATCTACAACCACATATTTATATTCCAAGGGGAATATCATGCCAAGGGCATTCACTGTCAGCATCCATTCGTGCTGACCGGCATATTCCATCTGCAGATAGCGAGACGTATTCCAACTGCCGATAGCCGGATGGCTGCCACAAATAGCCACCGACTGCCCTGGCAGCAACTGAGGAGCTGACACTCGGAATGTAATGGTACGACGGAACAAAGGCAGGCGAAGCGGTTCCACATGCTCATCGCGACAGCCGTGAGTAGCAGTCAGATAGGCATTAGAGTATAGATGCGACTGCAACGGCATATCGCGCCACTGGTCAGGAAACAGATAATCCTTAGAGGTGTCGAAATAGTAGATACGAGGAACCAGATCCCACTCACGGCGTAAGACCAATCCACTACTGTTTTCTACCTGATACTGATAGACGATATGCGAAAGAGGATGCTGACGTGATTCAAGAGCAGCCGTTTCAAGCGTCCACAAATCGCCATCGTCGGTTTGCATCATAAGGTTATATCGTTTCACGGTGCCGTCCTGGCTATGATAGGCTATGGCAATATGAATGCTTTCACCCCACGCGGTCCGATACCGAATACTGAATTTTAGCTTCATCTTGGCTTTAAGTTTTTAAGTTTTTGCAAAGGTACGAAAAAAACTCTAAACTATCAACCATAAACGCTAAACTTTTATTATCTTTGCATCGAAAATAAGAAATATTGCCTATATGAATATCACAAATTCCAAGAAATATCTGGTGCCTGCCGCCATCGGAGTGATTCTGGTGATTGCACTGCCGTTCTATTTTTTCTTCCGATCTGTATCCACTTTGGATGAGACACATTATTTATATATAGATGAGGACGACACGCAGGACAGTGTGATTAATAAAATCAAGCCAATCGCTTTGCCCACCTCCATGGCGGGACTGCAAACCCTGCTGCGACATGCAGGTTATGAAGATCATATCAAGACAGGACGATATGCCATTAAGCCCGGCGAGGGAGCTATCACCATCTTCCGCCATCTGAGAAGCGGACAGCAGGAGAGTCTGCACCTCACCATCCCCGAGGTACGCACCATGGACCGACTGGCTGCCGTCCTCGGCAAACGACTGATGATTGACTCGGCAACCATTGCATCGGCACTCTACTCGCAGGAAGTCACCACAAAACTGGGCTATGACACCTGTACCATTGCCGCCATGTTTATTCCCAATACGTATGACATCTATTGGAACATCAGTATTGACGGATTGCTGGAACGCATGCAGAAAGAGCATGACCGTTTCTGGAATGCCGACCGCAAGGCGAAGGCTGCACAGATACAACTGACGCCCAACGAAGTTGCCACTCTTGCCTCCATCATTGACGAAGAGACTGCCAATAATGCCGAAAAGCCCATGATAGCCGGCATGTACATGAATCGCTTAAAAGAAAACATGCCCCTACAGGCGGACCCCACCATCAAGTTTGCCCTGAAGGACTTTGCCCTGAAACGCATATACAACAAATTGCTCAAGGTGGACAGTCCTTACAATACCTACGTACATGAGGGACTGCCTCCCGGACCTATCAAGATAGCGTCCATCAAAGGGACGGATGCCGTACTGAACCATGTCAATCACGACTTTCTCTATATGTGTGCGAAAGAGGATTTCTCGGGTACTCACAACTTTGCCAAAACCTATCCTGAGCATTTAAAGAATGCAGCCAAGTACACGAAAGCCCTCAACGAGAAAGGTATCAAATAAAAAAAAATGCTCCTTGCTTCACAGCGAGGGGCAATTTAATCGGTATTAGTCCTTTTTAAGGTAAAAAGATTGTATTCAGGATAACGATGGCAAAGGTACGGTCTTTTTAACATCTATGCAAATTATTTTATATGTTAAACAACATGTTTTTGTATCTTGAAACAAAAAATCACTCCGAAATAGCTATATTTAAAGAATTCTGTGTAACTTTGCAAGCAAAATTAAACGTTTAATAAGAACATGACAATGGAAAAGATTTCTACTGAGAACGAAGAGAAGAAAAGTCTCAGTTTCGTAGAGCAAATGGTAGAGGCAGATTTGGCCGATGGTAAAAACGGAGGAAGAATACAAACCCGTTTCCCGCCAGAGCCAAACGGATACATACACATCGGACATGCCAAAGCTATCTGCATGGACTTTGGAGTGGCTGAGAAGTTTGGCGGAATATGCAATCTGCGCTTTGACGACACGAATCCCACCAAAGAGAATACGGAATATGTGGAAAACATCATGAACGACATCAAGTGGCTTGGCTTCCACTGGGAAAATGTTTACTATGCATCCGACTATTTCGATAAACTTTGGGATTTTGCCATCTGGCTTATTGAGAAAGGACTTGCATACGTTGACGAACAGACTTCAGAACAGATTGCCGAACAGAAAGGAACGCCTACTCAGCCTGGTCGTCCCAGTCCGTTCCGTGACCGTCCTATTGAGGAAAATCTCCGTCTGTTCAAGCAGATGAACACCCCTGAGGCTGTTGAGGGCTCGATGGTGCTCCGTGCGAAACTCGATATGGCTAACCCCAATATGCACTTCCGCGATCCTATTATCTATCGCATCATACAGATACCTCATCATCGTACTGGTACAAAATGGCATTGCTACCCGATGTATGATTTTGCCCACGGACAGAGCGACTACTTCGAAGGTGTCACCCACTCTATCTGCACACTGGAATTTGTTCCACATCGTCCTCTGTATGACAAGTTTGTTGACTTCCTGCAGGAGAAAGATGCCCAACATGCCTATCGCCCCCGTCAGATTGAGTTCAACCGTCTGAACCTCACCTATACGGTGATGTCGAAACGTAAGTTGAAGGCTTTGGTGGACGAAGGACTGGTGGACGGCTGGAATGACCCTCGTATGCCTACCGTCTGCGGTATGCGCCGTCGCGGTTATTCCGCCCAAAGTATTCGCAACTTCATCGACTCCATCGGATACACCAAATTCGATGCTCTGAATGACTATGCATTATTGGAGGCTGCTGTCCGTGACGACCTGAACAAGAAAGCCTGTCGTGTTTCGGCTGTACTGAATCCTGTCAAATTGGTTATCACCAACTACCCCGAGGGGAAAACCGAGGAACTGACAGCCATCAACAATCCAGAGAATGAAGCCGACGGAACACATACAATAACCTTCAGTCGTGAGCTATGGATTGAACGTGACGATTTCATGGAGGATGCTCCAAAGAAATTCTTCCGCATGACACCGGGCAAAGAGGTTCGACTGAAGAATGCATATATAATAATGTGTACGGGTTGCAAGAAGAATGCCGATGGCGAAATAGAAGAAATCTATGCAGAATACGACCCAGAGAGCAAGAGCGGCATGGCTGGTGCCGACCGCAAAGTAAAAGGCACCCTCCACTGGCTTAGCACGGCTCACTGTCTGCCTGCTGAGGTTCGGCTCTATGACCGACTGTTCAGTGTCGAGAATCCTGGAGCTGACGAGCGTGACTTCCGTGAACTGCTTAATCCCGACTCACTCATCACCCTCAAGAACTGCTATGTAGAACAGTATCTGAAGGAGAAAAAACCGGGTGATTTCCTGCAGTTCCAGCGTATCGGCTATTTCACGCTTGATGAAACGTCAACAGAAACCCATCTCGTCTTCAACAAGACTGTGGGACTCAAAGATACTTGGGCGAAGATTAACAAATAAATGAAGAAAACCGGCGACGAATATTTCGACAGCGAGGAATTCAGAAACACGCTGGAAAGCTACGAAGAATCAGTCAGGTCAGGGCATCCTCTTTTTCTGGATGCCGATGACTTGGCTGATATCGCTGATTACTATCACTTCACGGGAATTGACCAACAGGCCGACGAAGTGATAGAATATGCCCTGTCGCTATATCCCAACGCCACACTTCCGAATGTATTCAAAGCCCGTGAAGCATTAGCCATAGGCGACTATGACTCTGCGGTAGAATATATAGAGCAAATTGAGAACCAAGACGATCCGGAGTATCATTACATGCAAGCCGAACTGCTTATAGCCAAAGATCAAGTAGAGAAGGCTGATGAATATCTTCGGGAGTATTTTGCAACGGTCCCCCCTGAAGAATACCAAGATTTCGTATATGACATAGCCAATATTTACTTTGACTATGGATTGAGCGACAAAGCCTATGAATGGCTGATGCGCACAAAAGGAGATGGCAGCAACGACTTCAAGGAACTGATGGCGCGCATTTTATTCGGACTGGGTAAATACAAGGACAGCGAACGAATCTTCAATGAACTTCTGGACCGCGATCCCTATTCCAAGAGATACTGGAACGGATTGGCGAACGCCCAGTTCATGAACGAAGACTTCAGCGGTTCTGTTACCAGTAGCGAATATGCCATTGCCATTGATCCTAACGATGCAGACAGTCTGCTCAACAAGGCCAATGCCCTGTATCGATTAGGGAATTTCGAAGAAGCTATCCGCTATTACGACCGATTTGGAGAGTTGGTTCAACCCGACGAGTTCAGTCTGTTGCACAAGGGTTCCTCCCTGGTTAATCTGAACCGGCATGACGAGGCTTTCTCTACTTTGTTACAAGCCCTGAAAATAAGCCCTGCCGATTCCCCCTTCCTTCCACAGATATACCAAGAATTAGCATTCTGTTGCAGTACACTGGGACGGTTGGACGAAGCTTTGGACTATATTGAACGGACTCGTGATTTAGATTGCGACCATATTGACATGCTGGTGCTGAAAGGACATATCCTGCTTGAGCACAACCATATTCACGAAGCTGAGGAAGTATTCAAGAATGCCATGATACGTTCAGAAGAAGACCCGCTGGTGATTCTGCGCATATTGGTATCCCTTTACGACAACAAATACGTGAAGGCAGCTTACGAAATGTTCAAGAAGTTCTTTGCACTCATTGTCAATGAAGATTTCAATCAGGGTTACTCCTATATGGCACTCTGTTGTTGGGATTTGAACTTTACTGAAGAATTCCTGATGTATCTCCGTCTGGCTGTAGAGCGTAATCCACGTGAAGCCCGCCAGGTATTAGGACATCTTTTCCCTGAAGAAATGGCTGCAAAAGACTATTATCAATACATGTATAATAAATTGAAGAAATGAATTTTATATCCTCCCTACTTTCCAATCTCAATTACGGAACGATTCTCTTTCTGATGCTTCTTGAGAGTACCGTCGTTCCCGTACCTTCCGAATTTGTGGTCACTCCTGCTGCCTATCATGCAGCTGGTGGTAATCTCGATGTGTGGCTGGTGATTCTCTTTGCAACCATCGGAGCCGACTTGGGTGCGTCCATCAACTATGTTGTGGCATATTATGTCGGGCGCCCTGTCATCTATCGGTTTGCCAATAGCAAGTGGGGCAAGATGTGTCTGCTGAATCAGGAGAAAGTAGAGAAAAGTGAGAAGTATTTTGACGATCATGGAATTGTAGCTACCTTGACGGGACGCCTCATTCCGGGTATTCGTCACCTGATATCCATCCCTGCCGGACTGGCTAAAATGAACTACTGGAAGTTCCTGCTCTATACCACTATTGGAGCTGGGGTTTGGCATAGTATCCTGGCAGCACTCGGATGGTATTTACACGCTATTGTTCCAGAAGAGCAACTGAATGACAAAATCAGTGAATATGCAGAATACATCAAAATTGTCATTATCGGACTGGTAGTGATTGCAATCGTGTATTTTGTTGTACGTTCATATTTTAAGAGAAAAAGGAAGTAAGTTTTAGATTTATTTCGAATATTTTTTGTATATTTGCCGCATCTTATAAAGAATCAATCAATTTATGGCAAGAACAAACAACCATTTAGTCATTATGGCAGGCGGTGTAGGAAGCCGCTTCTGGCCTATGAGCACTGCAGAGAATCCCAAACAGTTTATAGATGTATTGGGAGTCGGGAAAACCCTGCTTCAACTGACGGTTGACCGTTTCGACACGATTATTTCAAAAGAAAATGTATGGGTGGTCACCAATCAGAAATATGTAGAAACCGTATCGCAGCAGTTGCCTGAAATGCCCCGCAACCACATTCTGTGCGAACCTTGCCGTCGAAATACAGCACCTTGTATTGCCTACGTTAGCTGGCGTATCAAATCAAACGACCCTAAAGCAAATATCGTTGTATCGCCCAGTGACCATATCGTACTGAATACAGCAGAATTCCGTCGCATCGTTTCTGAATGTATGGATTTCACCTGCGACAGTGACGCTATTGTCACCCTGGGTATGAAACCGACTCGTCCGGAAACAGGCTACGGATATATTCAGGCTGCACTATCCAGCAATTCTCTCCGTAACAAAGGAATTTTCCGAGTTGATTCTTTCCGCGAAAAGCCTGATTTGAACACTGCCAAGCAATATATCAGCAAGAACAACTATTTCTGGAATGCCGGTATCTTCATCTGGAATGTTTCAACCATCGTCAATGCATTCCGCATCTACCAGCCAGCTATGGCAAAGATTTTTGAATCGTTACTTCCCATCTACGGCACAGAGAAAGAGCAAGCGGAGATTGACCGTCTGTTCCCTGAATGCGAGAACATCTCTGTTGACTATGCTATCATGGAGAAAGCCGAGGAGATTTTCGTGTGCCCAGCTGACTTCGGTTGGAGTGACCTTGGAACCTGGGGATCACTACAGCAGAATACGAAGCAGGACCTTTATGGCAATGCCTGCATCGGACAGGATATCACAATGATAGAATCGCATAACTGCATGGTGCATGCCACACAGGAGAAGAAGGTGGTAATACAGGGACTGGACGGATATATTGTTGCAGAAAATAACGATACTTTATTGATTTGCAAATTATCCGAGGAACAGCGCATCAAACAATTCAGCGGACAAGATAAATAACATTTTTATGATGGAAAACAAGAAAATTGCTCTAATTACCGGCATCACAGGACAAGACGGTTCCTATCTGGCAGAGTTTCTAATCGAGAAAGGTTATGAGGTTCATGGTCTCCTTCGCCGTTCGTCGTCTTTCAATACGGGAAGAATAGAACACCTGTATTTGGACGAATGGGTGCGCGACATGAAGAAGAAACGCCTCGTGAATCTGCATTGGGCTGACATGACCGACTCATCGTCGCTGATTCGAATTATCGGTGAGACCAGACCGACAGAAATATACAATCTGGCAGCACAAAGTCACGTAAAAGTTTCATTCGACGTTCCAGAATACACAGCCGACGTTGATGCTTCTGGTGTGCTCCGCTTATTGGAAGCCGTACGCATATGCGGATTGGAAAAGACTTGCAGGATTTATCAGGCATCGACTTCTGAACTATACGGAAAGGTGCAAGAAGTGCCCCAGAGTGAGACAACGCCGTTCTATCCGCGTTCGCCATACGCTGTAGCAAAACTCTATGGCTTTTGGATTATGAAGAATTACAGAGAGTCATATGGGATGTTCTGCTGCAACGGCATCTTGTTCAATCATGAGAGCGAACGCCGTGGCGAGAATTTTGTGACTCGTAAAATCACGCTGGCTGCCGCCCGCATAGCACAAGGTTATCAGGACAAGTTGTATTTAGGCAATCTGAATTCTCTGCGTGACTGGGGATATGCCAAAGATTATATAGAATGTATGTGGCTCATTCTTCAGCAACCTGAGCCTGAAGACTTTGTGATTGCCACCGGTGAATACCATACCGTAAGAGAGTTTGCGACTTTGGCTTTCAAGGAAGCAGGCATCGAACTGGAATGGCGCGGCAGCGGTATTGACGAAAAAGGATACGATAAGGCTACGGGCAAGCCACTGGTTGAAGTTGATCCCAAATACTTCCGCCCTGCCGAGGTAGATCAGTTGCTGGGTAATCCTGCCAAAGCAAAGACAAAACTGGGATGGAATCCTCAAAAGACGTCATTCCCTGATTTGGTAAGAATCATGGTTCAGCACGACATGAAGTTCGTTAAAAAATTATTTCTTAAAGCGCAGTTACCAGAATAATGTTAGACAAAAACAGTAAAATATACGTTGCAGGTCATCACGGACTGGTAGGCTCTGCCATTTGGAACAATCTGCTACAGCGAGGATATTCTAACCTTGTGGGTAGGAGCCATCAAGAGTTAGATTTAACTGATCAACTCGCCGTTCGTCAGTTTTTCGACGAAGAACAGCCCGATGCGGTGGTATTGGCAGCTGCTTTCGTTGGCGGTATCATGGCCAACTCACTTTACCGCGCCGACTTCATCATGCAGAATATGAAGATGCAATGCAATGTCATCTCCGAATCGTATGCACATGGTGTGAAGAAGCTTCTCTTTTTAGGTTCCACATGCATTTATCCTAAAAATGCACCACAGCCCATGAAGGAAGACTGCCTGCTAACGTCACCATTGGAATACACCAACGAAGAATATGCCATTGCAAAGATTGCTGGTCTGAAGATGTGCGAGAGCTATAACCTGCAATATGGTACGAACTATATCGCCGTTATGCCCACCAATCTTTATGGACCAAATGACAACTTCCATCTTGAGAACTCACATGTCATGCCAGCCATGATGCGTAAGGTATATCTCGCAAAACTCATTCATGACGGCGAATGGGACAAAATAGCCATTGACCTGAACAAACGACCAGTCGAAGGTGTGACTGGTCAGGCTTCGCACGAAGACATCTTATCTGTTTTAGCAAAATACGGCATATACAATAACAAGGTAGTGCTTTGGGGAACAGGAACGCCACTAAGAGAATTCCTTTGGAGCGAAGACATGGCAGATGCCTCGGTGCATATCCTTTTGAATGTCAACTTCTCTGATATCATCGGTATCGAAAAGTATAGCAGTGTTCACTATGGAGCCAGTACGGACGGGGCAGTTGACCGCAATCACTCTGCCGGTCGTGGCGGAGCCATCCCATCGTTGGGTGAAATCCGCAACTGTCATATCAATGTAGGTACAGGTAAGGAATTGACCATTCGCGAACTTTCCGAACTTGTAGTGAAGTCCGTTGGCTTCGAAGGTAAGGTCGAATTTGACACCTCCAAGCCCGATGGCACCATGCGTAAACTCATAGATGTAACCAAACTCCACTCCCTCGGGTGGACACACAAAGTTGAGATAGAGGATGGTGTACAAAAGCTCTTCGAATGGTATAGGCAAAGTTTAAAATAATTATTATCAACAATCAAAAACCAGAACCAATGATTAAGACCTTTAACGACATGAGAAACGAACTGTTGGCAAGCGGGCAGAGGCACCGCATAGCCGCAGTTTGTGTTTACGACAAAGCCACCTGTGATGCACTGCACCAGGTGGAGGAAGAAGGAATAGCCTCGACTTTCTTCATTGACGGGGAAACGCCTGAAGACGCTGCTGCAAAAGGTGTTCAGATGATACACGATGGCAAGGCAGATATCCTGATGAAAGGATTGATAGGCACCGACCTGCTGCTGAAAGCTATTCTTCATAAAGAGAAAGGTCTGCTGCCGGCTGGTCATGTACTAACCCACATCTCTGTTGCCGAAATGCCCACCTATCACAAATTGCTTTTCTTCAGCGATGCTGCAGTTATCCCCTATCCTACCCACGAACAGCGCATAGAACAGGTTCGCTATGCAGCCGACATTTGCAGGAAAATGGGCATCAAAGAACCTCGTATAGCATTGATACATTGTTCAGAGAAGCCAAGCCCGAAATTTCCTTTCGTAGATGGTTATCAAGACATCAAACAGATGGCTGAAATGAATACTTTCGGACCATGCTTAGTTGACGGTCCTCTTGATGTTAAATCAGCCTGTTCGCTCCATGCTCTGAAAGCCAAAGGCATCTCTTCAGTATTGAATGGTGAAGCCGACGTTCTCATTATGCCAGACATTGAGGCTGGTAATGCCTTCTACAAGTCAATGACTCTCTTTGCCGGAGCCCATACCGCAGGTGTTCTTTGCGGTACCCAATGCCCAGTCGTTGTACCATCTCGTGGAGATTCCACAGAGGCCAAATATAACAGTATACTCTTTGCCCTTGTCAGCCTATGAAAATACTCGTCATCAATCCAGGTTCTACATCCACAAAAATTGCCGTTTATGAGAACGAAAAGCCGATTCTTTTACGTAATATCCCGCATACAGCCGAAGAATTAGCCTCTTTTGGTGCCATTACTGAGCAACAGGACTTCCGCAGAGAGTTAGTGCTCAATGAGCTTCGACAAGCAAATATTCCATTAGATTTTGATGCCATTATCGGTCGAGGAGGACTGGTCAAGCCCATTGCAGGCGGCGTTTATGAAATCAACGAGCAAATGGTGAACGACACGCTGCATGGGTGCGTGATGCATAATCACGCTTGTAATCTTGGTTGTCTGATTGCTCATGAAATTGCTGCAAAATTAAAGTGTAAAGCCTTTATTGCCGATCCTGGCGTTGTTGACGAACTATCTCCTCTCGCCCGCATCAGCGGGAGTCCTCTAATGCCCCGTATTGCCATTTGGCACGCGCTCAACCAACGTGCCATTGCCCGACGATACGCCCGAGGTATCGGCAAAGAATACGAAGACCTCAATCTTATTATCTGTCACCTGGGCGGTGGGATATCCATCGCCGCTCATGAACACGGACGGGCTATAGACGCCAACAATGCATTAGATGGTGAAGGTCCTTTCTCACCAGAACGAGCAGGTTCATTACCTGCTGCCGACCTGATTCGCCTTTGCTATAGCGGAAAATATACAGAACAGCAATTATTAAAACGCATAGCCGGACACGCCGGTCTCACCGCCCATCTTGGGACCAACAACATGCGAGAGATCCTCGACAGGATTCGGCATGGAGACGAGAACGCCCAAATACTTGTTGATGCTATGCTTTATCATACTGCCAAGCAAATAGCATCAGAAGCAGCTGTGCTATGCGGACAGATTGATGCGATCCTACTTACAGGCGGTATGGCCCATAGCGACTATATTGTTTCGGAACTTCGCCGGCGTATTGGTTTCCTTGCGCCTGTTTACGTTTTCCCTGGCGAGAACGAGATGGAAGCACTCGCTCTGAATGCTCTTGCTGTTCTACAAGGAAAAAGGGAGGCGAAAGTTTACAAATAAAAAAGAGGAGCGATGCTCCTCTTTTCATTTCATCACTTAAGAATTTGTTCCAGAGTTTCTTTCCAGCGAGCATAGGCTGCCAGATATTCCTCGCGATGGGCCATATCGGGCTCCACGTGAGCAAAAAGGTCGAGTGAAGCAAAGGCTTCGTCGCTATTGCGATAGAAACCAATACCCATACCTGCACCCTTAGCAGCACCGTCAGCTCCATCAGTCTTATATACATCGATAGCTGCTCCACTAACAGATGAGAGTGTGTCACGGAAGAGGGCTGATTTGAACATGTTTGCACGTCCGGCATGAATAGTATGGATATCCATACCCATCTGACGCATGATATCGATACCATAGCAGAAGGAGAATACGATACCCTCCTGAGCAGCACGAATGATGTTCGCCTCACTATGCTTGTTGAAATTAAGCCCATAGATACGGCATCCTACCTCACGGTTCTCCAACATACGCTCAGCACCGTTACCGAAAGGCATAACGACTACTCCATCACTACCAATGGGCACCTGAGCACCCATGATGTTCATATCGGGATAATCAACATTTGGTGTAATGTGATGGTGCACCCAAGAATTCAGAATACCAGTTCCGTTTACACACAGAAGAACACCAAGACGGGTCTGATCGGCTGTGTGATTGACATGCGCAAAGGTATTCACACGACTCTGCTTGTCGTAGTTCACCTCCCCCAAAACACCATAGACAACGCCAGACGTACCAGCAGTAGCTGCAATTTCGCCAGGGTTCATCACATTCAGCGACAAGGCATTGTTAGGCTGGTCACCACCTCTATATGAAATAGGTGTACCTGCTTTCAAGCCCAATTCGGCGGCAGCCTCTGCACTAACCTCGCTCTGAATACCGAAGGTGGGCACAATGTCAGCTATCATAGAATTGTCAAAACCGTAGTACTTCATGAGGAAGTCTGCTACCTGATTATTCTTGAAATCCCAGAACATACCTTCAGACAGTCCACTAATAGTAGTATTAGGCGTACCAGAAAGACGCAAGGCGATGTAATCACCAGGCAACATAATCTTGTATATCTTTGAATATGTCTCGGGCTCGTTCTCTTTAATCCATGCCAACTTCGCTGCAGTAAAGTTACCAGGAGAGTTCAACAAATGCGTAAGGCACAGGTTTGCTCCCAAATCATTAAAAGCTTTCTCTCCATAAGGTACAGCACGGGAGTCACACCAGATAATCGCAGGACGTATAGCTTTCAAATCCTTATCTATACAAACCAATCCATGCATTTGATAAGAAATACCGATGGCGAGAATATCCTCACCTTTAGCACCGGTCTCCGACATAATTTTCTTCAAGCCTAACTTAGCATTATCCCACCACATCTGAGGATCCTGCTCAGCCCATCCGGCCTTCACCGCCGTAATTGGAGCTTCTCTTTCTGGGAAAAATGCAGCTGCTGCACAAACACCGGTTTCAACATTTACCAACGATGCCTTGACAGAGGAACTGCCAACATCAAAACCTAAAAGGTATCTATTTGCCATAAATTTATAAATTAGAATAATTAATAATCGCGTTTTGGACCCCAAAATTCTCTATTTTTTTTCTAAATTGCAACTTTTTTCCTTTTTTTTCGCATTTTTTTATTATTATTTGACTACAATTAAAAATAATTTTTTACCTTTGCACATTAGAATAACATAACCGAGGACTAAGTTATATTCATATATGAAGAAGAAAATACTAATACTTGACGACAAAGAGACGATTGCAAAAGTACTCTCTATCTACTTGATGAGCGACTATGACGTACAATGGTTGCCTGATGGTTTACAAGGTGTAAAGTGGTTGCAGGCAGGCAACACTCCTGACCTCATTATTTCGGATATTCGTATGCCTGGCATGCGTGGTGATGATTTTTTGGAGTGGATCAAACAGAACGAGCTATTCCGCCATATTCCCGTCATCATGCTATCCAGTGAGGATTCTACCAGCGAACGTATCCGTTTATTGGAGATAGGTGCTGTCGATTACATCGTAAAGCCCTTTAATCCTATGGAATTAAAGATTCGTGTCAAGAAGATCCTTCCTAACTAATACATATTATATATTATGATAGGTGTTGTCTACTTAGGTAACAATCCCAAGACACAAGAAAGGCTCAAATACATTCCTGGACAGTTAGTCCGTATGACGAATGCCTATAAGGATGCAGCTCAAGTTTGTACTCCGCATGTATCTAATGAGCATTTCATTGTCTTTTTTGAGCGTAATGTCCGTAGTGAAGACGTTACAGCAATCACCTATCTCCGAAAGAAATGCCGTAATGTCTACATCATTCTTCTGACAGACGACATGACGGAGGAAGAACGTGGTGTCTATATGAAGTGTGGTGTCAACGACACTATCAACAAAGACGCCTCGGTGACGGCATTGAACAAAAAAATCCAATTCATTTCCGATCGTGAGAATATCCTGTTCGATGATGAAGCGCCCAAATACAAGATTCTGAAGTTCAAGATTCCTGTATGGAAGCGTCTCTTCGACATTTTCTTCTCAGGATTAGCCATTATCATCCTCTCTCCGATTTTCATCTTGACAGCTATCGCCATCAAGTTGGAGAGCAAAGGTCCGGTCTTGTTCAAGTCAAAACGAGTAGGAACGAACTATACGATATTCGACTTCCTGAAATTCCGCAGCATGTACACGGACGCCGAAGAACGTTTAAAAGAATTGAGCAAGACAAATAATCAGTATGCAGAGAAGGAAGAAGAGGACGAGCACAAGACTATCACAGCCCCCCTTGGCGAGGAAGCCGAACAGGATATGTTGGATATGGGAATGGAGTCAGAGATGATGATTAGTGACGAAGAGATTATGCTGATTGGCGATGACTTTGTTGTTGCTGAAAGCGATTTCAATAAGCAGAAGGAAGAAGATATCAACAACGCATTTGTCAAGATTGAGAATGACCCACGTATCACTAAGGTCGGTCGCTTCATCCGCAAATACAGTATTGACGAACTTCCTCAACTCTTCAACATCCTCAAGGGCGACATGTCAATTGTTGGCAACCGTCCCCTCCCACTCTATGAGGCAGAGAAACTCACTGCAGATACCAGTATCGACCGCTTTATGGCTCCCGCTGGACTTACCGGACTTTGGCAGGTTGAAGAACGCGGAAAAGGTGGCAACATGTCAGCCGAAGAGCGCAAACAGTTGGATATCACTTACGGACAGACCTATAATTTCATGCTCGACATGAAGATTATCTTCCGCACTCTCTTTGCCTTTGTGCAGAAAGAAAATGTATAATTTAAAGACACATAACCTTTATACACCTATGAACAAAGTAAAACGTTTGTTACTACTCTTACCCGCTGCTTTAGGCATTAGCACGATGTCTTTTGCCCAGTCTTTAGACGAAAGTGGTATCAGTGCAGGTTTCTTTGATTCGAGTGATGAGAGTTCACTGAACTTTTCATCATTCCATCTTCCGCCACTGTCCGTTCTCTTTGAGAATGCCAAGCAAAATCCCAGCATTCTTTCCATGGAGAAGGCCGAACAACTGGCTAAGGCTGAAATTGCCAAACAAAAAAGACATATTTTCTCTTATGTCCGTGCACATGCCAGTTACAGCTATGGTAAGACGGATGTCTATGGTCAGATGACAAACAACCAAACAGGAACCATGAATTTTGTACCTATTTTCGAGTCTAAGAATGGTACAGAACAGTCCTATTGGAATGTAGGTGTTAACATAAACCTACCATTGGAGGATATTCTCGACTATGCACCAGGTATTAAACGTAAAAGATTAGAGGCCGAAAAAGCAAGATTAGAGAAAGATATTAAATTTGAAGACCTCAAACTTCAAATCAGTACACTTTATGCAAAAATCACAAACACCTTAGTCACCTTGAAGACAGCCAGTGAAGGTGCTGCGGCCTATCAAGGTGCAGGTGCTTTGAATCAGGAAGACTTCCATCAGGGCAATATGAACATTGAAGACTATGCATGGACGAAAATGCATGAGTTAAGTGTCGTACAATCATATCAAACCCTACAGACAGAAATCATCCAAAATATTCTAACGTTGGAGATTATTTCTCGAACCCCCATTATTACCAATGCTACCACAGAAGTAACATTGGATGGAACAATTCACAAGTCTGAGCGTCAAATCCGACGTGAGAATAAGGCTTTAGAAAAGAGAATAGCGAAAGAAGCTAAAGCTGACGAAAAACGTTTTCAGCAGTTGGAAAAAGCAGAAAAGGCTGCTAAGGAGAAATCCGATAGAATTGCAGCCAAAGAAGCTGCCCAATCTGCGAAAGCAGCTCGAGCATACGAAAAAAGTAGTAGAAACAGAAACCGCTAAAATTTAAGACTATGGATTTATTCAGATATATTGTTAGGTTTTTATACAAGATTCGTTGGTATTTGGTTATCTTACCACTCATTGCCTTAATAGTTGCATGGTTTATGACCCGTAACATGGAGCGTGTTTATGACACCAACACCACCATCTATACGGGTATGATTACCGGTTATAACATTGAAGGAGGTACTGGGGTGGCTGGTGGGAATCCACAAACCAACATCACCAACCTGATGTTGATTATCACAACGGAAAATACTATTCGTGAAGTATCTCTACGATTGTTTGCCCGTTGCATGATGTATGGTAATCCCAACAAGGATAACAACTACATTTCCGCAGAACATTTCCGTCAGCTCAATGCCTCTGTGCCTGCGGATGTAAAAGCACTCATTAATCACAACAGTGAATCAGCAACATACGCTAATCTGAAAGCTTACGAAAAGCCTTCACAAGACAACTATATTTTTGGCTTATTGAACTATCATCCATATTTTGGAATAAACAATATCACTTCTAAATTGAAAGTACTGCAACTTGAACGAAGTGACATTATAGATATTGGTTACTCTGCTAATGATGCAGGTATTGCCTATAATACCTTAGATATCCTCAATGAAGTATTTGCTCGCCACTACCAGCAGATTCGCTTTGGCGAGACAAGTAATGTCATCAAGTTCTTTGAACGTGAGGTTGCACGTTTGTATCGTATCTTGACCAGTGCTGAGGACGATCTGATTCGTTATAATGTCTCCAAACGCATTATCAACTATGGTGAACAGACTAAACAGTTGTCTGTATTGGAAGCCCAGCAGCAGAATTTCCGCAACCAGCAGCTGATGGACTACACCACTTCCAAAGCGTTGATGGACTATCTGGAACGCCAGTTAGGCGATCGTGCTCGTGTTATCCGTGCTAATCAACAATTTACGGATAAGATTAAAGACATTTCTCGTCTCCAGTCTCGTATATCCAACCTACGCCTTATGGGTGGTGAAGGTGGAGACCTTAACAATGAAGCCCAAGAGGAAATGCAAAAGGCGCAACGTGAACTCACAGCAACAACCAATAGCGTTAAAGATTTGACAAAAGAAATTGAAGCTGGAACTTATAGCACCGAGACAGGTGTGAAAGCCAGCGACATGATTGGCAGATGGCTGGAACAAATGTTGCTGATGGAAAAAGCGAGAGCTGAAATGTCAGCCACAAATATCATGAAAGAACAACTTGACAAGCAATATCTTTTTTACTCTCCTATTGGTGCCACATTGGATCGTAAAGATCGTCATATCTCGTTTGTGGAAGGCAACTATATGGAGATGCTGAAAGCGCTAAATGCAGCTCGTCTGCGTCAGAAGAATCTACAGATGTCAACAGCGACTCTCCGTGTGCTGAATCCGCCCATGTTCCCTTTGAACGCCCAGCCAACCAACCGTCTGATGATTCTGTTAGGTGCATTCTTGTTGACATTTATGTTAACAGCACTCTACTTCTTCATCATCGAACTCCTCGACCGTACTTTGCGTGATCGTATGCGCTCTGAGCGAATTACCAAGATACCTGTTATGGGCTGCTATCCCAAGGAGAGTAATCTACGCTACCGTCGTTTCAACAAGACGATTGCCGACATGTCGCTCCGCCAATTGAGCAAGGCCTTGCTTCCTAAGTTTAGAGAAGGGCAACAGAACGTGCTGAATCTCATTTCTACTGATTCTGGAAATGGTAAGAGTTTCTTGGCTCAAGAATTGGAGAACTATTGGATTTCAATCGGACTACAGGTTCGTCGTTTGACCTACGATGAAGACTTCTTGGCTGAAGACAGCAAATTTATCATGGCTAATGGTATCAAGGACCTCTGTCCTGATATACTGCCAGAAGAAATTGCTATTATCGAGTATCCTAACTTGGACGAGAACTCCATTGCTCCCGCATTGCTGAATATGGCTACAGTTAACTTGATGGTTACACGTGCCAACCGAACCTGGAAGGACGTTGACCAGAAAGCTTTGAAGGAAGTGGAGGCTATGCTGGATGAAGAACATAAGGACACACTCTTTATGTACTTGACAGAAGCCAGCCGTTATGCAGTTGAAGAATTTGTCGGTCAGTTGCCACCTTATACCAAGTTTAACAACTTTGTATATCGAATGTCACAGTTAGGACTGACGGCTACTGAGAACAGTCATGCTAAGTAAATGAATAAAAGCTTTGCGACATATACGCAAGAAAACAGAGGAAGAGCATTATTGCTCTTTCTCTTGTTTGGTTTAGCCATTTACCAATTTGTCAATGCTGGCTTTAGTGCATTTGCTATGGTCTGCATGGCTCCATTTATCGTTTTAGCTATTTATGCAGCCTTCACCTGGCGCATGTCCGCTTTTTGGGTACTATTTGCCATCAATTACACAGTTATGTTCTTCAACAAACTGCAAATGTTACCGAATGGTATTCCCGTATCCCTCTACAACGAGATGTTGGAATTACTTTTAATTGGTATTGCCATTATTGATGCCCGAGAAGAACCCAAATTTGAGCGAACAGCCAATTTGATGCTATATGCATTGATTGCGTGGTGCGGCTATTGTACTCTGGAAGTATTGAACGATACCTGCGATTTAGGAATCGACATCGCCAATTGGTATAGTGGAGCCCGTCTGATGGCATTCCAGCTGTTGTACATATTCATAGTTTTCTCGTTATACATCTCAACGCCCAAAATTATACACCAATATCTTTGGGTTTGGGCAGCTTTCAGTCTTTTCTCTGTTTTTTGGACTTGGAAACAACAAAAATTGGGGTTTACTCCAACAGAAAGTGTTTGGCTCGATACCGTTGGAAGACATACTCATCTCGTCAATGGTATCACCCGTTATTTCTCCACATTCAATGATGCAGCTAACTATGGATGTAATGCAGCTGCATCCGCGGTAGCATTCTTTATTTTTGCTATCACCACCAAAATTAAGAGAGAACGTTATTTTTTCTTGTTTACGGCTTTTGCCATCGTTTGGGGAATGTTTGCTTCTGGAACGCGTACAGCAATAGCTTGTCTTTTTGCGGGAATCATGGTGTATGTCGTACTTTCAAAATCAGTTAAAATAGCAGTCTCTGTACTCATATTAGCAGGTATCGGAATCTTCTTCCTTGCTTTTACCAATATAGGACAAGGTAATGCACAAATTCGACGTATGCGATCTGCTTTTAACAGAAATGATGCTTCTGCTAATGTACGTACGATTAACCAAGCTGCTATCAGAAAATATATTCAAGATGCCCCATGGGGCATTGGCATTGGTACCAATTATAATAATGTACCTGCCAACAATAAATTCAGAAAGCTATCTACCATTCCGCCAGACTCAGAGTATGTTTATATTTGGGTTCATGCTGGTCCCATAGGTATTACCACCTTTATCATCACCATGTTACTCATGTTAGGAGGAGCGTGTTATGTGGTCATGTTCCGTCTTAAAAGCAGGTCCTTGATGGGTATAGGAGCAGGATTTACGAGTGCCTTTGTCGCGATACAATTAGGAGGTTATGCTAACCAGATTCTGATGCAGTTTCCCAATGCGCTCATATTCTACGGAGGCCTGTCTATTGTTTATATCCTTCCATACATTGAAAAAGAATGGGTGGAATTAGAAGAGAAGCGGTATGCCGATCAGCAAGAACGAGAACGATTAAAACTTGAGAAGAAAAAAGCTTCGAGAGTGTAAGCAAGTTGAAAATTGAAAGTTGAAACGCTATTATCTATCATTACCATCAATTACAACGGGTTGAAAGACACCTGTGAATTGATTGACACATTACCTCTTAACGATTCCACATTAGAGGTAATCGTGGTTGATAATGGCTCCACTCACGATGAAGCAACTGACATAGAACTACGCTATCCACAAGTCACTGTTATACGAAGTAACAGGAACTTAGGATTTGCCGAAGGCAACAATCTGGGCATCAAGGCCGCCCATGGGAAGTATCTCTTTTTCCTCAATAACGATACAATTATAAGAGGTCAGAAGTTAGAAGTAGGAAGTAAGAGTCTTTTTCAACCTCTGATTAACAGGTTAGACTCGTCCGAGAAAATTGGGATGGTTTGCCCAAAGATACGATTTACATGGGGAAATTGTCTTATCCAGTATGCGGGCTACACTCCCCTATCTATGATAACCCTACGTAATCGTTCAATAGGCTTTAACGAAGAAGACAAAGGACAATACGACACAGCCCACTCCACTCCATACGCTCATGGTGCTGCCATGATGGTCAAAAGAGAAGTTATTGAAAAAGCTGGCATCATGCCGGAATGCTATTTCCTCTATTACGAAGAGTTAGATTGGTCAGAAATGATTCGTCGCGCCGGCTATGAAATCTGGTACGAACCAGCATGTACCGTCTATCACAAAGAAAGTCAGGCAACAGGGCAACACTCACCGCTCAAGACCTACTATATCACTCGCAACAGGCTGATATTTGCTCAACGCAACATCCATGGAGCGACTAAATATCTGACATACACGTATCTCATGATTGCCGTTGCAACAAGAGACATTATCAAATATCTCTGTAAAGCACGTTTCGATCTGGCAAAAGCAACAATTAAAGGAATTATACATTTTATAAAACATTAGAAGATATATGGATTTTTGGCTAATATTATACATCATTGACTGGGGATTATTCGGCATTGTAACATTAGCGGTGCTGTATATGCTCATCTACACTATTGCATCATTGTTTTTCCACAAAAATGAAGTTCCCAAATCCAAACAGCAGAACCGCTTTATCATACTGATACCTGCTTATAAAAATCCCAACGTCATCTATACGGTCAAGTCTATTTTGGCACAATCCTATTCTCAACGCCAATTTGACGTGACAGTTATTTCTGATCATAATGACGAAATGACCAATTTCCGATTGGCTCAGGAACCCGTCACCCTGCTAACGCCCAATTTTGAAAAAAGCAGCAAAGCCAAAGCCTTTCAATTGGCCATCAACAACTTGCCGCAGTTCAAAATCTACGATATTGCTATTGTTTTGGATGGTGGTAGTGTTGTAGATACAGAATTCCTAACGCAAATGAACGATGCGTTTGAATCTGCAGGAACGAAAGCTATTCAAGCTCACCGAGTCTCTCGTAACAGAAATAGCACCTCAGCACGAATGGGTTCTGTCTTTGAGGAAATCAATAATTCCATCTTCCGTCGCGGCCATCTTGCGATGGGATTGTCAGCAGGTATCTGCGGTGGCGGTTACGCTTTGGATTTCAACTGGTTTAAGGAAAATGTCTTTAAATTGAAATCCCAATGGGAAGTGAAAGAAATCGAATCCCTACTGTTACGCCAAAACATATATATAGACTATTTCGATGACATCTATGTTTATGATGAGAAGAAAGATACAGCAGAAGAATTCAACCGAGAGCGAGGAACTTGGATCAAAGCCCAATTCTTTGCAGCCATTCGCAACCTTCATTATCTCCCGGGTGCACTTCTTAGCCAGAATTACAACTGGCTTGACAAGATTATCCAATGGCTCATGATTCCTCGTATGCTGATGATGGCCATCATCATTGGTATGGGGCTCATTCTGCCTGCTATCTATATGTCGTTGGTATTCAAATGGTGGGCACTGTTTGCCATTACACTGCTCATCTTCGCATTGGCCACTCCCGACTATTTGGTGGATGACCATTGGGAATCCACTTTCTTTAAATCGCCTCTGATACTGATGAAGTCCATTCCTGGACTATCAGGTATTGCAGATTACTTGGACCGGATTGACATCGACAGCCGTTACACTAAGAAAGACAAGAAAAAGAAAGACAAGAAAAAGAAAAAATAAAGATGTGGACAGCAATACATATCATTGACATTGTGCTATGGGGCATCATGGCACTGTCAGTTGTTTATGTTGCCTTCTTTGCCTTGGTTTCCGTCTTCCATCGCAAGAAAAAAGAATACTCCACCTACCAACTCAAGCAATCGTCCTTCCTTATTCTCTATCCCGCCTATAAAGAAGATGCTGTCATTCAGCACTCGGTAAGACAATTCCTGGAGCAGAATTATCCCAAAGACTTATTCCAAGTTGCGGTTATTTCAGACCACATGAAAGATGACACCAACCTACAGTTAAGTCAACTACCCATCACACTCCACACCCTCACATTTGATAAAAGCAGCAAGGCAAGGGCATTACAATATGCCATGCAGCATACAGAAAAAAGTTATGATTATGTCGTTATCTTAGATGCTGACAATGTGGTATTACCTGACTTCCTGGAACAGCTGAATGCCTCTTGTCAAAAAGGCTACCAAGCCATTCAGTGCCACCGCTGTGCCAAAAACAGCGACAATAATATTGCAGTACTCGACGGAGCCAGTGAAGAAATCAACAACACTATTTTCCGCAAAGCTCACAATACCGTCGGACTATCTTCCGCCTTGATTGGCTCCGGCATGTGCTTCGCCTTCGAATGGTTCAAGCATCATGTCGATCTTCTCAATTCTGCCGTAGAAGACCGTGAATTAGAGTCTCACCTGCTGCAAGAGAAAGTATACATTAAATTCGAGGAAAACATCCACGTTTTTGACGAGAAAGTCAGCAATCGTGACAATTTCGAACGCCAAAGGCTCCGCTGGCTGAACGGACAGTTGCAAACCCTGCTCATCATGTTGCCCAACATCCCTCATGCCATAGCCTCAGGCAACATCAATTACATCGACAAAACCATTCAGCAGGCATTGATACCCCGTTCTATCCTATTAGTACTGATACCAATCTTCAGCCTCATCATGCTGTTGCTCGCTCCTGTATGGAGCATTAAATGGTGGACACTCTTCTTAGTATTATGTATATCCCTATATATTGCCATTCCCGCACGAATGCGCAACAGCACAGTCTTTGGAAAGCTTACCAGTTTTCCACGACTGGCCCTCAAGATGCTGAAAAACCTATTCCGTCTGAATCGGAATAATAAAGACTTCCTTCATACAACACACGGAGAATGAGTGAACGGGTACATAGAAGCGTTATGAATATCAAGGTGGGCATGTTTTTCTATGTCTGCTCATTGTTGCTTGCTTTCTTTTCCCGTAAAGTGTTTCTTGATTGCTTAGGGGCTGAATTTATTGGTTTGACAGGAATGCTCATGAATATTATGAGTTTCCTTTCCGTAGCAGAATTAGGTATCGGTACCAGTATTGTTTACTTCCTGTACAAACCACTCCAAGAGGACAATCATAAGAAAATCAATGAAATCATGTCCATGCTGGCATATCTCTATCGCTGCATCGGATTCATCATTGCAAGCATTGGAATTGCTGTCAGTTTGTTTTTTCCCTGGTGGTTTGGTCATCTCACCGTCGGCCTTCCCTTAGTTTATTTTGCTTTTTATTCATTTCTCGCATCCTCGTCTGCAGGCTATATTTTCAACTATAAGCAGCTGCTGGTAGGTGCCAATCAAAAGCAATACATGGTCAATGCCTATTTCCAGAGCATCGGTATTGTGCAGAGTATAGTCCAGATTCTTTTGGCTTATTACTATCGCAATCTCTATCTATGGGTAGCTGTCGGATTGATATTTACGGTCATCGGCATCATTGTTTTCAACATCCGCATCCGTCAGATGTATCCTTGGCTCCGTATCAGTCTTACAGAAGGCAAAGCCAATCTGAAGAAATATCCTGAGGTACTTCGCAAGACGCGGCAGATATTCGTTCAACGCATCAAGGATTTCATTCTGTATCGCAGTGATGAAATACTTGTGGGCACCTTTGTTTCTGTTGTCCAAGTGGCTTTCTACGGCAACTACACCATTATCACCAGCAAACTTAATTTCCTCGTCAACATCCTCAGCGACGGGATGAATGCGGGCATTGGCAATCTGGTGGCTGAAGGCAACGAACAAAATACGATGAAAGTGTTTTGGGAACTGACAGCCATACGTTTTCTGATTGTAGGCATCGTTGTATTCGGGTTACTGCTCTTTGTGCAACCTTTTATCACCCTCTGGTTTGGAGCACAATACCGCCTGAGTGATTTAATTCTCTACCTCTTGGTCTTCAACATCTTCATCTTTCTGTCACGTGGTGTCGTTGAAATGTTTATCTCTGCCCATGGTCTTTTCTCCGACGTTTGGGCTGCATGGGCTGAATTGATTCTCAACCTCACTATCACCCTCTGTCTGGCTCCTTTTTATGGCATAGTAGGTATCCTGTTAGGAAAAATAATCAGTGTCTTTTTCATTGCCATGTTTTGGAAGCCCTATTTCTTATTCTCAAAAGGATTGAAGAAAAGCGTATCTGTATATTGGCGCGGCATGATTCCCTATTACGCTATTTTCACTTTCTTCTTGGCTATCACACTCTGTGTCCGTTATCTGGTAATAGAACACGAAGTCACCAATCTGTTGAATCTCACAGGTTATGGTTTCATCCTTTACATTCCCTTGCTATTGGGCTATTTCCTCACTCTCCTCATCCTCACCAGAGGCATGAAATATTTTGTAGCGCGCAAACCTTCTATCTATAAACATTTCCATTTTTATGAGAGTAATCTGTGATGCACCAGGACAAACATGCAACAGGCTTTGGACCTATCTTACTTCCATTGCCCAATGTGTTGCCGAACGGAAGAAGATGATGATTATCTTCTACGACTGGACGATTGCGGATTTCCCTCATCTGCTTCATGCGCCTTTTATCTATTACCCGCTATGGCAGCCGTGGTTCCTGCGGTTGCCCAAGGGATGGGGATGGTATAAGCACCTGACGTGGAAGGTGACACACAACAAGGCATGGGATGCCGTCTTCAGATTCCTGGGATGCAAGAAGGGATGGTACACCATGGATGATACCCGTTACCTCACCACTACGAAGAAAGAGTTGCAGCAGATATTCCGTCCCCGGGAGGAGATCATGGGAAAGGCAGAGACCATGATAACCAGGATCCGCCAAAGCGCAGACCTTGTCGTGGGAGTTCACATCCGCCATGGTGACTACAAGACTTTTTACGATGGCAGATATTACTATACATTGGCAGAATACCACCAGTTTATGCTCCGCATTCAGGAGATATACCGCGGCAAGCGGGTAGCCTTCTTTATCAGCAGCAATGAAGATTTCCCGGTCAGTCAGTTTACGGGATGCCGCAGCTTCCGATTCGGCAAGGAGCCTTCGGGCGATATCCTCGACCTCTATACCCTCTCCCTCTGCGACCGCATACTGGGACCGTGGAGCACCTACAGCCGCTGGGCCTCTTTCATCGGAGAGGTGCCTCTCTGTTTCATAGAAAGTAAAGAACAGCAGTTCACAGACGACAGCTTTTCTGTCGTCACCGACTTTTTCCATTTTGCCAACGGCAAGAGTACCGAAGACCCGTGGAAACCTTTTTAGCAACGAATTAAATGCCTTAACTTATGAAGATAGCCATCTTAACTTCTGGAATCCTTCCCGTTCCCGCCACTAAGGGCGGAGCCGTAGAAAATCTCACTGACTTCTACTTGGCGTATAATGACAAGTATCAGCTGCACGACATCACCGTTTACAGTGTGGACGACGAGGAAGCGATGCACCACCCTGCCCTGCAGTCAGCGGTCAACCACTATTCTTTCGTCGATGTCAGAAGTTTCGGGGCCAAAATCCGCAAGAATTTCAAACATCTGCTCAAACGCGACGAATACTATCATTATACCATTGAATACTATTTCGAGCAAGCCCTGAAGCATATTACCGAGCGCGATTACGACATGGTGGTTATCGAGAACCGACCGGGTTACGGACTGAAATTTCCTACGAAATATAAGGCGAAGATTGTCTATCATATCCACAATGATTTCCTGAACGCCCAGACACGATTTGCGCAGGAAATCTACAACCGTGCCGATGGCATCATCACCGTTTCAGACTATATCAAGGAAAGAGTTCTGACCATCTACGACCTGGATAAGAAATGCAGAGTAGTGCATAACGGGATTGACCTGTCGGCTTTCTCCCATCAACACCAGCATCAGCGCACGGAGTTGGGACTTTCTGAAGATGACTTTGTCTTGCTCTTCAGCGGTCGCATTAATCAGGAAAAAGGTATTCTGCAACTGATAGAAGCCATGAACCTGTTGGCTGACGAGCCCAACATCAAGCTGATGGTGATAGGCAGTTCGTTCTATGGCAACACCGACTTTGAGGACGAATTTCTTCATGAACTGAAGCAGAAGGCTGCGCCCCTCACCAATCGCATCATCTTCACCGGCTTTATTCCTTATCAGCATGTGCCCGACTATCTTGCTTGCAGCAATGTGGCAGTGATACCTTCGGTTTGGGATGATCCCTTCCCTACCACCGTGCTCGAAGCACAGGCAATGGGATTGCCCGTTATAGCTACACGTCGTGGGGGAATTCCCGAAGAGGTTACTCCTGAAACAGCCATACTTCTCGATACGGACCAACATCTTGTAACGAATCTTGCCCATACCATCCTCGACCTCTATCATCATCCAGAAAAGCGAAAAGCCATGAGTCAGGCAGCCCTTCTGCACTCCAAGTATTTTAATAAGGAACGCTATGCCCAGGATTTCTTCGCCGCACTGGAAAGCATCAAAACACAAGTTATTTAATGGCAGACTTCCTGCTTCGGTAATCCTTAACGATCTCCGTGGCGAAGGTAGAGTCAAGGATTTCGTAGCCTTTCAGGTTCAGGTGGAAATGGTCGTCCGTATAGAGTTCGCGCTTGTCTTTCCACCCTTCCCGATTCCAAGAAGCCACCGGGATGTAGAGCACGCTGTCCATCAGGCGATAGGCCGTCAGCGAATCCTTCAATGCCTGCCGGTAGTCGCCTACTCCATATAAATTCGTTTTAAGCAGTCGCATGCATATCCGAGCCCGCAATTGAGTGTAGAGCGTATTCGCTTCATAATACTCATCCACATCGACATCGGGAATTTCCATCACGACGGGGCGGATATTGTTGGCTAACAACAGGCGTACTATCTGCATATAGTTTTTCACATAATAATTCTTACCACGACGCTGACGGGCATCATTGATACCTGCCGAGATAATACAATAGTCAGGTCCGATCTCAATCACCTCCTGCGTACAGTTATTCAAATCATATTCCTTAGCCATCGTCCGTTCGGCACTCATATACTGATAAATCTCGCCGCTTACGGTACCGCCCTTTCCTTTGGCTGTCAGTTTCACTTTCTGGTTGCCCAACTCCTTTGCCAGTTTCACCTCCAGCACGGAGTCGCGCCTCAGCGTCTGATGGAAATACACCCAACTGTCGCCTATCATCACCACGCGCAGCGTATCATCATCGTGCGGCGCCACGGGGTAAGGGGCAAACGGCTCGGCGGGTTTATAGAACGGACGCCACGCCCAGGTGACATACAGGTCGATGCCCAGCACCGCCGTCAGGCAGAACACGATTTTTCCCAAAATGCGCCAATTGTTGAGCCCGCTGATGAAACTGATGACCGGCAAAGAACAGATAGCTACGGAAATCAGCACATAGAGGAACGTCTCCAGTATCGGATTCTCCAACAGCGCCAGTTGCGGTGTGATGTAGGGCGCCACAATGGCAAAGTAGAACAGCTGGAACAGATAGATGGCATACGAGTGGCGGCCCAGCCCGCACATCACATTCTCCACCAGACTGTTGGCTGGCAACCAGTAGAAAAACTTGCAAAGCGCATAAAGCATCGGGTAGGCTATATAGAAATAGCATATCCAGTGGAACGTGCGCCAAGCCTCCACATGATAGAACCACGGCGACCAATCCACTTCCCTGATTTCGAAGAAATAGACAGCCGCCAGACTCAGAACCGACAGCGCCACCGTCAGCGGATTCAGCACCACGCCCTTCTCCACCAACCGATAGCCCAGATAGATGAGGAAGAAATAGCGCAGGAACAGCAGCCTATATATCCATTCCGGCATCTCCGTCAGGCTGCACCACACTTCGCTCCCTATCGACAGGCACAGGAATACCGCCAACAGCTGCCCATTGCCCAGCCATCGGAACAGCGGGCGCAACAGCGGCAGGAGCAGTGCAAACTGTATGTATATCCAAGGGTAATACGACCCAGGGCCAGCCCCGCCCCAATAAAGTGCATTCGACAGATATTTGCGCCATGAAATCGAAGGATTCAGCATGAAGGCAAACAGGAAGATGATGGCCTCAGCGATGAGGAAAGGCAGCACCCCGCGCCGCAGTGTCCGTGAGAGATTCCACACATTCCCCCCGTATCCGTACTTATACACATGAAACACCTGTATCAACAGGAACAGCGGTACCGCCGGATAGCCCCACAGGAAGAAGTAGGACCCCACATGAAAATCCTCACCCGTGGAATGGTGCAGCAATACCAACAGGATACACAGTCCCTTCACGAAGTCCAGCGAATGGTCGTGCCCCATTCGGCTGAATTCTATCTTCGTCTCGTAGTGGTGTATCAGTTCCCGTATCACGTCCTTTGGCATTAATCAGCCACAAAGATAATAAAAAGTTTAGACTATCCCACCTATCACGTCAATTTTTTTGTAATAGTCCTACCCTTTCCGCTTCGCCAAACCGAATTTTTTCATAAGTTTTTAAAAGTGTTGCAACTGATGTCATTTTGCAACACTTTTAAAAACTCATAGAAGAGAGTAATAAGGCAGGGTTATTTACATCACAAGGGTACAGAGTCCCCGTGTGATTCCGAAAAAACTATCCGGCCTCCCTTGCCCGATAGCAAGAAAAGCCGTATATTAACGTGCGGGTGTGCGCGTATATTAATAAGGTAAGTAAGTCTGCTCTACTTGTGTGTGTTTATACAAATTTACGAGCCCGCCAAACATTCGCCCACCAGTCTGCTGTCCGTTCACATTATTTATATATATAAGTCCGCGACGTGCTGAGGAAATGAATGGTTCTGTTCATTGCCTGATGATTTTGATTGAACGTTAAAAAAATCCAAGCATCTCTTTGCATAATCAAATATTTTAGATTAACTTTGCACGTGATGAAGGAAGCACTGATGCTACTGCGCCCGTTGCAATGGTTTAAGAATGCCTTTGTATTCGCCCCATTGTTCTTCAGCAACAACCTGCTGAACAAGGAATATTTTGTGCAGACGTTCTGGACTTTCTTGGCCTTCTGTCTCGTGTCCAGTAGCATCTACTGTTTTAACGATATTCACGATGTGGAGAGCGACAGGCTGCACCCCAAGAAGCGACTGCGCCCAATAGCTGCAGGCAAAGTCAGCATTTGGGAGGGCTATTTCATCATGCTCCTGTGCCTGATAGGTTCGCTACTGCTCATCACGCTTTCGCATAGTGTCAACATGCCCATCCTCTACGGATTGCTGTTGGGCTATTGGGGCATGAACATTGCCTATTGCGTCCGACTGAAACAATATGCCATTCTCGATGTAGCCATCATTGCCGTAGGTTTTGTGATTCGAGTACTGATAGGCGGATTCACCACCGACATATTCGTCAGTGGATGGCTGGCACTGATGACATTCCTCCTTGCGCTATTCTTGGCTTTTGCCAAACGCAAGGACGATTATCGTATTTACGAGCTGACGGGTACGATGCCTCGCAAGAGTATCGCAGGCTACAATGCCCAGTTCATCGACCTCAGCGTCACCATCGTGGGCACCATCACGATGGTATGCTATATCATCTATACCATGAACGAGGGAGTCATTGAGCGTTTCGGCTCACCGTATGTCTATCTGACAAACTTTTGGGTATTGGCAGGCCTGCTGCGCTATCTGCAAAACATGCTGGTGTATCAGCGCAGCGGCAGTCCCACCAAGGTTTTGGTGAAGGACCGTTTCATCCAAGTATGCATCGCCGGATGGATAGCCTCGTTCTTCGCCATTATTTATCTTTAACGCCAAAGAGGTATTTGCCCAAGAACGGACTGAGACGGATAACGTAACTCGCCACTAAGCATGCAGCCAACACCAGAAGCGCCTCACCCATTACTACCGCCACTTCTAAAATCTTGTTGCCATAGGTCAGCAACTGCCGGTTATACAACAGCATCGACTCCGGCAGGAAGAAGAAATGCAGCAGGTATATATCTAATGTTCGTGTACCTATATATTGCAGGCTACGCCCTAACATCCGCTCCTTCGTAAATAAAGACGCAAACTTGCGGAAGAAGGTGAACACCATCACCATACCGCAGATGCCACTCACCACGAAGCGCAAATAGGCAGGAACCATGTCGTCAAAACGAGGGGAGCATGCTATGACTCCGAATAATCCGACTAAGACAAGAATCACGACTGTGCTATCCGTCATCTGCAAAAACCGATTGAAATACTTTTTGATAACGGTGCCCAGATAGAAGAACAGGTAATAACGCCAAGTGACAACCCCAAAGAAGCCTAAAGCATTTTTCGCCCATCCCATTTGACCAGACAATCGGTGATAGTTAATATCATACCAGAAAGTAACTACGGAAATGACCAATGCCACGAGGAACATCCACACATCTTTATATTTAGTTCGCCGAAATAGGAGCGAGGACAAAATGTATAGGCAGAAATAAACAAAGAGGGCAAAGGTAAACCAATATCCTCCCTTAAAAGCTCCTAACTGGTGGAAAAAGTCGGCTCGTTCATGCAAAGCCAAAAAGATAAAAGTGGGAACTATCTGCACCATGAACTTATTCTGAACGACCTGCTTCACCGTCACCGAGTCCCACACCCTTGTAGCTTTATAAAACAGCCATCCGCTAATCATAAAGAAACAGGGCATACGCAGGAGGAACAGCACATCGTTGAATGCCATGAAATATTCTTTGAAGCAAAAAACGCAGACATGCGAATAGATGACAAGAATCATGGTGAATCCTCGCATCGCATCAATATACTGTATCCGTTCTTTTGCCATAATTATTGCAAAGGTACAAAAAATTGAGAATTGAGAATTGAGAATTGAGAATTATTTGTAATTTTGCACGCATGAACGAGAGAATTAACTGGATGGACTGGGCGAAATTCCTTGCCGTGGCACTGACTATTCCCTGTCATATACCACAGGAGCGAGGGGCACAACCCGTCACCTATTTTGAGGTTTTTCTGCTGGCATGCCTGATGTTCAACTCGGGATACTTGAAGAAAGAGGGTGTCAAACTGAAGGACGACCTCAAGAAATGTTGGTACCAGCTGGGCATTCCATACATTATTTATAATATATTGTTCTATCCCTACTGGCTCATCAAATTCTATACTGAACATGGAGGACTGCCTTCCTTCTCTGAAGCCATGCAACCCATATATGGCACATTACTTTTGCAAGCCAACAACAGTTGGGGTTGTGAACTGAACCCGGTCACTTGGTTTATAGCTGCCTTGTTCATCATGCGCATTCTATTAGATATCTGTCTGAGCATCAGACATGGCAACTGGCTGATGGGAGGTTTGTGCCTTTTGGGTATGGGCATCTATGTAGTCAGCAAATACAATTACTTCACCACCCACTATATTGTTTTGGGCATTGCCAAATCGATGGTGTTCTTTTACATGGGATTCCTATGCAGGAAATATGAAGTATTCAAAGAATGCAACTGGCGAAAGGATGCTGTTTGGTTTGTCGTCACCCTGTTAATAAGCATCGTGCTGTTCGACTATCATGCAGGCATCGGTAGTAATTTTGCACTCCACATGCTGTCGTACTTCCCTGCAGTACTCTTAGGACTTCTTGCCTTCATCTATTTCTGCAAATTGCTCAACAGTATCCATTCCAATATCATCATCAACTATTCCAACGGCACTATGGTATTCATTGGTTTGCATTGGATGCTTACCGGTTTCATCCGCTATGGCATCCTCAAACCTATCTTTGGCGTTTCATCTGACCACATATACACTCCCTTTGAAGCCTATGCCTTAGGCCTGTTGGTCACTCTCCTGCTCTACCCCATCATCCTGTTCTTCCAATCCAGAATGCCCTGGATGTTAGGGAAGAGAAAATAATTAGGAGTGAGAAACCATCGATTCAAAAAGTTGCTTCCACATGGGCATGATTTTCTCTGGTGAGAAACGCTGGGAGGAGGCGATGGCACGTTGCCCCATCTCGACCCTCAATTGAGGATTTTCTATCAACTGGCATACTTTGTCAGCAAAAGCATGCATGTCACGATTCTTGATCAAAAAGCCATCCACCCCATCAGTAATAATCTCTGCCGGTCCATACGGACAGTCAAAAGCAACGACAGGTAAGCCACAACTCATGGCCTCGGGCATGACCAAGCCAAAAGGTTCGAATTTGGAAGTCAACAGAAGCATAGAATTTTCCTTGTACTTGTTGAATATATCTGAAGTTGGTTCATGCAAGACAATCCCCTTGCCCATTTTTTCAATATGTGATTTCAATTTTTCGTCCTCATCACCATAACCAGCATACATATTCAGTTGCCAGTCAGGGTGCCGCTGATTAACTAATTCCCATATCTTCAGAAGACTTGGAATGCCTTTCTGTGTAGAGAAACGTCCCACGAAAATAATAGACTTTGCCTCACAGAAGCTATACGTAGGAGTCGGGTTCAATGACACCATATCGGGAATAACACAAACATGAGGATTAATTTTTTTCCATTCAAGGGCATCTCTATCAGTCAAAGCCACAATCGCACTAACCTGTTTTAACCATTTCTTATAGACATAATCTTTTATATGCTCAATGATGCTATTTGTAGAGAACTTTCTAAAACGGCACGACATGTGAGATTCAAAAATCAAGGGAATGTTACCTTTCTTTTTGAATATAGATTTATTGTAATTCTCGGAAACAGAAGCGATAATATCAGGTTGGAATGATAGTATATAAGCACCTAATCTCTCTTCATAAAGGCGAGACATCTGCCTGCTTTTTATCAATCGTTTCATACCTCTATATTGATACTGGAGATGAAAACGAATACCCAAATCATGATGAGTGACAGATGGGTATAAAGGGTATGCCACAGGGTGCTCGCCTTGATTCGCAGTAACAATATGAACATCGTACTTATAATGTACGGCTAAATAATTTGCCTTATCGATTATAATACGTTCTGTTCCACCTCTAATGGCCAACGCATCTATTACATATAGTATCTTCATTTCTTTCCCACTAAATTATCCTCTGCATCCTCATAGTGATCAACCGAATGAAAGATGCGCGAGATGCCTTTCATTTGTATTTTTACATGATTCAGGAAACTCTGCCAAAGCGACTCGTTCCCTACCGTTCCATACCCAGTTATGGCGCGACAGCGTTTGTCACGGACAAAGACTATCTTGCCATACTTTTTCAGTGCCAAAGCCATCGAACCGTCTTCGCCGCGAATGATATCCACCCGATAAGGCTCTTTGCGTCCATACTCCGCATTATAGGCAAACACCAAGCCGCGAACAGAGAGTTCTGGACGCTTGAAGTGCTGAATCCATAGGAAAAGGTCGCGCGCCATCTCAAATATTTTCAATCCTAAAGCCGAATGCTGAGCGTCGGGAAAGAAACTCCATGTGGCAGAGGCACACGAGACACCAGGTTGCATCAGATGTTCTAACATCACCTCATAATACTGAGGAGGATAGAGCGTGTCGCTATCTACATCGAAGTAATATTTACCTTTAGCATGTTGTAAACCGCAACGACGAGCATAGCCACATGAATGTTGATACTCCGTATAATAGGGAATACCTGATTTTTCGTAAATCTCAGCCGTACGGTCTTTAGAATCATTATCCACCCCGATAATCTCCACAGGATATTTACACTGTATTTCGCTAATAGCCCATAGACACGCTTGCAGATGCGTCTCTTCATTATAACCAATAACCACGATAGAGGCTAACGGTTCAGGACTCTGCAATTTAGCTAATCTCTCACGAGTCCCGTCAATAACTTCTTGGGGCACCTCACTGAAAGGTTTCCCATAGATGCACATATATTTATCATACCAGTTTGCCATCTGTCTAAATCATTTCTGCAAAAATACATAATAATTCTGATATTATCAAAAAAAAAAAGAAATACTTTAATAACTTCAAATAAATATGGTATTTTTGTATCGTAAAACGACAAGAATGTTAAATAATAAAACTAAATATATATGGACTTAAGTATTATTGTTCCCGTATACAATGTAGAAAAATACATAAGAGCCTGCATTAAAAGTATATATAAACAAGGACTTGACGAAGAATGCTTTGAAGTCATCATAGTCAACGACGGAAGTACGGATCGTAGTATGGAGGTCATTCAGGACATCATCAGTCAGCACGCCAATATTACGGTGATCAATCAAGAAAACCTTAGTCTGTCAGTAGCCCGCAATAAAGGTATTGCCATTGCCAAGGGGGAGTACATTCTGATGCCGGACTCCGATGACTTACTCATTGAGAACAGCCTCAAGCCATTACTGGAGAAGGCGCTGGAAACCAAAGTAGACCTTGTTGTTGCCGACTTTCTTGAAATTGAAGACAAAGATATGTCTAAGTTCACCGGAGTCGTTCAAAAAGAGTTTTCCGTACAAGAGAAAACAGGCCAACTACTCTTTTTAGAAGACCTGAATCCACGCCAATGCTATGTATGGCGAACACTTTTCAGAAGAGAATTTCTCCATGATAATCACATTAGGTTTATCAGTGGTATCTACCTTCAAGATGTTCCTTTTACGCACAAATGTTATTTAAACGCTCAGAGATGCCTAAGAACAACATGGTTGCTTAATATCTATAGGAAGAACCGTCCAGGAGCGGCGACAACATTTTTCAATGTTGAAAAATCGAGAAGCTATTCTATAGCAATGGCTGCCACATGGAATTTAAGGATGATTATGGGGCTTTCTCCCGAGGTACTATATAAATTAGAAGAAGATGTATATATGACTTTTACCGAGATGGTATATCAAATTATATATTTTTTAAAAAAAGGAAAAGACAGACACAAAGTCTTTGACATCTTGAAGTTTGAGGTCCCCCAACTGGATTTCACTCATGGAACCAAACAAAAGGTGACATCCTTCATGATTCGACATCTGCCATATCTCTATATTGATCTCTTTTATTATTATGGCCAAATCGTATATAGAAAAGTATGGGAAAAAATAATCTTCTTTTAAATTTCCTTTCAAAGAAGAAAGAAAGTCCTCTTAAAACTGAAGATGTCCCATTTATAAGGTCACAGACAAATAAGCATCCTCCCACTTTTTCATTACTATTTCTTTTTTGTAACGAGCAGCAAATCTATGTGCATTCTGTCCCATTTTTCGCCGTTCCTTTTCATGGGTAATCATCCAATCCATTTTGTTTGCCAAATCAGAAGAATCCATTTTTGAAAGAAGGCCATTCACTCCGTCTTCAATAATCTCTAATGGACCATTGGGACATGCTGTTGAAACGCACGGTATTCCGCAAGCCATCGCTTCAACCAGCACTAAGGAAAAACCTTCGTAATCAGAACTACAAACAAAAAAGGCGCTTTTCATATATTCCGACATAATGTCTTTTGTTACATATGATATGCGAATCTGATTTGATAGATTCAACTGTGAAATAAGACCATTCAATTTCTCTTTTTCTTCCCCTTTTCCATAAATTGCCAAGTTCCATGTTGGGTGTTTCTTCGCAATTAACGAAAAAGCCAATATCAAACGGTCGAATCGCTTGCCATGATGCAAACGTCCCACTGCAATTATTTGACCAGTAATATCATTATTATCTTCAACATTTTCACAGTAAAAAGAAACAGGATTGGGAACAACCTCTATATTTCTAATATTAAAATTACGCCAGCATTGAGCATCAGCATTTGTCAAAGCAATCACAAGATCTACTTTTCGATATATTTCTTTTGGTCTTTGGAAAAAATATGAAAACCTACACCATAGACCATTTACATCAAAATGGTGATCAAATGTACTATGAGATTCTATAACTATTTTAATTCCTTTTGACACAGAAAGAACACTTCGAAGATAATGCTCTGTATCTGGGGCTGTAATCACTATTACATCTGGGCAAAAATCTACAACTATCTTTTTAAATCCTTCTTTGAAAGACCGTATCATCTTCCAATATTTAAAGATTCTCTTGAATAATGGATATCGATAAAGCAAATTGAAGCTGTTTGCCAAATCTGTATGATGTACTTTTGTGCTTAGACTATAAGCGTAGGGTCTGTCTAATTGTTCATAAGTAACTATTGAAACTTGGTGGCCCATCTCAACAAAATAATTGGCTTTGTCGGTGATTGTACGTTCAATTCCACCATAATTTGATAATTGAGGAGTCAAAAAAAGTAGTTTCATTTAAAAATAACAATTATAGGATTACAACAAAAACTATTTGATTACTAAGCAAAACAAACTATTACAAAACAGAGAGATAAGCACATTCCCATTCCTTCATAATTATTTCTTTTTTATATCTTGCAGCAGCCTTATGTCCTTTAGTTCCGATTTCATGTCGTTCCTTCTCGTGAGTAATCATCCAGTCTATCTTATTGGCCAAATCTTTCTCATCCATTTTACACAAAACACCTGTTTCATAATCATTAATGACTTCTGCTGGTCCAAAAGGACAGTCGGTTGCAATTGAAGGTGTTCCGCAAGCCATTGCCTCAAGCAATACCAATGGCAATCCTTCATAATCCGAGCTAAGCACAAATAGTTCGCTCTTTAGATATTCCTGATAAATATCTTTTGTTGGTTCATGTATTACGATTCTTCCTTTAAGTCCCAAAACATCAATTTGATGTTCAAGAGAATCTCGAAGACTACCATAACCATATATGTCTATATACCAAGAAGGATGTCTATCTGATATGAGGGAAAAAGCGCTTATCAGTCTATCGTATCGTTTTTGTTCATGTAGTCTGCCAACACAAATAATACGTCCTTTTCTTCTTTTCACATGCTCAACATCTTCGACATAGCGAGTAACAGGATTATTCACTTTTCTGACATTCTTGAGATATTTTTCCCAGCAAAGCTTATCACCTTCAGTTAGCGCAATCAAAAGAGAACACTTTTTTAGGATGTTAAGCATGTATTTATTTTTTAGTTTTTCAAGAAAGTTATGGGATTGCATGTCGTGTGTAAAAGCCGTATGTGACTCTACAACAACAGGAATCTTTTTGCACACCGACATCAATTCACTCAAAGAATCATTGGAATAGGTTGTGATGACCACTAAATCTGGATGGAGGTCGTCAACCAAAGTGTTCCATCTAGACCTCATAACCCTATTCATCCGCCATGATTTATATAGCCGTTTATATAAAGGATAACGGTACAAGGTAAATTTTCGGCAATTCAAGTCAACATAGATAACAGAGGTAGACAATTCGAAAACGAGTTCATGCTGACCTTGCTCATAAGTGACAAACAACACTTGATGTCCCTGTTCAGCTAAATAATTAGCTTTATCAGTTAAAGTGCGTTCTATGCCCCCACTATTGGCTAAGCTGCGCAATACAAAAGCTATATTCATAATTTTACATTTTTAAATAAGTCCTTTTAGTTTTCCGACCATTTTCATAATGCAAACTGATACTGATGGAGGCAATACTCCAAGAAGATACAAGAAGAGGTTTTCCACCAACCTCCGATTCAATTTAATTGTTTCAGCGAATGAGAGTGGAGACTTCATAACATCTCGTATCTCGCGTTTCGTAAATGCCGGAGCAATGATTTCCTCATTTCCCAAAATTGAGCAAACCATGTAGAAGTGTGTCATCATCACCTTATACAACCATTTATAGAAATAAGGTTTTGACTGTACGCGGTCATAGCTAAGTTTCACCTCCTCCATTGCGCCAATGACTTTCTGGATTTCTTTCTTTCCAATATGACTGCGCTTCTCAAAATTGGACAACGACCCATAACGACAAAAATAGAAATATGTAATATCGGACAACAATACAGCCCGGTGAATGTAAATCGGCAAATTGATAGTGATACAGAAATCCTCCCAATAATTTACATTTTTAAAGCGCAGTCCATTCTTTATATAAATGTCTCTTTTGAGGAGGTAATTCCATACATTAGCTTGCAAAAAACCGTATTGACTAAAAACCTTATCAGCAAACTCATTCTCTTCCAGGAACCGTAAGTCGGGATACTGGAACAGCGTCTTCTTAGTTGTTCCATCAAAATCCTCGATTCTTTCGTAAGAACCATACACAATATCAGCATCATACTTTTTTGCATTCTCAAAAAGTAGTTCAATTGTGTTGGAGGCTATGGTATCGTCCGCATCAATAAAGTAAAGATATTCGCCCTGAGCCTCATCTATAATGCGGTTACGGGCACGTCCAATGCCCCCATTTTTTGACTGACGAACAATATGGATATCCTTGCCGCGAGGGTGGGTTTGCTGATACTCGCAAATTATATCCATAGAACCGTCCGTTCCACAGTCATCCAGTACTAGAAACTCTATGTCCTGGAATGTCTGTGCCAAAGCAGAGTCCATCGTCTGGCGGATATATTTCTCCACATTGTAAACGGGTATTCCTATGGTTACTGCGTAATTCATATCATAATATTCAACTCTTAAACAACACTCAAGATTAGATTATTGTAATCTCTTTAAGCATGTTTTAAAACGGATTCTTCTAATGAGAAATTTTGATTGCAAATATATATAAAAAAATCATGGTACACAAACTTGTGGTACACAAACTTGTGTACCAACATATACTTTTAACACTCTTTAGGAAGAAATCTAAATATTCATCCTCTTGCCAACTCTAAGAAGAGTGGCTAACTAATCTCTTAAACAATTGATTCCACTTGTCAGCTATCTGATGAATATTGAAGCGTTGTACGTTGTGTTGAGCATTTTTGCCCATAATCTTTCTTTGTTCGGTATTATTTATCAATGACGACAAGCCTTCTGCCAATGCTGACACATTTTCATTCTCTACCAGTAATCCATCCTCACCATTCTTTATGATATCTTTGGGACCACAAGCACAATCGAATGATACGACAGGAAGGCCGCAAGCCATGGCCTCAACCAAAACCATACCAAATCCTTCAAAGCGGGAACTAAATACAAAGACAGAACTACGGCAATATTCTTTTTCAATGTCAGAAGAACGGCCTTCCAAATGACAACGAGTTAAATCGAGATTCAACTCCTTTGCTTGTTTTTGATAAGGAGTTCGGTCACCTTCCCCATAGATAGCCAACTCCCAATCTGGACATTCTTTTTCAACTTGTGCCCATGCTTTTAGTAACAGGTCAAAACCCTTTTGATAGACATATCGGCCTACGCCTATCACACGTTTCTCCACCAAAGGACTCGACATGTGAGGATTAAAAGAAAGAGGATCAGGAATCACTTCAATATTAGACAACTCTTTCCATGCATCTTTGTCTTCATAAGTCAATACCACAAACTTATCTAAATTTTTCAGGTGCTTTACGAGATTATTCATCCACCATTTTGCAAATAGCTGTTTTATCCAAGTAGCCTCATTTGCTTCGAAATTACGATAATTAGCTCGATTGACATGCATCTCACCAATTTTCTTACTTCCATCAGGAATGTCTGTGATGAAATTGATTTCCCTGCGAAGCAGACTGATGGTGAGATCGGGGTGAATATGCATCAGTTCTGCTGTAAGAAGTTTTTTGTACTGCCGTTGCTTCTTCAGATACACAAATATCTTCTTGGCAAAAGAACAGGTCCAAAGGTCTTCAAAATTGATGTCGAGATTGACAACCTTGATTTTATCAGACATGGGATAAAATAACGGCTTACCTTTTCCTTCAGTTAGGATGACAGTGATATCATACCCAAAATGATCTGCGAAATAGTTGGCTTTTAATGTCAATACACGTTCAACGCCTCCTGCCATATAAAGTGCTGGAGTCACATAAACAATTTTAAGTGGAACGCCTGTCATGTCAATAAATTTATGACGCAAATATACAACTTTTATTTGGAACTATCAAGTTTTTATTGTATTTTTGCGACGGATATGAAGAAAATCTGTTTTTTAGTCGATTCTATCTTCTCTATTGGAGGAGTGCAACGCGTTACAGCTGTCATTGCCAAAGCTTTAGCAAACAGCTATGACGTGACTATTATAACCTTCGATCAACCTGACAAAAAGGACACTGCACTTTACGACTTAAAAGAAGCAAATCTTCACTATCGTTTTTTTCAATATCCAGAGGTGAGCAAATGGAAAGTTTTGGGATGCAAGGTTTACAGTGCTTTCTATCGCAAAATATTGCCCCAAACAAAATGGACATCAGACCTGTATGCGTTCAGTTCGTTTCCATCGGAGAAAAGGAATGCTTTAGCCAACGAACTGAAGGGATTCGATGTCATCGTAGGTGTGCATGCCCCGTTGTCCATACGCTTAGCTGCCTGCAAACCACTATTAGGAAATGCTATACTGATTGGATGGATACACAATTCCTATCAGGCTTTATTTGGAAAACACTCCAATTACATCGGCCCTGAGCTACGTAAACATTATGAGTTCCAACTGGAAAAACTGAACCACACCATCATGCTCAGCCATTATGATGCACAGCAATATCATTTCCCGACCAGCGTCATATATAATCCATTGACTCTAATGCCTGGAGACATTTCGCAAGGCATTTCAAAGAAATTCTTGGCAGTAGGACGTTTCGCGCATCAGCATAAGGGATTCGACCTGCTCATCAAGGCTTTCAACATCTTTGCAAAAAGCAACCGTGAATGGACATTGGATATTGTAGGAGAAGGAGTGGAAGAGCCACTTTACAGACAGTTGATAGAAGAATACCATCTTCAGGACAGAATTACCATTCATCCTTTTACCAGTCACATACAAGACTATTATTCTCAAGCACAGGTCTATGTACTGAGTTCTCGTTGGGAGGGATTCGGACTCGTTCTTGTTGAGGCTATGGCTCACGGATTGCCCATCGTTTCGTCCGACCTACCTACGAGCAAGGAGATTCTCGGAGACTTTGGACTCTATTTCGAAAGCGAGAATATTGAGCAATTGGCACAACGTTTAGAAGATGCCACACACATTGACTGGCAACAGAAGTCAAAAGAAGCCATAGAGATTGCGAAGCGATTTGATATCGATAGGATTACCCAACAATGGAAGCAACTTATCGAGGATTAAATACTGTATCAACCACTTTCTGCATCTGATATTTCCATTGCAGAGGCTCAACCGTCTTACGAATCGCTTCTGGTTTCATGGAGAAATCTTTCATGAAGTCAACAATCTTCTGTATATTGATCGGAGACTCATCGGCAGGGGCTTTCAAAACATAGGGCTGAGAGTCAAAATCGCTGTCCTGCTCACTATATATAAAAGGTATTCCACGTGTAGCATATTCACGATTCTTTAGTGTCTTGATAGCAGTAATACCGCTACGATGGCGACCTAAAGAGCCTATAGCAAACTGACATTGATTGAAAACGTTATCCAGTTCTTGACCGAATAGCGTTCCATGGAAGATAATCTTATCCTGAATACCATATTTCTCAATCAAGGGTTGGAAATCGTGCTCCATGTGATAAGGGTGTACACCACCTACGATATGGAAATAGACATCTTTGAACTTTGAACTTTGAACTTTGAACTTTCTGTAATACTCTCCGATGCCGGCTATCACACGGTCAAAAGCATGCCAAGGGTGTACCTCAGCTACGCCGATTAAGTGGAGTTGAGAGTTGAAAGTTGTAATCGACGAAGTCGCTTCGCTAGTCGAAGAAAGATGAAAGTTATGGAGGGGGATGCTATCGAAATCGACGCCATTACTGATATTGATAGTACGCTGACCAAAGATTTCTTTGGCGTCAGAGAAAGTGACCATCGCATCCATATATCTGTACAGGTTATTGCGAAACAGTTGGTCGATTTTCAATTCTATGCGTTGTTTGAAAGAAAATGTCTTAAACTCCTGGTCGTAAGGGTATGTAGGGATTTCTGTCACCGCATGGATACCTGCCTGCCGAAGCTTCTTGAAACATTGGGTAAGCCAAGGACTGGCATTCTGGAAACAGCGGGCATAAACCAACTGAATACTTTCATTGATACAATAATCTGCAATACTATCATAATCCAAACGCTGACGAATAGCTGCCCATTTTCCTTTACCATAGTCTTTCAGAACCGTATCGTCCACATAACGACAGCGATGTCCTTCTAGCGAGAAATCATAATAGCACAGACGGACATCATGCCCATTCTCCTTTAAGCCTTTCACCTGATAATGTATCTTTTGGGAGATGCCACTATGTTCCGAAAAACCATGATAAACCAGAAAAAGTATCTTCATGAACGCAGATTTTTTGCAAAGATACAAAAATAATTGAGAATTGACAATTGATAATTGAAAATTATTTATTACTTTTGTAATCGTGAAAGATAAGGAACAAATACGCCAAGGATTAAAAGGCAATCCCAAACTGAAACGATGGATTGACCGTTTCATCATGAACCAACGGGACACACGACCTCGTTGGTATATCCGTCTGTTGGCTCCACTTTATCAGCATAGAGGACGAGGATCCAAGATTTATTGGAGTGTGAGAATGGACACTCCACCCTATCGAAAGTTCTCGTTGGGCACGAAAAGTGTCATTGAGTCGTATTGCTGCATTAACAATGCGGTGGGTGATGTGTTGATTGGCAACCACACACGCATCGGCATTCATAATACGATTATCGGGCCTGTGACGATTGGTAACCATGTGAATCTGGCACAAGGTATTACAGTGACAGCTTTGAATCACAATTTCATAGATACAACCCTACGGATTGATGAGCAGGGGATTTCCACTAACCCCGTAGTGATTGGCGATGATGTTTGGATTGGCGCCAATGCTGTTATTCTACCAGGAGTAACGATTGGCCGACATGTGGTGGTTGCAGCTGGCGCTGTAGTAACAAAGGATGTTCCCGACAATTGTGTTGTCGGGGGCATTCCTGCCAAAGTATTGAAAGACCTTCATCTGCAAACAGTATGAGAATAGGTATAGAAGCCCAACGCATTTTTCGCAAGAACAAGCATGGCATGGATTATGTGGTGCTGCAAGAGATTCTTGAGATTCAGAAGATGGATCATGAAAACGAATACTTTGTATTTGTAAAGCCTGGCGACGACCCTTGTGTAAAGAGCACAGAGAATGTGCATATTGTTGAAGTCAACTGTCCCTCCTACCCGCTTTGGGAACAATGGGCATTGCCTCGTGCAGCTAAAAAAGCGAAGGTGGACCTATTGCATTGCACCAGCAATACAGCACCCATCTGGTGTGACATTCCATTGGTGTTGACTCTCCACGACATCATATTTCTGGAGCCTCGCGATAAACAGAACAAGTCGTTATACCAAAATATGGGCTGGTTCTATAGACGTCTGGATGTTCCTAGAATTTTGGATAGATGTCAGCGCATTATCACAGTTTCGAACTTCGAGAAGCAGAATATCATCAATAAACTGCGCATCCCTGAGGAACGGGTAGTGATGATTTATAACGGCTATAACGAATGGTTCCGACCTATCGAAGGTGAAGATCATGTTTACCAGAAATACATTCCTGAAGAAGGCTACTTCTTTTTTCTGGGCAATACCGATCCGAAGAAGAACACAGAACGTACCTTGGTGGCATATTCGAAATATTTGGAACAATCCAAAGTCAAGCGCAAACTATTGATGGCCGATTTGGATGCCGATTTCCTCAACGACATCATCAGTCGGCATGGAATTGAGAATATTCGCCAACAGATGGTGATGCCCGGCTATATTGTAAACGGTGATTTGCCTTCTATCTACAACCATGCCTTCGCTTTCCTTTATACCTCTCTACGTGAAAGTTTCGGTATACCGCTACTGGAAGGAATGGCGTGTGGTACTCCTGTTATTACCAGCAACACTTCATCGATGCCTGAGATTGGCGGCCCTGAAGCTATCCTTGTCAATCCTGAATATAGTGACGAGATAGCTCAGATGATGCTTCGACTGGAAACAGATGGAGACTTTTATAATAATCAGAAGAAAATCGGCCTGGAACGAGCAAAACTTTTCTCATGGAAGAAGACAGCAGAGCAATTGCTCAATGTTTACCAATCATGCAAATAAATCGAGGGAGAGGTCTTTTGGTTGAGGCTTCTCCTCTTCTTTTTCCTCTTTTTCGTCTTGAAACTGGAGAAGGAGTTGGAGGGCATCGTCTGAACCATCAGTATTCAGACGATAGTAGCCTCGGCGACCTGTGGTTTCAATGAGAGATTGCTGGGATTTGCTATTGCGAAGCAGATATTGCTGGACATACGTACGTATTTCGTCATAATCGGGCTGAGCGAAGAAAGTACAATTCATGTTATAAACATGCTTAGCGATAGTTTGCACACTTACCCCACTCTGTCCTGCTTCTGTGAGTATTTGTAATATCTGTTTATCGTATCCCATTTATGACTAAAAAAAGACTGGTATGCCACAACAGCTTACCAGCCCTTTTATGCTTCATTAAATTTGATTAAGCAAGTGTAATTTTCTCGTCAGCAGCAGCGAGCTTGCCCTCCTTGAAGAGCCAACCCAAACCAAGCAGAGTCTCCTCCTCGCTAATCTTTGCAGCCTTAGCGATTTCTTTAACGGTCAAAGCCTTACCAGCAGCAGCAAGAGCCTGGTAAACATCACCAGCCTTGAAACCTGCATTCTCTGCATTAACAGCTACTTTCTTCTCAGCTACCTTCTTAGGAGCTGCGGCCTTCTTTACGGTTGTCTTCTTTGGCTCTTCTGCCTTAACAGCAGCGGCCTTCTTTGTTGTTTTCTTTTCTGCCATAATCTTTTAAAAATTAATACGCTATTGAAAGTTCTATTTGATGTACCTTTTAAATACGAGTGCAAAATTACGAACTTTCCCAATACGTTGTTATCGTACACAGCGCCTTTTTTCCGTTTTATTAACTATTCTTGATGTAAGTCAACTCGTAACTGCAACTCTTCCAACTGTTTAGCATCCAATTCACCTGGTGCATCAAGCATGACATCACGACCAGAATTGTTCTTGGGGAAAGCGATGCAATCGCGGATACTGTCAAGACCTGCCATCAGGCTAACAAAGCGGTCCAGTCCGAAGGCGAGACCAGCATGAGGGGGCGCTCCATATTTAAAAGCATTGATGAGGAAACCGAACTGGGCCATCGCACGTTCTGGGGTGAAGCCCAGGATTTCGAACATTTTCTCCTGTAACTTGCCATCGTGGATACGCAGAGACCCACCACCTACCTCTACGCCATTACATACGAAGTCATAAGCAACGGCGCGTACCTTCTCAGGGGCTGTTTCCAACAGAGGGATATCATCAGGATTAGGCAATGTGAACGGATGGTGGGTAGCCATCAGTCGCTGCTCTTCATCGCTCCACTCGAAGAGAGGGAAGTCAACAATCCAGAGGCATTCAAACTTATCCTTATCGCGCAATCCCAAGCGATCGCCCATTTCCAAACGAAGGGTACAGAGCTGTGTGCGCGTCTTATTGGCTTTATCACCACTCAGTATCAATACCAAGTCACCATCTTTGGCCTGTGTCTTCTCCTTCAGTTTCTGCCATACCTCTGGCTGATAGAACTTATCGACTGAACTCTTGACCGTACCATCAGCATTAAACTTGACATATACCAGACCCTTGGCACCCACCTGTGGGCGCTTGACGAAATCTGTCAATTGATCTAATTGTTTGCGAGTGTATTCAGCACAGCCAGGTACTACGATACCACCGATGTATTCAGCTTCATTGAACACTGGGAACTCGCCCGTACCCTTCAACACATCCATCAGTTCGACGAACTCCATGCCGAAACGCAAGTCGGGCTTGTCCGATCCAAAACGACACATTGCATCGTGCCACGTCATACGCTGCAATGGAGGAAGTTCCACACCACGAACCTCCTTAAACAAATGGCGAGCCAGTCCTTCGAAAATCTCCAACACATCCTCTTGGTCGGCAAAAGACATTTCGCAGTCAATCTGTGTAAATTCAGGCTGGCGGTCGGCTCGCAAGTCTTCATCACGGAAACACTTGGCAATCTGGAAGTAGCGGTCGAAACCTGATACCATCAGCAACTGTTTTAGTGTCTGCGGACTCTGAGGCAACGCATAGAACTGTCCTGGATTCATACGACTGGGTACTACGAAATCGCGAGCACCCTCTGGAGTAGAACCAATCAAGATAGGTGTCTCCACCTCGATAAAGTTCAGGTTGTCCAAGAAATTGCGAATCAGAATCGTCATACGGTGACGCAACTCCAGGTTCTTACGAACACAAGAACGGCGCAAGTCGAGATAGCGATACTTCATACGGATATCATCGCCACCATCGGTATTATCTTCAATGGTGAATGGAGGAGTCAGACTCTCGCTCAGCACATTCAGAGCCTTGGCGATAATCTCGATTTCACCTGTAGGAATGTTCTTGTTCTTACTCTCACGCTCGTTGACGGTACCCTTTACCTGAATGCACCATTCGCGCCCCAGTTTGTTAGCCTCAGCACAGAGGGCTGCATCCTTTGATTCGTCAAACACTAACTGTGTAATACCATAACGATCGCGCAGGTCAACGAAGGTCATGCCACCCATCTTACGGGTTTTCTGTACCCATCCGGCCAGAGTCACCTCCTTACCGGCATCGGTGAGTCTAAGCTCACCACAAGTATTCGTTCTATACATATTTATATATTATGTTTTCGTTTTCGGAGTGCAAAGGTAGTGCAAATTAAGCGAAACACCAAATTTATTGGGCTTTTTTCGAACGGACTTTTTCTTGCCTTAGTGAAGCCCGTTTGGTTTTATTAAGTAAAAATTCTTAAAAATCTAACGATAAATGATACGAGTATGCAGGAAAAGATATACTTTTGCACCGGATTATAAACCCAAAGAAACTAAAGAAGATGAAAAAGTTCATTCTGATGACGCTGATGCTGGTATGCGGCATGACAGCAGTTATGGCTCAAAAGCCAGCACAGATTAAGTTCGACAAGACAACTCACAACTTCGGAACTTTCTCAGAAAGTGAACCGAAGGTTACCTGTTCGTTCAGTTTTACGAATATAGGCGAACAGCCATTGATGATTAATCAGGCTATTGCCTCGTGCGGATGTACTGTTCCTGAGTACACAAAGACTCCTATTCAGCCAGGCGAGAAGGGACAGATTAAGGTTACCTATAACGGTACAGGCAAATTTCCCGGTCACTTCAAAAAGTCCATCACCGTTCGCACCAACGGTGCCGTAGAGCTGACACGATTATACATCGAAGGTGATATGACGGAGGCAAAGTAAACTGACGACGTAAGAAGAGAAAATAAGAAAAAAGCACTGCCATCCAGCAGTGCTTTTTTATGGCTAAAAGTTATAAGAGAGCCCCAAGGAACTATACTCTTGGAACTGCCAGTAACCATGCTCGTCATCGCGTTTGGCAGAATCGTCAAAACGGGGATAGAGGAAAAGATTTGCCGAGATATACTTCGTCACCTTGAACTCTATCTGATTTTCCCACTCTAACAAAGCTCGGGTATAGGCTGTAAAGGCATAGAGGCGACTTTTCCAAGTAACTTGGTCGGCTATGTTCCATTTCACATCGCCAGTAAACTGAGCACCCATTTCGTGCAAAGCATGTTTACCCTTCGTGCCAAAAGCGTCGAAAAGTGCCGAACGCCCAACATAGCGCAAGTTATAGGCTAAAGGCAGGAAGTTAAGCGTACCAGTTAGGCGTCCGTTCAAAGCATTCACTTTATACTCCATACCAATACCGATGTTCAGGTCGAAGGGGGAAAAGAAATCGGAATAGACTTTGGGATCGTTCGACTTATAGCCCTTAGCAAACTGTGTATAGGCCAGAAATTGGAGGCTATAATACCATTTCTTAGAAGCCTGCATTCCTAACTTACTCGTGAAACGCAAAATGTCGTTATTGGTCTTGAACTTATGAACAGTATCAGAACGAAAGGTTTGTATGCCCAGTTTCATTTCCAGCTTATTCTCCCAAGTGTACTTATCCTTGTCGTTATAGTTCATTTCCAGTGTTACTGCCCCTACCGCCGAATAACTGCTCTCACCACCTTTGTACCAGTTTCCTGAGACGTAGTTTTGCAGGAATTGCAAGAATCCATCACCTTTGAATGTCCAGAAATTAGGCTTTGTCACCATAATTCCTGTGGGCACTATCTGAGGTTCCTCAGGCTCTGGCGCAGTCTGATCAACCAGTTCTACATGCTGCTTTACTTCTGTATTGACATCCTCACGAACAGACCCCACTTTCCGCAAATGGGTCTCCGTGTTGCGCACCAAGTCAGGACGTTTCAGGTAGAGATTCAACATAGCCTCGTCGATGGCATCCGTCACTTCATCGCCAGTTTTCGGATGGAGCGACAATGCTTTGTTGGCACCGGAATGATAGAACGTTGCTGGCGCAAAGAGCCGATAATAGCGACCATCGTCAGCTGTCTCCTGACGCAATGAGTCATTGAGCTTATTGACAGAATCAAGACGTTGGCGCAACACCTTAATACTGTCAACATAAACTTTCAATTCGTTCAATATCTGTTGCTCCGATTTGCTCTGAGCCCACCCCATTTGGGCTGTCAGCAGCCCAACAAGACAAAGAATGATGTATCTGAATTTCTTCATATCTAATGGTTTTGAGTGCAAAGATACGAAAAATTTGAGAATTGGCAACTTATAATTTGGTTTTTCGCTCAATTTACACTACCTTTGCACCTTGTATTTGAAAAGGAACTATATAAATAAGGTATAAAGAAATGAATAGAGACACAATTATCGGCTTCGTACTGATAGCTTTGGTACTGATTGGATTCAGTTGGTATAACAGTCCATCGCAAGAACAGATTGAAGCCGCAAGAATGCAGGATTCCATTGCAATGGCTAAGCAAGACAGCCTGAATGCTCTTGCTAAGCAGCAAGTTAAAAACGAGCAAAAAGATTCGCTGACAGAAGCAAAGACGGATTCTGCTGCGCTCTTCTTCGGTGCACTAAGTGGTACATCGCAGAAAGTAGTGCTCAAGAACGAGAAAGTAGAACTGACACTCGACACCAAGGGTGGTGTCATTAAGAAAGCCAAGATTCTGGATTATCAAGATTTGAATGGCGACAAGGACTTGACTCTTTTTGACGAGAAAGACCAGAATCTGAACTTCATGTTGGCTGGCAAGAACGATAACATCGTAACCAACGACCTTTATTTTACCCCATCCGAACAGACCGACTCAACCGTTACTATGACGGCTCAGGCTCAGAATGGCGGACAGGTGGTACTGAAATATCGTTTGGGCAAGGACTATCTGCTGGGATTCTCGCTGCAAGTGAAGGGACTGGCAAATGCCTTTGCTCCGTCCTATAAGGAGATGGAGATTGAATGGACCGACCATTGCCGCCAACACGAGAAGGGCTTCTCTTTCGAGAACCGTTACACCACCATTTTTTATAAGGCTGCCAAGGGAGACACCGATAATCTTTCTGAATCTTCTGACGAGAACGAGACGGTAGAGGAAGAACTCGACTGGGTAGCTTTCCGCAATCAGTTCTTCTCTGTTGCACTTATCTCTAAAGAAAATTTTGCCCGCAACGCCAATCTTGTCAGTTCGTTGGAACAGAAAGGTACTGGATATCTGAAGCAGTTTGATGCCAAGCTCAAGACGGCATTCGACCCAACAGGTCAGAAGCCTTCTGAGTTTGAGATGTATATCGGTCCTAACAATTTCCGTCTGATTCAGGATGTAGAGGAACAGAGTGCATTCGGCAAGGATTTGGACCTCGAACAGTTGGTAAACTTAGGTTGGTGGTTGTTCCGACTGATTAACCGCTGGTTTACACTCTATGTATTCGACTGGCTGGCAAGCTTCGGATTCAGTATGGGTATCGTACTGATTCTCATCACCATTCTGCTGAAGGTTATTACCTACCCGATGGTCAAGAAAAGTTACATGTCGAGTGCCAAGATGCGTGTGCTGAAGCCCAAATTGGAGGAGGCTACCAAGCAGTATGACAAACCCGAGGACCAGATGAAGAAGCAACAGGAAATGATGTCGCTTTATTCGAAATATGGTGTAAGCCCTATGGGTGGCTGTCTGCCTATGCTCATACAGATGCCAATCTGGATTGCCATGTTCTGGTTTGTGCCTAATGCCATTCAACTGCGTGGCCAATCGTTCCTATGGATGGACGACCTTTCTACTTACGACCCCATTGTGGAGTGGAATACTAATATCTGGGGCATTGGCGACCATCTGTCACTCACCTGCATTCTGTTCTGCGGTGCCCAACTGCTCTACACTTGGTTCTCCATGCAACAGCAGAAAGACCAGATGGTGGGTGCACAGGCTGAACAGATGAAGATGATGCAGTGGATGATGTATATTATGCCGCTGATGTTCTTCTTTATCTTCAACGATTACAGTTCTGGCCTGAACTTCTACTACTTCATCTCGCTGTTCTTCTCGGCTGCTATTATGTGGACACTGCGCAAGACAACTGACGATGAGAAATTGCTGGCTATACTCGAAGCTAAGTATCAGGAGAACAAGAATAATCCAAAGAAGCAAAGTGGACTCGCTGCCCGTTTGGAGGCGCTGCAAAAGCAATCAGAGGAATTACAACGTCAACGTAAAAACGGCTACAAGAAATGAAAATAGGATTCGACAACGAGAAGTATCTGCGGATTCAGTCCGAGCATATCAAGGAGCGTATTGCCAAATTCGACGGCAAACTTTATCTGGAACTGGGTGGCAAATTGTTTGACGACCATCATGCCAGTCGTGTTCTGCCTGGGTTCAAGCCCGACTCCAAGTTGCGCATGTTTGCCCAGCTCAGAGACCAGTTGGAGATTGTGATTGTGGTCAGTGCCGAAGATATCGAGAAGAATAAGGTTCGTGCCGACTTAGGCATTACTTACGATGAAGACGTATTACGCCTTCGCCAGGAGTTCCAGCGTCGCGACTTCATGGTAGGCTCGGTAGTGATTACCCATTATAACGGTCAGCATGCTGCCGACCAGTTCCGCCATCGTTTGGAACGTCTGGGAATCAAATCGTATGTACATTATTTAATAGACGGTTATCCTCATAGCGTAAAACTGATAGCTTCAGACGACGGATTCGGCAAGAACGACTATGTGGAGACTTCTCGCGAATTGGTTATTGTGACTGCTCCTGGTCCTGGTAGCGGTAAAATGGCTGTTTGCCTGTCGCAACTCTATAACGAGAACAAGCGCGGCATACGTGCCGGATATGCTAAGTTTGAGACTTTCCCTGTGTGGAATCTCCCACTGAAGCATCCCGTAAACATCGCCTACGAGGCTGCTACTGCCGACCTGAATGATGTGAACATGATTGACCCGTTCCATCTAGAAGCATACAACAAAACTGCCATCAACTATAACCGCGACATTGAGATTTTCCCAGTTCTCAATGCACTATTTGAAGGTATATATGGCGAAAATCCCTATAAGTCACCCACAGATATGGGCGTCAACATGGTGGGCTTCTGTATCAGCGATGACGAGGTCTGCTGCAATGCATCACGCGAAGAAATCATCCGCCGCTACTATGATGCCACCAATAAGATGGCTGACGGAGCTGACAATGAGAACGAAATAAACAAGATTCTGATGCTTTTCAATCAGGCAAAGATTACAACGGCCTATCGGCGTGTCACTGTTGCTGCACAGGCTAAACAGGAACTGACTGGGCATACGGCTTCAGCCATCGAACTGGAAGACGGTACCATCATCACCGCAAAATCTACTCCCCTACTGGGTTGTTCGGCTGCGTTGCTACTGAATGCTACCAAGCATTTAGCGGGTATCAGTCATGAAGCCAAACTGATTCCTGAGAGTCTGATCGAACCAGTTCAGAAAACGAAAATCGAATACTTGGGAGGTAAGAACCCACGACTGCATACGGACGAGGTATTGGTAGCTCTCAGTGTGCTATCGAAAGATGACGAACAATGCCGAAAGGCCTTGGAGCAACTGCCTCGCCTTCGTGATTGCCAAGTACATTCCACAGTGATGCTGTCTGAGGTGGACCGTAAGATATTCAAGAAACTGGGATGCGGACTGACCTGTGACCCTGTAAGGAAGAAGTAATAACCAAGACGTAAGAAGTATGAAGAAGATAATACTGCTTTTGGCAGTCATGATGATGCCAAATTTAATTAATGCACAAGACGACGTGAAGATAGGAAAAAGTAATATCAAGTTAGACAGTCGGATGATGACCCCTGAAGCACTATGGGCTATGGGGCGTATCGGTGCTGTTGAGGCTTCTCCCAATGGTAAGCAGGTGGTATATCAGGTAGGCTACTATTCTGTAAAAGCCAACAAAAGCCGTCAGGTCATCTGTATCATGGACGCTGACGGTAAAAACAATCGCCAATTAAGTGTCAATGCCAAGAGCGAGACAGATCCTACTTGGTTTGACGAGCATACCATTGCCTACCTTTCGGGTGGCGAAATTTGGACTATGAAGGCAGACGGTACTGACCGCAAACAACTGTCCAAGACCGACGGACAGATTGAGGGCTTTAAGTTTTCGCCTAATCGCCAGAAGGTCATTATCATCAAGTCTCTCCCCTTCCACGAGATTATCAAGAAAAATCCTGATGATCTGCCCAAAGCTACGGGCCGTCGCGTCACCGATTTGATGTATCGCCATTGGGATCATTATGTAGAAAGCATTCAGCATCCCTTCGTCTGTTCGGTAAGCGGTGATGGTATCGCTACTGATGCTATTGACATTCTTGATGGTGAGCCCTACGAATGTCCTATGGAGCCCTTTGGAGGCATCGAGCAGTTGGCTTGGAGCCCCGACTCCAAGACTATCGCTTATACCTGTCGTAAAAAGATTGGACTGGAATACTCTATTTCTACCGATTCCGACATCTTCTTATATAATATAGGTACGCGTAAGACGACAAATCTGTGTAAGCCTGCCAACTATGTGGCTCCAAAGAACGACCCTACACGTACGTTGAAGATTCAGGCTGTGAATGCTCCTGAGAATTTGAAAAACAATGTAGGCTACGATCAGAATCCCCAGTTCTCGCCTGATGGTAAATACATAGCTTGGCAGTCAATGGAACGCGATGGCTATGAGGCCGACCTCAACCGTCTGTGTATCTATGAAATGGCTACTGGAATCAAACGCTACATTAATTGGAAGTCTGACGTTGAAGCTTTCTGCTGGGCTCCAGAAAACAACAAGCAGGCTCAACTATATTTCCTCAGTGTTTGGCATGGATGCAATAACATGTACAGCGTCAACTGGAAGGGAGAAGTAAAACAACTGACAGAAACATGGGACGACTGGACAAGCATTCAGCTTGCTAATGACGGGAAGCGTATACTGGCTACTCGTCAGAGCCTCAGTGCCCCAACCGACATCTACATGGTAACCCCTCATAAAACTATTGAGAAGACCACTATAGAACAAATTTCTTTCGAAAACAAGCATATTCTCGATCAACTTACTTTCGGTAAAGTACAGCAGCGCTGGGTAAAAACAACCGATGGTAAGGAGGAATTGGTTTGGATTGTATTGCCAGCCAATTATGAAGAGGGAAAGAAATACCCCACCCTGCTTTTTTGCGAAGGTGGACCTCAGAGTCCTGTCAGCCAATTCTGGAGCTATCGATGGAACTTCCAGATGATGGCAGCCAATGGCTATGTAGTAGTGGCACCTAACCGCCACGGTTTGCCTGGTTTCGGACAGGAATGGAAAGAGGAAATCTCAGGCGACTGGACTGGACAATGTATGGACGACTATCTGGCAGCTATTGACGATGCTGCCAAGAATCTGCCATTCGTCGACAAGGACCGTCTGGGAGCAGTTGGGGCATCGTTCGGTGGATTCAGCGTCTATTACTTAGCTGGTCATCACGATAAGCGTTTCAAGGCGTTCATCTCTCACGATGGTGCTTTCAATCTGGCTGCCATGTATCTGGAAACTGAAGAGAACTGGTTCTCTAACTGGGAATATGATGAGGCTTACTGGCATCGTCCACAGATGCCTAATGCCAAAAAGACCTACCACGACTCTCCTCATAAATATGTAGAGAAGTGGGACACTCCCATCCTGTGCATTCATGGCGAAAAGGATTATCGTATCAACTATACCCAGGGTATGGCTGCCTTCAATGCCGCACGCATGAAGGGATTGCCTGCTGAACTGCTCATATTCCCCGATGAGAATCACTGGGTATTGAAACCACAGAATGGTGTTCTTTGGCAGAGAACATTCTTTGACTTTCTGGACAAATGGCTGAAGAAGTGAAAAGTGAAGAGTGAAAAATGAAGAATTTACTATTTTACATTTTTACCTTTTTACCTTTTTACCTCTATGGGCAGGCACTGCCATCTGACGGTCCTCTGACACTGCGTCCACTGCTGCAACAGTTGGGCAACAGATTGCTGCAGGGCAAGACGGGAAGTATCGTGGCTATCAATCCTGTCAATGGCGAGATTCTCTGTATAGCCACTAACACTCCGAATGGATTCGATGTGCGTCAGGCTATCGGAAAGCCACAGGCTCCTGGTTCTACTTTTAAGACAGCCCAGGCACTTACTTTACTCTCTGAAGGTATTGTCACCACGGAGACCACTGTAGATTGCAATAAGGGATTCATCGACGGGAACATCCGGGTAGGTTGCCATCAACATCGTTCACCGCTTAAATTAAAAGACGCCATAGCTCAAAGTTGCAACTCGTGGTTTCTCATCACCTTTGCACAGATGATAAATGACAACTTTGTCTATGAGAATAAGGAAGAAGCCATAACCACATGGCGCAGCTATATGCAAAGTATGGGCTTAGGCGGTCCTATGCATATTGACATAGCTGGCGAAGAAGGCGGACTGTTGGCAGGAGCTGACTATCTGAACCGTCGTTACAAGAATGGCTGGGATGGTAAGACTATTTGGTGGGCTGGTATGGGACAGGGGGATGTCACCCTCACTCCACTTCAACTTGCAAATCTCGCCGTCACGCTGGCCAATCGGGGATGGTATTTTATTCCCCATATACACAAGGACACGAAGAATAAGCGTTATCTGACTCGCCGACATACAAAAGTTGATGCTTCAGTCTATGCCCCAGTAGTCGAAGGCATGCGTCTGGCTGTAGAAAAGGGAACTGCTACTTGTCTGCGCACTACCTATCCTATTTGCGGCAAAACGGGAACAATAGAGAATCCTGGTGCTGACCACTCAGCCTTCATTGGTTTTGCGCCTATGAACAATCCCAAAATAGCCATAGCCGTATATGTAGAGCATGGCGGGTTCGGTTCTGACATGGCTGCACCCATGGCTGGTCTCATCATCGAACAATATCTGAAAGGGAAACTTTCAACTGCTTCAGAAGCAAGAGCGAAAACGCTTGCTGCCAAAAAGATCTTGAAATAACGAAATATAGAAAAATATGACAGAAACAATCCAAAAAACATTAAGAGACTCTGCCGCTATGCGGTGGACGGCTTTGCTATTGCTGGCACTCGCCATGTTCTGTAGCTACATCTTCATGGACATTCTCTCGCCTATTAAGGATTTGATGCAAGAGACACGAGGCTGGGACTCTACAGCTTTCGGTACGATGCAGGGCGCCGAGGTATTCCTGAATGTATTTGTATTCTTCCTCATCTTTGCAGGTATCATCCTCGATAAGATGGGCGTTCGCTTCACCATGTTACTCTCTACCGCAGTCATGCTTGTTGGAGCTTGTGTCAAATGGTATGCCGTTAGCGATTCCTTCACAGGTAGCGGTCTGGAGACATGGTTTAACAACAACCTCAACTACATCCCTATATTCGACGAATTGGGAGTTTCACCCTTTTATCAGGGAATGCCAGCATCAGCTAAATTTGCAGCCAGCGGTTTCATGATTTTCGGCTGTGGTTGTGAAATGGCTGGTATCACGGTGTCACGCGGTATCGTGAAATGGTTTAAGGGTCGTGAGATGGCATTGGCCATGGGATCTGAGATGGCACTGGCCCGTCTGGGGGTAGCTACCTGTATGATTTTCTCACCTTTCTTTGCACGTCTGGGCGGAGAGGTTAGTGTGAGTCGTTCCGTTGCTTTTGGTGTAGTTCTAATGTGCATTGCCCTCATCATGACTATTGTTTATTTCTTCATGGATAAGAAACTCGATAGTCAGACAGGCGAGGCAGAGGAGAAAGACGATCCTTTCAAAGTCAGTGATATCGGAAAGATCCTCAGTGACAGTGGTTTCTGGCTTGTAGCCCTGCTCTGTGTACTCTACTACAGTGCTATCTTCCCCTTCCAGAAGTATGCTGTCAATATGTTGCAGTGCAACCTCACGCTGACAGAGCCAACTAGTGATTCTTTCTGGGCCAGTCCTTCTGTGACCATAGTGCAATATGTCATCATGCTCTTGGTAGCTGCTGCTGGCTTTGCCTCCAATTTCCAGAAATCCAGCACCAAGAGATTCTGCTTATTGGGCATCAGTATTCTTGCACTTATCACCTATTGCTATATGGGATTCATGCGCCAGACGGCAGAGAGTATCTTTGCAGTATTCCCTCTGCTGGCAGTATTGATTACCCCTATCTTAGGCAACTACCTCGACAACCATGGCAAGGCTGTTTCCATGCTGATACTGGGTTCTCTGCTTCTGATTGGCTGCCACTTAACCTTTGCCTTTATCCTACCTTTGTTCAAAGGCAGTGCTGTGGGAGGAGTCATAGTAGCCTATGCAACCATCTTGGTTTTGGGAGCCTCCTTTTCATTGGTTCCAGCATCGTTGTGGCCCAGTGTGCCTAAACTGGTTGATGCCAAAGTTATCGGTTCTGCCTATGCCCTTATCTTCTGGATTCAGAACATTGGCCTGTGGCTGTTCCCATTGCTGATTGGAAAGGTGCTTGATGCTACCAACCCTGCAGGTGCCAGCGCCACAGAATTAGACTACACCGCACCTTTGGTCATGCTTGCATGTTTAGGCGTAGCAGCCCTTATTCTCGGTTTCGTATTGAAAGCCGTTGATAAGAAGAAAGGCATTGGGTTAGAAGAACCAAATATCAAATAGGTCCGAATCGGAAACGCACTACCAATGGTAAGTGGTCACTGAACCCTCGTTGGTAGCGCGGACCAATATATGTACGGAGGGGTTTTACTCCTCCGTATTTTTTGTCTTCTTCCAAAAGGAAGGGAGCATCATTGATATAAGTCTGCTCGACAAAATCGAGTAGAACACTGCTGACGAATACATGGTCAATACTGCCCCAATCCCCCTGATAACGATAGGTACCCTTGGCACCATGACTGCCAGTGGCATGACGGGTAACATTCACCAAGGAATGATTTTCCAGAAATTGAAGAGCAGGATCATCTGCACCATCATTAAAATCACCCACTATCACCACTTTTGCATTTTCAGGAAGTTGTTGTATCGCCTCTATCAAACGATTGGCTATCAGCTGACGATTAGGGCGTGTAGCTCTCTCTCCCCCATAGCGACTAGGAGCATGGACAACATAAACATGAAGTGTATCATCGCTGGCTATTAAACCACTCACATAAAGTATATCGCGTGTTGGTCGCATCCCTTCTATCGGTTGGATATGGTATGTGTCGTAGCAGATTGGCCGAAACTTTAACGGCTGATAGAGCAATGCCACATCAATTCCTCGCAAATCAGGAGATTCCGTCATCAGATACTGATATCCAGCATTGCGTAATAACGAGCGCTTCGTCAAATCACGCAAACAAACATCATTTTCGACCTCCACCAATGCAATTAAATCAGGAACTGTTTCTTCTTGACATGACAAAATCTCTTGCGCTATATGATTCTGTTTGCGCCAATAGCGTTTAGGTGTCCAACTACGAACAGCTGTAGGCAGCCAATCCTCATCTTGTTTCAGGGAATCGTCTTCACAATCGAACAGATTCTCACAATTCAGTTCCACTAAGGTCAGCGTCTGAGCTGACGAATGGAACAAGAAGCAACAGGTAAAGAACAGAAAGAGGCACCTCATTTCTTAAAGATTTTCCAACCGATGGCTGCTACTATGATACTTGTGACCGGAGAAAGGATATTAAAAAAACAATATGGGAGATAAGTAATGGTAGCCACGCCAAGAACTGTGCTCTGCGTGAGTCCGCAGGTATTCCACGGAATCAGTACAGATGTCACAGTAGCACCATCTTCACACGAACGACTCAGTAAGCGCGATTCGTACCCACGCTTGAGGTAGGTATCTTTAAACATCTGACTGCTTAACATGATGGACAGATACTGGTCAGCCAAGGCCACATTACAGAAGAAAGCGGTACCCACAGTGGACGCTACCAGCGAAGCCGTTCCCTTTGCCCAACGCAACACCACCTTCATCAAGTCCTGCAACTGACCTGTAGCTGTGAGTGTACCACCGAATGTCTGTGCACAGATAATCAGCCAGATAGTAGGCATCATGCCTGCCATTCCACTGGTATGCACCAGTTCATTGAGCATCGGAACACCCGTCTCTATACTTGTACTGCCATAGCAAACACGCATCATACCTTTATAGGAGGCTATAATGCCTGTTCCCGCATCACCTGAGATGCTGTGCACCAAAGAGGTCTGCACCAACAAGCCAACGACGGCTGCCAAGAGGATAGCCAAGAAAAGAACAACCATCGACGGCCATCGGCGTGCAATCATAACACCAGTCAGTACAGGTACTGTCAACAGCCAGGGAGAGATAACAAACGTATGCTCCAATCCTTCCATGAACTCTTCCACATTACCACTGCCCGATACCGACATCGAAAAGCCCGCAATGAGGAAGATGGTCAGAGAGATGCAAAACGTAGGGACCGTGGTATATAGCATATAACGGATATGCGTAAACAGCGGTGTGCCTGACACACTGGACGCCAGGACGGTAGTATCAGACAACGGCGACAACTTATCGCCGAAATAAGCACCAGTTATGATGCTACCGGCAATCCATCCATCATCGAATCCATGTGCCTTTCCGATGCCCATCAATGCCACACCTATGGTGGCTACCGTAGTCCATGACGAGCCAATCATCACACTCACCAAGGCACAGAGCAGACTACTGCTCACCAGGAATATCTCCGGTCGGATAATCTGCATGCCGTAGTAAATCATCGTAGGCACAATACCCGATACCATCCACGTACCACCTATAGCACCTATCAGCAACAGGATGATGATAGCGGGTGCACAACTCGACACATTCGCGGCTATTTCCTTTTCTAAGTTTTCCCACGTGAGCCGCTTGGAAAAATGACCTATCATCACACTCACCGCCGATGCCACCAGCAACGAGACCTGTGAGGCACCATCCAATGTTGCGTTGCCGAAAACGGCAACGCAACACGATATAAGGATAATGAGTATGATAAAAGGTACGAACGCCATCAGCACACTTTTTCTAAGCGCTTCATCATGGCAAACATGAAGATGGCAGCCACAAGGCAGACAGCGAGGAAGACGGTCCAGCAAAGCCAGAGAGGAACTGCACCCCACAGCAAACCGCCTACGACAACGAGCTGGTTACCGATGGCTGTTGATACGAACCAACCACCCATCATCATTCCCTTGTATTTGGGAGGAGCTACTTTGGACACAAAGGATATACCCATCGGTGAGAGCAACAGTTCTCCAAATGTTAGAATGAGATAAACGGAAATCAGCAGGTTAGGAGACACATCAGCCATGTGAACAGCAACAGGATTGCCATCAGGACCAATGGCACTCTGCGGTGTAGGAAGACCGACAGACCCCAACGCCATGAAGGCATAGGCAATAGCGGCAACAATCATACCATAAGCTATCTTACGAGGAGCTGAGGGTTCTTTTCCTTTAGCTGCCAACGCTCCAAAGATTGCCATAGACACTGGGGTCAAGGCTACTACATAGAAGGGATTGAACTGTTGGAAGATTGGAGCAGATACGGCAATGGTACCTTCCAATTGGCTATATTGCCAGCAAAGGAATGCTACTGCCAAAATAACAACAGCACAGGCAATATAACGCCCCTTCGCTGTCTTCGACTGAAATACAGAGAAGAGTCCATAGACAATGAAGATGATAGCCACCAAATTCCAAACATTAAAGCACATAGCCTGAACACCTTCCGCACTCTGAGCCGTAAACTCATCGGCAAAATAGGTCAAGGAGAGACCGTTCTGATGGAAAGCCATCCAGAAGAAGATGACCACAGCAAATACAAGGCAGAGAGCGATAACACGCTGCTTGGTCTCTTCTTTCGACAATTCGGGGCCAGCCTCCGTCGCGCTGACTGCAGCATTCTTTTTAGTTCCTCCTTCGGTATGACGGAAGGTAGAACGGAAGATATAGTAGATAGCAATAGACAGAATCAGTGAAGCACAAGCTACGGCAAAGGAGAAGTGATACGCATCATTGGAAGAATAGCCTAACGACACTTCAGCATACTCCTTAATCTTGATAGCGGCAGTAGGTGCAAAAAGAGCACCGATATTGATAGCCATATAGAAGATGGAGAAACCGGCATCACGCTTGTCCTTGTATTGCGGATCATTATAAAGATCACCCACCATCACTTGCAAGTTGCCTTTAAACAGTCCTGTTCCAAAGCCGATTAGCAACAGTGCTGCCAGCATCACGATGAGGGCAAAGGAATCGCCACCCAACGGAACTGACAATAGCACATAGCCGGCAAACATGATAATAATACCCGTAGTTACCATGCGACCAAAGCCAAACTTATCGGCCAGCATACCACCAAACAATGGCAAGAAATAAACTAACATGAGGAACGCACTATAGATGGTTCCAGCCATCGCTGGTGACAATCCATAGTTGGCTCTCAGAAACAATGCAAAAACGGCTAACATCGTGTAATAGCCGAAGCGTTCGCCTGTATTTGCCAGCGCTAACGCATAAAGTCCTTTGGGTTGACCTTCAAACATAATTCTTATACTTTATTTAATTTTATCGTTTTTCGTTTTAACCAAATCAAAGAGATAAGTTGCCTTTATAACTATTTGTCCGAAGTTAGACTTACCGAAGTAATCGCTCTTCGTATTTCCATAAATATTGCCCAGTCCATAATAGTAGCGACCTTCCAAGAGGAAATGTCCTACTTTAGGCATAGAGAATTCAATTCCGGCACCACCTACTATGCCATAGTCGAACTTTTTCTCTACAGGCATCGTCTCCTGTGCTACAACTGCCGAAGCGCGCGGCTCGGTAGGAGCAATTCCTGGCACAATATTAGTGTTAGTTTTTTCTTTGAGGAAGAAGACTATCTGCGGACCTATCTGGAAGAAGCCTTGAACACCCTTACGCTCTCGTCCCCACCCCAGACGCGCCATGAGTGGAATCTGAAGATAGGTTATTTTGCGCTCGTAATGCAACGCGTTGTCGGGGTCGTCAGCATAATAGAGAGGCTGGCCCTCCATACTTTCAATCTTTTCCACCCAACCAGTTTGGGCGATGTTCACCTCAGCAACGATGGCACAGACACTCTTGAAATATTTCTCGCAGGTATAGCGGAACGTCAGTCCGGCAGTCATTCCGCCAAGCATTTTCTGAGGAACACTGGGTGTAAAACTAACATTACTCATCATGTATCCCCCATTCACACCTACAGCAAAGTCTGTACGATACTCACCCACTTGTGCCATTGCCAAGAAGGGGAACAGTGCGAAAAGGTAAAAAAGAAGAAGAAGCTTTTTCATCTCAATTCTCCATGCTAAAATAATATTGTTTCTGTATATTGAGCCGGCAGGTAGTGTACAAAAATCATACTACGGTTCTTCAAGCCGCCGTTACCTATTCGCTCGAAGTGCAATGGTGTCTGAATGGGAGTATATCCTACCATTCCTGCGCCACCGCTGAAATCCTTACCATACATGTGCAATCCCTTCAGCAAGAAGTAAGCATGATCGAATCCGGTAATGGCAAATCGAGGCAACGCCTGCATCATATCCGTATGAAAATTCCAGCGGTATTTCAACATGATGCGCTCGGTTTTAGGAGATTGCAAATCAGTATAGAAAGGAGCAGGGATATAGGTATCAAACTTATAGAAATTCTCCAACTGATAACGTGTATAAAGCATCCAATCAGTATAGCCGAACACACTGATACGTAATTCCGGATGTGTCAGCCGGAGACCGTTGAGCTTGGCCATGGCTGCATTGAGCTCTTTGGAGCGACCGGTGTTGAGTATCACTATATTCTGCTTCGCCAGACTGAACGAACTGAAGAATGCAGCCTCACTGCTATTCAAATTGGTTATCTTATAGGCAATATGCTGCGTTTCCAACCTACGGCGCAAGCCAAAAGTGAAAATACCCTTCTGACTGGTGGTATCATTGCAATCAATGAACACGGGATGCGAATCACTGAAACGACTCATGAACCGGTCGATGATGGTCTCGTTCTGTTCGGTCTGAGGCTGATAAACCTGCATGAGATTCCTGTTCACCAATATCTCGTGCGAATTAATGGAGAAAGGAATAAACACCTTGATATCGTGCCGTGTGGCGAAATCAGCCAAAGGCTTTACCATCTTGGAATACAACGGACCGATAATCACATCGCATTCTGCCGCTTTAGGATCCTGTAGGAAGGTATTGATATCCGAATCCTCAGCCACATTCCAAGCACGGATGTCGGTTGAGATACCATTGTTGCGCAGACTGTCGCACGCCATCAACACACCACGATAATACTCCAGCATACGCTTGCCATCGCCATTGACTTTATGGAGTGGCAGCATCACGCCCACACGGATTTCACGTTGGCGAACGTCGGTCTTACTCTGTGTCGGAACAGCATAGACTGTAGGTTGCTGACTGCTGGCAGTCACCTGATCGGGCGTTGGCGCTTGGGGCTGGTTCTTCGGCCAAGGTATATTAATGTAGTCACCTTTCTTCAACTCATAGCCCGGAGTGTTCATTTCAGGATTAGCCGCTATGAGTTCCTGAATGGTAATACCATACGTACGGGAAATACCAAAGATGGTTTCCTTTCGTTTCACCTCATGTCGCGTACGAAACTGTGGTTGCTGGGCAAGGGCTGTTTCTGTTACGAAAGCCATCACCGCAAGCATCAGGAAATATTGGATAATTCGTTTCATCATTTCAGTTTTTAAACTTTTCGCCTACAAAATTACGAAAAATAGAGTGGAGAACAAAAGAATTTTCGTAATTTTGCAGAATGAAATCTATTTTATACGCATTTTTCCTGCTTATTGCATGGGTGGCTATGCCATCTTATGCCGTTATGACGCCCGACGATGATGATGACGAGACGGATACGACAGCTACCGACACGACCTCCCTTCAGGCCAGTCTGTTGGAGATGCCTAATGCTTTCTCGCCTAACGACGACGGCATCAACGATACCTATCATGCGAAGAAATACCAGAATATTACGGAGTTCCGTGCCTGGATATTCAATCGCTGGGGGCATTGCCTCTACACGTGGAACGACATCAATGGCTCATGGGACGGAAAATTCAACGGACGCCCTGTCAAGGATGGTGTTTATTTCGTGCGAGTAAAAGCTAAGGGTGGCGACGGTAAAGAGTACGACATCAAGAAAGATGTCAATATCCTGCGTAAGTATAATCAGATAACAGACGGAAGCCATGAGCAATGATAGAATTAATGTATGGGGCGCACGCGTACATAATTTAAAGAATATTGACGTGGAGATTCCCCGTCAGTCGCTGACCGTCATCACTGGTCTCAGTGGGTCTGGCAAATCGTCACTGGCTTTCGATACTATCTTTGCCGAAGGTCAGCGCCGTTACATCGAGACTTTCTCTGCCTATGCCCGCAACTTCCTCGGAGGCATGGAGCGCCCTGATGTCGATAAGATAACCGGTCTGTCGCCCGTCATCAGCATCGAACAGAAGACCACCAACAAGAATCCACGTTCAACCGTCGGCACCACTACGGAGATTTACGACTATATGCGACTGTTGTTTGCCCGTGCCGGCAAGGCATTTAGTTACATGACGGGCGAACCGATGGTGAAATATACGGAAGAGAAGGTGATTGAGATGGTGACCCACGATTACGCCGGCAAGAAGATTCTCATTCTCGCCCCAGTGGTCAGAGGTCGTAAGGGCCATTATCGTGAGCTCTTCGAGAACATGCGCCATAAGGGCTATCTGCACGTTCGAGTGGACGGTGAAGTGCAGGAAATCACTCGCGGCATGAAGGTTGACCGCTATAAAGTGCATGATATAGAGGTAGTGATTGACCGCCTGGCTGTGAAAGACAATGCCGACGACCGGCTGAAGAAGAGCATTCAGATGGCTATGAAGCAGGGCGAAGGGCTGCTGATGATTATGGACTACGATACGGGAGCCGTGAAGCACTTCTCCCGTCGCCTGATGTGCCCCACTACGGGCATTTCGTATAGCGACCCTGCCCCTAACACCTTCTCGTTCAATTCGCCGCAAGGCGCCTGTCCACGATGCAAAGGACTGGGATATATCAACGAGATTGATTTGGAAAAAGTGATTCCTAATCGTAAGCTGAGCATTCATGAAGGAGCCATCGTTCCTTTGGGCAAATTCAAGAACCAGATGATCTTTTGGCAGATTGAGGCTATCCTGAAAAAGTATGATTGCGACATCAAGACTCGGATAGACGATATTCCGGAAGAGGCATTGAACGAGATACTCTACGGTTCGCTGGACACCATCAGAATAGATAAGGAGTTGGTACACACCTCGAGCGATTACTACGTAACATTCGACGGAGTGGTGAAATACCTGCGCAACGTGATGGACAATGACGAAAGCAGCAGCGGACAGAAATGGGCAGACCAATTCCTGGCTGAGTGCGAATGCCCTGAATGCCACGGACAACGACTGAATCGCGAAGCGCTCTCTTATCGGGTTTGGGATAAGAACATTTCTGAACTGGCATCGATGGACCTGAACGAACTGCGGGAATGGCTCGACAAGGTGGAGCAACACATAGACAAACAGCAGCAACAGATAGCCGCAGAGATTCTGAAGGAGATACGCACGCGACTGGACTTCCTGTTGGAGGTGGGGCTCGACTATCTCGCCCTCAACCGCCAGTCGGCATCGCTATCAGGCGGTGAGAGTCAGCGCATCCGCCTTGCCACACAGATAGGTTCGCAGTTGGTCAACGTGCTCTATATCCTGGACGAGCCGTCGATAGGACTGCATCAGCGGGATAACGACCGACTGATCCGTTCGCTGAAGGAATTGCGCGACCTGGGCAATACGGTCATCGTTGTGGAGCACGACCGCGACATGATGCTCAATGCCGACTACATCGTGGACATCGGTCCGAAGGCGGGCAGGAAAGGCGGCGAGGTGGTGTTCCAGGGAACGGTTGACGACATGCTGAAGGCCGATACCATTACGGCGCAATACTTGAACGGGAAATTGAATATTGAATTACCTGCCACACGCCGCAAGGGCAATGGCAAGAGCCTGGTGCTGCGCGGTTGCCGCGGCAACAATCTGAAGAACATCACTGTGGAGTTTCCTTTAGGGGAACTCATCCTCGTCACAGGCGTCAGCGGTTCGGGCAAATCGACACTGATCAACGAGACGCTCTACCCCATCCTATCGAAGCATTTCTATCGCTCGCTGCAACAACCCATGCCCTACGATGCGATTGAGGGACTGGAATATATAGATAAGGTGGTGAACGTCGATCAGAGTCCCATCGGGCGCACGCCCCGATCTAATCCGGCTACCTATACCGGTGTATTCTCCGACATTCGCTCGCTGTTCGTCAATCTGCCCGAAGCCCAGATTCGCGGTTACAAGCCCGGGCGCTTCTCGTTCAACGTGAAGGGCGGACGCTGCGAGACGTGCGGCGGCAATGGATACAAGACCATTGAGATGAATTTCCTGCCCGACATACAGGTGCCCTGCGAGGAGTGTCACGGCAAGCGCTATAACCGAGAGACACTGGAGGTGCGATTCAAGGGTAAGTCGATAGCCGATGTGCTCGACATGACCATCAATCAGGCGGTGGAGTTCTTCGAGAACGTGCCCGACATCCTGCGTAAAATCAAGACTATTCAGGAGGTGGGACTGGGATACATCAAACTGGGACAACCCTCTACGACACTCAGCGGCGGCGAGAGTCAGCGCGTGAAACTGGCAACCGAACTGGCTAAGAAAGATACGGGCAAGACGCTTTATATACTGGACGAACCCACCACAGGTCTGCACTTCGAGGACATCCGCATACTGATGGACGTGCTGCAGAAGCTGGTTGACCGAGGTAATACGGTCATCGTGATTGAGCATAACCTCGACGTCATCAAACTGGCTGACCACATCATCGACATGGGGCCCGAAGGCGGACGCAATGGCGGTACGGTGCTCACCACGGGCACGCCCGAACAAGTGGCTAAGAGCAAGAAGGGCTTCACGCCTAAATTCCTAAAAGAAGAACTGAAACGATGCAAATAACCAACGAAGAATTAGACCGTCGCGTAGCCCAGGCAGTAGATAATTTTATGGCGGGCTACGGCTGTTGCCAGAGTGTGGTGGCTGCCTTTGCCGACCTCTACGGGTTGGACGATACGCTGGCAAAGAAGATTGCCGCCGGTTTCGGCGGCGGTGTGGGTCGGTTGCGCATGATGTGCGGTGCCGTGTCAGGCATTGTCATGCTCGTAGGCCTGGACTGTGGACAGACCGAGGGCAGCGACCGCGAGGGCAAGTCGGCCTGCTATAAGGTAGTGCAAGAGTTGCTGGCCCAGTCGGAAGCCGAGAACGGCAGCCTCATCTGTGCCGAAATCTTAGGGCTGAAGGGTCACGAAAAGGCTCACTGCAGCTATGTCGCCTCGCCCCGCACAGCCGAATACTACAAGCAACGCCCCTGCGCTGCCAAGGTAGAAAGTGCCGCCCGCATCTTCGCCAATTATCTGAAGTCAAAAAAATAAGAGCTGGTTGTAAACGAGGTTACGGCTCGTCGGCTGTGAGGTTACGGCTCATCAGTTGTGAGGTTACGGCTCGTTGCAAGCGAAACTTACTCGTAATGAAACTGGTACTTACTCGTAATGAAACTGGTACTTTCTCGTAATGAAAGTAGCAGTTACTCGTAATGAAACTTTAGACATACCAATAATAGAAGAGAGATAAGTACAGGAATACTTTTTGGAGTGCACTCGGGAAAAAATGGAGTGCGCTCGATTTTATTTTCGAGTGCACTCCAAAAATAAGTGGTTATTATATGGACTTAGAATCCTGCCGAAGTGGCAAAGAGCCAGTCGTATATGCAAGAGCAAACGCCGAAGAGGGCGATGCCTGCCGTGCAGACAGCCAAGGCAATGCGCGTCTCGCTGTCGGTCTTGAACGTAGGCAGTGGCGAATCTGTCTGCTTGATGTACATGGCCTTGACAATAAGCAGGTAGTAGTAGAGTGACACTACCGTATTGATCAAGGCAATGAATACCACGAAGTAAGCCCAGAACGAACCCTGCTGGGCGGCAGCCATGAAGACGAAGAACTTCGAGAACATTCCGGCAAACGGAGGAATACCTGCCAGCGAGAAGAGGGCGAGCGTCATGAGGAACGCCAACTTCGGATTGGTCTGGTAGAGTCCGTTGTAGCTGTACATCATCGTCGTACCGCCGTTGTTCTCCTCAACAGTGGCAATGACGGTGAAGACTGCCATATTGGCTACGACATAAACCAGAATGTAATACATCAGTGCAGCCATGCCCGTCTGCGATGCACCAATGACAGCCAGCATGATGTAGCCTGCCTGCGAGATAGAGCTGAATGCCATGAAGCGCTTCAACTCCTTCTGACGGATGGCGAAGAGGTTGGCAATGGTGATGGAGAGCACAATAACGATGTAGAGCATGTACTCCCAATATTCCGTGAGCGGAGCAAACACCTTGACGAGGATAGTCATCAGCGCAAAGGCTGCGGCGCCCTTGGAGCAGACGCTCAGATAACCGGTAACGGGTGTGGGAGCGCCCTCGTAGGTATCGGCTGTCCAGAAGTGGAAGGGAACGAGCGAGAGTTTGAAAGCCAAACCGCTGAAGAAGAATACCAAGCCCATAATCAGCATGGGCACCTGGCTCTCATTCTGCGAATTGGAAGCGATGTGCTGCATCACGTCATCATAGTAGAGGGTACCTGCTGAACCATAAATAAAGGAGATGCCATAGAGCATCACTGCACTTGAGAAGGTAGCGGTGATGATGTATTTGGCACCGCCCTCAGCCGAGTTCTTCTTATGCTTGTCGAAAGCCACCAGACATGCCATAGGCACCGAGGCCATCTCCAGACCGAGGAAGAACATGAGGAAGTTGCCGCTCGACACCATCATGAACATACCCAGCAGCGTAGAGATAATCAGCATGACATACTCACCGGCATTATTACGAGCATCCGAGTTGTTGATCCAAGCGGACGACATGATGAGCACAATCAATGCGCCAAATGTCATGATAGCCTTGATAGCCAAGATAGACGGATTGCTGACGTACATGCCACCGAATGCCGATACCGGCATATCCCACTTGGGAATGACAAACAGCAGATCGACCAATACCAATGCAAGCATACCTGCTGCCGCTTGAAGGGCATAGGTACGTTGCTCATTACGTGAAAAGAAATCCAAGAAGAAGACCAGAATCAATGTAATCACAAGGATTAACTCTGGTACCATATCTAAAAATTGTCCGTAATTCATCATATATACTTCAATTTTTCAATTCTTCAATTATATAATGTTCGCAAGAATAGGACCTACTGCGTCAGAGATGACGTTGCTTGCCCACAAGGGGAAGAGTCCGAGACCAGCCACACAGGCAATGAGGCAGATGACTGCGACACGCTCGTCCCAGGTAGCATCGGTCAACTCGAGATAGTGCTTATTCTTCACCTCGCCATACAGAATCTTACCTACCACACGGAGGATATAGACAGCCGTCACAACGATGGACGTACAAGCGATGATGGTGGCGACACGATGGAACTGGTCGGGATTCTCGAATGAACCTACGAAGATGGTCATCTCAGCAATGAATCCAGAGAAACCAGGCAGACCGAGGTTAGCCAAACCTGCTACGACATAGCCCACAGCCAGGAAAGGCATAATCTTCATCAGACCGTCCAAGTAGCGGATGTCACGGGTATGAGTACGTCCGTAGATCATACCGATGAGGGCGAAGAAGAGTGCCGTCATCAGACCGTGAGACAACATCTGCAGAATAGCACCCGTGCAGGATGTCTTGGTCATCATCAACAGGGCGAAGAGTACCAGTCCGCAGTGCGATACCGAACTATAGGCATTGATATACTTCAGGTCGGTCTGCACGCAGGCAGAGAAGGCTCCATAAACCACAGAGATGGTGGTGAGAATAAGGAATATCCAAGCCAGTTCGTTGGCTGCATCGGGCAACAGATACATTGCCACACGGAAACAGCCATAGCCTCCCAACTTCATCAGCACACCGGCATGGAGCATAGAGACAGCGGTAGGCGCTGAAGCATGACCATCGGGCGACCATGTGTGGAAGGGGAAGAGGGCACCCAGCACACCGAAACCGATGAAGATGAAGGGGAAGAACACCTTCTGCGTCTCCACAGGAATATTGTGCATGGCTGCTATCTCGTTGACATTCATCGTGGTGGCACCACTGTAATAGTAGATACCCAGAATACCGAGAATCAAGAGGGCGGAACCTCCCATCAGCATCAGGGTCAGTTTCATAGCGGCATACTCCTTGTTGCCACTACCCCACACACCAATCAACAGATACATAGGAATCAGGGCCACCTCGTAGAACATGAACATGGTGAACATATCGGTGCAGATAAAGAAGCCATAAACACCTGTAGAGAGGAGGGTGAACCAAAGGAAGTACTCCTTCGTCATGGGCTTCAGCTGCCAAGAGGCAAATGTACCCGTGAACACGATGATGCTCGACAAAAGCAACATCACTACGGAGATACCGTCAACACCTACGGAATAGGCAATATTGAGTGGTTTGAACCACGGAGTGGATGCTGCCAACAGCATCACATCGGTATTACCGGCACTGCGCTGCTGAATGAAATAAACAGTCAGCCAAATGGAAAGAGCAAGCAGACAGCTGGCACCAACCACCATTACACCACGCACCTGATTAAGATTCTTTGCCAACCAAAGGCAAAGCAACATCAGTGCTGGGATAATTACAAATAAACTTAATATATTCATAATCGTTTAGATGCTTAAAAGGATTAATGTTAAAGCCACTGTGCCAGTCAGGAACCATACGGCATACTGACGCACATCACCACTCTGCCAAGGACGAATAGACTCGCCGGCTTCGTTAGCTCCCCATGCCAGGAAATTGAAGGTGCCGTCAACGACGTGGCGGTCAAACCAAGCAATGGGCTTAGAGACGCAACGGAAGATGATGCGGTGAGTGACATACTGCCAGATTTCATCCTGATAGAAACGCTTATAAGCTGCACGATGCAACTTGGGGAACGTCTTATAGAGACGGTCGGCAATGGGCTGACTCTCTCCTTTGTAGATGTAGGTGGCAAGACAGATTGATGCAACAGCAATCACAATAGAGGTAGCTGCTACACTCCAGTCAAGATGGATATCGTAAGCCTGACCGCTGGCAGAAACCAGATGGCCGAATGGCAGGAAGCCACACAGACAGGTCACTGCTGAGAGGAATATCAGCGGGAAGGTCATAGTCCAAGGAGCTTCATGTGGTGTATGATGCTCATGGGCTTCCTTATTCTCCGTACCCCAGAAGATTCCGTAGTAAAGGCGGAACATATAGAATGCGGTCATGGCTGCAACACCTGTCATAATCCATCCACAGATGGGACTGTAGTGCATGCAAGCCGTCAGTATCTCATCCTTAGAGAAGAATCCTGAGAATGGAGGAATACCGGCAATGGCCAGACACGAGATGAGGAACGTGATATGGGTAATAGGCATGTACTTGCGCAAGCCGCCCATCATCGACATCTCATTAGAGTGAACGGCGTGAATGATACAACCGGCACCCAGGAACAGGCAAGCCTTGAACATAGCGTGGGTGAAGAGGTGGAACATACCTGCCATGAAACCTAACTGAGCATGATTGTCGAGAACAGCATGTTCGCCAGGCAGACTAACACCCAGAGCTACCATCATGAAGGCTATCTGAGAGATTGTTGAGAACGCCAGCACGCGCTTGATATCGCTTTGGGCACAAGCCACTGCTGCTGCATAGAAGGCGGTAAAGACACCCACCCAAACGACTATGCTCAACTGGGGCTGTGCATACTCAATCCACAAGGGGAACATGCGGGCTATCTGGAATACACCGGCGACAACCATGGTTGCAGCGTGAATCAACGCACTGACTGGAGTAGGACCTTCCATGGCATCGGGAAGCCAGATGTGCAATGGGAACATAGCACTCTTACCAGCACCACCGATGAACATCAGAACCAAAGCGGTAGGCAGGATAAAGGCTCCTGCTGCCATAGCCTTTGCAGCATTGCCTTCAATAAACGGTGTGGCTCCTACGCCCATCTGGATATCTCCTGCAAAGGAGAAGCTGAACGAGTCAGTGTAATAGCCGAAGAGCAGAATACCAATCAGGAAGAACATATCAGCAAAGCGCGTCACGATAAATGCTTTCTTGGAAGCAGCAATCGCAGGCTTCAACGGATAGTAGAATCCAATCAGCAGATAGGAACTAACACCCACCAACTCCCAGAAAGTGTACATCTGGAATATATTGGTGGCAACAACCAGTCCGAGCATTGACATGGTGAAGAGCGAAAGGAAAGCGTAGTAACGCTGGAATCCCTTCTCACCATGCATATAGCCGAAGGAGTAAATATGTACCATCAATGACACCGTAGAGATGACAATGAGCATCATCACCGAAATAGGATCTAACAAGATGCCCATATCGAAGTGAAGATTACCCAATGGCAACCAGGTGAAATTATAAGGAACAATGGTGGCTAATGTACCATCAGCCAGACGGGGCGCCGTGAAGTAGGTGAACGCTGTCCAGTATGACAATACGGTAACCAGCCCAAGAGATGTAGTACCGATAAGACCAGCAGTCTTATGCGACATCTTCATACCCGCCAACGCAAGAACGATAAACGAAAGTGCTGGCAGCAGAAGGATTAGAAAGGAATAACTATAAACTGTTTCCATGATTATTTACCATTTCATATTCTTAATACTGTCAACGGTATCGCTCTTGAAGTTGCGATAGACATTGATGATAATTGCAATAGCCACAGCACACTCGGCTGCACACACTCCGATGGCAAAGAGGGTCATAAACATACCTTCCATGGAACCAGGATAGAGCAGACGGTTGAAAGCGGCAAAATTAATATCAACGGCATTGAGTACCAACTCAACAGAGATGAGCATGGCAATCAAGTTGCGACGGGTGATAAAACCGAACACGCCGATGAAGAACAGTAGTGCACTCAGCACAAAATAATATTCTACAGGTACCATTATTCTTGCTCCTCCTTTCTTGCGATAACCAAACCACCAATAATACATGCCAAAAGGAATACCGAAATAAATTCGAAAGGCAAAATGTACTGATACTTACCAGCACCTACCAATGCCTTACCTATTCCTTCGATAGGCAATTCCTTATCGGGCACCGACATGGCAACATACATAAACTGATTCTTCAGTAGTACCAAGGCTACGACAGCGAAACCTACCACACTCAGTAAGCCACCATATACGGCACGACTAAGTTTGATACGTTCAATCGTTCCTTGCAGAGAGCGCTTGCTCACCAACTGGATGGCAAACACGAAAATCATCGTGACGCCTCCAGCGTAAACGGCTATCTGAGTGGCTCCCAAATACGTATAATCCAGCAGGAAGTAAAGACCTGCCACACCTAATAGCACGAACAACATGAAAGTTGCAGAGCGCATTATTCGTGTTGTAAACACGCACATCACTGCTGAGCAGATGATGACGGCGGCAAGAATGCCAAACATGATTAAATTAGCCATAGTCCTTACTTCGTTTTAGTATTAAACTTACCAATCTCAAAGTCGGCACCGCCATCAATCAGATTGGGCAGTGAACCGCCTTTATAAACTTCCTTGTCGAGGTGAAGTACTAACTTCGAACGGTCGAACACAGCATTCTCGAAGTCATTGGTAAACTCAATGGCATCGAAATTACATGCGTTAGTACACAACTGACAGAACATACAGTCGCCTAAATCATATAGATAGTCGTCAAGTACCTTCTTTTTCTTTCCCGTCTCAGGATCTTCCTGCATGTGGGAAACAATCTTGATGGTTCCGTTAGGACACGACTTCTCACACAAGGTACACGCAGTGCATTTATAGCTACCATCCTCGTTGCGTTTAAATACCAAGCGACCGCGATGGCGCTTAGACACATGCAGTGTTGTCTTGCGGTTTTCGGGGTACTGCTCTGTTGACTTGTTGGTAAAGAAGTCCTTGAAATATTCCTTCCAAGTCACTCCCATACCTGTGGCAAGTGTCTTCAGGGCATGCCCGATTTCTTCAAAATATCCTTTATTTTCTTCCATTGCTATACCTTATTTAATATATAAGCCTAAGGCCACTACCACCGTCATCAATACGAGATTGAAAAGTGACAGGGGCATCAGATACTTCCACTCCAATGACAATATCTGGTCGATACGAAGGCGAGGGAATGTCCACTTAATCCACATCAGTATCCAAACGAGTGCGAATGCCTTACCCAAGAACCATACGATACCTGGGATGTAGTTCATCACAGTATCGAAGGCTTCGATACCAATATTCAACGGAGCCCAACCTCCCAGAAATACTGTGGCTGCGATACCTGCAGTAATGAAAAGGTTGAGGAACTCTGCCAAATAGAAGAAACCAAAGCCCATACCAGAATACTCCGTATGGTGACCAGCAGTCAACTCACTCTCAGCTTCCGCCATATCGAAAGGACCACGGTTAGCCTCAGCATTACCAGCAATGAGGAAGGTAAAGAATGCTATAAGAGCAGGTATATGTCCCTGACAGATTAACCACTTGAAGGGACCCGTCTGAGCCTCTACAATACCAGACATTTGCATGGTGCCAGTAAGAATTACTGCTGTAATGAGGCACAAGCACAAAGACATCTCATACGAAATCAACTGTACTGCGCTACGCATGGCAGAAACCACTGAATACTTGTTGTTAGAGCCCCAACCGGCAAGGAAAATTCCCAAAATACCTATGGAGGAAACAGCAGTCAGCAAGAAAATACCTACATTAAAATCAAGTATCGTAGCACCCTTATTCCATGGCAGGAACGAGAAGGCACCCACAGAACCGATAATTACCAGAAGTGGAGCAACGGCATAAAGGAACTTGTCGGCACGATCGACAAAGAAAATCTCTTTGATGAGCATCTTAAACACGTCAGCAAATACCTGCAGTAAACCCCATGGACCTACACGCATCGGGCCTAAACGGCATTGGAAGTAGGCACAGACTTTACGCTCCATGAATATCAGTACGATAGCCAGCAGGGCGTATCCTACCAGGATTGCCACACCCACTAAAACGCACTCTATCAATATCGACCAAAAATCTCCCAAACCCAGTGTCTGACGGAGAAATGCATCGAACCATTGTGTAACTATACTAAAATCAAACATAATCCAAAACGCTTTTATCGGTCAATATCAGGAATAACAAAATCAATAGCTGCACCAGTAGCCACCAAGTCGGCAATCTTCTGTCCTCGCAACATGGGGTCAAGGGCTCCAGTCAAAGAAAGTCCCATAGGACGCATCTTCAAACGGTATGGGCTCTTGTCACCACGAGAATCAAGATAAACACCGAACTCTCCACTGGCACCCTCAACAGAGAAGTACCACTGTCCTTCTGGTACTTTTATGATCGGCTTCTGCTTCACATAGAAGTCACCTTCTGGAATATTGTCGATGAGTTGTTCGATAATATGTAAACTCTGATACATTTCATTAATATGACAAGTGTAACGGTCCATCGTATCACATCCATTCATGATAATCTGTTCCCATTCCACCTTGTCGTACATCACATAAGGATGATTCTTACGAACGTCATTCTTCCATCCAGCAGCACGGCCAGCAGGACCTGTCACAGCATAAGAGATACAATCTTCCTTGCCCATCGGTCCGACTTTCTCGAAACGGTTGTGGGTGATGATGTTATCACCAAACACATCTACATACTCCTGAATGATTGGCTTCAGATATTTCACCAAATCCTTTACGTTCTTCACGAAGTTTGGATCAATATCATCCTGCAGACCACCTATTCTATAATAGTTCTGTATCAAACGACCGCCTGTAGTCTCCTCCATACAGTTGAGCACATGTTCGCGGTCACGCATGGAATACAGGAAGGCTGTAAGAGCTCCCATATCCTGAGCACAACATCCTACATAGAGCAAGTGGGAGTCAATACGCTGCAACTCATCCATGATAGTACGGATATACTTAATGCGATCCGTGAGCTCTACGCCCAATCCTTCTTCTATCACACCTACCAGTGCATGACGATGCATCATTGCAGAAAGATAGTTCAGACGATCGGTCAGTGCCAATGTTTGAGGATAAGTCATCGTCTCGCACATCTTCTCTATACCGCGATGGATATATCCCAGATGCGGATATACACGTTTAACTACCTCACCATCTAATACAGTTTGCAGACGTAGCACACCATGGGTTGATGGGTGCTGCGGACCTATATTGATGACGTACTCATCGGATGTAAACAGTTTATTGTGCTTAGACTGCAGAACACCATCACGATCAATGTAATACTCCAATCCAAAATCAGGCTCTACATCATCTTCCAAGACATAACTGTCGTCAAACTTCCAGTCTTTACGGAAAGGATATCCCTTAAAGTCGTTACGCAAGAAAAGACGACGCATATCTGGATGACCCAGGAAAACGATTCCAAAGAAATCGTAAACCTCACGCTCTAACAGATTGGCAACGTGCCAAATATGCATCACCGTAGGAATATAGGGAACCATCTGTCCGTCAGTCTCACCCACTCCATTTGAAGCGATACCGTCGCCACACATCTGCGTACGAGCTATCATCTTAACCGAACAACGCTCATGTGTTTCAGAGTTTTCAAGGATATAAATACATCCTAATCCCTCTTCAGGACCAAAATCCTCACCAACGATTGTTACAAGATAATCAAAGCCCTTCTGCGCTTTCAAGTTTTGCATCTCCTGTGCAAACTTATCAAAATCAAAAGTCAGGAAATCAAGTTTCATACCTCACCCTCCTTTCCTTTTTTCAATTCGTCCACAAATTCCTGAGGTACATCAGTCACAACAATTGCTTCACGACGATGATCACCAATTTTGCGAGCGAGTAATTCCTCATTGGAAACACCTAATTCTTTCTCTGCAGCTGTCTGCTTGTGGTTAGCACCACCGAAGAATTTTTCGACCTTCACCTTACGCTGTAGTTGCATCATGCCATACATGATAGCTTCTGGGCGTGGAGGACAACCTGGGATGAAAACATCCACAGGAACAATCTCCTCAATACCTTTCACCACATGATAACTTGACTTGAAAGGACCACCACTGATGGCACATCCACCAACGGCAATCACATACTTAGGCTCAGCCATTTCATCATACAGACGCTTCAATGCCGGAGCCATCTTGTGAGTGATTGTACCAGCACACATAATCAGATCGGCCTGACGGGGGGAGTTACGAGTGACCTCGAAACCAAAGCGTGCAAAGTCGTAACGGGAACATCCACAAGCCATAAACTCAATACCACAACATGAAGTGGCAAAAGTTAATGACCACAGGGAATTGGCACGTCCCCAGTTAATCAACTGATCAAGTGAGCCAGTAATGACATTGACTCCACCTTCATGGAGTTCATCCATGATTTTCTCTAACGACTCATTGTCGTTCCACTCATCGTAAGGAATACTCTTAATGTGGGGTTTTCTTACTTCCATTCCAAGTCTCCTTTCCTCCAGGCATAAGCCAGCCCGAATACTAATACTACCAAGAAGAAGCCGATGGTCAGCAATGCAGCCGAACCCAGTTCCTTCACGACGACAGCCCATGGATAGAGGAAAACTGTTTCCACATCAAACATGAGGAACAAGATAGCAAACAGATAGAATCCTACTGTAAATGGCAACCACGATGAGCCTTTAGTTGGAATACCACACTCATAAGGTTCGCCTTTTACCTTGTTGTAGGATCGAGGACCAATCAACTTGGCCACAACATAAGCGCCTGCCACCAAAGTAACAGCCGTCAAAATGACGGTAATTAACAAAGTAAAGTTCATAAAATAATTATATTGAATTCAATTTGAGTGCAAAGGTACTAAAAATCAAGGTAAATGCAAAAGAAAACTGGCATTTCTTTATTTATTCAACAAAATAAAAGCCGTCACCCTTGATAAGGTAACGGCCTAAATCATTTACTTTTTTGAAAAAGCCTCTTCGGATAATTCCTTAAAGAAGTCGTATTCCAGAATTACACTGATACGCATTAACAAGCGTACGTCCAAGCTTTTACGCTTAAAAATGTTATAAACATTAGTGCGTTCGCAGGGAATTTGCGATGCCAACCAGGCTGCTGAGCGTCCCTGCTTCCTTAGAATTTCTTCGATGTGCTTACCTATATTCATCTGTCTCTGTCGGTGTTGGTTAATTACTCATTAACTAATCGTCGGCAAAGGTACGGAATAAATTCCAATATATCAGCACTTTATTGTAGAAATTATTTTTGCAACTAATCAAATTTTAACGCTTTTCCTATAGATGCGTTAGGTTGTTGAATATGTATCAACGAACAAACGGTGGGTGCTATGTCCGTAATATGCACTTCCTGAGGGTCATTTCCTTGAGGAATATGCCATCCGTAAAATAGTAGTGGAATATGCGAATCGTAAGGGTTCCACTCACCGTGTGTTGTACCTTTTGGTGATGACCAAGAACCATATTCATAATAACCTGGTTCTGGAACTATAAAGATTTCACCACTCCGATGATAGTTGTAACCTAATAACAATCGATCACGTATCACTGGTGGAATAGAAGAAGTAGCAATTTTCTCGCCATCAACTACAAATGCCAGGTGTGGTGACTGCTGTAGGAATTCGATTATTACATCTTTAACACGCTGATAGTCGAGTCCTTGTTGTTGAATGCTTCTCTTATCCAAGAACACCCGATAGTCAATAATTCCAAGGATAACTGGTTTTGTATTACCTAAACGATTAACGATATATTGATCCAAATCTTTCCTCAGTGGCTCAGAAAGCCATTTTCCTGCATGTAAGTGATGATCCATCATATACTGAGAATTATGAACGGCACCATGATCGGCTGTGAGAAAAACAAGATAATTACCTTTACCGACAAGTTCGTCCAGGCTCTTAAAGAATCGAGCAATATCTTTATCCAATTCCAGATAGGCCTCATCAATCTGTGTACTCTTAGGACTCCATTTGTGTCCTATCACATCCGTATGCGAGAAACTGACACACAACATATCCGGCACATCACCCTGACCTAATTTTTCTCCTTTTATAGCTGCGATAGCCATATCAACGATCAAAGTACCTGTCAAAGGTGAAAGTCCAACATCTACACCCAGTTTTTTCAATTGATTGTTTTGGGCCATCTGTTTGTTTACATCCTTAACCCACTGAGGCAAATCATTCATATAATAGGTACTGGTAACAAACTGTCCGTTTTTCAAGTCAAGCCAATAAGCAGCATTTGCCGTATGACCAGCAGGCAGAATAGCAGCACGATCCTTATAAGATATACCAATTACTTTGGAACGGAAATCGTTATGCAGGCGCAGCTGGTCACCAATTGTAGTAGATAACAAATTGACTGGGGACATTTGTCCGACCCTCTTATTGTCTGTTCCTACAGTTGATACCGTACTGTCGCCACAACAATAAGTTCGTTTACCATCTACAAAAAAGGTATTTCCACAAATACCGTGAAATGCTGGAGTTGTTCCTGTATAAGCGCTTGTGTGACCTATAGCAGTAACCGTTGGAATATAGTTAATCATACAATTATCGTAACTATATCCTTCGTCAATCATCTTTCGGAATCCTTCGCGCGTAAACCTATTATAATAATATGAAAGATAATCCCATCGCATCTGATCTACGACTATACCAACCACCAGTTTTGGTTGTTCTCCAAACTGAGGTCGATTATTATCTGCTGACACATGAAAAACGGCAAGCATCAGCATTATCATTAGGGATATTTTTTTCATACTATCTAAAACGTTCTATAACTTCTAAACACATACGACTATTATGGTATGGACACTTCCAGAAACCAGCTTTGTCGTCCACTGTATTTAAAGATCCATCAGGATGACGACTCCAATGCCATTCTCCGTTCTCATAATCTATCAGATTGTCCTTGATATACTGCCAACAACGCTCAGCATGCTGAAGTGCTTGTTGGTCGTTGAAATGCTGGTAGATATTCATCCATCCAACCACATTTTCAGCCTGTACCCACCAATGCAGGTCATCATCCACATGACCCGTATCAAGGTTTGCCTCATGTATCATCGAGCCGTCTGGACGCAACCCTTTTTCTGATGCCTTTGCTACTGCCTGTACAATAGGTTCCATTTTTTCCAGTACATCTTTGTCGCCTAATACCAAAGCAGCTTCATGCATCAACCAAGAACACTCAATATCATGACCATAACTTTCCAGATGTCCAGCACCACGTGTCCAATCCATTTCAAAGAAGAGGTCAAGATGGTGGGTCTCAGGGTTTAGGATACGATCGGTAAAGATGGAGATTATATTACGCAATGCAGCCTCCACGCGACAGACGGTCTCTTGCGGCACAGTGACTTCTACAGGCAATACAGCCCCAATGGCTGGTACATAGCTGCACGAAGCGGCATTGTGAAACTCCTTGAGACAACGCAACAAGTTGGCATAAGGCTCAATGATATGAAGATGGGTATTCTGCGACTTAGGATAGTTGGCGTCAAGCTCCGAAAGACGCATATCGGCAATGGTTCCCCACTCTCTGGTGCATGCCTCGATATAGCCGTTGTACTGGTGATCGAGAGCATGCTCCTCTATACAATCAAAAAGCTGGAGGGCACATTCGAGGGCCTCGCGATCTCCCGTAGCCCGCGCATACTCTGACATTCCGTAGATAGCGAACCCAATAGCATAGAACTGCTTCTTGGTATCTAACGGCTGTCCCTTGTAGTCTACACTCCAATAGACGCCACCATACTCACGGTCTATGAAATGGTCGAGAATATAGTCTTTGGCACGAGTAGCCATCTCAAGATACTCGGGTTTCTTCAGCACACGATAGGCAGCCGAAAAAGACCACAGGATGCGAGCGTTGAGGATGGCACCCTTCTCGGCATCGGCATGCAGCTGCTCTTGGGCATCGATTCGCCCATAGAAGCCGCCATTCTCGCTGTCTACCATCTTATCCTGCCAAAAGCGCAGGATGTTGTTCTCCACAACATCCTGCATTTCCTGTTTCATGGTTTCGATATCCATAATTAATCTTCTATTGCGCGAATTTTCTTCAGTTCTGCATTAATTTCATTAACACGTTCAGTTGTAAGTGGATAGAACCACACTACACACATAGAGAGTAACGCTACACACGCTGGAATGAAACTCATCAACCAGCGCAAACAAGTAAGAGCATCTGCAGGTTGAGCTATACCCTGTGCTAACTGGGTGGCATCGGTAATATAGCCAAAACCATCCAACAACCAGAGTACTGCTGCACCACCTATAGCACCACCAAACTTCTGAGCCATAGAGCTAGATGAGAAGATCAAGCCAGTAGAAGCTGTCTTGAATTCCAACTCGGCATAGTCACTGACATCGGCATACATACTCCAAACCAGTGGAGACATAATACCTGTCAATATGGAAATCAGAATCTGGAAGATTAACATCATCCAATAACCTGTTGGCGTACAAGGAATAAAGTAGAACAAAATACTCAACACAACAAGTGAACCATTCACCAGAATAAAGGTGGTCTTCTTACCAAATCGTCCAGAAATAGGCACACAAGAGGCAACACCTACCATGTTAGAAACCTCACCTACACCAAGGAACAATCCTGCATAGAAGGCAAACATCAATCCGAAGAATACCAGATTAACATTGCTACCTATAATATCTTGGAAGAAATATGCTACTGTTGCACCGCGAACGGTATTGAATAGATTGAAGCAAAGTGCAGCACCAATAAGCAACCACCAAGGTTTGTTTGAGAGCAAAGCCTTGAAGTCACTACCAACACTTACTGTAGAAACCGTCTTCAAATGTTCCTTCGTCATCACGAAGCAAAGAATGAACATCACGAAACAGGCAGCTGCAATAACCACCATTGCCCAGAACCAACCTTTTGGCGTATTGTAACCACCCATCAGATTGGTCAAAGGTTCCCATAGGAAGAGCGAGATGAACGAACCTCCATAAGCAAAGAACATACGGAAGGATGAGAACACCGTTTTTTCGTTTGTATCATCTGTCATCACACCCAACATGGCACCATAAGGCACGTTGATACCCGTATATACCGTCATCATGAGGATATAGGTGACATAGGCCCAAATCAACTTTCCACCATAGTTCAGATCCGGCGTCGTGAACAACAGAATACCACAGATAGAGAAGAAGGGAGCCACCCATAACAGGTAGGGGCGGTATTTACCCCATTTTGTGTTAGTGCGGTCAGAAATAACACCCATCATAGGGTCACTGACAGCATCCCATATACGAGTTACCAACACCAACACACCTGCATCTACCAACGACAATCCGAAGATATTACTATAGAAAAAAGGCAGATAATAAGAAAAAATCTTCCAGAACATGCTTGACGACATGTCGCCAAAACCATATCCAATTTTCTCTGATAATTTAGATTTAGCCATTTTGCTTATTTTTTGCGATTAACTTCTTAATGGTTTCAACTGATGCTGCTGTGCAGAGTCCATCTTCTGGAGTGTTCATACAATAGTCAATCAGTTTGTCAATGGTTGATGTGGCTACATGCATTCGTGTGTCGGCTGATGCGTAATAGATAAACACTTTGCCATCTTCGTCAGCTATCCAGCCGTTGGCAAAAGCCACATTCATTACGTCGCCCAGATACTCATCGCCAGTAGGTACAAGGAAGAAGCCACCAGGTTGTGCAATCACCTTGGTAGGATCTTCTAATGATGTCATATACATATAGAGTACATAGCGAAGTCCGTCAGCTGTGGCACGAACGCCATGAGCCAGATGCAGCCATCCTTTCTTGGTTTTGATAGGATGTGGGCCTTCACCATTTTTCACTTCTGTAATAGTGTGATAATGACGAGCATTGATAATTTTCTCATCCTTCACTTCTGCATGAGTAATATCATCTACGAGTGCCCAGCCTATACCACCGCCAGAACCTGTATCAATAAATCCATCCTGAGGACGGGTATAGAACGCATATTTGCCATCAACAAACTCTGGATGCAACACCACGTTACGCTGCTGACTCTTTGTCTTCAAATCAGGCAGACGTTCCCAAGTCTTCAAATCTTTGGTACGAGCAATACCTGCTGTAGCTGTAGCAGCACTCAAATTACCTGGTTGAGAATCGTCATGACGCTCAGCGCAGAACACGCCATAAATCCATCCGTCCTCATGCTGGGTGATACGCATATCGTAAATATTAGTAGCAGGTATCACGTCGTCAGGCATTGTAATCGGTTCTTCCCAGAAGCGGAAGTTGTCCACACCGTTAGGACTCTCTGCCACAGCAAAGAAAGATTTACGATCGGCACCTTCCACACGTACTACCAAGCAATACTTTCCATTCCATTTGATAGCTCCTGAGTTCAATGTAGCATTCATCATGATGCGTTGCATCAAGTATGGGTTATCCTTTTCATTGAAATCATAACGCCACTCTAAAGGAGTATGGTCGGCTGTCAAAATGGGATATTTATATTTGTCATAGATACCATTGCCCCATTCAATGGGTTCGTTCTTACGCGTCAGCAGTTCTTCATGATGAGCTCGCAACGCAGCTACTTTTGCTTGAAAATCACTCATAGTTTTATCGTTTTATACTATTTAATATCTTTTGAAAAGAGAATCTTGTCATTGGCATAAAAGTCCTTAAAGTACTGAGCATCGGGCTTTGAAGGTGAAGGTCCAAACCACTCATCCTTATAGTTACGCCAAACGAGCAGATAACTAATGGGGAAGCCCTCTACTGTTGGTAACAGCGTTGAAGTCCACCACGTTGGTTCTGTAAGATTCTTCATGCCACACTCTGTCAGCGCAGGAATCAAGTTATGTGCTTTTGCCACCTCGCAGAGCACGGTCAGGTTTTGTTTACCGCGTTCGATAAACTTATCTTTCTCTTCAGGAGTCCACTGATAGCCATCCAAGCCCAGCATATCTACTCGATTGTCACCAGGGTAGCGATCCATCAAACGCTCAGCAGTCAGGTTGTCCTGCATACCAGGAGAATAAGACCATACCAAATTGTCGAAACCATCTGCTTTCAGTTTATCTTGCAACATATTCCAGAGAGCCTTGTACTCCTCAACAGTGCACAATTTCTCACCCCACCAGAACCAAGAACCAGAATTCTCGTGCCAAGGACGGAAGATGATAGGAATTTTCTGTCCATTATCGTCTGTCAGCGTAGCGAGGAAATCAGATACTCGCTGCATCCATCCTTCAAACTTCTCATGGAACTCGCCACCAGGCAATATTTTCTTGACAACAGCAGAGTCGGTAACGTCCCAAGCTGTTCCCTCTGGGAATTTCTGTCCAGCCCATCCGCCGCCATCAATCGTTGTAACAGGATTACGAGGATGCCAGCTCAACGTGATGATACCACCACGGCGATAGTGATTCTTCACCTCTTCCGTCATACGCGTAAAAGGCACACTATCCAAGTTTTTCTTGTCGCCCATCTCGATGCCTCCGAGGTCGAAGCCCATGATGGCAGGATAGTCACCACACACGTTTTTCACATCACTGGAATCTTTGTCATACTCCCATGTAAGACCATACATCGGATCGTCCTGATGACCAAACATGATGCCTCGCTTCTGGAGAGAATCCAGACGACTCAACAATTGCTGAGCCTTTGTCTGTTCAACTTCTGCTTTCTTTTGTCCTGTACAAGCAACAATAGCGATTGCTGCGATTGCTATAGCAAAAATCTTTTTCATAACTTTATTTCAAATGCATTTGTTTCAACATCCAGTTTTCCCACTCATCCCACTGCTCTTGAAACCAAAAGTGCCATGTGGCCTGATAGGGCTTTATTTCTTTAGGCCCTTTCACCGTATTATAGGTTGCCCATGCAGTTGTGGGGGGCACCACATCATCATTATAACCAAACGAGAACCAACCTTTCTGCTGATCAGTAATCAGTCGAGCAAAATTGACACCGTCATAATAACGTGATACCTCTATCTTTTTCTCCTGTCCTTTCCCTTTGTTCCAATAGAAATAATGGGGCCAACCACAAGCAACACCCTGCAATGAAGCAGTATGGTCGCAAAGGGCTGCATGCACAGGAGCATAGAAGGTAATACGCTTATCGAGTGCGGCTGTGGCGAGTGTAAGGAATCCACCTTGACTCGAACCAGACACACCCAGTTCTTGATGGTTCCAAGGGGTGTATTCGGCTATATAGTCAAGGGCTCGAATACATCCGATGATGACACGCTTATAGTACATCTTATCACGATCATCCATATTGAATTCCCAATAGCCCATTAAGGCGCCATTGAAGACGTCGTCATAGACCTTCTGCTCCATTGTGACAGGAATACCATGAATACCGATTTCCAGAGTGATAGCACCCTGCGAGGCTGTATAAACATCGCCACCATAAGGACGAACGCCAGCCCCAGGCACTCTCAGCAATGCCGGATATTTGCCTTCCTTGACGGGGACGCAAAGAATTCCATAAGTACGATAGTTCCCTTGAATATTTTGGAACGACACCTCATAGACGTTTACATCCTTTGTGCAACGCTCAGGCAACAGCCGCTTGGTTGGGTTCAAATCAACTTTACGGGCTTCTGCGATAGATTTTGTCCAGAACTCCTCAAAGTCGTTAGGCATGACGGTTGTTGGTTGCAACTTCTCTGGTGAGAAGGCTGCTCCACATGCCCCTTTATATTCCTTTCCGTCCACATACGCTTTTACATCTACGCGATAGAAACCAGGCTTGGTCATTTTGCCTTTCAAAGTCAAAGTACCATCTTTCAGTACTACTTTCTGTTTCTTCACGTCCTGATACATCTCAGGGCCTGCTTCGTAATCGACAGTTACATTATTTAATAATGTGGCAGAACGCGTTACACTGATTTGAAATGTTGCTGTCTCGCCAACAGTATATTGCCAATCCTGATGGTCAGGCACAACATTTACCTGAATCTCACTACCACGTATCTGTGCCTGCATAGCCAACAGACAGGTTGTCAACAACAGCAATAATGTCTCAATACGTTTCATAGTCTTACAAAATAGTTTTAACTGTAGTAATAATCGCTTGCAAAGTTAGCATTATTTTTTTAATAATTGCCAAACTTTCTTTTTTTATCTCGAATAATTAAAATAATTTCTATTTCACACGACTCATTCTGTCCACTTGTGTACGTATCACGTCCAGAGTAGTGGTATCGGTAGCAAAGACAGAATTTAATCCTTGCGCTTCCTGAGCAGGGTCGTTGGTATAGGGATCGCCCACTTGCCACTGTTCGTGCTTAGGAACAGCAAAACCGCCCCAACCCCAGAAATTACAACCGGCAAACTTACCGCCACATTCTGCGTTATCAGCTACGAGAGAGAACACATATTCATAATAGCCGTCACGACCCTTAGTCGGGGTATCCAAACTAAACTTGAAACCATCACGTGGATAACCGAATTCCTCCATGACAAGTGGTTTTCCCAAACTGTCGCATACAGCCAAATGCTCGTCAATATACTTTTTGGTATTCTCGCATGCTTTAGGCAGATGTTCTATGAGAGAATCAGGCTTAGCCCATCCCCAGTTATAAGGCCACAGGTGGACATTGCAATAATCGATGTTCTTGTCTGCACAAATGCGTGTCCAGGCGCCTAAATCGTTTTCACATCCCCAAGAACCTTCACTACCAACAGAAATCAAATGGTTCTTATCCAAAGAGCGAATCAGCGCAGAAGCCTCAGCGAGCCATTTTTCAAATGCAGGCAAAGCCTCTTTAGAGAAAGCACGAGGCTCGTTGCCTATCTGCCAAGACATGATAGCCGGGTCTTCTGTATATTTCAAACCTGTATAGCGATTGGTTCTACTGATAATAAACTTCACATAGTCGTAGAACAACTGATGCGCCTTTTCATTCGTCGCGTATTTACTCATAGCCTGCATGAAAGCAGAATAGCCTACTTCGTCAGGACGAGGTTGCTTACCTTCACCAGCATGTTCGAGATAGAAACCATAACCCCCACTCCATTCCCATGAATTATTCAGATAGAGCACAGCCACCATATCACGCTTTCCCATCTCCATCAGCAGATAGTCAAGACCTGCCAAAATCGTATCATTATACACACCTGGGGAAATCTGGAGTGTAGGCTCTACCTTCGTCTTCACGCCTCGCTCGCCATCTGAGCCTACCAGAATACGAAGGTTGTCGATACCCATACGTTTCATAGCGTCCAACTCACGACCCAAACGGGCACGATCGCCGCCCTGACCTTCAGAGCCAAGGATAGCACCATACCAGAAATTGGTGCCCACGTAATAATAGGGACGGTCACCACGCATAAAGTGACCATCTTGCACTCGAACAAACTCCCTCTCAACACTCTGTTTCTGTTGACAGGCGACCACCATCGTGGCAGTCATCATTAGTAGCAATAGTTTTTTCATGTTAGTATTGGTTCTTAATTCAATTTCTTATACATTTTTCAGCATGATGCTGCAAAGGTAATGTAAAACTTTGAAACTACCAAAAATTTGCGCCCTAACTAGGAAAAAATTTTTTCCACGCCTGCTAGCAATTTTTCCCCTCTTTTTGATGATAGCTTATCAGACCCTCCATAGGGGTACGCAAGATGGTTCCGAGTGCAAAATTTTCTTTACATGCAGCTTCAGCCAATTCTTCTTGGAAATAATGTGCGATACTTCCGATAGCATGAATGGACAGGTCATGACGCTGATATTGCTGAACATTCCGCTGAAAGAACAAGCGGAAATTATCAACCACCATTTGTCGTAATGGTTCAAAGTCAAGATGCTGATGGATAAAGGTAGAAGTGGAGGCCAGGAATCGGTTGGCAAGTGGCTCCCTATACACTTTATTGATAATAGCAGGCATCGTCAACTTGGTTTCTTTTAAATAGGCATCTCTGACATCAGAGAACGCAGGGTCTTTGAAGATGGCATTCATAAACAATTTGCCAAGAACGGCACCACTTCCCTCGTCGCCAAGGATGTATCCGAGGGGAGGTGTGTTCTGTATAATTTTTTCGCCATCGTAAAGGCATGAGTTTGCTCCTGTACCAAGAATACAAGCTATACCCGCATCCTGTTGGCAAAGAGCACGAGCCGCAGCCATCAGATCGCTGTGCACTTCCACATTCTGCGGTGAGAAGAACTCGCTCAATATCTGTTTCATCATAGGAGCATGAGCCGGCGTACATCCACTGCCGTAGAAATATACTTGAGTATTAGAAAGAAGTGGCGTTTCCAATACACCCGAATTAATAAGTTGCGCACGAGGGAATGTTGACAAGTGCGGCATCATTTCCTGCCCCAGTATCTGGCGAATGTCAGCTGGCGACTGGTGAATAGGAGTGATGCCTTGTGTTGTAAACGTAGCTACAATAATACTGTCAGAATGTCTGTCTCCATCGTGAAGGAGTGTCCAATCGGTTTTGGTACTTCCGCTATCAGCTATAAGTTTCATTTGGTCTTGATATTCTAATTTTTTGCAAAGATACGAAATAATTGAGAAAGATGAAATGAGTTTTGAAATATTTTTTCTAACTTTGCACGAAATTTTAGAAGAAGACGATGAAGAAGCTTATCCTCATATTGATTTTATTGATAGGAACTCTCCAAGTACACGCTGTGCTGAAAGAGAAGGATCTACCCCAGACACTACAGATTCTGCGTACTGAACTGACAGATTATCATCGTGAATTGTCAGACCAGATAGAAATGAACAAAATCCAGAGGGAACAGATTCGCGACCAGCTCATTTCCATCATGAAGCGCGCCAATCAAAGTTCGCTGATGCTCTATTCGCAGAAACACGAGTATGTGTTCGATCTCACCTATGCATGTCATGAAGCCACAGAACTTTACCACGAGTTCCACAGGCAGCAATTGCCTTTCAAATCCTTCATGAACAAGGCCGAGGGCGAGATTGCTCGTTACGACTCGCTGATAGTCAGTTTGAAAGCTATGCCCCAAAGCATGCTGGACGATAAAACCAAAACGGATAGGAACGTTTGTCTGACCTTAGCCACCAGCATCCGTAATTCGTTAGCTGAAAATCGTGAGACCTTAGGGGAATACATCCAGATTTACAAGAACACCGACTTACGCTTGTCGCGTTTGAATGACTATGCCAACAAACGCTACAACGAAATTCAGCAAAATATATTTATTAATGGTGGTGAAAACTATCCTACTCTGTTACAGCGCATTGGTATCCGATGGAAATCCATGAAAGAAACGATGCAGAAGAAATACCACCTCAACCAGTCTGCTGACGAAGAAGAGTCACAATGGAGTTCTGAATGGGTGTTCGGAATGTTTTTGGGCACAATTATCTTCTTTATTATAGTAGGAGCGTTATGTTTCCTCTTCTTCAAATTCCTGTTGCCTGCACGCTATAAGACCGAGGATTTCAAAAAGAAGCAATCCCTCATCGTGATGGCTGCTACCACGATTACTTTTGCCATCATACAAGGCATCCTGATGAATAATTCCACACAGAACTTCATCTCGATGGCATCTTCTTTATTGGTTGACTACGCTTGGTTGCTTGGCGTCATTGTCGTCTCACTGTTGTTACGTGTAAAAGGCGACCAAATCAAGAGCGCTTTTCGTATTTACACGCCGTTATTAGCCATCAGTCTTCTGGTCATCATCTTCCGTATCATCCTGATACCCAACGAGGTTGTCAATATATTCCTGCCCCCTATTCTGCTGATAAGCGCCCTTTGGCAGTGGAGTGTCATCACAAGACACAACCAGAACATTCCTCGTTCAGATATGTTCTATAGTTACATTTCCCTCATCGTCTTCATCACCTCAGTAGTTTGTTCGTGGATGGGCTACACACTGATGGCCGTACAGATGCTGATTTGGTGGATGATGCAGTTGACGTGCATATTGACTATTACTTGTGCGCTGCAATACCTCAAACTATATGGCATCAGGCACCATTTTGCAGAGAGACCAATCACACAAACATGGGCTTACGATTTGCTCTATCAGGTGATATTACCCATCGCAGGAGTTGTCTCTGTAATGGTCAGCATTTACTGGGCAGCCGAAGTCTTCAACCTAAGCGACTTGTGCTGGAAAATTTTCAACACCAACTTTATCAATCTTTCTAATCTGAAAGTCAGTATCATATCGTTGGCTATCGTCGTTAGTTTGTGGTTCTTCTTCAAATATGCCGCCAACACCATTCTCCTGTTAATGAGAATGCACTATCAAATAAAGGATGCATCGACAGCTGCCAGCCGCGAAGTGATGGGCAAGAACGTTATTCAGGTCATTGTTTGGGGAGCTTGGTTCCTTATTACGATGAGCATATTGGGCATTTCGCTGGCCTGGCTGATGGTTGTCACTGGAGGTTTGTCCACAGGTATTGGTTTTGCTTCTAAAGACATCATCGAAAACATCTATTACGGCATCACGTTGATGGCTGGTCGCATCAAGGTGGGCGATTGGATTCAGGTGGACGGCACAATGGGTAAAGTAACCAGTATCAGCTACACCTCAACGGTTGTTGAGTCGCTTTATGGCGAAATTATCACATTCCAGAATTCCCAACTATTTACAAAGAACTATAAGAATCTGACGCGTAATCACGGATACGTCTTGGCTGTTGTTCATTATGGTGTAGCCTATGGCAGCAATTTGCAACAAGTCATCGAACTGGTTGATACCGCTGTCAACCAGATGAAGCACAAGTGGATGGACAAATCCAAGAAGGCAAAATCTGTTGTCGGCGAGTTAGGCGATTCCAGTGTCAATCTGAAAATGTTTGTATGGGCAGACGCCCCCAAGCAGTCGTATGTAGTCAGCGATGTCCTCAATACTATTTACGATACGTTGAACAAGAATGGCATTGAAATACCCTTCCCACAACAAGACGTACATATTAAATAATGAGAATTTTCGCACTTTTATGCAAATTATTTGATAAAAACTAAAAATATTTGCAGAAAATGACTATCTTTGCAGGAAAATGTCTACTACAAAGATGAAAAGTACGTTTATAGCAGGTCCATGCGTCATTGAATCAGCAGAGTTGCTCGATACAGTAGCAGCAAAACTGGTGACTATTAATCAAAACCTGGGGACCGACATCATATTCAAGGCTTCCTTTGACAAGGCCAATCGCACCTCTATCAGATCGTTCAGAGGACCTGGTCTTGACAAGGGGCTTCAAATGTTGAGCGACATCAAGGCGAAATACGGGTTGAGGTTGCTTACCGATATTCACGAATCATGGCAAGCAGAACCTGTGGGACAGGTTGTTGATGTGATACAGATTCCTGCTTTCCTCTGTCGCCAAACGGATTTGCTCGTTGCAGCGGCAAAAACTGGAAAAACGGTAAACATCAAGAAAGCTCAATTCCTCAGCGGGCTCGATATGCGCTACCCTGTTGAGAAAGCCCGTGATGCTGGTGCCAAGGATATTTGGTTGACAGAAAGAGGCAATATGATGGGCTACAACAATCTTGTTGTGGATTTTCGTAATATCCCTGATATGCTGGAATTTGTGCCCACCGTTATTATGGATTGCACCCATAGCGTTCAGCGTCCTGGAGGTGCTGACGGCAAGACAGGAGGCGACAGACGTTTTGTTCCCCAAATGGCATTAGCCGCCAAGGCCTTTGGCGCAACAGGTTATTTCTTTGAAGTTCACCCTGACCCAGACAAGGGACTGAGCGACGCAGCTAACATGCTGGAATTAGATAAGTTAGAACAATTAATTGGTAAGTTAAAGTGACAGATAAAGAGAACGCCATACAATGCATCAAGGATGAGGCAGAAGCTGTGCTTGGCCTGATTTCCAAGATTGACGACAACTTCGAACAAGCTGTCAACTTAATGTTGCACTGCAGTGGAAAAGTGATAGTGACTGGTGTGGGAAAGAGTGGACATATAGGAGCTAAGATTGCTGCCACATTGGCATCGACAGGTACTCCGTCTTTCTTTATTAACCCACTTGACGTATTCCACGGAGATTTGGGAGTCATGTCAAAAGGAGATGTCGTGCTGGCTATATCCAATTCTGGACAAACTGACGAATTGCTTCGCTTCATTCCTATGGTGTTGCACATGCAGATTCCTATCATCGCTATGAGCGGCAATCCGCAATCACTGTTGGCTAAGTATTCCACCTGTCATTTGAACGTGAGTGTGGAAAAGGAAGCCTGCCCTTTGAATCTGGCTCCTACCAGCAGTACGACAGCCACTCTGGTTATGGGCGATGCTCTGGCTATTGCCTTGATGAATAAGCGTCATTTCCAGCCTCAGGACTTTGCCCAGTTCCATCCAGGAGGCGAACTCGGAAAACGGCTGTTGACTACGGCTCAGGATGTGATGATTACCGAGAATCTGCCCATCCTAAGTCAGGAGATGAATCTCGGCGAAGCCATCATCTTGGTAAGCAAAGGAAAACTGGGACTTGGTGTTGCCATTGAGCAAGGTCATATTGCAGGTATCATTACCGATGGAGACATCCGTAGGGCTATGGAACGGTGGAAGGCTGAATTCTTCAACCGTACGGTCAAGGATATTATGACCAGTACTCCAAAGACCGTTTCCCCTCAGACGAAAATCTCTGAGATACAGAAAATAATGAATAAGAACAAAATACATAACGTTCTGGTTGCTGACGGTGACAATAGACTTTTGGGTGTTGTCGACCGCTATGCTTGTATATTATAGGTGAAAATAAAACAGGTTATGAAAGGACTCAAGAAAATAGTATTGATGCTGATGCTTACACTGCCTCTGGCTGCTGCAAGTATCTATCTGTTTAAGACACTTGACATCAAAGACGGACTGACCAGCAGTCAGATTAACTGCATTTTGAAAGATGGTCGCGGATACGTATGGTTTGGCACGCCAGCCGGACTTTATCGCTATGACGGATATACTTTCAGGTATTTCCAAAGTAACTCACAAGACGGCTCTTCCTTACCCGACAGTTATATTCTGAGCATACAGGAAGCTCTGGACGGCAACCTTTGGATTCTGACGTCAGCCGGCTATTGCGTGTATCACCCTCAAACGGAGACCTTTGAGCGTGATATGAAACAAGTATTGGGACGAATGGGAATTGAAGGTCAACCTAATGTTGTATTCTTCGATCGCCATAAAAACCTATGGGCATCTATCCCCAACAAGGGTGTTGTGGCATACAACATGCAACAGCAATTGCTTTATGAATTTGGTTATACCAACGACAATCATGGTGTGCCTCAAGGAGTTATCTGCTCCATCGGAGAGTGTCGCGATGGTGCTATTATCGTTTACGAAGACGGTAGAATGGTTTGTTGCGACATCATGCACCAACAGCATACGGTATGGGCTACTGAACATATTTCCCAACAGCATCTGCGAAAGAGTACTTCTCTGAAAGTATTTGCCGACCAACTGGATAACGTTTGGCTCTACGGACAAGGTACACTGATGTGCTACAACAAGAGCACCAATGTTTGGGATACCAATATCGGCAATAGTCTTGGGCTGACCAGCATTGCCGTTGACCATAGTGTGAACGGTATGGCTCACGACCAAAAAGACAATATCTGGATTGGCACCGATAGGATGGGACTGATTCGCATGAATGTGAACACTCATGAATTTGAAACAGTACAACCTCACAACGGGCGTGACAATCAACTATCGCAGGACATCATCGGTATTCAGAGTGTCTATGTCGATGACACCGACCTGCTCTGGGTAGGTACCGAGAAATCAGGTGTTGCTTTTTATGGAGACAACATCTACAAATTCGAGGCTTCCTTTAACGGCGACGTCACAGCTATCGCACAAGATGTTGACGGCAATATGTGGTACGGCACCAGCGACAAAGGTGTGGTTGGCTTTGGCGGCACATTGGCAAGCCAAAAAGTATCTTGTATGACAACTACTCCAGACGGAAGCATTTGGGTAGGGTCACGCCAGAATGGTCTGACGCGTATCAAAGATGGCACTTCTACCATCTTCTCTGCCGCCCGTGACAGTATGCACACCCTTATCGACGATCACGTCAATGCGCTCACGAAAGATAACAGCGGCAACCTTTGGATTGCTACTAATGGTGGTCTTCAGGTTTACAATCCCAAGATGAACACCTTCTCTTCCTACACTCGAGAGAATGGTATGCTGAACACCAACAACATCACCTGCCTTCACTATGGTAAGAACAACACACTGCTTATCGGTACTTCCGAAGGAATGGTTATGCTGAACTTGTCTAACCGTGAAAAGAAAGTGTTCACTGGTAATTCGACGAATCTCAAAACCTTCACAAACAACTATATCACACAGGTTTACGAAGATTCCCGCGGTCTCATTTGGGTGGGTACTCGCGAAGGACTGAATGTGCTGAATGTCGTTACCGACTCTTTGAGTTACATAACTGAGAAGAACGGACTGTGCAACAATTCCATTTGCGGTATTACGGAAGACATCAGTAGCAACATGTGGATTACCACCAGTAATGGTATCAGTCGTATTGTAGTACAACGTAACAGAGACGAGGGAACCTTCGGCTATGGTCTATACAATTATGACACCAGCGATGGTTTGCAGAGCAATGAGTTCAACACAGGTTCTGTGCTCACCCGGGCTGACGGAACGGTTATCTTTGGAGGACTCTATGGTGTCAACTGGGTGCGCAGGGGCGATAAGGACGACAAGAACTCCCTACCCCTTGTCATGCTCACCCAGCTATTCATCGGCGAGGAAGAAATCATAGTCGGACATGAATACGACGGCAATGTGATATTGTCACAAGCGCTGAATGAGAGTAGCAAGATTGCGCTGAAAAACAATCAAAGTTCTTTCACCATCAAATTTGCAGCAGGTAACTACAACCAAGGCGAGCGCTTGCAGTTTATGTATTGGATGGAAGGTTTGGACCATGACTGGAGAAACGGAGATGCATTATTACATGGTGTCCGATTCAACAATCTGGGGAGTGGCAAATACACGCTTCATGTCAAGGCTGTCAGCGCCGACGGAGCCGTCAGCAACCAGGAACGTGTACTGGAAATCACAATAGACCGCCCTTGGTGGCTTACATGGTGGATGCTTTCTGTCTATGTACTGATAGCTATCATCGCACTCATCATCTGGCGCTTCGGCTACAAGAAAGTCAAGAATTATATGACACGTAAGCGCACGGTGGTTGACGAACTGAAACGCCAACGCGAAGAAATCAAGATTGCCAGCGACGAACTGCGCCAGCCCATGGCACGCATGACGACCATTATTGGCAATATGGCTGAGAAAGAGACTGATATGGAAGGACGCGAACAACTCAACTCGCTGCATTTCCAGATGCTTCAGGTGATTACCCGCATTTCTGAAATGCAAACCGTCCTGGAAAATCCTGAACAGAAAGCTGAGTCAACAGCGAAGGACCGTCTCGAACTGAACGATCAGGGAGAACTCAGTCTGCCATCTGCCGTTTCTACTCCTGAGTTGACGGCAACCATCCAGCCACTCCGTCTCGACAAGAAGACGCAGAAATTCATTGTTGTCTTCATTGACAGCAATCGTGAGTTCAATAGCTTCATGAACGCCCATCTGTGTGAAGTATATGATTTCCATGTTTACGACGATATTCGTCTGGCTATTCCTGACATTGAGTCGATGATGGCTGATTTGGTTATCTGCAAACAAGACATGAAACACATGACCGGTAGCGAACTCTGCAACAAGTTGAAGTCAGATTCACGCACACATAACATCAAGTTTGTATTGATGACTGACTCCGTACTGACGCCAGAGATGATGAGCGACATGAATATCACGTTGGCTGCTGACGACTATCTGGCTAAGCCCTTCAATGTGCAGGAGGCTGTCATGCGCTTCAACCAGCTCATGGGCTTAGGACCTGTTGAGATGGCTCAGAATACTATCGAGGGACGAGAAACCCGTATGCTGGAAGGTCATAATGCAAGTATGACTACTGCCACAATGGTATATGATGACATCAAGGTGGATGACAAGCAGGAGCAAGAACAGGAACAGGAAACTCCAGCGGCAGAAGAGCCAAAGGCACCTACAGCGAACAAACCTTCCACACAGGGTGGCGGCGTTTTGGCTCAACAGTTCTATGGTGAAGACGAGACTATCGGCAACTACTCCATGAACAATTTGATGGACCGCCAGTTAATGAAGAATGTTGAACAGTATGTGATTCAAAACATGAGCCGCGGACAAATAAGCCTGGAAGAGATGGCTTCAGCTATGGGTATGGGACGCGTTCCGTTCTTCCATAAGATTCGCAGCATTACCACCAAGACGCCTGCTGAGATCGTGCGTGAGATTCGTTTGAAGCATGCCTGCACGCTCCTCACACAGACCAATATCAACATGAGTGAATTGGCTATTAATGTCGGGTTCAACACGGCAGAGAACTTTATCAATATCTTCAAAGACAAGTTTGGCATGACGCCACTTGAGTACAGACTAAAGAATAAGAAATAAAATGCTGCGAATCCTCTTTATCGCACTACTGATATGCATCACCCAATCAGCGAGCCCTCAAACGAGCGACTCGCTGATTGTGCATACGCTACGCTCCAAGAAAATCGTGTTCTCAGACAACAACAGTGTAACGCTCCTGATGTCCGGACAGGCTAAGTTCGACGACATGTTCAATGCCATCCGCCAAGCCAAGAGCAGCATCCATCTGGAGTACTTCAATTTTCGTAACGACTCCATCGCCTCCTTGCTCTTTGACCTTTTGCGCCAGAAGCGGAAGGAGGGTGTTGAGGTGCGGGCAATGTTTGACGGCTTTGGCAACGATTCCAACAACCAGCCACTGAAAAAGCATCACCTGAAAGCCCTGCGCGACGACAGTATTCAGATTGTAGAGTATGAACCCATCCGTTTCCCTTGGGTCAACAAGATTTTCGGACGTGACCACCGCAAGATTGTCGTTATCGACGGACAGATAGCCTATACGGGTGGTATGAATGTTGCCGACTATTATATTAAAGGTACTGAACAGGTTGGCGAATGGCGCGATATGCACTGCCGTATTGAAGGCGATGCCGTCAATGAATTGCAAAAGATATTTATCCGCATCTGGAACCGTGTCACTGGCGAGAATGTGCACGGCATCAAGTACTATCGTGGAGGCACTCCTACCAAATTCGAAGGTCTGAAGCCCGACACCACCCAAACTGCGGGCAGCAAAATGGTGGGCATCATCAACCGTGAGCCGCACTACACTCCTAAGATTATGCGTCAGTTCTATATCAGTGCCATTGACGCCGCTCAAGATTCCATTAAGATCATCAATCCCTATTTTACGCTGATTCCCACCGTCACCCGTGCACTGACACGTGCATTGAAACGTGGCGTGAAGGTTGAGATTATGCAGTCGGCAAAAAGCGACATCCCGCTCACCCCAGATTGCGCCTATTATCAAGCCCATAAGCTCATGAAACGGGGCGCCATCGTATGGATGTACGAGCCAGGATTCCACCATTCTAAAATCATGATGGTTGATGGTCGGTTCTGCACCGTAGGCAGTACCAATCTCGATGCGCGCAGTCTGAAATGCGATTTCGAGGAGAATGCAGTTATCATTGACAAGTGCACCACACGCGAACTGGACGACATGTTTGCCCGCGACACCAAGAAGTGCTTCCTGCTCACTCCCGAATCGTGGGATCGGTTCCGCACACCGTGGCAGAAGTTCCGTGGTTGGTTTGCCCATCTGTTAGCGCCCTTATTGTAGTTTCTCTTATGCAGCGCAATACCGTCATATCCATCTGCAAGGCATTGGCCATCATCCTCATGGTCATCGGCCATGCTGAAGCACCAGATGTCATCAATCTCTTTCTCTACGAGTTCCACATGCCCGTGTTCTTCATTACGGCGGGCTATTTCTTTTCCCTTCGCTATCTTGACGACGAGGCTACTTTTGTCAAGAAGCGTTTCAAGGGGTTGTACGTTCCGTTTGTGAAATGGTCGGTATTCTTTCTCATCATCCATAACTGGATGTTCGATCTGGGTATTCTCAACGAGCAGTATGGCAACTGGACGGGCGGTGTGACCCACCCCTATACGTGGCGACAGATACAGCAGAATCTGTGGACTATCGTTACAGCCATGGGCGGTTACGACCAATTCCTCTGCGGGGCATTCTGGTTCTTCCGCGGACTTTTGGTAGCCAGTATTGCATACCTTATTATATATAAGGGCATCGACGCGCTCATTGTCAAGACCAATCGCTGGCAATCCCGCCGCGAGTGGATAGTACCGATAGCCGTCTGCATCACGATGCTGCTACTGGCTGGTTGGAAGACACTCTGGGGACTGCGCATCATTACGCTTATCCAGGGTGGTTATCGCGAAATCATGGGTTGTTTCTTCTTTGGTGTGGGTTTTCTGTTCCGCAAAACGGAACAGCACTATCGGGTGACGTGGTGGACGACTGCCGTTTTCGCCGTCATCGTCTATCTCTTCTCCAAGTATCTGACAGCCAACATGAACTGGCGCTCCACGTTCATCCAGTTTATCTCCCTGCCCGTTCCTGCCGTCTGCGGATTCCTGATGACCTACAACATTGCCACTTGGATTAACGGGCGCGAAGGAATGGTGAAGCGCTTCTTGATATTCTGTGGCGACAACACGCTACCTATCTTTGTTTTCCATATCATCAGCTACAAACTGGTCAGTCTGCTGAAGATATGGTACTACGACTTGGACTTTGCACAGATAGGATGCCACATGGTGATTCACGACCATGCCAAGGACGATGCGTTCTGGATACTCTATACCATCGTCGGAGTGGGCGTTCCGCTTGCTTGGACCTGGTGCTACCGGCGCATTAAGACTTCACGGCAGACTCCATCATCATGATTTGAGGCTCGCTGACGGCATATTTTTCCAACAGCGTTCTGTCGAAGAAGAACCATTTCACTGCATCATCCCCTCCTGCAGCCAAATACTTCTTAAAGCAATCAATCGCATCGTCAATCCTTCCTGAGAACCAAAGGCAGTAGGCATAGTTCAGCCAATCCTCTGCATAGACTTTCTCAACGTTGGTCAGTTTCTGATACAGTTTGTCCGCCTGTTCCAACTGGCGGCAACACAGGTGAGTCCACGCCAGCACACGGTTCACCTGCTGATTCTCCGGCTCTTCATAATTCAAGCGGTAAAGCAGTTTCAGGGCATCCTCGTACTCTTCCATGTGAATCAGGCAGAGGCTCTTATACAATAAATAGGTAGAATTGTCGGGATGCAACAGCAGCAAATCGTCGTAAGCACTCTCCGCCTCGTCGTAGATTCCCAATTCGAAAAGATTGCGGGCCTTTCCACGCAGCGCTCTCTCATTATTCGGCTCTAACTCCAGTGCCTTGTCGTACTGCCCTACCCATATATAATATTGTACAGAACGATGGTCCTCGCTGTAAGAGTCCAGCAACTGCTGGGCAGGCTCTTCCATTTTCTTTCGCTTCAGCAGCCGCACTATCTGGTCTTTGTAAGACTCCAAAGGCGAGCCGGTGAACAGCGATTTCCTGAAGAACTCGCAACGGCCCAGGAAAGCATGGCTCACTTCAAAAGGATTCTCAAACTCATGGCGGTTGGGATATAGGCGGAAGAAGCGATACAAGTCCATCAGGTATGACCGGCGGATATAGGCTGGCGACAACAGTTCCTCCTCGGCTATTTCGCCCATCGTTGCCTCACCCTTGACCAACATCTGTCGCATGTTCTCGGGTATCTGGTCCATTACCTGCTGAAAGGCAATGACAAACGAGTATTTGTCGCTGTCGCAGAATGGTCCCACATGCATCATCTTCAACAGGAATTTATTCTCTTTCAACCGCTTGACAAAGTGGATAATATCGGGATGCTGGAAGAAGAACGGGGTGAACCAGTTGCAGATGTCGTAGAAGAAAGGAAAGCGCTTCATCTGCGAGAAGCCGCCGAAATAGATGTCGGAGCCCTGTTTCTGCATATCCATCATGCGCCCGAACGTAGCCTCCAGTTTCTCCATGCGCTGTTCGGAGGCTTCGGGGTGCAGAATGTCTTCCATCGGGTCTTCTTCCCGTTCCACGAGGCCGAACTGCGTCACCTGAAAATTCTGGTTCTTCATCAGATCGGGCATGATTTCCTTCTGGATGGTATTCGTATCTTTCTCGGCATTCAGACTGAATATCAACTGCATCTGCAGCTCAGTGAGTTCCTCACAGACTTTCTTCGACTTGAGCAGCTGCAACACCATTTCAGCTTGTTCGGGATAGACCTTCTGCAGGTCGTCGTTGAGCGCAAGCACCCAACCCACCAGTGCACGCTGACGCACGGTTTCTTCTTTCGACAACCGATACACGTTCAGCAGTATGCGGAATTTCACGATGTCATAGCGGTTCAGCAATGCAAGCGTCACCGCCGATACCAGCAGACGCTGGTCATTGGCATCGACCGTAGGCGATATGAGCATTTCCTCGAAATCATGCCCTATGCCGTCGGACCACATTCTCGAAGTCAGCACATAATTGAAGACGGCTCTCATCTGTTCGTGATGCTCCTTGTAGAGTTGCTCGCTCTTTTGCTCTCTTACCTCCTCCGCTTCCAAGTCCAGCATGGCGACATTGCTCACGAAGTCTTCCAATTCCTTGCGGATGTTCCTGAGCGACCATTCCTGCCGTTGCATCCGCACGTGGCTGTAGATGCCCGACAGCGTGGGATGCGACATGATATGATAGTAGGCAGCCACATTGGCATACAGCACATAGCACCGCTGCAGGAGATACTGGTAGAGCTGCGCCTGCTGCGGGTCGTTGGCACCGCGCCGCCAATAGTCCTCCATCAGTGCATATTCTGTTTTCAGTTCATTCAGCCGTTCAGCAGTCTGCGGCTGCGGATAGGCTGCCAGATAAGTCTCCATCTCGGCAATCGCCATACCGACGTTTCCGACATGCAGTTGGCTCGCCACCCGTTGCAGTTGCATATTCGTTTCTGTCATCCTTACTTCTTTTTAAGCCATTTCTGAGCAGTGTCGATGTCACGCTGTCGGGGTCCCACGGCATGTTGGAACTTGATGGTTCGCGGCAATGAATCGACCACCGCTGCCGGCACCATACACTTATCGACTATCAGATGGCGATAACTCTTGAGTCCTTTCTTATTAATCGAGTCGCAAGCTGCATTATACGCCTTGATGAAGAGGTCCAGTTGCTTGCTCCGTTCGGGATGGCGCATTTCCTGTTCGCGGAATACGAGCACACCCATCTGCATGTCCAGCTGTCGGGTGTCGAGCACGACGGGGTTCTTCGCCGTGCGTGCCATCGTGGCGAGCGGTTCTTCAAAGAACAGGGCGTCCATCATGCTGTTCTGCAGCATCTGCATACGCACATCCACGTCGTTAATCTGTACTCGGAACACGTGTTCGTCCCTCAGTTTCACCGAGTCAACTATCAGGTCGCTCAGCATGTCGGTCACCGAGAATCGGGTCATCGCCACCATCTTGTCGTCCAACTGCTTCAGCTGGTGAATGCGCGAATTGCGGTTGGCAATCAGTTGCCAATAGGTGTTCAACACGGAAACTTGACGCAGTTTCGTGCCGCGCTTCTCGATACATGCAACCCTCACCAGGTCGCTCACGCTGCCCTCTACGCGCCGACGCTCCAGGGCGGTATCGCAGTCAATGTAGGCCTTGAACGGTTTCAGACGCACACCGCCGTTCAGTGTGTCGAACAACTGGTGATATTCGGCAACATACATGGGCAGACAGCCCAGTGTGGGCATCACAGCCACCTTCAGTGCTGCCGAATCGCGTCGAAGCGCCTCCTTGCGCTGCTGGCGGTGCTGGCGCTTCGTCTCTTCGTACGACTGTCCGCAAGCCGCCAGAAGTGCCACACCAATAATGAAATAAATAATCTTCTTCATAATCAGAATGCAAAGATACACATTAAATTTCAAAAGAGAACAAAATCATTTCATTTCTTTGTGATACTAAAATAAAAATCAGTTTTTCTTGCAAAGTTATCCAAAAAGATATACCTTTGCAACAAGAATGAATGAATAACTAACCAAACAGTATGAAGAAAGCATTATTGCTATTATTTTTATGCTCTGTTCAAATCATCAGTGCCCAACGCATCCGATTTAAGGAAGTAAACAAGCACATGATTGCAGAAGTAAGTGTGAACGAGAAAGTGAAAGTACGCACGCTGTTAGCTACGGGCTGTTCCACCACTGTGCTTGACAGCAGTTTTGTCGTTTCGTCAGGATTGGCATTAAACCTGACGCCATGCCATCACGCATTACGGCTGCCTGCCATTGGTAAAACACTATGGTGCTACCAGAAAATGAAGGATACGCTGTACGTCGATGGTCTGCGGAATACCAGACCGGTATATGTCGCCGATTTGAAAAAGGTAAGGAAATGGTTTAAAGACGGAGACTACAATATGGTGATGGGCAGCTGCTATATGGCAAAGGATGGCAGTCAGATGCTGACATTAAATATTGCTGACGGATATATAGAATATGGTAAGCGCGAATTACCCGAGAAGAAATTCAAGCGCGGCATCATGACAATTGACAAGAAAGGGCTCGTAGGAACTGACGCTCCGCTGCGCATCATGGATAGCAACTACAGATCGGGACAGATGATAGGAAGATTCATCATTGACACGGGCAATGCCAACTTCTTCGCGCTATTCGGTAAGAGTGAAGGAGTGATAGAATCCCTCGACAGGCAAGGCTTTGAACTTTTAGAAAGGTCGAAAAATGGAAAGGTCATCCAATACATCAAAATGGATTCTGCCGAACTGCTGGGCAAGAAAGTAAATATGGAAAAGAATGTTCTGCCGATTTTTCCAACGAAGGCTGGGAAGGAGTATGTAGGTTCCATAGGATACAAATTCTTAAGAGAAGTAGAGTTGGTATTGGATTATGACAATAATTATTTGTACATCAGATAATGGCAAAGGAAAAGGTAATGTATGTCTGCGAGAACTGCGGACAGGAATCAGCGAAATGGATTGGCAAATGTCCGGCTTGCGGGAAGTGGAATACGTTCAAGGAGATAAAAACCTCACCACAACCTCTCACGAAAGGAAGGGGCAGTTTCGGCAGCAGCGGAATTTCCGACCGCAGTCGCGATGCGGCACGGGTGCTGCGACTGCGTGATATTTCAGCGCACGACGACCCGCGCATCGACATGCACGACGAGGAACTGAACCGCGTGCTGGGCGGCGGACTGGTGCCGGGCAGCATCGTGCTGCTGGGCGGCGAACCGGGCATCGGTAAATCCACGCTCTCGCTGCAGACGATGCTCCGACTGCCGGAGAAGCGCGTGCTCTACGTCAGCGGTGAGGAAAGCGCCCACCAGCTGAAAATGCGTGCCGAGCGCCTCGCGACCAACACCGCGATCGGCGATTCCGTCGCCGATAATTTCCTCATCCTCTGCGAAAATTCCCTCGAATCCATCTTCGACCATATCCGTGAGACGCAACCCGACATGGTGGTCATCGACTCCATTCAGACCATCGCCACCGAGGATGTCGAGTCGAGTGCCGGCTCGATTGCCCAGGTTCGCGAATGTGCCGCGGCACTGCTGCGCTTCGCCAAGTCGAGCGGTGTGCCCGTCATACTGATAGGCCACATCACGAAGGAGGGCACGCTGGCAGGACCGAAGATTCTGGAGCACATCGTGGATACCGTCATCCAGTTCGAGGGCGACCAGCATTATATGTACCGCATCCTGCGAAGCATCAAGAACCGCTTCGGCTCCACGTCGGAACTGGGCATCTACGAAATGCAGCAGACGGGACTGCGGCAGGTGTCGAACCCCTCGGAACTGCTGCTCACCGAAGACCACGACGGGCTCTCGGGCGTAGCCATCTCGTCGGCAATAGAGGGGGTGCGGCCGTTCCTGGTCGAGACGCAGGCACTGGTATCTACGGCGGCTTACGGCACTCCGCAGCGCTCCGCTACCGGTTTCGACCAGCGCCGTCTGAACATGCTGCTGGCGGTACTGGAGAAGCGCGTAGGATTCAAGTTGATGCAGAAGGATGTCTTCCTGAACATTGCCGGCGGACTGCGCGTGACGGATATGGCGATGGACCTCTCGGTGATAGCCGCCGTACTGTCGAGCAATGTCGATACGCCGATTGAGAGTGGCTGGTGTATGGCTGGCGAAGTCGGCTTGAGTGGCGAGGTTCGCCCCGTGGCCCGCATCGAGCAGCGCATCAGCGAGGCGGAGAAATTAGGTTTCTCGCATATCATCATCCCCAAATACAATCTCTCCGGCCTTAACCGCAAGAAGTTCCAAATAGAACTCGTTCCCGTACGGAAAGTGGAAGAAGCGCTTAGAGCGCTGTTTGGGTGAGACACAATAATTTTTTTAAGACAGAATAACATATCAACAAATTTCTTAGTTGTCCTATTAATTTGTTAATATGTTATTCTGTCTTTATGTTACTTAAATAGCGTTAACAGCCGTTAGAAAGTGACGCATAAGCATTACCTTTGCACCGTTTTTTTTTAATAAACCTTTATATGTACAAACCAAATTTCAATCAGCGCAGAGCACTCCGCTTCCGCCAGTTCACGCGGAAACGATGGGCACTCTTTGCCTGTTTGGGACGCGTGGTAACCATCAGCGTACTGAGCGTAGCGACGCTGCAATCAGCAGCAGCCGCCACTGACGATGATGGCAAAACCCGTGTGGTCGGCAATTCCGTTGCCGACAACGTTTCCCAACCCGACAAGGAAGCGACCCTCGACGACGTAGAGGTCACCGGCTCGCGCGCACCGCTTGCTCTGGGGCAAGCAGCGAGAATGGTCACTGTACTGAGCCGCGACGAAATACAGGCGGCGCCAGTACAAAGTATTAACGATTTGCTGAAATACGCCGTCGGCGTAGATGTCCGTCAGCGAGGGCCCATTGGCGCGCAGACCGACATCGGCATCCGAGGCTCCACGAGCGAGCAAATCACCATCCTACTGAACGGCATCAACATTTGCGATCCGCAGACGGGCCACAATGCCTTCGACCTGCCTTGCGACATCATGGACATCGAGCGCATCGAAATTCTCGAGGGTCCTGCCGGTCGTGTCTATGGCACCAGTTCATTGGTAGGGGCGATTAACATCGTGACGCGCACCGCCAGCAGCAACAAGGCTGATGTCCGGCTCGAAGGTGGTTCCTTCGGCTATCTGTCGGCAGCAGGGCGCCTGGCGATGGGCGGTCACAGCCTGAGTGCCAACTACACCCGCAGCGACGGCTACAGCCGTGCGAAGAGTGGCGCACTGAACAGCGACTACAGCGGGGGCAAAGTGTTCTATCAAGGCGAATATGGTCATGAGAACCTTCGCCTGAAATGGCATGCAGGACTGTCCACAAAGGGTTTCGGTTCGAACACATTCTACAGTGCGAAGTTCGACGAACAGTTTGAGAAGACCGTGAAGATTTTCACCGCCCTGCAAGGCGATTTTACCGTAGGACCGCTACACCTGCGCCCCAGCATCAACTGGAATCGCTCGCACGACCGCTTCGAACTCATCCGCGGGTCAGAAACAAAGGTGCCCTTCAACTACCACCGCACCGATGTCTTCGGTCTCAGTCTGAATAGCTACTTCGACTGGCTGCTGGGCCGCACCGCCTTCGGTGCTGAGTTCCGCAACGAGGACATCGTGAGCACCAACCTGGGCGAACCTCTCTCCGAAGCGTTCAGCCACTACAAGGTGGGGCTCAACCGTTCGAATCTCTCTTTCCACTTGGAGCACAACATCCTGCTGAAACGCTTCACCCTCTCGGCAGGCTTCATTGCCGTCAAGAACACGTGGAACCAGATGCCCTTCAAGCTCTATCCGGGCATCGACGCCAGCTATCGCATCGGTACGAACTGGAAAATCTACGCCTCGTATAATTCCTCGCTGCGCATGCCGTCGTTCACCGAACTCTACTACAGCGTGGGCGGTCATAAGGCCGACAAATACCTGAAGCCCGAGGAACTGCATGCCGTCGAGGGCGGTGTGAAATACAGCTCGGCACATTTTACCGCCAAAGCCAGCGTATTCCGCCACCACGCCCGCAACATGATAGACTGGGTGATGGACACGCGCGAGGCGGAACCCGTGTGGCAGAGTGTCAACCACACGAAAGTGAACACCACCGGAGTGGAAGCGTCAGCAACTCTCAACACTCATTTCTCAACTTTCAACTTATCCTACTGTTATCTGCATCAGGACAAGGACTTGGAAGAGCACTTGCAGTCGCAATACTCGCTGGAGTATCTGCGCCATAAGCTGACGGCATCGGTCGATCTGAAACTGACACAGCAACTGGCGCTCACCGTGAAGTATCGCTACCAGGACCGCATGGGCAGCTATACAACGGTGGACGGTGAAGTGAAGAATTATCACCCCTACTCTATCATCGACGCGCGCGCCGGTTGGCAGGCCTCCACCTTATTATATATATACGTGGAGGCGAACAACCTGCTGTCGCATCGCTACGTCGATTACGGCAACGTAGCCCAGCCAGGCTTCTGGCTGTCGGCAGGCGTAAAGTTTGGAATCTAACGAAAAAGCAAGTCTATCCACTCGCCCGCTGCACCATTATGGCAGCGGAGTGAGTGGATAGACTATATTAACAATCAAAATGTTGGCAGCAAGGATGATGAGGTTCATCAACAGTCCGATGCGCATAAAGTCGCTGAAGCGGTAACCGCCAGGACCATATACCAACATGTGGGTAGGCGAACCGATAGGCGTAGCAAAACTGCTGCTGACACTGATCATCAGCGCTATCAGGAACGGATACGGGTCATAGCCCAACTTCTCGGCAGCCTCATACATAATGGGGAAGAAGATAGCTCCCGCCGCCGTGTTAGAAATAAACTCGGTAAGAAAAGTTCCCACGAAGCAGATGGCTGTCATCACCACCAGCGGATTAGTGCCGCAGACGTCGAGGATGCCCGTAGCCATACGCTCGGCAATACCCGTCTGCTGAATAGCCACTCCCAGCACCACACTGCATGCGAACACCATCAGAATGTCCCAGTTCACCGACTTCATGGCTTGGTCGGGCGTACAGCAGCCCATCACCAGCATGGCTGCGGCGGCAATGAACGCACACTGCAACAGCGGCATAACGTTCAGCGCAGAAAGTACCACCATCGCTATCATGATGACGGTCGAAACGAGCGTCTTTCCGTCGAGGTTCACCACCTGGTCGCTGTCAAAGAAGTGCAACTGCGACGACAGCTGATCGGTATCGACATTCATGCGGGGAGGACACTCGAAGAGCAACGTATCACCAGCCTGCAGCACCACATCGCGGGGCGACTGGTCGATGCGGTCGCCGCGACGCGCCACAGCCACCAGCGTCATATTGTTCTTCTTCTCGAACGAACGCTTGGCAATCGTGCTTCCTATCAGACTGCTGCCGAAAGTGACGTATGCCGTGCGCAACTGGCGGTGGGAGTCCACCTCGTCAAGACTGAACACATGGTGGTCGGCACTGACCAGTCCGTGACTGTTCTTCAATTCCAGGATATCGGCTATCTGACCCGCATACACCAAGCGGTCGCCACCCAGAATGAACTCGCCTTCGGTAACGGGGGTAGGCACTTCGTCGAAGTGGAATATCTCAAGCAGCGAACCGCCATTGACGTGAAACAGTCCTGCTTCGCCCAACGTCTTGCCCACGCAGGGATTGTCGGAAGGCACCAGGAGTTCGACCGTATATTCCGACGTATCTTCGAAAGCCGACTCTGGCGTCTTGCGGTTAGGCAGCAGTTTACGCATGGCGATGATGGACAGCACGCCGACAAACAGGCAGAACAGTCCGGGAATCGTGGTAGCCAGCACATTCATCGTCTTTCCCGTCTCGTCGGCATAGAGTCCGGAGATAATCAGGTTCGGCGGCGTACCAATCAGCGTACAAACACCGCCCATTCCCGACGCATAGCTCAGGGGAATCAGCAGTTTTGACGGTGAGATGCCTAACTTCTTCGACCACATCTTCACGATGCCCACAAACATAGCCACCACGGTGGTATTGCTCAAGAACGAACTGAGTGCCGCCACGGGCAGCATCAGTCGCACGACGGCTTTACCATAGCTTGAGGGCTGTCCCAGCAGGTTTTTCACAATCCACTGCAGCACGCCCGTATGAGTCAGTCCCGCCACGACCACAAACAGCACACCGATGACAATCACCGATGTAGAGCTGAAGCCCGAAAAGGCATCCTTCGCATCCAGCACGCCCGTAACGTACAACACACCGATAGCCGCCAGGAAGACCAAGTCCGTGCGGAGCTTCGTCAGCAATAGGGTTGCAAACATAGCCAGCACGGTAATAATGGTTATCCATGCATGAATATTAAAACCTAAGAACAAATCTGTTTCCATCGTATTATTATTCCTTTCTTACAATCATCAAAACTGCAAGTTATGCCAAGCAGAAATCCAGGTCCTTGGTAATCTGCTCCTTATCCAAATGCTGACCGATAAACACCAACTTCTGCATGCGGTCGCCATACTCTGGGTCCCAATCCTTCTGAAGCTGCGGATTCATCGCCATCATATTTTCCAACTCGTCCTTCGGCATCGTGGCATACCACTGTCCGACATCACGCAGCGACACCTGGCGGCCTGCCTGTTCGAAGACGTAGCACGTATCTTCCTCGCCCTTGAAGTAGCAGATGCCCTTGGCACGGATAATGCTCTTAGGCCACTTGCGAGCCACGAATTCATCGAACAGTCCGAGGTTCAGCGGCCGACGGGCATAATAGACAAACGTACCGATGCCGTACTCCTCCGCCTCGCCCTCATCGTGATGATGATGGTGATGTTCATGCTCATGCTCGTGGTCATGGTCATGGTCATGATGATGATGTTCGTGCTCATCGTCGTCATCGTCGTCATCATCGTCGTCGTGGTGACCTTCTATCTCCTGAATCCAGGCGGCAGAGGTAGCCACTTCGTCGAAGTTAAACTTCTCGGTATGAATCAGACGGTCGAGGTCAACGTCGCAGTAGTCGCACTCGATGATATCGGCCTTGGGCTGAATGGTACGGATAATCTGGCGCACCTCGCCCAACTCATCCTTCGACACCTCGGAGGCCTTGTTCAGCAGGATGGTGTTGCAGAACTCAATCTGCTGAATCACCAGGTTCTCAATATCCTCCTCGTCAATGTTCTGGCGCAGCAGGTCGTGTCCACCCTGGAACTCGTCGCGCATACGCAGTGCATCCACCACGGTCACGATGCTGTCCAACTGCAGATAGCCGTCCTTGATATATTCCGGACCCAGCGACGGAATGCTGACGATGGTCTGGGCTATAGGACCGGGCTCGCAGATGCCACTGGCCTCAATCACTATATAGTCGAAGCGGTGCATGGCGAGAATCTCCTGCAACTGCTTCACCAAATCCATCTTCAGCGTACAGCAGATGCAGCCATTCTGCAGTGCCACCAGCGAATCGTCCTGTTGGCCCACTACTCCACCCTTCTCAATCAGGTCGGCGTCGATGTTCACTTCGCCGATATCATTCACAATGACCGCGAACTTGATTCCCTTCTGGTTCTGCAAGATGCGGTTCAGAAGTGTAGTCTTACCGCTGCCTAAATAACCCGTAAGCAGCAGGACGGGAACATTTGGAATATTCATCTTCGTTTCTCCTTATTTTAATTTTCGGGGTGCAAAGTTACAAGTTTTCTTCGACTTTTTGACAACTCTGCCTTACATTATTTATAATGGTAAGCAAAAAAGTTTTAAATTATGAACTGTGAACAATGAACTATGAACTTATTTTCGTATCTTTGTGCTCGATTTGAATATTCAATATTTTTAATTATACAGCATTATGACAATCAATGAAATGAACTTTGCCGGTAAGAAGGCAATTGTACGTGTAGATTTCAACGTACCCTTGGATGAGAATGGTAAAATCACTGACGACACCCGTATCCGCGGTGCACTGCCCACACTGAAGAAGATTCTGGCTGACGGTGGTGCTGTCATCATCATGTCGCACATGGGCAAGCCCAAAGGAAAGGTTGACATGAAGAAGAGTCTGGGTCAGATCCGCGAGGCTGTGGAGAAGGCTCTGGGTGTTCCCGTTGCTTTTGCTCCCGACTGCGCTAAGGCTCAGGAGCAGGCTGCTGCCCTGAAGATGGGCGAGGCTCTGCTGTTGGAGAACCTACGTTTCTATCCTGAGGAGGAAGGCAAACCCGTTGGTATCGACAAGGAAGATCCAAAATATGACGAGGCTAAGAAGGCTATGAAGGCCAGCCAGAAGGAGTTCGCCAAGACTCTGGCAAGCTATGCTGACTGCTACGTAATGGATGCCTTCGGTACTGCTCACCGCAAGCATGCTTCTACAGCTGTTATCGCCGACTATTTCGATGCCGACAACAAGATGCTGGGTCTGCTGATGGAGAAGGAAGTTCAGGCTGTTGACGCCGTACTCTCTAACATCAAGCGTCCTTTCGTTGCCATCATGGGTGGTTCGAAGGTTTCTTCTAAGATCGGTATCATCGAGAACCTGCTCGGCAAGGTTGACAAGCTGATTCTCTGCGGTGGTATGACCTACACCTTCGCTAAGGCTCACAATGGCGAAATCGGTAACTCTATCGTTGAGCTCGACAAGCT
>DEKX01000018.1:0-75164 GCA_002354095.1 Prevotella sp. UBA2711 | reverse complement strand
GCTACCAACGGTCTCGACTTCGGTACCATGACTGTTAAGCCCGGTTCTGAAATCATCACCTGCCCTGCCAACAAGGTTCCTGCCGGTTTCGAGGGTGTTGATGCCGGTCCTGCTTCTCAGGAGGACTTCCGCAAGGCCATCAAGGGTGCCAAGACTATTCTGTGGAATGGTCCTGCAGGCGTCTTCGAGTGCGACGACTTCACTGCCGGTAGCCGTGCTATCGGTGAGGCTATTGCCGAGGCTACTGCTGAGGGTGCCTTCTCACTGATTGGCGGTGGCGACTCTGTAGCTTGTGTCAACAAGTTTGGTCTGGCCGACAAGGTTAGCTACATCTCTACCGGTGGCGGTGCACTGCTCGAGGCTATCGAGGGCAAGATTCTGCCAGGTGTTGCAGCTATCAAAGGCGAGTAATCGACAATAAAACGTTTACGTTAAAAAAAATCCCGATAGGCCGTACAGCGTATCGGGATTTTATTTATCTTTGCACCAACAAACTATTAAAACATATAAAACTATGAGTAAGAAATTTGTCATTGGAGACCGCACAAAAGATGAGTACATCTCTGTGCTTGACATCGAGAAAAAGAAGTTAGAGTTTACCAACCACCTGGGTTCTGCCAAGGAGTTCCACGGATTCGAGGACACCAAGGCTATCCTGAAGCAGTTGCAGTCGGAGACGGGCGGCTATCTGGAGGACCTGCAGGTTTATATCAAGGATGAAGACGGCAAGGCACACCGCCCTGACGAGCGCGACATGATGCCGCTGTAAAAAAGACAAAAAAAATAAAAGCCAGCTGATGTAGCTGGCTTTTATTTTGCTCTTTAATCTTCTTCCTTCATCTCAGCCTCGTGCTCCTTGATGAGCTGCTGCTGGATGTCGTTAGGAACGAGTTCGTAGCTGGAGAAGCTGGTAGAGAACGATGCACGTCCACCAGTCAGCGACGAGAGAGCGATAGAGTAGCTTGCCAACTCCTTCAGTGGAATCTTGGCGGTCAGTTTCTGATAACCGTTCTCGCTGTCCATACCCATGATGATGGCACGACGACCCTGCAGGTCGCTCATCACATCACCCATATAGTCGGCTGGAACGAGCACTTCCAAATCATAGATTGGCTCCAACACCTTTGGACCTGCCTCCTTGAAGGCGGCTGAGAAGGCATTGCGGGCTGCCAGCATGAACGAAAGTTCGTTAGAATCAACGGGGTGCATCTTACCGTCGTAAACAATGACGCGGACGTCGCGGGCGTATGAACCGGTCAATGGTCCCTGTTCCATACGCTCCATCACACCCTTCAGGATGGCGGGCATGAAGCGCATATCGATAGCACCGCCGACAACGCTGTTAATGAATACCAGCTTGCCGCCCCAGTCGAGGTCTTTCTCTTCCTTCGACTTGATGTTCATCTTGAACTCCTGACCGTTGATGGTGAACGATGTCGGGTCGGGCATTCCATCGGTGTAAGGCTCCACAATCAGGTGAACCTCACCGAACTGTCCGGCACCACCCGACTGTTTCTTATGACGATAGTCGGCACGAGCCATCTTCGTGATGGTCTCACGATATGGAATCTTCGGCTCCTGATATTCTATCTGAATTTTTTCATTATTCTCCATACGCCACTTCAACGTGCGGAGGTGGAACTCACCCTGTCCGTGAACGATAATCTGGCGCAATTCCTTCGACTGCTCGACAACCCATGTAGGATCTTCCTGACGCATGCGCTGCAGGGCTGCCATCATCTTCTCGGTCTCTGCCTCGTTGACGGCCTTGATGGCACGAGAGAACTTAGAGTTAGGATATTTGATGAAGTCGAACTTGTTTTCAATGTCCTTGCCATTCAGGGTGTTGCCGGTCTTCACGTCCTTCAGTTTCACGGTACAGCCGATATCACCGGCTACCAACTGGTCAACCTGAATACGGTTGGCACCTGCGCAGGCATAAATCGTACCGATGCGCTCCTTCGAGCCGCGGTCGGCATTGGTCAGGTCGTCGCCACTCTTCACGACGCCGCTCATCACCTTGAAGTACTGCACCTCACCGATGTGGGGCTCAACACCTGTCTTGAAGAAATAGAGCGATGTGGGAGCAGAGGCATCAGCAGGAACATCCTGACCGGCGGCATTCTTGATAACGGGCATTTCGCTTACGAAAGGCACAACGTTGCCCAAGAACTCCATCAAGCGGCGCACACCCATGTCGCGACCTGCACATACGCAGAATACGGGATAGATAGAACGGGTTACCAGACCCTTGCGGATGCCTTCGCGCATCTCGTCCTCGGTCAGGTCTTCGCTCTCGAAGAATTTCTCCATCAGTGTATCGTCGCCGGCGGCAGCAGCCTCCACCAGAGCAGCCTTCCACTCCTTGGCCTTAGCCATTTCCTCGGCAGGAATATCCTCGATGATAGGAGCACCGCCTTCGGGCTTCCATGAATATTTCTTCATCAACAGCACGTCGATGACGCTGTTGAAGCCGTTACCTGTTGCAATAGGATACTGTACGGGAACGCAGTTGTTGCCATACACTTCCTTCAACTGCGACAGAATCTGGTCGTAGTCGCAGTTGTCGCGGTCCAGCTGGTTCACCAGGAAGATGACGGGCTTCTTCAGTTTCTCGGTATTGCGGAAAGCATTCATCGTGCCCACCTCGGGACCATACTGTCCGTTGACGAGGATGACGGCCTGGTCGGTCACGTTCAGTGCGGTGATAGCACCACCCACGAAGTCGTCACTGCCCGGGCAGTCAATGATGTTCAGCTTCTTGTTATTCCACTCTACATGAAAAACAGTAGAGAACACCGAGTAGCCATATTCCTGTTCAACGGGGAAATAATCGCTCATGGTGTTCTTACCCTCTACGGTACCGCGGCGCTTGATGATGCCGGCTTCGTAGACCATTGCTTCGGCAAGAGTAGTCTTGCCGCTACCCGCACTGCCAAGCAGTGCAATGTTTTTGATTTCGTTAGTTTGATAAACTTTCATATCGGTTATGTTTTAGGTGTTATTTATTTTTAGCGAGGCTAAAATTAGTCATTTTCATGCGAAAAACCGCAAAACTCTTTCAAATATTAAACTTTATTAGTACTTTTGCTGTCAAATGGCAGGTTTATATATCCATATTCCGTTTTGCAAGAGCCGTTGCATCTACTGCGCTTTCTATTCCACCACGTCGCACGAACTGCGTCAGCGGTATGTGGATGCCGTGTGCCGTGAGTGGCAATTACGGAGCCGCGAACTGTCCGCGCCCGTCACGACCGTCTATCTTGGCGGCGGCACGCCCAGTCAGCTCACCCCTCAGCAACTGCAGCAGCTGCTCACCGCCCTGCCCCCGTCAGCCCCCGAAGTCACCCTCGAAGCCAACCCCGATGACATCACCGTCAAGTATGCTGCGATGTTATCGCAGCTCGGAATAACCCGCGTCAGCATGGGCGCCCAGACTTTCGACGACCGGCGCCTCCGTTTCCTGCATCGCCGCCATACGTCGGCACAGGTGGCGCAGGCGGTCCGACATCTACGCGAAGCAGGCATCCGCAACATCAGCATCGACCTGATGTACGGCTTTCCCGATGAGACGTTAGAGGACTGGGAGCGCGACATAGATGCAGCCCTCGACCTCAATGTGGAACACATCTCCGCCTACTGCCTCACGGTGGAGGAAGGAACGGCGCTTTACCGGATGAATGTGGAAACGGTTGGCGAGGAACTGGAGCGAGAGATGTACTACCTGCTGAAAGACAAGCTGGAGGCGGGGGGCTTTGAGCACTACGAAATCTCGAACTTCGCGCGCCCCGGCTACCGTTCGCGCCACAACAGCAGCTACTGGCAGGATGTGCCCTACATCGGATTGGGGGCTGCGGCGCATAGCTACGACGGCAAGCGACGCAGTTGGAATGTGGCGGACATCCGGCAGTATATCGCAGCCGTAGAACGGGGAGAACGCCCATACGGGGAAGAAACGCTCGACGAGGACACTTGGTATAACGACCGCATCACCACCGCACTGCGCACCCGCGAGGGACTGGACCTCACGGCGCTGCCCGAGAAATATCGGCGCTACTGCCTGAAGGAGGCACGGCGATACATCGACCAAGGTTGGCTGGCGGAGCGCGACGGCCATCTGGCACTGACGCGCGACGGACTGTTCGTGAGCGACGACATCATGAGTTCATTAATATATATATAAATAAGGTATGAAAAAGATTCTTCTGACAATGACTACAACTTTACTGGCATCGGCAGCGGCGGCGCAAGGGCTCCACTATCCCAAGGCGCAGAAAGATGCAACCGTGGACAACTATTTCGGCACCGAGGTGGCTGACCCCTACCGATGGTTGGAGAACGACACGTCGGCACAGACGGCGACGTGGGTGGAGGCTGAGAACCGCGTGACGAACGCCTATCTCGCAAAGATTCCATTCCGCCAGAAACTGCTGAAGCGACTGACGGAGGTGTCGAACTACGAAAAGCTGTCGGCTCCGCGCAAGCACCACGGCAAGTGGTATTTCTATAAGAACGACGGACTGCAGAACCAATACGTGATGTATGTCATGGACCAGTTGGGCGCTGAACCCCGCGTTTTCCTCGACCCCAACAAGCTGAGCACGGACGGCACGGTGGCGCTGAAGGGCGTCTATTTCTCCAACAACGGCCGTTGGGCAGCCTACTCCATCTCGCGCTCGGGCAGCGACTGGCAGGAGTTCTACGTCATCGACCTCAAGACGGGCCAACTGACGCAGGACCACATCGAGTGGGCGAAGTTCTCGGGCGCGGCATGGCAGGGCGACGGTTTCTATTATTCTGCCTACGATGCGCCTACGAAAGGCAAAGAGTTCTCGAACGTGAACGAGGGCCACAAGATTTACTATCATAAGATAGGTACGCCGCAGTCGGACGACGTGCTGTTCTATCAGAACGCTGCCTACCCCAAGCGCTTCTACACCTGCGCCGTGAACGACGAGGAGACGATGATGTTCCTCTACGAGGACGGTGCCGGCGCGGGCAACATGCTCTTCGTGCGCGACTTGCGACAGAAGGGCAGCCAGTTCATCCAGATGACTGCCGACATGGACTACCGCTATTCGCCCATCTATACCGAGGGCGACAAGATTTACCTGCTCACCAATCTGGACGCCCCGAAGAACCGCATCATGGTGGCTGACATCCACCGCCCGGGCGTCGGCGACTGGCAGCCGCTGATAGCCGAGCAGCAGAATGTGCTGAGCGACGCGACGGTCATCAACCGCCAGTTCATCCTCACCTACAGTCAGGATGCCTCCGACCATGCCTACCTCTACGGCATCGACGGACGGCAGGTGCGCGAAATCCAACTCCCCTCCGTGGGCAGCGTCGGTTTTACGGGCGACGAGCGTCAACCGGAGTGCTTCTACACCTTCACCTCGTTCACCCAGCCCGGCACCATCTACAGCTACGACCTTCAGTCGGGCCGGAGCACGCTCTACGCCCAGCCCAAAGTAGCCTTCCGTCCGCAGGACTACGTCACCGAGCAAGTCTTCTTCCAGAGCAAGGACGGCACCCGCATCCCCATGTTCCTGACGTATAAGAGAGGTAAGAGGTCAGAGGTAAGAGGTAAGAGACCAGTTTATCTCTACGGCTACGGCGGCTTCAACATCTCGTTAGTTCCAAGTTTCTCCGCCACCCGCATTCCGTGGCTCGAGCAGGGCGGCATCTATGCACAGGTGACGCTGCGCGGCGGCGGCGAGTATGGCGAGGAGTGGCACCAGGCAGGCACGAAGATGCAGAAGCAGAACGTGTTCGACGACTTCATCGGTGCTGCCGAATGGCTCATCCGTGAGGGCTATACCGACCGCGACCACATCGCCATCGTGGGTGGCTCCAACGGCGGACTGCTCGTCGGAGCCTGCATGACACAACGCCCCGACCTCTACCGCGTAGCCATTCCACAGGTGGGAGTGATGGATATGCTGCGCTATCATAAGTTCACCATCGGTTGGAACTGGGCTCCCGACTACGGCACCAGCGAGGACTCTGAGGAAATGTTCCGCTACCTGAAGGGCTACTCCCCACTCCATAATCTGAAGGAGGGCACCGCCTATCCCGCCACCCTCGTCACCACCGCCGACCACGACGACCGCGTAGTGCCCGCCCACTCGTTCAAGTTTGCCGCCCGCCTGCAGGAATGCCAGTCGGGCACCGCCCCCACCCTCATCCGTATCGACACCAAAGCCGGACACGGCGGTGGCAAGCCCCTAGCCAAAATCCTCGAGGAACAGGCAGACATCTACTCCTTCATCCTCTACAACATGGGGCTGAAGTTCAAATAAAAGGCAAAAAAATAAATCCCCGTCACTGGGGATTTATTTTTTTCATATCCAATCGTCTGCATTTATCCCTCGTCCGACGGACCGCCGGTATTACCCTCGGGCGCGGGCTCCGGCTCCTCGCCGTGCGGGGGATGATGCTGTATGGTGGCTTCTGCGGCGGCTATACTTACGGTTGACTATTACATCACAAAAACGAAGAGGATGCGTCCCTATGACAGGATGCGTCCCTATGACAGGATGCATCCTCTCCGATATTTTGAGCATACGCCCGAAAGATTACTCTTCGTCGAGCAGAATCTTCATCATTTCTACGGCAGCCTTGGCAACCGACGTGCCAGGACCGAAGATGGCGGCAACACCCGCCTTGTAGAGGAAGTCGTAGTCCTGGGCGGGGATGACACCGCCGGCAATGACCATGATGTCCTCGCGGCCGAGCTTCTTCAACTCCTCAATCAGCTGGGGAATCAGCGTCTTGTGACCGGCAGCCAGACTGGAGGCACCGACTACGTGCACATCATTCTCTACAGCCTCGCGGGCAGCCTCGGCAGGAGTCTGGAACAAGGGTCCCATATCCACGTCGAAACCACAGTCTGCGTAGCCTGTAGCCACTACCTTTGCACCACGGTCGTGACCGTCCTGACCCATCTTGGCAATGAAGATACGGGGACGGCGACCCTCCTTCTTCGCGAACTCGTCGGTCAGCTTGCAAGCCAACTCGAAGTCGCTGTCGTTCTTTGATTCTGAACTATACACGCCTGAAATTGTTCTGATTACTGCTTTATAACGGCCTACGATTTTCTCGCAGGCATCCGAAATCTCACCAAGGGTACAACGCAGCTGGGCGGCCTTGACAGCCAGGTCGAGCAGGTTGTTCTTGCTCTTGCGGCCCTCCTGGAAGTCACGCACGCACTCTGTGATAGCCTTCAGGGCTGCCTGACAAGCGGCCTCGTCGCGCTTCGAGCGAACCTCCTTCAGGCTCTCCTCTTGCTGCTTGCGCACGGCGGTGTTGTCCACCTCGAGGATGTCGATGGGGTCTTCGTGCTCCAGACGATACTTGTTGGTGCCGACGATGGTCTGCACACCAGAGTCGATGCGGGCCTGTGTGCGGGCAGCAGCCTCCTCGATACGCATCTTGGGCAGACCTGTCTCGATGGCCTTTGCCATACCGCCGAGCTTCTCAATCTCCTGGATGTGCTCCCAAGCCTTGTGAACCAGTTCGTTGGTGAGCGTCTCCACATAGTAGGAACCTGCCCAGGGGTCGATCTGCTTGCAGACCTTGGTCTCGTTCTGGATATAAATCTGCGTGTTGCGGGCAATACGAGCCGAGAAATCGGTAGGCAGGGCGATGGCCTCGTCGAGCGCATTGGTGTGCAGCGACTGGGTGTGACCCAGTACGGCAGCCATAGCCTCGATACAGGTACGGCCTACGTTATTGAAGGGATCCTGCTCGGTGAGCGACCAACCCGAAGTCTGTGAGTGGGTACGCAGGGCGAGCGACTTAGGATTCTTGGCGCCGAATGACTTCACAATCTTCGCCCACAGCAGACGACCGGCACGCATCTTGGCAATCTCCATGAAGTGGTTCATACCGATGGCCCAGAAGAAGCTGAGACGTGGAGCGAAGGCATCGACGTCGATACCAGCGTTGACACCCGTGCGCAAATAGTCCATACCGTCGGCCAGCGTGTAGGCCAACTCGATGTCGGCAGTAGCACCAGCCTCCTGCATGTGATAACCCGAGATGGAAATCGAGTTGAACTTAGGCATCTTCTGTGAGGTATATTCGAAGATGTCGGCGATAATCTTCATCGAGAATGCGGGGGGATAGATATAGGTGTTGCGCACCATGAACTCCTTCAGGATATCGTTCTGAATCGTACCTGCCATCTCTTCCAACTGTGCGCCCTGCTCCAGACCTGCCACGATATAGAAGGCGAGGATAGGCAGCACGGCACCGTTCATGGTCATAGAGACGGACATCTTGTTCAAGGGAATACCCGAGAAGAGCACCTTCATGTTCTCTTCGTTACAGATAGACACACCAGCCTTACCCACGTCGCCTACCACACGGGGGTTGTCAGGGTCATAACCGCGGTGTGTAGGCAGGTCGAAGGCTACGGAAAGACCCTTCTGACCAGAAGCCAGGTTGCGGCGATAGAATGCATTCGACTCCTCGGCGGTAGAGAATCCGGCATACTGGCGGATAGTCCACGGGCGGAAGGGATACATCATCGAATACGGACCACGGAGATAGGGAGGAATACCGGCTGCGAAGTCGAGATGCTCCATATCTTCCAAATCTTCTTTTGTATATACAGGACGCACCTCGATATGCTCCGGCGTCTTCCAGTTAGCCTCGATATGGTTGTCCTTGATCCACTTGGCACCATCTTGTGCATGAATGCCAGCATAGATATCTATTTTACTAAAATCTTTTCTCATAACTTTAAATACCTAATTTAGCATTATACTCTTTGAGGGTTTCCAATACATTGCAACGAACGTGGATGAAGTTCTCGATGCCGGCAGCCTTTAGGTCGTCCATGCAGGCAGGAGCACCGGCTACGACGAACATCGCACGGCCATTCAAATACTTGAAGGCAGGGATAGCATACTCAGCATACTCGTCATCGGAAGAACAGATAACCACGATGTCGGCCTTAGCCTCGAGCGCAGCATCCACACCCTCCTCAACGGTCTTGAAGCCGAGATTGTCAATTACCTTATATCCTGCACAGGCGAGGAAGTTGCAAGAGAACTGGGCACGAGCCTGACGCATAGCCAGATTACCGATGGTCAGCATGAAAGCGGTAGGCACCTTGGCAGCTTTCTCAGTAGCGAGACGCAGATCTTCGAAATCAGAAGCCAGACGACTGATCTTCAGTCCTGGTACGTCGGCATCACCTGTATGCGTACAGCTGCAATCGACTGCCAACGGCTGTTTGCCCTCGCTCTTCTCGGTGAAGTTGGGGAACTGGTTAGTGCCGAGGATGAACTCCTTACGCTTGGCGGCATCACCATGACGCTTCACATTGGTAGCGTTGATATCGTCCTGAACGGTACCCTTCTTGACAGCCTCCAGGAAACCGCCCTCTTCCTCGACTTTGAGGAAAATCTTCCAAGCCTCCTGAGCCAGGGCATCGGTCAGATGCTCGATATAGTAAGAACCTGCTGAAGGATCGACGATACGGTCGAAATGGCTCTCCTCCTTAATCAGCAACTGCTGGTTGCGGGCGATACGCTCAGAGAAGTCGGTAGGTTTCTCGTAGGTCACATCAAACGGTGTAACGACCATGGAGTGAACACCGCCCAAGGCAGCCGACATGGCTTCGGTCTGCGAACGCAACAGATTAACATAAGAATCGAACACGGTCTGGTTGTAGGTAGAAGTCGAAGCATTGATAATCATCTTTGCGCTGTTATCATCCTTCGGCTCGTACTGCTTCACAATCTGCGCCCACAACAGACGACAGGCACGGAACTTCGCAATCTCCATGAAGTAGTTCTCCGAGATACCCATATAGAATTTAATCTTGCTGGCAGCCAGATCGACATCGACACCGGCATCAACCAACTGCTGCAGGTACTCGTTACCCCAAGCCAAAGCATAGCCCATTTCCTGAACGATATAAGCACCGCTGTTGTTCAGCAGGTCGCTGTGCACCATGACGCAACGCAGGTTAGGATAGTCTTTCAACTTTTCCACCAGTGTTGGCATGTTAGGCAGCAGCATGGTGGTGTCCTTGCCCTTCATGAGCATGCGCTCGATGGGGTCGAATCCGAGTCCGCCTACAATCTTTTCCTTGTCGTAGCCCTGCTTCTCGAAATACGCTACCAGCAGGTCTGCCAATTGTAAGGCATGACGCTGACAGGCGCGATAACTTACCTCCACAATATCCAAACGGATATCCTTCAGCAAGGTTTCGATATACTCGGCACTGAGTTCTGCGTGACCCAGACGGAAACCGATACTATCGACACCCTTATTCAGAATGTCGAGAGCCTTAGCATTCGCTTCCTTCGGGTCATTTACTACGATGTTCTGACGGACATACCATTCGTTGGTGTCTTTCTTGTTACCACGAACGAATGGGAACTCGCCCGGCAGGGCATCGGGTGTTTTCAGGTTCGCCAAGTCCTCTCGGCGATAGAAAGGCTGCACATTGAAGCCTTCGTTGGTTCTCCACACGAGTCGTTTCTGGAAGTCGGCACCTTTCAGGTCCACTTCAATCTTGTCCAACCACTCTTGAGTGGTAGGCGCCTGAAACTCGGTGAAGAGTTTTTCTTTGTTTGCCATAATTGAATTATTATATAAAGTTGTCTTAAGTTCTGGACTGCAAAGATAACAACAAAAATCGGAAAAACAGCCAAATTATAGACTAATTTAATATATCTTGAAAAAATAATTGCACAAAGTTGCGTTTGTTGCGCAAATTCTTTGTAACTTTGCAACTCGAAAAGAAAAGTATGCTATGGATTCATTGCAATGGTTAAAAGAATTGTTTACGACTACTGACTCTGTCGCTCATATAGCTTTGCTGTATGCGATAGTCATCGCAGTTGGTGTGTATTTGGGTAAAATCAAGATTGGAGGAATCTCTTTAGGCGTTACCTTTGTGTTGTTCGCGGGTATTGTGGCTGGCCATTTCGGGTTTACGGCTCCCACTCCCATTCTGACGTTTATCCAAGATTTCGGGCTGATCCTGTTTGTCTTCATGATAGGTATGCAGGTCGGTCCTGGTTTCTTCGAGAGTTTCGGTACGGCAGGTATTAAACTGAACGGACTGGCAGCCACGGGTATTCTGCTGAATATCCTGGTGATGTTCGCCTGCTATTTTGCCTTCTTCGACACCTCTAAGGTCGAGAACCTTCCTATGATGGTGGGTACTCTCTACGGTGCTGTAACGAACACCCCAGGTCTTGGTGCTGCCAATGAAGCATTGAGCACGGTCTTCGGACAGGGCAAAGGTCCGCATATCGCTTCGGCTTACGCTTGTGCCTATCCGTTAGGTGTGCTGGGCATCATTGGTGCTACTATATTAATAAGGTATATATGCAGGGTGAAGGTGGAGCAGGAAGAGCAAGAACTGAATGCCATGAACGAGGCCAACACCAACAAGAAGCCTTATAAGATGCACTTGGAGGTGACCAACAAATACTTGGAAGGCAAGACGCTGTTGCAGGTACACAACTTCCTGAATCGTGACTTTGTGGTATCGCGCCTCGTACATGAGGGAGAACTCTGTATCCCTAATCGTGACACTATTTTCCACATGGGCGACCAAATGCTCATCGTCTGTGCAGAAGCCGACCAGGAAGCCATCATGGCATTTATCGGTCCGAAACTGGACATCGACTTCGAACAGTCTGACCAGCCCCTTGTTTCGAAACGCATCCTCATCACCAATCCCAAAATCAATGGTAAGACCCTTGGTTCCATGCACTTCTCCAGTGTATATGGTGTCAACGTGACGCGTATCACCCGTCAGGGTATGGACATCTTTGCCACCCCGTCGCTGCCCCTTCAGGTAGGCGATAAGATCATGGTAGTAGGTCCGGAGGATGCTGCAGACCGCGTAGCCAGCAAGATGGGTAACTCCATCCGTCGTCTGAACGCTCCTAACATTGCTACTATCTTCGTCGGAATCATCATTGGTATCATCTTCGGCTCACTGCCCATCGCTATACCGGGAATGCCTGTTCCTATGAAACTGGGTATCGCCGGAGGACCACTCATCATTGCTATCCTCATCGGCCGCTATGGCTATAAGATACATCTGGTAACCTACACCACGACATCAGCCAATATGATGTTGCGCGAAATCGGTTTGGTGCTCTTCTTAGCCAGTGTGGGAATCAAGGCTGGTGCCAACTTCTTTGAGACGGTGGTAGAGGGCGACGGATTGCTCTATGTGTTCACTGGTTTCCTGATTACCACTATCCCCATTCTGATAGTAGGTCCTATCGCCCGTCTGAAGTTCAAGTTCAATTACTTCACCATTATGGGTATGATAGCCGGTACATACACCGACCCCCCCGCCCTTGCATACGCTAACTCTGTGTGCTCGAAGGAAGCCCCTGCCGTAGGATACTCGACGGTTTATCCGCTCTCCATGTTCCTCCGCATCTTCACGGCACAGATTATCGTGCTGTTCTTCTGTGGATAATTAAGAAAAAAACAAATATAATAATACAAACAACAAATGAAAAAAATCGGAATCCTTTTAGGTTCACTCCTGTTCCTTGCCTCACAACCGACGATGGCCCAGATGGACGCCAGCATCAAGTTGAACGAGGTGATGACAAAAAACGAGTCGAGCCTGATTGATGAATGCGGAACGCGTCATGCATGGGTGGAGATTGCTAATATTTCGCACTCCACATACAACATACGCGGCATGTATCTGACAACCGACCGTTCCGTACTTGACAAATCGATGAGCGTCCCAGAGCGCATGAAGCGCATGAGCCAGATTCCTAACGGCGATGTACGCACAAACCTCAGCGGACGACAACTCATCGTACTCCAACTTAACAGCGAGCCGACAAAAGGTTCACTGCATCTCGCAGTGAAAGTAGATCCTACAAAACCTACTTGGATCGCACTTTACAACGGTAATGCAACACAGCTCATTGACTCCGTAACGGTTCCTGTTCTGGCCGTTGACCAATCGTTTGCCCGTGTCGCCTACAATGGAACTCCTGCTGATTGGGAAGTGAAGTCTGATGACCGCGTAACGGCTGGTATTCATAATATTACCACCGTCAGCGAATCGAAAATTGAGAAGTTCAAGCGTGAAGACCCATATGGAATTGCCATGACCATCATGGCTATGGGCATCGTTTTTCTCTGTTTGGCTTTGCTATGGATTTTCTTTACGCTCTTCGGTATGTTTATGCGCCATCAGGAAACTGCCAAGAAAGTCATTAATACCCAGCCTATCAAACCTATCACCAAGACGGTGGAGAAGACCATTGAGGTCGGTCATAAGACAGGAATTATCCTGAAAGAAGGCTTTGACACCAAGGGTATTGACCGTGAGGTCTATATGGCTGTTATCGGTATGGCGCTGCAGCAGTATCGCGACAATGTGCACGATGTGGAGAGTGGCGTTATCACCATCAAGCATCACGATACAGGATGGGATGACGAATACAGTCAGATGACTCATTTCCACGAGCCCTTACTGCCAACGACCCACCAGGGACAACATATCCCCACTGGGCCAGAATTGAAATAAAGTTTAGAGTTTAATGTTTAGAGTTTATAGATATGAGCAAGTATCAATATAAAGTACAAGGTGTTGACTACGAAGTAGAAATCGAGGAAGTAGAAGGCAACATCGCGAAAGTTAATGTCAATGGCATTCCGTTTGAGGTAGAACTGCAGCAGCCCATTAATGCTGCCAAGCACCCGACCATCGTCAAGCCTAAGGTGGAAGCGCCCAAACCCGTAGCCACTGCTGCCCCTGCTGCCGCAGCAGCTCCTGTTCAGGCTGCCGCTCCCGCTGGTGCCGGTAACGCACAAAAGGCTCCTCTGCCAGGCACTATCACGAGTGTCAATGTCAAAGTGGGAGATACCGTTGCCGTGGGCGACACCGTTGTCGTACTGGAGGCCATGAAGATGCAGAACAACATCGAAGCAGAATATGCCGGTACGGTAACATCTGTCGCTGTCAATCAAGGAGATGCCGTCATGGAAGGTGCAGTATTGCTGACCATCGGATAAAGGTAAAAGGGTAAAAAAGTAAAAAGGCTATGTGGCAATTTATCGTAGAAAACTTCAATGAGTTCCTGACCTACACAGGTTTTGCCAATGCTACGGCAGGAAATCTCATCATGATAGCAGTTGGTGCACTCTTTATATGGCTTGCCATCAAGAAAGACTTTGAGCCCCTGCTGTTGGTACCCATCGGCTTAGGAATCATACTGGGTAATATTCCATTCCGTGCCGATGCCGGACTGGAGATAGGTCTGTACGAAGACAACTCTGTCCTGAATATTTTCTATCAAGGTGTGCGCCAAGGTTGGTATCCGCCACTCATCTTCCTGGGTATCGGAGCCATGACCGACTTCTCGGCTCTTTTGGCTAATCCTAAACTGATGCTGATTGGCGCTGCTGCCCAGTTTGGTATCTTCGGTGCCTATATGTTTGCTTTGGCTTTGGGCTTCGAGCCCAATCAGGCTGCAGGTATTGCTATCATCGGAGGTGCCGACGGTCCTACCGCCATCTTCCTCTCCAGCAAACTTTCCCCCAATCTGATGGGAGCTATAGCCGTATGTGCCTATAGCTATATGGCACTGGTACCGCTGATTCAGCCGCCATTGATGCGCCTGCTTACCACTAAAAAGGAGCGCGTTATCAAGATGAAGCCCGCACGCGAGGTATCACAGACTGAACGTATTTTATTCCCCATTATCGGACTGCTTTTGACAACATTTATCGTACCTTCTGGCCTTCCGTTGTTAGGCATGCTCTTCTTTGGCAATCTGCTTAAAGAGTCGGGCAAGACTACCCGTCTGGCCAAGACTGCTGGTGCAGCCCTGAATGATATTGTAGTCATGCTTTTGGGATTAACTGTAGGTTGCTCAACACAGGCATCTGAATTCCTCACCATGAATACCATTTATATCTTCATGATTGGTGCTGGTGCATTTATTATTGCAACCATGAGTGGTGTATGTTTTGTAAAGATTATGAACCTCTTCCTGCCGAAGGATAAGAAACTGAACCCGCTGATTGGTAATGCAGGTGTAAGTGCTGTTCCAATGGCAGCCCGTATCTCCAACAACCTCGGTTTGGAATACGACCGTCATAACTACCTGCTGATGCATGCTATGGGGCCCAATGTAGCTGGTGTTATCGGCTCCGCAGTAGCAGCTGGTGCCCTACTCGGATTCTTATCATAAGGCAGTAATTGCAAAAAAAATGGCAATCTTTTAACGGATTGCCATTTTTTTTGTATCTTTGCACTGTTTTAAATAGATGTATGTCTCATGGAAAGTCAACAGGCCCCCGATACAAAGTCACATCGCCTGACTATCAAGAACGAAGTGGAGGAGCTGTCAAAGCTCCCAGAGTTCGTTGATACGGTGTGCGAAGAAGCAGGTGTTGATATGGCTCTTGTAGCAAGTATCAACCTTGCTCTGGAAGAAGCTGCGACCAATGTTGTTCTCTATGCCTATCAAGGAGGCAAGGGAACGGTTGACATTGATGCCAGCTATACTCCCCAATACATCAAGTTTATTATTTCCGATAGCGGCATTCCGTTTGATCCTACGCAACAAGAGGATGCTGACATCACCCTCAGTGCCGAAGAACGGCCTATCGGAGGACTTGGCATCTATCTAGTACGAAAGATTATGGATTCCGTGAGTTACGAACGCGTTGACGGTCACAACATCTTAACACTTATCAAGGACCTACAGCCTATCCAAAAAGCATAATGGAAAATATCATCATCTTAGATCACTGCATATCCTGCCTTTGAATCCATTGTATTAAATATAAAACTTAAAATAGTTCAGCTTATGAAAACTACATTTCACGAAGAGAACGGCAAATACATTGCCACACTGGAAGGGCGATTGGACACCGTTACTGCCGATCAGACAGCAAAAGACCTATCACCACTGAATGATTGTACTGGTCATGACATCATCATCGATTGTACAAACTTGGAATACATCAGCAGTTCTGGTTTACGCATATTGCTGAATATCCGTAAGAATGCTTCTGCTGTTGGTAGCAAAGTACCATCCTGAATATCAACGAAGAAATCGAAAAGGTTTTCGAGATGACAGGATTTGACACATTGTTTGAAGTTCAAAATCAATAAATTACTTATATAATATGACTATCGAAATTAAAGAACAGAATGGCGGATATCTCGCCTTGATGAATGGTCGCCTCGACACTCCTGCAGCAGTACAGGCTACCAGAGACATGCAACCACTGATGGACCACGCTGACAAGGAAATCACATTGGACTGCACCAAACTTGACTATATCAGCAGTTCTGGTCTCCGACTATTTTTGAGTCTTCGCAAAGAAGCAGCAGCCAAAGGAGGTAAAGTTGTTATTGAAAACATCAATGACGAAATCAAGAAGGTTTTCATGATGACAGGATTCTATAATCTTTTCGAAATCAAGTAATCGGTGATGGAATACGAGCTGGATATGCATTGTACGATGCTGTTAGAAGACTATCGGGAACAACTTCCTACGTATAGTCTTCTTCAGCAGGTCGTAATGGGAAAAATGAAAGAACTGGTCAAGCAAACAGGCATTGAGTTAAACACCATGGAGTCACGCATCAAGGCAGAGGACTCCTTGGCAGGGAAGCTGGCACTGAAAGGAGCTAAGTATCAGACCATTAATGACATTACAGACATCTTCGGTGCTCGTATAATCACCTTTTACAATGAGGACGTTGATCGCATTGCCTCCATGGTGGAGACCTTGTTCGATGTTGACTGGGACAACTCTATCGACAAGCGTAAGATGCACCAGTTCGACAGCTTCGGCTACAACTCTCTCCACTACATTTGCAAACTGCCCAAGACGCTGTACTATAATGAGTCGCACCCCGAGTTGAACAATATAGCATTTGAAATACAGATGCGCACTGCCCTTCAGCATGTCTGGTCGGCTATCCAGCATGATATTGGCTACAAGAGCAATATCGAGATACCAACAGAATACCACAGGAATCTCAGTCGGTTGGCAGGATTATTAGAGCTTGCCGATAATGAGTTCAGCCGCATTCGCACGGAAATCAGCGACTACCGCCGACGGATGGAGAGTCTGGTACAGAAGGGAAAACTGGAAGAAGTCATGTTGGATGGAGACACCTTCCATTCCTATATTGCCTTACAGCCATTCGACAAGCTGAATCGCCAGATAGCCGCTATTACTAAGGCAGAATTGCAAAATGTGTCACCAGCTCCCTACCTGCAGTTATTGCGGCGAATGAATATGAAGACATTGGCTGATATTGAGAAATTAATCCGTGATAACAGCGATGATGCTTATCAACTGGCTCTCTATCAATTGGGGGCGACTGACATTGATATCCTTTCATCCAATATCGGTTTACAGAACCTTTGCATCGTACACATCCTGAAAGCAGGAGGTGGTAGACCCGGTATCAAATGGATGTTTGATATCGTGAACGGAGACAATCCTAACAACGATGTGATGGCTGATATCATCATGCAGCAAGCAGAGAAACTGGCTTTCATGCAAAAGAAGGAATAACATGCAACATCCGATGATGCCACAGGGACGACCGAAGATTGCTATTATTGACCCCAATACGCTGGCAACACTTGGTCTGAAACAGATACTTCAGAACGTCATGCCTATCATGACGGTAGATATCTTTGGCTCTTTTTCGGAATTGGAAGCCAATAATGCCGATTCGTATGTCCACTATTTCGTGTCAATGGATGTTGTGTTGCAAGAGCGCCATTTCTTCCAGGAGAGGCGTCGAAAGACTATTGTTCTCACGTTGCAGTTGAACGACACCTCCCAATTGGCCGAGTTTCATAGCCTCTGCATCAACCAGCCCGAGCAGCAATTAATCCGACAACTGTTGATGTTGGAGCAACATGCCCATGGAGACGGAAAGAATCTGCCACCAATGCCCAAGATACTGCAACAGAAAATCTTGTCCGACCGCGAAATAGAAGTCATGTCGCTCATTGTTCAAGGTTATATCAACAAAGAGATAGCCGACAAGCTGAACATCGGATTAGCAACAGTCATTACCCACCGCAAGAATATCATGGACAAACTGGGTATGAAAAGCGTATCCGCCCTCACCATTTATGCGGTGATGCACGGATACGTTGACATCAACAACATCTAATTGCTTATAATTTTACGGATGAAATATCTACCAGCCCATTCACAATGGCATAGATAGTCAGTCCTGCCGGTGAATGGATTTGGAGTTTTCGCGCTATATTTCTACGATGCGTGATAACGGTATTTGTAGAGATACACAGGTGGTCGGCTATTTCCTTGTTCGACATTCCCTGCACCAATGCAACAATCACATCCTTTTCTCTGTCTGACAATGATTCGCTATTATCTGCCCCGCCCTTGAATACCATGGTAGAGATATTCTTCGTCACATCGTTTTGCTTCGTCTCGGTTTCCAAGCGGCGGACGGCAGGAACGAATATCTTATCTTCCACCTCGGCATGTAGTTTCAGCCACTCTTCGTTATTATAGATATCATACAGGGTAGCCGTCAACTTATTGTTCCTATGCGCGTCTGAAGGCAGATACTTGATAATCATCAGTTTCAGTTCACGAAGCGCCTTGTCAGTTGATTCATGATGTTTGGAGAAAGTCTCCACATTATAATTATTCGCCTGCCGCCCTTCCAGCAGAGCCTCCACATAAGGAAACAACGTCTTCTCCTCATATCTCATGTGGCGTTGAATCTCACGCGCATAACCATCATAGAATTTCATAATCAGATGTCCCAGAGAGTCTTTCTCATCAAAAGTCTCTGCCAACTGCCGACGTATAGACGGCAACTGGTAGTCTAAGAAATAAGTATGACTGGCATCCAGATAGTGAAGCAATGTCCGAACATCTATTAACTCATCATCCTCATGTTTTGCAGAACCGTTGATGATGAAATTCACTACTGCAAGAAACGTGTAAGTATCCACATTGTTCATTTGACAGGTTTCGGCTACCGTTTTATCGCCAAAACCCAGGTTGATACCAAAACTACCCAATGCCTGCAACAGATTGTAGTCATCCTTGATAAGCGATATCATCTTATCACTGGGCTCATACATCTTTAAATTCTTCATACTACACCTTATTATATATATTATGACGATGCAAAATTACTGCTTTTGACGGAATTATACAATAGCAAATTACAATTTCATCATTTTTAGGTATTGTAGGAATTACTGAAACATTCTACCTTTGCAGCGTAAAAAAAATAGTATAGTAATGAGAAAGATAATTTTTACATTAGCACTGCTTACCAGTTGCATACTCAGCAGTGCTCAGGATTTAGAAGTACAAAAAAAGGATAGCCTTCCTAAGAAGACATTCTTCGACCGTTTGTCATTCGGTGCATACGGCGAAATCGGTTTTTCCCGCAATTTCTATAGCGACCACGTCAGCCGTTACAGTCAGCCCGAAGCACATAAGGACGATCCCAGTCATGGACGTTTCGACATCCCTCACGTAGCCATTTCCATCGGCTATGATTTCGGCAAGGGCTGGAGTTTCGGCACTGAGATTGAGTTCGAACATGGCGGTAACGGTATTGCCTACGAGAAGGAAGACGAAGAAGGCGGCGAATGGGAACAGGAAACCGAGAAAGGCGGTGAAGTGGAACTGGAGCAGTTCTGGATTCAGAAGTCTTTTGACAAATGGGCTAACATCCGTATTGGTCACATCGTAGTGCCCGTCGGCTTGAATAATGCCCACCATGAGCCCTTGAATTTCTTCACTGTTTATCGTCCTGAGGGCGAGAACACCATTCTGCCTTCTACATGGCATCAGACGGGTGTTTCTTTCTGGGGACGTTACAAAGATTTCCGCTACGAGGCACAGTTCCTGGCTGGTCTGAATGCCGACCATTTCACCAATACTGGATGGATTCATAAAGGCCATAAATCACCATTGGAGTTTGATATTGCCAATAAATACGGCTTAGCTCTTCGTTTAGACAACTACACCGTACCAGGTCTGCGCATCGGTATCAGCGGCTACTATGGTCATAGCATTGGCAACAGCTATCCCCGCAATGCCAATGGTGTGGATGCCGAATACAAGGGAGTCGTTGCCATCGGTTCTATCGACTTCACCTATAATGCCCACAACTGGATTGTCCGCGGACAGGGAACGTACGGTTATCTCGGTGATGCCGAACAATTGAAGTACGTATATAACCGCCTGAATTCCAAGTCGCCATACAAACATTCCGCCTTTGTCAGCAAGAATGCCTACGCCATTGGTATTGAAGCCGGTTACGACATCTTCTCACAGATTCATTACATGCGCAATCACCATCAGAAGATGTATATCTTCGGTCGCTACGAGCAGTATAATCCATACGCCAGCAAGACCAAGGATACCGACTATGGTTATACCGAGGTAAAGCGCATGGCTCTTGGTCTTAACTATCACCCTATCAAGCAGGTAGTTATCAAGGCAGAATACTCTAAGCGCTTCTTGAAATCGCTCTATAACAACGAGCCCTCCCTGAACATCGGAGCAGCCTTTGAAGGCTTCTTTGATTTCGGTCACAAGACACTGGCAAAGCAGGAACAATACGATGTGCAGAAGTTGAACGAACGCATCAACCAGCTTCAGCAACAGTTAGACGAATTGAAACAAAAGACAATGTAACATAAATCATTAAAAAGACATGAAAAAGTATTTAATTTTATCTTTCGCAGCCCTGATGGGCGCTATGACTTTCACCGCTTGTGGTGATGATGATAATAACAAAGGCGGTGGAGACGGTGGCGATTCCAAAGAATTCAACATCGTAACAACAAACCCGATTGTGGATAACGACTCTTATGCATCCAACACATCTGGCTATACCGACAAGGCATTTGGTAATGCAGCCATTGACGGTTGTGTCGATTTGGCTGACGAGTTGACAGCTGCCAATGCCATCATTGCTTCATCTCAACTCACTGATATTCAAGAGTCTTATCTGTATCTGGTACTCGACAACTTAGTTGACAATGTAATCGTACCAACTTATACCAATCTCGCTGACAATGTAGAGGACTTGGAAAAGACACTGAAGGATCTCACCGTCAGCACCATCACACAGTCCCAGATTAACAAGGCATGCGAAGACTTCAAGGCAGCCCGTCTTTATTGGGAGCGTTCTGAGGCTTTCCTGATGGGTGCCGCCTCAGACTTCGATATCGACCCGACCATCGACTCATGGCCTCTGAACCGTTCTTTGCTGTTGAGCTACTTCAACAATGGCATGAGTGAAGAGATGCTGAACGATGCCACCATCCTCGGTTTCCATGCTATGGAGTTCATCCTCTTCCGTGACGGTCAGCCCCGTAAGGTCGCAGAGTTCCAAGGAACAGACACCTATAAGGGTTTCGAGAAGATTACCGGTGAGCAAGAACTGGCATACGCTCAGACCATCTGCACCCTGTTGAAGCAGCGTTGCTTCCAGTTACAGGTAGCATGGGAGGGAGAGACAACGGCAAATGCCAGCCGTGTGTCTGTCGTAAAGGCTGCCGGTCTTGACTATACCACAGAGAACGGACTGAGCTATGGTGAGAATCTGGTAGGTGCCGGTGTTAACAGCAAGAGCACTTTCAAATCACTGAAGGCAGCGATTGCTCAGGTACTCTCTGACGATGAGGGCAGCTGTGTAGGTATTGCCAATGAGGTAGGTACCGCAAAGATTGCCAATCCCTTCTCAGCCGGTGACGTGTCATACGTGGAGTCACCTTACAGCTATAACTCTATTGCTGACTTCCGTGACAACATCCGCTCTATCCGTAATATCTGGTTGGGCTCTACTGATAAGACTGCCAACAAATACAGTTTCCACACTTTCTTTGCCAGCGTGAAGCAAGAGAGTGTCAACCAGGACTTAGAGAGCACCTATGTGCGCGCTATCAAGGCAATCAGCAATATGCCCTCTCCTTTCGTAAAGTATTGCTGCACCATTTGGAATATTAACTTTGAAGACGATAATGACTGGGAATAAATAGACAGACATAGACTATTTAGTGCTAAGCGCCTCACCCTAAAAAGGTGAGACGCTTCAGCCATTAAAACAAATAACCTTTAAAATAAGTAACATGATTAAATTGAAAAACCTATCAAAAGTGATGCTCGGAATGGCAGTCCTGTCATTAACCGCTTGTTCCGATGATGCCACCACAGGCGGTATCGGAGAACTGACTCCCGAAGAGAGTGCCTTCGGTAAGGCTAATGATGTGTTTACTGCCGAGGAATGGTATCCTGGCGGACAGTTGGGAACGACCGAAAAAGCCAGCTATTCTGCCATCACACCGGCTGCAGCAGCCATGGAAGAAGACTTCAACACGGGTGAAGACTTCTTCGAACATCTCTACACCTTCGATGTAGCACCCCGTAAGGGTCTTGGTCCTGCCTGGGTGCGCAACGGCTGTATTGCCTGCCACCCCAGTTACGGTCATGGCAAGCGCCAGACGGAATACCGTGCCAACACCATCGGCAATGGCTATCTGTTGGTTATCTATCACCCAGAGGGAGCCTATACCGAGGATGGTGTACGCTACACCACCAGCAACTCCCCTTATATCTCTGAGGTAACTGGTATGCCACAGACGCAGGCCATGTCGCCCTTCAAGGCTCCTATCGACGAGAATCAGATTAAGATTGAGTGGAAGGACGTCACCAAGATGCCCAGCGGACTGTCTATGACATTCCCCGATGGTGAGAAGTATGCCCTCATCTATCCCGAGGTGACGATCCCTCCCACGGCTTTCAACACCAACCCTGTACCTACAAATTATGAGGTTCGTCTGGAGTCTACCATTGGTGTCTATGGTACTGGGCTTATCGATGCCATCAGCGATGACGACATGCGTGAGCAGTATCGCAAGGAGGCTCCTTACGTAGACCTGAACCCCGCTATGTGGGACAAGGCTGCCAATGACTTTGCAGCCACCGCCTATTACGGTGCAGGCTATAATGACACCAAAAGCCACAATGGCGGCAAGGGTATCGTGAAGAAGTTCACCTATGCCATGACCCGCGGCTCACTGCAGGATGGTGCCGGTGCCAACGCTATCTGGAACATCACCAATGTGACCCGTTCCGACCGTCACTGGCTCTACAGCACGAAAGCATGGGCTAAGGCTCAGAGTGAGGACGCTGAGGTCATCGCCTATATCAAGGAGCATGGTGCCTCTCCGTTGAGCATCCTGCACCCCTACTATGCCGACGGCACTGACGAGGGTATCAAGGCACGTGTCTATGAAGTGCTGAACACCCCGTCGATAGCAGACAAGGAAACCTTCGAGAAATACCTCCTCAACGACGAGTATTATGGAGGCGAGGAAGAAATGTCCGACAAGCAGTACTACCAGTTCATGGTATGGCACCGTGGCTTGGCTGTTCCTGCCGCCCGTAATCTGGACGACAAGGACGTACAGCGTGGTAAGAAGCTGTTCACCGAAATGGGTTGTGCCCAGTGCCACCGTCCTTCTTGGAAGACGGGTGCCGACAATATGTGGGTCGATGCCAGCATCAAGGCTTATGCCCAGAGCATCGGCAAGGATGCCAGCGAGATGCTTCCTAAGTATCCCTACCAGACCATCTGGCCCTATACCGATATGGTACAGCATCGCCTGTACATGGAGAACGACATCCGCACGGGCTGGTGCCGCACCACTCCACTGTGGGGACGTGGCCTGTCTCGCCAGTTGACAGGTGCCGACGACCGCCTGCACGACTGCCGTGCCCGCAATGTCATCGAGGCCATCATGTGGCACGCCTATTCCAAACAGTCCGACGGCTATCGTGCTGCCGAGAAGTTCTATAATCTCCCCAAAGCCGATCGCTACGCTGTTGTTAAGTTCATTGAATCAATTTAATACACGATTTCTTGCCTATTTGGCAAATAATGTGTAATTTTGCACAGCATGAAGAAAATTGTCATAGCATTCTATATCGTGGTGATAGCCGTCATGGCTGTCGCCACGATTGTTGAGAAATACCAAGGTACTTCTTACGTGTCTGATTACTTCTATGGAGCCTGGTGGTTCTCACTGCTATGGGCTATTCTCACGGCATCTGCCATGGCCTATTTTGTCCGGCAAAAGGTTCGCAAGGCGTTTGTCGTCATGCTTCACCTGTCGTTTGTCGTCATCCTGTCGGGAGCCCTCCTCACGCATCTCACTGCCGAGAAAGGTATCGTATATCTCCGCACAGGACAGTCAACCGACCAGTATATGACCGACGACATGCGCATCCATCCGCTGCCCTTCAAGGTAACACTCAACCGCTTCGAGGTGCAATATCATGAAGGCACCAGTGCTGCCGCCGATTATGTGTCAACCATCACCATGGACGACGGTCGTGAGCAGAAGAAGGAGATGGTTTCCATGAACAACATCGCCTCCTTCCATTCCGTCCGTCTTTACCAGAGCAGTTTCGATGAAGACATGCAGGGCAGCGTTCTGGCAATGAACAGCGACCCCTGGGGCATTCCCGTCACCTATCTGGGTTATGCGCTTCTGTTCATCTCGCTCATCTGGATGCTCTTCGACCCGAAGGGCACCTATCGCCGGCTGTTGCGCTCGCCGCTTCTGAAGCGAGGATTGATGCTCGTCATTACTGTTTTCTCAACTCTCAACTCTCCATTCTCCACTCTCCACGCCGCCCCTCGTGTTCTCCCGCAAGAGACAGCCCATAAGTTCGGCCAGCTGTTTATGGTCTATAACGACCGTGTCTGTCCTGTCCAGACGTTCGCCATCGACTTCACCAAGAAGATTTACGGCAAGCGTTCCTATGGCGACTATACCGCCGAACAAGTGCTCACGGGTTTTATCTTCTTCAATGATGACTGGACGCGCGAACCCGTCATCAAGGTGAAGGGTGCCGAACTCAAGACGCGCCTCCGCATTCCCGACTATGCCTCTCAACAGTATTTCTTTGGCAAGAACGGATATATCCTCGGTCCCTACATTCAGGAATACTATCAAGGTCAGCAGCAGGAAAGTTTCCACAAGCAGGCTGCCAAGGTCGATGAGAAAATCATGCTCATCATGGAGCTGCACAAGGGCACTCCCCTAAAGCTCCTACCCTATCAGGAGCATGGACAGACGGTGTGGTATGCGCCTACCGACAATCTCCCCGCTACCATGGACGCCGAGCATCAGAAATATATCCGTGAGGTGTTCACCCTGCTCAATGGCGAGGTGCAGGCTGGCAACTATCAGCGTGCCAATGCTTTCCTCGACAAGATGCAGCAATACCAGAAGACGTTTGGTGCCGCGTCATTGCCCACCCAAACGCAGGTGAAGGCTGAGCGCATCTATAACAAGGTGGCTTTTGCAACCATCCTGTTCATGGTGTGCCTTACGATGGGCATACTCTCCTTCCTCTTGCTCATCTTCAACAAGATGAAATCCACCTATCTCTTCCAGCGTTGCATTCTGTTAGCTGCATTCCTGGCTTTGTCGTTCTGTCTGGCACTCCGTTGGATCATCACCGGACATATTCCGATGGCGAACGGCTACGAGACCATGCTCTTCCTCGCTTGGAGCATCATGCTGATTTCCATGATTATCTGTCGCTGGTTCCCCGTAATGCTCACCTTCGGCTTCCTGCTTTCAGGATTCTTCCTGCTGGTGAGTCATATCTCGCAGATGGACCCGCAGATCAGCCATCTCATGCCCGTGCTCAATTCCCCCCTGCTGACCATCCATGTCAGCGTCATCATGATGTCGTTCGCACTACTCTCCCTGACGTGCATCTGCGGCATCACGGCATTCGTCATGCCCCGACAGGCAGAAGAACTGAAACTGCTCTCCCAGCTCTTCCTCTTCCCTGCCCTCACCTGCTTAGGACTCGGCATCTTCATCGGTGCCATCTGGGCAAATATCTCGTGGGGCACCTATTGGAGTTGGGACCCCAAGGAAACGTGGGCGCTCATCACCTTCATGATTTATGCCGTCGGCGTTCACGAACAGTCGCTGCCCTTCCTCCGGAAAACGCGTAATTACCACTTATTCATGACGTTAGCCTTCCTCACCATCCTCATGACTTACTTCGGAGTAAATTATTTTTTAGGTGGAATGCATAGTTATGCGTAATTTTTATTACCTTTGCAGACAAATTGAAAGCAATGGAATATAAAACTATCACCTTCGATAAAACACTTGTAGAAATCTGTGAGTTCAACAACGGAACTGAGGTCACTGAATATCATGCGATGATTCACATCAGCCAACCCGGACTTCCCTTCGTCAATCAGTTGGAGGCTATACTCAATGCCTATAGTCTGTTGGTGGAACAGGAACTGCCCGGTGCGCAGGCTGTCTTCAAGCGCTATTTCCTCAGCGATGCTGCTAACCAGCAGGACGATGTGATTGTAGCCGACATGACCGACTGCGCCAAGAGTATCATCCAGCAGGCACCGCTCGACGGCACCAAGATAGCCCTCTGGGTGTATTTCATGACGGGTGTACGGACATCCATCACTCATAGCGGTCTCTACGCTGTCGAGCACAATGGTTTCAAGCATCTGTGGAACGGGAGCGCCCATAATCTGGCAGCAAACTCAGAGTATCAGACGCGCCTGCTGTTCAATGAGTATAACATGCAACTGCTGGAAGAAGGATGCACCCTGAAGGACAACAGCATACGCACGTGGCTCTTCGTCAACGATGTCGATCTCAACTACGGCGGTGTCGTCCGTGCCCGCAATCAGTTCTTCTTCACCCAAGGTCTTACCGTCAACACCCACTTCATAGCCTCTACAGGCATCGGGGGCAGACAGGCTGACCCCAACGTGCTGTCGCAGATGGACAACTATGCCATTGCCGGCATCCAGCAGGAGCAGATTCACTATCTCTATGCACCCACCCACCTCAACCGCACCAGCGACTATGGTGTCAGTTTCGAACGTGGCACGCGTGTTGACTATCAGGACCGTCGCCATGTATTCATCTCAGGCACTGCCAGCATCAACAACAAGGGCGAAATCAAATATCCCAAGAACATCATCAAGCAGACCGAGCGCATGTGGGAAAACGTAGAGACCCTTCTTGCCGAAGCGGAGTGCACTTATGAAGATGTAGCCTACATGATTGTCTATCTGCGTGACATTTCCGATTATCAGGTTGTCCGTCAGCTCCACCAAGAGCGTTTCCCTGGCAAGCCCTACGTCATTGTCCACGCCTCCGTCTGCCGTCCCGGATGGTTGGTAGAGATGGAATGCATGGCTATCCGCAAAGCCAATAACCCAGCCTTGAAACCTTTCTGATTAGCTACAAGAAGTTTTTAATCTTAATGCAACCAATGTCATTTTGCAACACTCATTGATAATCAGTGCATTACGTGTGACAAAATGGTGGCAAAATGGCAAATTAGAGGTATTTTCGGCAAAATAAGGCTTATAAACGACGGAAAACGGGGTTAAAAGTATCAGTTTCATTACGAGTTTCTGGGAGTTTCATTACGAGTTTCAAGGAGTTTCATTACGAGAATCTATATCTGTTAATATGTTATTCTGTCTTTAAGCTGTTATTCTGTCTAACAATGAAAGCAATGTCGAAACAAGAAGGAAAATTTTTGGAGTGCAGTGGAAAACTATTTCGAGTGCAATCCAGAAAATATTCGAGTGCAGTCCGGAATTTTGCAAAAAAAAGGAGATGAATTAGAAAAAAATGCTATCTTTGCAGATATGATGAAACAGAAAGAATTGCGCGTTGGCATTATTGCCACAGGATGGATAGCCGAGAAAGCTGCCATCACCATCAAGGATTTGGAGGGTGTGACCTGTCAGGCGGTGGCTTCACGGACACTGGAGAAAGCGGAGGAATTTGCCCGGAAATGGAATATTCCATGCGCCTACGGTTCGTATTCGGAACTGCTGGACGCTGAGGACATCGACCTCGTGTATGTGGCGACACCCCACTCCCATCACTTCGACGTGACGATGGAAGCGATCGCGAAGGGTAAGCCCTGTCTGGTGGAGAAGGCTTTTACAGCCAATTACCGGCAGGCACGCCGGATAGTGGATGCTGCGAGGGAGAAAAAGGTTTTCGTGGCAGAGGCTATCTGGACCCGCTATCAACCCATCGTACAAACCATTCGAGACATCATCAAGAGTGGCAGACTGGGCGAGTTGCGACTGCTGACAGGCAGCATCGGCTACAGCATGGGCAACAAGCCTCGCATCATGAGGGCTGACCTCTGCGGCGGTGCGCTGTTGGACTTGGGCGTCTATGGCATCAACTTCGTGCGTATGTTCTGCGATGCGAAGATAGAACAGACGGAGTCGCAATGTATGAAGTCGGACACGGGCATGGACCTGACCAACTGCATCTCATGGCGCATGGAGGGTGGTATCATGGCGAACATACAATCGACGGCATGTGCGGTGAACGACAACCAGGGTACCATCTGCGGTACGGAGGGTTATCTGATTGTTGACAACATCAACAATCCGCAGACAGTCAGGGTGTATAAGCGCAACCGCATCTTCGTGGAGGAAATCAGCGTGCCGAAGCAGATAACGGGCTATGAATACCAATTTCTGGCTTGCAAGGAGGCACTGGCACAGGGACTGACCGAGACGCCCTATATGCCGCTGGACGAGACGCTTTACATCATGCAGCTGATGGACGAACTGCGACGTCAGTGGGGCGTTGTGTATCCGATGGATGAGTTGAGGTAAGAAAAAAGGCTTGGATTTTTCCAAGCCTTTTGCTTTTATTTTGCATACGCTACGGAGCGTGTTTCGCGGATAACCGTTATCTTCACCTGACCGGGATAGGTCATTTCGTTCTGAATCTTGGTGGCTATCTCGCCGCTGAGTGCTTCGCTCTCAGCATCGTCCATCTTGTCGGCACCGACAATGACACGCAACTCACGACCAGCCTGAATGGCGTAGGTCTTGGTGACACCTGGGTAACTCATGGCAATAGCCTCCAAATCGTTCAGACGCTTGATGTATGCCTCTACGATTTCACGACGGGCACCGGGGCGGGCACCACTGATGGCATCACAAATCTGCACGATAGGAGCCAGAAGGGTCTGCATCTCCATCTCGTCGTGGTGGGCACCGATGGCATTGCAGATGTCGGGCTTCTCCTTGTATTTCTCGGCTATCTTGGCACCGTAGATTGCGTGTGGATCCTCGGTGTCCTCATCGGGCACCTTACCAATATCGTGCAACAGTCCGGCACGCTTGGCCTTCTTAGGATTCAAACCTAACTCAGCAGCCATCACCGCACAGAGGTTGGCTGTTTCGCGGGCATGCTGCAACAGGTTCTGACCGTAAGAAGAACGATACTTCATCTTACCGATAATACGAATCAGTTCGGGGTGCAGACCGTGAATACCCAAGTCGATGGCTGTACGCTTACCGGTCTCGATGACCTCGTTCTCCAGCTGTTTCTTCACCTTGGCTACCACCTCCTCGATACGGGCGGGGTGGATACGGCCGTCGCTCACCAACTGATGGAGCGCCAGGCGGCAGGTTTCACGGCGAATGGGGTCGAAGGCAGAGATAACGATAGCCTCGGGCGTGTCATCCACTACGATTTCAACACCGCAGGCAGCCTCCAAAGCACGGATATTTCTGCCTTCACGACCGATGATGCGGCCTTTCACGTCGTCATTGTCGATGTGGAACACACTGACTGAGTTCTCGATAGCCGTCTCAGTGGCTACACGCTGAATGGTCTGGATGACAATCTTCTTTGCCTGTGCATTGGCATTGAGCTTCGCCTCGTCCATGATTTCGTTGATGTAGCTGGCAGCGTCGGTCTTAGCCTCGTCCTTCATAGCCTCCACCAAGCGGGCCTTAGCCTCTTCAGCACTCAGACCGGAGAGCTCTTCGAGCTTGGTACGCTCCTGCATCTGCATCTTCTCGAGTTCCTCGTTCTTCAGAGCCAGCAGTTTCTTCTCATTGTCGATACGTGTCTGCTGATTGTCGAGTTCGTTCTTGCGGCGGCCTAATTCCTCCTGACGCTGATTCAGTGAAATCTCACGCTGCTTCAGACGGTTCTCGTTCTGCTGGAAGTGCTGGTTGCGCTGTTGCACCTCCTTCTCCAGCTCGCTCTTCTTGTTGAGGAATTTCTCCTTCACCTCCAAGAGTTTCTTCTCTTTGATTACCTCAGCCTCTTTGTTGGCTGCGCTTACCATTTCATTATATTTTCCCTTGATAACAAAGCGGAAAATCAAAAAGCCACACACGCCACCCAGAACGAGGGCAGCAGCGATGGCAATAATAGCAACAATAATGTTCATAAATAATTAATGTATATATTGAGTTAATGTTCTCAAACCGTCAGCGTGACGGGCCCAAAGCATCTTCCATCTCTTTCGTGAGGCGGGCAAGAACATCATCATAGGGGGCAGTATCGTTGTGCGAACGCTCCTTTTCATACAATAGCGCGATATCGACGAGCGTCATCAGCGATATGGTATGTTCCGACTTACGCCCCTTGTATGCCTGAGCGTAAGCGTTGTAGCGATCGGTAATGAGTTTGGCTGCGTTGCGGTAGAACTCTTCGTCCTCGCGATTAATCTTGACTTCGATTTCCTCGTCATAGACATGCAACCGGATATTTAGTTTACTTTGATCTGCCATTTTGCTTGTTCAACCTATTGTTCTTGGTCACTAAGGATTGCAATGCATTTGTTGACATCACGAATCAGCTTCGACAATCGTTCCTTGGCGCCGTCCAGGTCGCCGTCGGTGATTTCAATCATCTTAGCCATTTTCAGTGAGTTATAGTTCTGCTGCTCCTGGTCCAACTTAGCCTGCAGTTGCTTGATGTCCTGCTCGTTCTTATCGACCATCGCATAAAGTTCCTGATTCTCCTTTTTCAGTTCTTGAAACCGGAGTATCATTTGCCTCAGACGAGTCTCAAAGTTGGCTATCGTTTTCTCATTCGGCGTCATAACATCCCACTTTTCTTCACAAAGGTAGTATATTTTCCGTGAACGGCTTTCCTTTATGTAAAGATTTTAACGTTTTTTATTTTGTTTCGGTATCTGCGGTACGTTTTTCCTTCTTTGCCAGCATCACCACACGATAAACGAAGTCGGTAACCCACTGCTGGGAGAAGCCTAACTTCTGGTCGTACTGGCGGATAGCCACCACGGTTTTCATCACACCGGCATCCGAGAAATCGTTCTTGTTGAAGATGTCGTTCACCGTCTTTTCCGTCATGGTGTAGATGGCACTCTTGAAGAAACTGGGTACACGGAGTTTGAACTTCATCAGGTTACCCGTCAGCATCATCAGGTCCTGCGAGAAGGCAGAGAACTGAATCATGTAGGTCTGGATGTCCTGTGGCTTCTTGCAGCGCTTACGGATGCTTGCCTCAATCTCCTTGGTAAAGTCGTCGCTCATGCCATAGATGTCCTTCAGCATCTTCTTACACCGCGACTTCTCCGCCAGACCGAGTTTATTGTTCTGTGTAGGAACATGCAGTGTGGCTTTGAACACACGTAAGTCGGGCAAAGCAGCCAAGTTGGTGATACCCAAATCAGAAGCCATTACTGCTTGAAAATATACGCGGATAAGGGTCATGAAATCCTCCATGCCTCCCGCTTTCTGTTGTTCATCGTCGCCTTTGCGACCGAATAGTTTTGAAAAGAATCCCATAATTTATTTGATTAAACGGTGCAAAGTTACAATTTTTTTTCTAACTTTGCAGCGAAAATCAAATAAAAAGCGAAGAATATGAAAGGAATTGTATTGGCAGGCGGTAGCGGAACACGCCTCTACCCCATCACGAAAGGTATCTCGAAGCAGTTGATTCCCATTTTCGACAAGCCGATGATATACTATCCTATCTCGGCGCTGATGCTGGCTGGTATCCGCGAGATTCTGATTATCTCGACCCCCTACGACCTGCCTGGCTTCAAGCGTCTGTTAGGTGACGGTTCGGAGATTGGTGTGCATTTTGAATATGCCGAACAGCCATCGCCCGACGGACTGGCGCAGGCTTTCATTATCGGCGAGAAATTCATCGGCAACGACTGTGCGTGCCTGGTCTTGGGCGACAACATCTTCTACGGCAGCGGTTTCACAGGACTGCTGAAACAGAGCGTGGAGAATGCCGAGAAACACGGTCAGGCTACCGTCTTCGGCTATTACGTGAACGACCCTGAGCGCTACGGCGTGGCTGAATTCGATGCCGACGGCAACTGCCTGAGCATTGAGGAAAAGCCCGCTAACCCCAAATCCAACTATGCGGTAGTAGGTCTTTACTTCTACCCCAACAGCGTGGTGGAGATAGCCAAGAACATCAAGCCCTCTGCGCGCGGAGAACTGGAGATTACCACCGTCAACCAAGAATACCTGAAGCAGAAGAACCTGAAGGTACAGACCCTGCAACGCGGTTTTGCATGGCTCGACACCGGTACCCACGACTCCCTGTCGGAAGCCTCGACATTCATAGAAGTGATTGAGAAACGCCAGGGACTGAAGGTAGCCTGTCTGGAAGAAATAGCCTTCAAACGAGGCTGGATTTCCAAGGAACAGCTCAGGAAGGTGGCTGAACCGATGGCAAAGAACGACTACGGAAAGTATCTGTTGCAACTGGCAAAATAAGCGATAAAGGCAGCCCTCGAAGCTGCCTTTATCAGTTTTTTGGCTATTTTTCTTCCTTTTTATTTGGCAGTAACAATTATTTTACTTATTTTTGCAAACGAAATAATCATTAATAGTTAATAACTAAATTCCAATTGCCTATAGGAAAAACTTCTACTCGAATTAAAACAATTGAGGTATGAAGACATTCGCAAACCGTACTGACGAGGAGTTAGCTCTTCTCTATGCAGCAGGTGACAACAAGGCTTTTGACGAGTTATTGGCAAGAAACCAACAGAAAGTGTTCGACTATATTCAGTTCGTGGTTCATGACTACGACCTGTCTAACGATATCTTCCAAGATACGTTCATCAAGGCTATCATCTACCTGCAAGATGGCAAATATACAGATACCGGCAAGTTCTACTTCTGGCTGACACGCATTGCCCATAATGCCATCATCGACAAGTTCCGCCGCATCAAGAGTGCCCACATCGTGGAGCCGAATGACGACAATGACTTGAGTAATCTGACCTCCGACGAACTGAAGGAAGGCAATCGCGAGATGGAGTTTGTCAACAATCAAATCAGGGCCGACGTACGCCACATGATAAGCATGCTGCCTGCCAACCAACGTGAAGTGGTGTATATGCGCTATTATCTGGATTTATCGTTCAAGGAGATTGCTGAAATTACCGGAGTCAGCATCAATACATCACTCGGACGAATGCGCTATGCAATCCTCAACATGCGCCGCATGGCCAAGAAGAACCACATGCAGCTGGATATGGAGTTTTAACGAGACTTCGACTATCAAGAGAGCCCTCGCAGCTCCCTGATAACCTGTTCGGGCTGGGCAGCCTTGAACACATAGCTGCCGCTGACCAGCACATCGACACCAGCCTTCACCAAACGCGGAGCCGTTTCGCCCTGCACGCCGCCATCTACCTCTATCAGCGTCTGACAGCCCTTCTCGTCAATCATCCTACGGAGGCGCTGCACTTTCAGAATGGTATTCTCAATGAACTTCTGACCGCCGAAACCGGGATTGACACTCATCAGCAATACCATATCGACATCACCGATGATATCCTCCAGCAACGACACGGGTGTGGAAGGATTCAGTGTTACACCGGCTTTCATGCCTGCATCATGGATTTCCTGAACCGTGCGATGCAAATGGTCGCAAGCCTCATAGTGCACATTCATCATCATAGCCCCCAATTTTGCCGTCTGCTTGATATAACGCTCAGGGTGCACAATCATATAATGTACGTCTAAAGGTTTCTTACACATGGATGCAACGGCCTCCAAAACAGGGAAGCCAAAGGAGATGTTGGGTACGAAAACACCATCCATCACGTCCAAATGAAGCCAATCGGCCTCACTACGATTAATCATTTCGATGTCGCGGTCGAGATGAAGGAAATCGGCTGCGAGCAATGAAGGTGATACTTTTGTCATATATCTTCAAATTTTTAATTCAGACCTACCACCACATGGGTGCCGTCCGGTCTTTTTTCTGTTCTATACATTCGCGCCATCTGCTTGATGAGCAGGATGGTTGACTCACGGGGCTGAATTAACTGTTCTTGAGTAGAAATGTGCATAGGCAACTTGATTTTAACTGTTTCTACTTTTCAAACGGACAGCCCGCTGTGTTTATTATATGATTAACATTATTTATCGTATCGTATAGCTCTCTATATCTTTCATGCCGTTGAGGAAATCGCGCGCCGACATACGTTTCTTACCTGCCAGTTGCAGTTCCTCGATGGCGAGCCATTCGTCCTGAGCAGCCACCAAGAGCGCCTTTTGCTGAACAGCAATCTGACCGACAGCGGAAGGACCTGCCTGCCCTGTCTTGCGCGTCTTGTAAATCTTCAGCACGGTCTCCTTGCCATCCGGCGAAACGAGTGTGGTCCACGCTCCCGGATATGGACTCAGTCCGCGCACGAAGTCATAGACTTTCTTAGCCGACTGGTTCCAATTGATTTCGCACGTCTCCTTGAAGATTTTGGGAGCAGGGGGTAATGAGTGGAGAGTGGAGAGTTGAGAGTTGAGCACATCCTCCTGACTCATCGTTTCCGGATGTCCGTCGGCAGCGATGATGCGGTCGAGGGTCTGCAAACAAATTTCGGCTCCTAAGTGCATCAGTCCGTCATAGACATACTCTACGTCTGCATCATCGGGGATGTCGAAGGGCAGCTGCATGATGATGCGACCAGTGTCAATATCGTGGTCGAGTAAGAAGGTTGTGACACCCGTCTTGGTCTCACCGTTAATCACTGCCCAATTGATGGGAGCCGCACCACGGTACTGGGGCAGCAGGGCGGCATGGACATTGAACGTGCCATACTCAGGCATCGCCCATACCACCTCGGGCAACATACGGAAGGCAACCACCACCTGAAGATTTGCCTCGTAGGAGCGCAGGGCCTCCAGGAAGGAAGGGTCTTTCATCTTCTCCGGCTGGAGCACAGGCAGACCATGTTCCAGACTGTATTGTTTGACGGCTGAGGGCTGCAATACCGAACCATGACGCCCCACGGGTTTATCGGGTTGCGTCACCACAGCCACTACGTTATAATGATGTTCCACCAAAGCTTTCAGTGTCTCGACAGCAAACTCCGGTGTACCCATAAACACGATACGCAAATCTTCTTTCTTCATCATTTTAATCTTGGCTTAAATCATGCACCATCTTGCGATAGGTACTATACATCCGTTCACGTGAAATATATCCCTTCAGATGATGGTCTTCATCCAATACGGGCAACCAATCGGCACGGGTCCGTTCGAAGGTACGCATCACTTCGGTCATCGACGTGCCATCGTCCAGGACGGCGGCGGGCGGTACCATCAGCTGACTGGCCTTGAAGTGGTGATACAGTTCGGTGCGGAACACCACGTGACGTATTTTAACGATATTGATTTCGCCCAAGAGCAATCCTGCCGCATCGGTTACCGGCAATACATTATGACGCGAGCGACTGATTTTATGGACAATCTGTCCTAACTCCATATCGGGGTCAACTCCCTGGTAATCACGGTCAATCACGGAGTCCAGACTCATCAGCGTCAGGACGGCATGGTCGGTATGGTGGGTAATCAATTTGCCCTGACGAGCCAGTCGCATACCATAAATGCTATGGGGCTCGAAGATAATGATAGTGAGATAGGCAAAAACCGAGACAATCATCAACGGTACGAAGAGATTATAGCCACTGGTGATCTCGGCTATCAGGAAGATACCCGTCAACGGGGCATGCATCACGCCCGACATCACACCAGCCATACCCAGCAAGGCGAAATTCTTCTCCGGCACATAGACACCCACTTGATTGATATTCCACAGGCGGGAAAACAGGAAGCCCGTGAAGCAACCGATGAACAGCGAAGGAGCAAACGTACCACCGCAACCGCCGCCACCGTTCGTGGCACTGGTAGCAAACACCTTGGTGAAGAGCACCAGTGCCAGATAGCCTATCAGGAATTCGTGTTGACCATAGAAAAGAGAATTGTCTAATATCTGATTCCAGTCGGCCTCCGTTTTACCGTTCAACAACAGATTGATGCTATGGTAGCCCTCGCCATAGAGTGCGGGGAAAAGGAAGATCAGCGTACTCAGTATCAAACCGCCAATAACCAAGCGAACGTAAGGTTTATCCTTGAAACGGGCAAACATATCCTCGCAGGCGTTCATGGTGCGAATGAAATAGAGACTCACCAATCCGCAACAAATACCCAACAGAATGGTGGCGGGCACGCGCTGAACGGTCCAGTCGGAATCAAGGTGGAAAGAGAACAGCGCCTCGTTACCACTTAATATATAGGTAAAGCAGGTGGCAGTGACGCAAGAAATGAGAATGGGCAAGAGTGACGCCATCGTCAAATCAATCATCAGAACCTCAAGGGTAAAGACCAGACCGGCTATCGGGGCTTTGAAGATGCCCGCAATAGCACCCGCAGCACCGCATCCCACGAGGGTCATCAGCGTCTTGCTGTCTAACTTGAATATACGTCCCAGATTAGAACCGATAGCAGAACCCGTGAGCACGATGGGGGCCTCAGCACCCACCGAACCGCCAAAACCAATGGTGATAGCCGATGCGATGACGCTCGACCACGTATTATGCGCTTTCAGTCGCGATTTATTGGAAGATATAGCATACAGGATACGGGTAATACCATGCGAGATATTATCCTTCACGATATGACGTACAAAAAGGGAGGTCAGATAAATACCGATAACAGGGTACACCAGATACAACCAGTTATAACCCGTAGCCCTGAACTGACCTGTCAGCAATGCCACAATCTGGTTGATCATACCATGCAAGACGAAGGCAGCTACAGCAGCAAACAACCCTACGAAAAAGGCAAGCACCAGCAGGAACATACGGTCGCTGACATGCTCCACCCGCCATTGGTGCAGTTGCTGCTGCCAGGTCTGTTTTCCTATGTTTTCCGGCTGACTACTCATTATTTCCTTATAATATTTACCTCTCCATTCTCCTTCAAACGGATGATGCTGGAAGGCTGATGGGGCTTATGTTCCTGACGGCGTGACCAACACACATAGTCAACCGCCTCAACAATACGAGGATCAATATCGCAGTAGTTCTGTGCTGCAGGCTCGCCACTGATATTGGCTGAAGTAGAGACCAATGCCTTTTGGAAACGATAGCACAGCTCCTTGGAGAAAGGCTCCTGCGTGATGCGCATACCGATACTGCCATCCTCCGCAATCAGATTCGGAGCCAGATTGATGGCACCGTCAAGTATCAACGTGGTGGGCTTGCTATCGCTGTCCTTCAGACTGTCAATCAATTGCCATGCCACGTCGGGCACATTGCGTACATAACGCTGCAGACGGGCATCGCTGTCAACCAGACAGATGAGCGCTTTGGAATCGTCGCGCTGTTTGATTTCATATACCCGCTTCACAGCCTCAGCATTGGTGGCATCACATCCGATGCCCCAAACGGTGTCTGTAGGATAAAGGATTACCCCACCCTTCCGCAGCACTTCCACTGCGTTCTTTATATCTTCTTCTCTTGTCATCAGAACTCACTGGTAAAATGGAACTTGATATGCTTGAAGTCTTCCTGTGCCATAGAAAGCACGTAACCGGAATCAGCCAGGAAGACGTCGCGCCCCTCTTTGTCCTTAGCCATATACTGGTACTTGCGCTTCTTGAAGTTCTCCAGTTCATCGGCATCGTCGCTCTCAATCCAACAGGCTTTATAGAGATGGACGGGTTCCCAACGGCACTTGGCATTGTACTCGTTCTCCAGACGATACTGGATGACCTCGAACTGCAACTGCCCCACCGTTCCGATAATCTTGCGACCATTGAACTGGTTGACAAACAACTGGGCTACACCCTCGTCCATCAACTGGTCAATACCTTTCTGAAGCTGTTTGGACTTCATGGGGTCGTCGTTCTCGATATACTTGAACAATTCTGGCGAGAAAGAAGGCAGTCCGCGGAAATGCAACTGTTCGCCTTCGGTCAGCGTGTCACCTATTTTAAATATACCATTATCGGGTAAACCTACGATATCTCCCGGCCATGCCTCATCGATGGTTGACTTGCGCTGTGCCATGAACTGAGTAGGCGACGAGAAACGCAGTGTCTTACCCTGACGGACATGCAGATAGGGCTGGTTGCGCTGGAACTTACCGCTACACACCTTACAGAAAGCGATACAAGAGCGGTGATTGGGGTCGATATTGGCGGTAATCTTAAAGATAAAACCGGTGAACTTAGGTTCTTCGGGTTTCACCATACGCTCCTCTGCCTTGGTGTCGCGAGGGCTGGGAGCTATCTCTACGAAGCAATTGAGCAACTCCTGAACGCCGAAATTATTCAACGCAGAACCGAAGAATACCGGAGCTACCTCAGCAGAACGATAGGTCTCTACATCAAATGCAGGATAGACACCATCCACCAGTTCCAAATCTTCACGCAGTTTGGCTGCATCCTGCTCACCGATACGATTATCGAGCTCGACGGAATCGAGCTCAACACTCACCTTTTCGGTTACGCGCTGCTTGTCGGGGGTGAAGAGGTCGAGCTTCTGCTCATAGATATTATAGACGCCCTTAAACTTTGCACCTTGGTTGATGGGCCACGACAGTGGACGTACTTTGATTTCCAGCTCTTTCTCCAATTCATCCAACAAATCGAAGGGGTCACGACCTTCGCGGTCCATCTTATTGATAAAGATAATAACTGGCGTGTTGCGCATACGGCAGACAGACATCAGTTTACGTGTCTGCGTCTCTACGCCTTTGGCTCCGTCCACCACGATGATGGCTGAATCGACAGCCGTCAGGGTGCGATAGGTATCTTCGGCAAAGTCCTGGTGACCCGGGGTGTCAAGGATGTTCACCTTGTACTCTATATCCGACCCGTCAGGGGTATAGTCGAACTCCATGACTGATGTTGACACCGAGATACCACGTTGTTTCTCAATATCCATCCAGTCGGAGGTTGCCGTCTTTTTTATCTTATTGTTCTTCACTGCACCAGCAACCTGAATCTGACCACCGAACAACAGGAATTTCTCTGTCAAGGTAGTCTTACCGGCATCGGGGTGCGAAATAATCGCGAACGTTCGTCTTCTTTCTATCTCCTGATTCATAACTTCTCAATACAATCTTTTAAACTTTCCTCCCAATAAGGAATCTCAATACCATATACTGTCTTTATCTTTGTCTTATCCAATACGGAATAATGGGGCCGGTTGGCAGGTGTAGGATACTCTGTCGTATGCAATGGGCGCACATGACAGGTTGTAATACCAGCCAAGCGATGAATGGCTTTGGTGAAATCATACCACGAAATAACGCCTTCATTGGAGAAATGATAGATGCCTGGCATGATGCCTTTCTCAACGACAGCCATAATCACCTTTGCCAAATCGCCTGCATAGGTGGGAGTGCCTATCTGGTCGAAAATAACTCCCAGTTCGGGGCGCTCTTTACCCAAGCGGATCATCGTTTTCACAAAGTTATTGCCGAAAGTGCTATACAACCATGCCGTACGGATAATCACAGACCGTTTGCAATGTTGCATCACCTCCTGTTCGCCTGCCAGTTTCGTACGGCCATAGACGCTATTGGGACAGGGCTCGTCAGTTTCCACATACGGGGTATGATGAGTACCGTCAAACACATAGTCGGTCGAGATATGCACCATCCATCCGCCACGTTTTTCTACAGCAGCAGCCAGATAAGCAGGAGCATGCTGGTTGAGCATGGTACACAGTTCTTCGTTTTCCTCTGCCTTATCCACAGCGGTATAGCCTGCACAATTCACGATGCCGTCAATTTCGTGGGCTGTAACGAACTGTTCTATAGCCTGTTGATTACTTATATCCAATTCCTGCACATCGGTATTATACCACTGATACTGAGGGTATTGGCTCTCCAACAATTGCATCTCATTGCCCAACTGGCCGTTACAGCCTGTTATCAATATACTCATCCTACTCGAATTCTAAGGGTTCTTGTTTGTCTTTTAAATAATAGTCGTTCAACATCCCGATGAACGTTGAAATCTCCTTGACGGCATGTTGCGTCTCCAGTGATATGTCTTTCTTCTGCAAGCGCAACATCATCACTCCATAGAGGGAATTGAAACAGGTTTCTATCTCATTCTCTTCTTTATTGGCTCCGTGATTACGCAGTTCAACTATATAAGGCAGCACCTTGTAATACTCTGAATTATAAAAAGGGAACTTGCTGCTGCCCAGCAATTGGACATGCAGTTCCTCCAACTGTTGCAATACCACCTTATTAATTTGTATATGCCCCTTTTCCCGACAGCCTTCTTCATTCATCATACGAATCAGATTGCCAAACCAGTCGGCTTCATCCTCTTTCTGCTCGTCGGTATAGTCGAAACGGTCTATATATTCCCTTCGGATACGACTCAACGAACACCCGAAGGCACGGATGGTATCTTCTATCTGCCACATATACAGCAAATATTCTGCTATGTTCTTACGTCTTAATTCCTGTGCTATTATCATATTCTAAAATCTCAGCAAATTCGTGGTCAAGCCCAAAAGCATGATAATCGAACCGATAATCACTGCCACACCGATAATCTGGTTAATCAGACGAATACCGAAATCATCAAACTTGGCGCGTATTTTGTCAACCAACCAGGTCAGCCCCCACCACCATAGCATGGCTCCACCTACGATACTCAGGAAGCCGACAATCATTTCAAACGGATGGTTTGGAAGGACAAACGCAAATTGAGCATACATGGCTATGAAAAGGAATACTATCAACGGATTGGAGAATGTGACGAGAAACGCCGTCCAAGTATTATACCACAGCGACCCCTTCTGCACGCCTGACTGGTGCATCTTCCGGGTAGGATCGGTATGGTAGGTGAACAATCCGAAGCATAACAACATCACACTACCAACAATCTGCAAATAGAAACGGTTTTGGTCATTGGTGATGAAATCCATAACAAACGACATGCCGAATCCGGCTATACCGGCATAAATGATATCACTGAACGCAGCACCCAGTCCAGTGGCAAAACCATACCAGCGTCCTTTGTTCAATGTACGTTGTACACAAAGGATTCCGACAGGTCCCATTGGAGCTGAGGCAATCATACCAATCAGCATGCCTTTGACGATAAAATCTAATATATTAATAGGTACATGAAACGGCATATCGAATGCAAAGGTACGAATTTTAAATGAATTAATAAGATTTTCGCCCTAAAAGTTTGCATTATCGTGCTTTTTTCATACCTTTGTGGCTGTTTACATCAAGCAATAAAAAACAATAAACTATAAATTATGAACGATCAAGCAAACATCAAGCCATATGTCATTGGCTTAGACTTAGGAGGAACGAATTCAGTTTTCGGCATTGTTGATGCCCGTGGTGAGATTAAGGCTACCACCGCCATCAAGACTGGCGGTTTCGAGGCAGTGGAAGATTATGTCAAGGCTTCGGTTGAGGCATTACAGCCTATCATTGAACAGGTTGGAGGTGTTGAGAAAATCAAGGCAATGGGTATCGGCGCGCCTAATGGTAACTACTATAATGGAACGATTGAGTTCGCCCCCAATCTACCTTGGGCTCACGACGGTATCGTGCCTCTGGGTAAAATGTTCAGCGATGCATTGGGCATTCCTGTAGCCCTGACCAATGACGCCAATGCTGCTGCAATCGGAGAAATGGTTTACGGTGTAGCCCGTGGCATGAAGAACTTCATTGTCATCACGCTTGGTACCGGTGTAGGCTCCGGTATCGTGGTTAATGGTCAGTTACTCTATGGACACGACGGCTTTGCCGGTGAGTTAGGCCATGTCACTATGGTACGTGGTGCCGAAGGTCGTTTGTGCGGATGCGGACGTACCGGCTGTCTGGAGGCTTACTGCTCTGCTACCGGTGTGGCTCGTACAGCCCGCGAACTGCTAAGCAAGACAGAGCGCCCTTCCCTGCTTCGTGAAATGAATCCGGAGGACATCACCTCTTTGGATGTCAGCATTGCTGCCGGTAAGGGTGACGAGCTGGCAAAAGAGATTTACGAGTTTACCGGCCACATGCTGGGTGAGGCCTGTGCCGACTTCGCAGCATTCTCATCACCTGAAGCATTTATCTTCTTCGGCGGAATGGTAAAGGCTGGCGACTTAATCATGGAACCTATCAAGAAAGCATACAATGAGCACGTACTCCCCATTTTCCGCAATAAAGCGCAGTTCTTGGTAAGCGGTCTTGACGGAGCGTCGGCAGCTGTGCTTGGTGCTTCTGCCATCGGCTGGGAGATATAATTTCAGTTCGTTCTTATTGGAAACATAAAAAGAGGTTGGTGCAGGACGCTACCAACCTCACTTTATAAATATGATAAGGTAGTCAAACAATGGCTGACAATGACTTATCGACGGCAAATATAGTACTTAATCAGCAAACAAACAAATTTTTAACTGTCTTTTTTCAAAAAAACTGCTTTATTCCGTAACAATAGGTGCAGATTTCCGATACGCCAAGCCTGTTACATGACACAACAGGCATCCGTCTTGATTGGTAATACGCACCTCTACTGAGGGTATCTTATGATGATTATTTATCTCAACAGCCTCAGCCCTTAGCACATCACCTTCCTTGGCAGAAGCCAGATACATAATATTATTCTGTATGCCGAAGGTTAATTGTCCGCGTCCATTCATGACTGCTGCCAGAGCTAAATCAGCCAAAGTAAACAACGCTCCACCCTGACAAACGCCACCTGCATTCAAATGTGATTGGGTTACCGTCATGGTGGCAACAGCCCTACCCTCTGACATCTCTATAATTTCGCAACCGGCAGCGGCCGCAAAATGATCATTCTGATTTAAGAATTGTTGAATATTCATCGTCAAACTATTACATTTCGTCGGCAAAATTACAATATTTCTATCAAAACGTAAAAAAAACAAATAAAAAATTTGCTTATTAGAAGAATTCTATGTACATTTGCAGCCGTAAACATAAAAACGCTTATATATAACATGATGACGAAATTAATGAATGCATGGTGGTGGCGCAACTCGAGATTAGAATAGTCGCGAGGTACGATGCCGTATGTGTTCCACAGATATGAAGGGCTCGTCGTTAACGCGACGAGCCCTTTTCACGTCAAAGACAAGAACTTAACAATAAAAATATATGGAAAAATCATTTTTAGTAGACGAGAATGGATTCTATGGAGAATTCGGCGGAGCATACGTACCGGAAATTCTCTATGCCACTGTTGAGAAACTCAAACAGGAGTATTTGCCAATTATTGAGTCGGAAGAATTCAAGAAAGAGTACATGCAACTTCTACGCGACTATGTGGGGCGCCCTTCTCCTCTTTATTATGCCAAGCGCATGAGTGAGAAATATGGTTGCCAACTCTATTTGAAGCGTGAAGACCTGAACCACACTGGTGCACACAAGATTAACAACACCATCGGGCAGATTCTTCTTGCCAAGAAGATGGGCAAAAAGCGCATCATAGCAGAAACGGGGGCAGGACAGCATGGCGTGGCAACAGCAACGGTTTGCGCACTGATGGATATGCCTTGTGTTGTTTACCAAGGAGCTCTGGATGTGGAGCGTCAGCATGTCAATGTGGAACGCATGAAGATGTTGGGGGCTGAGGTACGTCCCGTCAAAACGGGCAACTGGACGCTGAAGGATGCCACTAATGAGGCTATCCGTGACTGGTGCTGTCATCCTACCGACACCTTTTATATAATAGGCAGTACCGTAGGTCCTCATCCCTACCCTGACATGGTGGCTCGCCTGCAAAGTGTTATCTCTGAAGAAATCAAGCAGCAACTGCAGGAAAAAATAGGGCGCGATTACCCTGATATTCTGATGGCATGCGTAGGCGGTGGCAGTAATGCAGCAGGAACCATCTACCATTATATTGACGACGAGCGTGTACGCATCATCTTAGCCGAAGCAGGTGGTCTGGGAGCTGATACCGGTCATACCGCAGCTACCATCCATGCCGGCAGACTGGGAATTCTGCATGGGGCAAAGACACTGGTCATGCAGACTCCCGACGGACAAATCATTGAGGCAGAATCCATCTCTGCGGGTCTTGACTATCCAGGCATCGGTCCCATGCATGCCAATCTGGCCTCTCAGCATCGGGCAACTGTTTACTCCATCAACGATGACGAAGCAGTGAAAGCAGCTTATGAACTGACCCGCATGGAGGGTATCATCCCTGCCTTGGAAAGTGCCCATGCTATTGCAGCACTCAGCAAAGTGCAGTTCAAGCCCGAAGACGTCGTCGTGCTGACTGTCAGCGGTAGAGGTGACAAAGACGTAGAAACCTATTTATCACATAAAGAAATGGCTGGCGAATATGGAAACTTTTAATTTCTCAACCAACACTAAAACGATCCTTGCGGATCTTTACACTCCCGTCGGTGTGTATATGCGACTACGTGACATTTATCCACAAAGCGCATTGATGGAGAGTTCCGATTATCATGATAAGGATAATTCGCGTTCGTTCATCGGTATCAACCCAATAGCATCTGTAGCCATAGGCCACGGCTTAGCAACCATTAGTTTTCCTGACGGGTCGAAGGAAGAACATGCCATCACCGCAGAATACGGTACTGCGGAAGCCATTCATGCCCTGATTGACCACATCAACGTGGAGGGACAGCATGCCGAGTATTGCGGACTCTACGGTTACACATCCTTTAATGCCGTTCGCTATTTCGAGAATATTGACGTCAAGGATGAGACACAAAGCAAGAACGATGCCCCCGACATGCTCTATATATTGTATAAGGTGGTGATTGTATTCGACCACTTCAACAATCAGCTCACCGTAGTGTCACTTGGCGACGAAAGCAGTTTGAATGATGTCTTCAAAGCCATGAACAAGACCAATGTACAGGCTTACGACTTTCACCCAGTCGGCGATGTCCAATCTACACTGACAGACGAAGAGCACAAGGCAAATATCCGCCGGGGCATTAAACACTGTCTGCGCGGTGATGTCTTCCAGATAGTACTCTCGCGTCGTTTTATTCAGAAATATGAAGGTGATGACTTTAAGCTTTACCGGGCATTGCGCAGCATCAATCCCTCACCCTATCTTTTCTATTTTGATTTCGGCGGTTTCCGCATCTTCGGTTCTTCCCCAGAGACTCATTGCAGGATTGAAGGCAACAAAGCCTACATTGACCCTATTGCCGGCACGACCCGTCGCACCGGTGATGCCGAAAAAGACCGCGAAGGAGCTGAATACCTACGCAACGATCCTAAAGAGAATGCCGAACATGTGATGCTGGTAGATCTGGCACGTAACGACCTCAGTCGCAACTGTCACGGAGTGAAGGTTGATTTCTATAAGGACTTGCAATATTACTCTCACGTTATCCATCTTGTCAGTCGTGTCAGTGGGGAGCTGAATGAAGGGGCAGACCCTATCAAGGCCTTTATCGACACCTTCCCTGCCGGAACATTGAGTGGAGCTCCTAAAGTTCGTGCCATGCAATTGATCAGTGAGTATGAACCACACAATCGTGGTGCTTATGGCGGATGTATCGGGTACATCGGACTTAACGGCAGTCTCAATCAGGCTATCACTATCCGTACCTTTGTGTCGCGCAATGGTGAACTCTGGTTCCAGGCCGGAGGCGGTATCGTTGCCAAGAGCAATGAAGAATACGAATTACAGGAAGTAAACAATAAACTTGGTGCTTTGCGCCGTGCCATCTTAAAAGCTGAAGAATTATGAAAATAGTCATTATCGATAATTACGACTCGTTCACCTATAACCTTGCCCACTTAGTCAAGGAACTGGGTGCGGAGGTGACCGTTTATAGAAACGATCAGTTTGAACTTTCCCAACTGGAGCCATTCAGCAAGATTATCCTTTCACCCGGTCCTGGCATTCCCTCAGAAGCAGGATTGCTGTTGGACGTCATCCGCACCTATGCCGGCAAGAAGCCTATCCTTGGTGTTTGCTTAGGCCATCAGGCCATTGGCGAAGTGTTTGGCGGGAAACTGGAGAATCTGAGTGATGTGTTCCATGGAGTTGCTACCGAGGGAACTCAATGGGGCAATGATGAAATTTTCTCCGGCCTACCCTCTCGCATCACCATGGGGCGCTATCATTCTTGGGTCGTTAGTAAGGAAGATTTTCCTGAGTGTCTGGAGATTACTGCCGAAAGTGACGAAGGGCAGATTATGGCATTGAAACACAAGACACTTAACGTACGCGGCATACAATTCCATCCGGAGAGCGTACTCACGCCCGATGGCAAGAAAATGTTGCAAAATTGGTTATTCCTCTAATCAGCGTAATAACGATATAACGTAATAACGAAATAACGAAATAACGAAATAACACAAAAAAGAAACAATATGGAACAGACAATGAAAGACATCCTCAACAGGATGCTTAACCACGAGGAACTTTCTCGCGAGGAAATGAAGAATATTCTTATTGGTATCACACAGAGCGAATTCCCTAACGAACAGATTACTGCCCTGCTCACTGCCTTGCAAATGCGTGGCGTAACTGTTGACGAACTGCTTGGCTTCCGTGACGGTATCTTGGAAACCGGCGTTCCTGCCATCCTGAATGCCGACCGCTATATTGATGTTGTCGGAACAGGTGGCGACCGTAAGAATACTTTTAATATTTCAACAACGAGTTGCTTTGTCATTGCCGGTGCTGGTTACAAGGTAGCCAAACATGGTAATTACGCTGCCACTTCCGTATCGGGTGCTTCTAATGTAATTCAACACCATGGCATCAAGTTCACTGACGACCTCGACAGACTGAACCGCTCCATTGACGAGGCTGGCATAGTGTACCTGCATGCCCAACTATTCGCGAAGGCGATGAAGTTTGTCGGTCCTATTCGCAAAGCGCTGCAGTTCCCCACCATCTTCAATCTGCTTGGTCCTTTGGTGAATCCAAGTCAACCTAAATGCCAATTACTGGGTGTTGCCAATCTTGACCAGATGCGTCTATATAATAATGTGTATCAGAAGATTGGTATTGACTATGGTATTGTCAACAGTATCGACGGCTATGATGAAATCTCACTCACCGGCGATTTCAAAGTGACAACTAATAACTATGAACGTATCTTCAAACCACAGGATCTGGGCTTCGATATTGCCAAACCAGAAGAACTGGTAGGCGGTGCCACAGAGGAAGAGGCAGCCCAGATTTTTGATGCCGTACTGGAAAATCGTGCCCTGCCTGCCCAAAAGAACATCGTACTTGCTAATGCTGCCTTCGGTATTCAGGTGTTGGAGAAAGGTCAAAAGAGCATCGAGGAATGCATTAGCATTGCTCGCGAAAGCATTGACAGTGGTGCAGCACTGAAGACTTTCAAGAAGTTTGCCGAGATTAATTCATAATGCGACCATGGATATTCTACAGGAAATAGTAGCCCACAAACGCACAGAGGTAGAGCTGTTCAAACAGCAACTTTCTGAACATGAGATTCATCGAAGAGCAGAATCCATTGCCGATTTCTATCCTTCTTCTATGAAGCATGCGCTATTGGCATCAGAATCCGGCATTATTGCCGAGTTCAAACGCCGTTCCCCTTCCAAAGGATGGATTAACGAGGGCGGACGGGCAGAAATCATTCCCCTCGCCTATCAGCAGAATGGAGCCTCAGCACTCTCCATCCTCACTGACGAGAAATATTTCGGTGGTCACGATGATTTCATTAGCACGGCACGCCACGCTGGTGTTCACATTCCTATTCTTTACAAGAATTTCATCATTGACGAATACCAACTGTTTCAGGCTCGCCTCTGCGGAGCTTCAGCAGTTCTGCTGATTGCTGCCTGTCTGACGAAGTCTCAATGTCGGGTGCTCATGAGTTCCGCTCATGAGTTAGGCCTTGAGGTCCTCTTGGAAATGCATAGCGAACCTGAGTTGGAATATGCTGAACTGGAACCCGACATGTGTGGCATCAACAATCGTAATCTGGGTACCTTTATCACTGATGTGCAGAACAGCTATCGGTTGGCGGAACTCCTTCCGAGTGACTCTGTCAAGGTGAGTGAGAGTGGTATATCCAATCCACAGACCATTCGGGAACTCCGTCAGGCTGGTTTCCAAGGTTTCCTCATGGGCGAGACCTTCATGAAGACTACCGACCCAGGGGTGACGCTGAAGGAATTCATTCAAAAAATATCAGAGAAATGATTATCAAAACATGTGGCATGCGTGATGCTGACAATATCCGGGCTGTTTCGGAGTTGCGCATCGATTGGATGGGATTTATATTCTGGCCGCCGTCGAGTCGCTATGTCAGTGAAAAGCCCACGTTCCTGCCCACACGTCAGAAACGTGTCGGTGTCTTCGTGGATGCCCGTATAGAGGAGGTAAAAAGCAAAGCTGACGAGTATGCGCTCGACTTGATTCAACTACATGGCAGCGAAAGTCCGGCCTTCTGCGAAAGGCTAAAAGCCAATAGCCGACAACAGCTTATCAAAGCTTTCAACATTGCCACTCAGGAAGATTTAGAACAGACCAGACCCTACGAAGGACTTGTCGATTATTTCCTGTTTGACACAAAGGCGAAGATGGTTGGTGGCAATGGCACCCAGTTTGACTGGTCTGTCCTCTCAGCCTATCAGGGTAACACACCCTTCCTTCTCAGTGGAGGTATCGGTCCTGACGACGCAGAGAAAGTGAGGAACTTTCATCACCCCCAACTGGCAGGTATTGACCTGAACTCTCGCTTCGAACTCAGTCCTGCTCTTAAAGATATTGAAAAATTAAAACAATTTATCACTGAATACAATGAACAAGATTAATAAACTCTTTTCTGAAAACAAAGACCGCAAATTGCTGTCACTGTATTTCTGTGCCGGTTGTCCCACATTAGAGGGAACTGCCGATGTCATCAAGACCTTGGAACGTCGAGGTATCGACATGATAGAAGTTGGTATTCCGTTCAGCGATCCGATGGCCGACGGTCCTGTCATCCAGGATGCTGCTACAACAGCTCTTAAGAATGGCATGAGCTTGCAAGTTATTTTCAATCAACTGAAAGCCATCAAGGACGAGGTGCATATTCCTTTGGTATTGATGGGCTATCTGAACCCTATCATGCAATATGGTATTGAGGCTTTCTGCAGAAGTTGTGTTGACAGTGGCGTGAGTGGTGTCATCATCCCTGACCTGCCTTTTAAGGATTACCAAGAAATGGTAAAACCAGTGGCTGATCGTTACGACCTGCGCATCATTATGCTCATCACCCCCGAGACATCAGAAGAACGCATCCGTTTCATTGATGCCAACACCGATGGCTTTATCTATATGGTCAGTTCTGCTGCCATTACCGGTGCCCAAAGGAGTTTCGACGATGCCAAGCAGGAGTATTTCCGCCGCATCAATGCCATGAATCTGCGTAACCCGCGTATGATTGGCTTTGGTATCAGTAATGCACAAACCCTGAAAGCCGCTCAGGACAATGCTGCCGGTGCTATTATCGGGTCGAAGTTTGTAACACTGCTCAGTGAGAGCAAAAGTGCCGATGAAGCACTCGATAAGTTGTTTGATGCACTGAAACAATAATAAATAATGTAAAAGTTGTAGATTATTCATTCTTTTTCATTATCTTTGCCGAAATAAAACTACTAAAGCAAAACGACAATGAAAAGAATTCTACAACTGCTACTATTGTGCTTGTTGATTCCTTCTGTGGCTCAGGCTAAGGCGTGGGACGAGGAAGAGTACAAACGTATTGAACAGAGTATCAAGGCTCCTTCATTTCCCCAGAAGGATTTCCTGATTACCAAGTATGGCGCCAAGACCACTAACACGGCTGCCAAAAACCAGAAGGCTATCAACAAAGCCATTGCTGCCTGCTCCAAAAAGGGAGGCGGACGCGTGATTGTTCCTGCCGGCACATTCTTGACGGGTGCCATCACGATGTTGAGCCATGTCAACCTCGTGGTGGAGAAGGATGCGGTTCTGAAGTTTGCCTTCGAGCCCGACCTCTACCCTATTGTTCCTACACGCTGGGAGGGTATAGACTGCCTCAATCTCAGTCCCTGCATCTATGCCTATAAACAAACCGACATCGCTGTCACTGGTGAAGGAACCATTGACGGCAGTGGCGCCAACGACACTTGGTGGCCTTGGAACGGCAATCCGCGTTTTGGTTTCAAGGAGGGTATGATTAGCCAACGAGGCGGATCGCGTGCCCGACTGTTGAAGAATGCCGAGGATGGTGTACCTATGGATCAGCGTATCTTCACAAAGGAAGACGGTCTGCGTCCACAGCTCATCAATTTCTATCTGTGTGAGAATATCCTGATGGAGAACCTCACCCTGCTGAACTCGCCATTCTGGGTGATTCATCCTTTGCTCTCCAAGAACATCACCGTCCGCGGTATGAAGATTATCAACGACGGACCTAACGGCGACGGATGCGACCCTGAATCCTGCGATGGTGTACTGATTGAGAATTGTTACTTCAACACAGGCGACGACTGTATTGCCATCAAGAGCGGACGCAACAACGACGGTCGTTTGTGGGATAAGCCCAGCGAGAATATCATCATCCGTAATTGCGAGATGAAGAATGGTCACGGCGGTGTCGTCATCGGTTCTGAGATTTCGGGCGGATGCCGTAATGTATATGCCGAAAACAATGTCATGGACTCTCCTGAGCTGGAACGTGTGGTACGCATCAAGACTAACACCTGCCGTGGCGGAGTGATTGAGAACATCAATGCCCGCAATATCAAAGTAGGTGTCTGCAAGGAGAGTGTCTTGAAGATTAATCTCGACTACGAGCCCAAGGAGGTTTGCTGTCGTGGATTCGTACCTACCGTCCGCAACATCAACATCGAGAATATCACCTGTGAGAAATCCAAGTATGGTGTCCAGATTATCGCCCTCGATTCCGTTTGCAATGTCTATGACATCAATGTCAAGAACTGTCATTTCAACGGCGTCAAGGATGGCAACTTCAGCAGTGGTCAGACGCGCGATGTCCGGTTCGACAATCTGTTTATCAATGGCTCGCTGGTCTTACAGCAGATGCCTTACCAGCACTATAGCGAATGGCTTACTTACTCCGAAATGAAGCGCGTGCCCGAGAGCTATCTGCTCGACTTCTCTAAGAAACCGAAATGGAGCTATGTGATGGGCATTGAATTAGAGGGTATGCTCGATACGTATCTGCGCTATGGAGGCGATGACATTCTGAAATATTGTAAGATGTATACCGACAAGATGATAGCAGAGAATGGCGACATCACGGGATACAATATCCTTGACTATAATCTTGACAACATACGCACGGGACATTTTGTTACCCGAATGTACCAGAACTGGCCGGAGGCAAAGAATCTGCTGGCTATGCAAACCATGATGAAGCAATTGCAAGACCAGCCACGCACCATTGCTGACAAAGTGTTCTGGCATAAGGCCATCTACGCTTATCAGGTGTGGCTCGACGGCATTTTCATGGGACTGCCCTTCCGCGTGCTGACAGCTCCTATCATGGAGAAGACTCAGAAAGCTCGGAAAAATCGGAAAGCTCCTACTACTCAGAGCATCTACGATGATGCTGTCAACCAGTTGAATATCACCTACCAGCGCACACTTGACCCCAAAACAGGATTGAACCGTCATGCCTACGATGAGACTCGCAAGACTTTCTGGGCAGATAAGGAAACAGGACTGTCGCAGCACTGTTGGGGACGTGCCCAGGGTTGGTTCACCATGGCACTGATTGAGGTACTTGATGCGCTACCTGAGAATTATGCGCGTCGCTCGGAGGTGATTGACTTGCTGAAGAAGGATTTCGATGCCATTCTGAAATGGCAAGACAAGAAAAGCGGCTTATGGTATCAAGTCATGGATTCGCCCAAACGCGAAGGCAACTATCTGGAGTCCACCTGCTCTGCCATGTTCACCTACGCCCTCTTGAAGGCTTATCGCAAAGGTTATGTAGACGGTCAGTATCGCGATGCTGGTATCAAGGCCTATAAGGGTATGATCAAGAATTTCATCAAGGTTCATGCTGATAAGACCATCTCGCTGACACAATGCTGTTCCGTTGCCGGTCTTGGTCCCGCTGCTACGCCTGAAGTAGAGGCTGCTATGAAGAAGATCAATCCGAAAGGCAGTGTCAATGAGAACACGAAGCGCGACGGCAGCTATGCATACTACCTGAGCGAACCCATCCGCGACAATGATGCCAAGGGCATCGGTCCGTTCCTCTGGGCTTCTCTTGAAATGGAGATGATGGGATATACCACCGAGAATCTTAACACCAAGAAATAATGAAGACGCTTTTATTGAGCATCGCAGCATTGCTATGCGCCTCGTTTGTCGGAGCCCAATCTATTGACACAGGCAGTTTGTCCGACTATGACCTCAACAAGCCTTTTGGCTTTGGAGCCGGCATTACCGGAGGTGACGGAGGTTCTACTGTTAACGTATCGACACTGGCTGATTTAAAGTCGGCGTTATCGGGTACTACTGCCAAAGTAGTCTATGTAGATGGCACTATCACGTTCACCGGTCAAGTAAAAATCAGTGATGTCGAGAACAAAACGATTATCGGTCTCGATGGGGCAACCTTTGCCAACCCTACCCACTCAGATAACAAAAGCGAATCAGGCATCATCACGCTGAGGGGATGCAAGAACATCATCATCCGCAACATCATCTTCAAGGGAGCCGGTGCTTACGACATGGACGGCAATGACAATCTTGAACTTTATGGCTGTAGCAACATCTGGGTTGACCATTGCGACTTCCAGGATGGCGTGGACGGCAATCTCGATTGCAACAACGGTTCCGACAACATCTGCATTTCATGGTGCCGTTTCCGCTACCTGATAGACCCTTGGGCTGGGGGTAGTGGTGGCAGTAATGACCACCGCTTCAGCAATCTCTGGGGCGGTAGCGACAGTAAAACATCTGATGAAGGAAAGCTGAACACCACTTTCTATTGCTGTTGGTGGGATGAAGGATGCCGTGAACGTATGCCACGCATCCGTTTTGGCAAGGTGCATATTCTGGATTGTCTCTTCAGCAGCAGTGTCGTCAGCTATTGCGTGGGCGGAGGTTACAAGAGCAATGCCTATATCGAGAATTGTGCCTTTACCAGTGACAAAGCAAAGAAGACTCCGTGGAAGAAAGCAGCCACTTCGGGCAGTTACACCGATTATAACGTCACCATCACCGGCTGCGTAGGAGCCGATGACAAGCAAGAGAAATCCGGTGACATCGAGTATTTCACTCCTACCTACGATTATACAGCTTTTGAAGCCAGCAAAGTAGAAGCCATTGTCAGCAGTTCAACCAATGGAGCTGGAGCTACATTAAAATTCGACACTTCCGGCATACAAGCTATTAAAGCCACTAAGGAGAACAAAGCCACTTATAACCTGTCAGGTCAACAAGTTGACAGCAATTATCAAGGCTTTGTCATTCAGGGAGGCAAGAAGTACATACAGAAATAAGTAGCCCCTCTACAATACGAAGGCAAATGGAAGGCAACATTTTGTTGTCTTCCATTTATCTTATTGTATTAGATTTCCTCATACACTGTATTTTTGTTAATACATTCCTTGCAGATATGAAAGTTTTTTGTACTTTTGTGCTTAAATATTTAACAAATGGCAACATAAGAACTGAATTAGACTTCATGAAGCATATTGGCAAAAGAATCAAGGAAGTGATGGATGAGCAAGGACGGTCAGCCAGTTGGCTTGCCGCCAAGATTCCTTGTGAACGCACCAACATCTATGATGTATTCAAGCGCGAGGACGTTTCCGTACAATTATTATATAAGATTTCGTCCATCCTGGGTCATGACTTTTTCCTTGAGCTGTCAGTTGAATTGCATGCCGAGCATGGCGAACCCTCGCCCTACGACCTTCCCCCCATTTCAAACAAGTAGCAACGCTGATACTGATATCTTCTATCGTTGATGCGAATATCGTCTATCGTTGATTCCAATAGGACTTTACAGGGGATAGACAGTATTCGCGCAAGGAATAGAAGCCGTTCGAACAGGGAATAGAAGCCGTTCCCACGACCGTTTGCGCCTACGCAAATCATCGTGCGCGCCTACGCAAACGATTAAACGCCTATACGCAAATTCAAACAGGCTGTTTGAGGAGGCTGGAGAAATTTGGGTGTGGGGTGTGGGGGTTTTTATTTCAATTCATTTAGGAATGATATAAGATGGGCGCGGAGTGGAGCTAAGTCTTTGGACAAACTAATTACATAACTTCCAAACAAAATGGCAAAAAACAAATCGGGCAGACATTCAGCGTGTCTGCCCGATTTTGAGTTATAGAATATTCTAATGATTACTTAATCCAACGTGGGTCACCAATCTTCAGTGCCTTAATATCATCACTTCCAACAGTGAAATCGAATTTAGAGTAATCTGCATATTGCGGATCATATGCAGTACCTGCATTATCAAAGATTTTAGAAGCCTCTGTTGCAGTAGCTTGAACCAAATTTGGAGCATTGAAATAGTTATTATGCTCAAATGTTGGTTCTACATTCGGGGTAAAGTTACTAAATACACCAGTTGAGTTGCTTACTACATTATTAGTGAATGCTATGGTCAGATCGCCAGCTTTAGCACCCTTTCTGATGTACAAGATACCCTTGCCTGTGGTATTAAAGCCATCAAGCGTACAGTGGTCTATTTTCACATAGAGCTTTCCTTTGTATGTACCCTTGTCATCATTGCGGATAAATGAATCACTTCCTGAAACATTGTAGATAGTGCAATCTGTGATATTGAGTTCTGCAAGTGCACCACCTTGGAAGTCGATACATCTGTTAGCTAATGGCATATCATGAATCAATGAATTGTTGATTGTGATGTAGGCAACGATATCAGCTTTAGCATCCGTAATGAAGGTGGTCTTGAATCCGGTTACCTCACAGTCTTCAATAGTCAATTTACATTCAGTACCCTTTGCTGTTCCAGCATAGCTAATAGCATTACCAACGGTCTTGTCACCATCTAATACAATCTGATTCATTGAGAATTCTGCACCAGTTGCTAGAATGAATCCAGCCTTGATAATTGCACGATCGTAAGAGCGTACAGATTTGAAGCTAATCTTCTTGGTAATCTCATAGGTTGTTGGCTTCTCTTCTTCATCCAAGATAGAATAGGTTCCAGGATCGAATGCAAATACGTCACCATCAACAGCTGCATCAAGCAGAGCCTTGAGGTCTGCACCAGCCTTTACATGGATAGCACCACCAAGGTCAATAGCCGTCTTAGCTTTAACAGTACCTCTTGTCTTGGTACCATTCATTAACTTGATAGTATATTCGGTTTCAGCATCCAAACCAGTAACAGTAAATTCACCAGCGGCAATAGCATCTGCAGTAACTGGGAATTCCTTATCACCAGGAGTTACAACAATGGCTGTAGCTGTTGCACCAGCAGGCCAACGTACAGTAATAGTACTTTCTGTTACGTCATTCTCTTCGTCAATAGTATAGAAAATCTGTTCTGTATCAGTTGTTGCAGTGACGGTGCTCCACTTAGAATCAGAAAGACGACCGCTAACAGCTTTCACGCGGATGGAATATTCTGTTTCACCCTCTAAACCACTAATTGTGTAAGGAATATCATCATTAGTAACACCTGTAATAGTTTTTACAGGAGTGCCTGCAAAGTCAGGATCCTCACAGAATACCTCAATAGTATAGCTTTCTGCGTCAGATTTATTCCATTCCAATTTAATATCGGTTTTGTTAACAACCTTCGCAGTCAGGGCAACAGGGGCAAAGTTACGAGTAATGCCCAGTTCTTTTATCTCGCTCATTGGGTCGCTACATGAAACAGCCACGCCAACAACGAATAACCCAATCAGGAATTTTGATATTTTATTCATAATTGTATTCATTTCAAAGTTTGTATACACGATTAGAATCCGAGCCAGCTATTGTCTAACTGTCCATTACTCTTATCACAGAAGGTCTGCCAAATAGGCCAAATGGCATGAGTACTGGGCTGGTTGATATAGAGACCATTGATGAAGTCATCAGTAATCTTATATGTAGTAACTCCATCCTTGGTTGTAGCTCCAAGCCAATTTGCTTTGTCAAAGCCAGACAACTTTGTGCCTTCGTCATCAGTATCGCCATGGTTCATTCCATAGATAACCAAAGTCTCTCCAGCCACTGGAGTATCGAATGTAATTGCAGTCTCAGGAATTTCCATACCAGTTTCATAAAGTTTAATATACAGATTCTCGGGAAGATCTGCATAATCACCTTTAAGCTGAGCTAAATCTGTCATCTTCTGCTTTGCTTCAGCCATCTTCTCGTCAATAAGATTCCAGCGAACCAGGTCTGCTTTGCGAAGCATTTCACCAGCAAATTCAAAAGCACGCTGTTCAACGATTCCTTTGAAGAAGGCATCTTTACTTGCAGTATATTTTGCCTTCAAAGCGTCAACTTTAGCAGCAGGTAAGGCACGAGACAAAACAGGCTCCAAGCAAGTCCATGCTTTGTTGATGTCGCCAAGCTCATTATATGCCTCAGCTGCCATCATATATACATCAGCTAGACGCATATATTGGAAATTAACACCATCGTCGTTAGTTGAAGTCACTCTACGATTCATCCATTCATAACGAAGTTTACCGAAACACCATTTGTTGACAGCACGAAGAGCTTGTGAAGATTTGCTTTCACTACTCCATTCGTAAGGAACACAAGTAATATTGCGACGAATGTCATCTACATCGTAGTCATAGAACAGACTTGGAAGAGGTCCGTTCACACCACCTTGAGCTTGACCTGTATATTGGTCTTTTGCAAGGTGCTTAACACCGAATGTGTAAAGAACGCGACCACGTCCATCAGAGAAAGGAATTTCCCAAAGAGACTCCTTGCCAGCAGTAACATCATCTTGACAGAGCGCCTTAAAATTGTCAATAAAAGCAAGGTTGCTCAACGGTGTGCAGTTGTCAATCACATCCTGACACTCTTCTGCAGCAATCTGATACATTTTCTCGCGAGCTAGATCTGGGTCATTACTTAGACGAACAGTTTTGTCTGATCTATAGCTATATCCACCAGCATAGAGTGCGATGCGGGCGCGAAGTCCCTTAACAAAAGCGCGGTTAATACGCTCTACAGATTTTGTCTTATCATCTCCGTTTGGCCATGCAACTACATTCTTTGCATAATCCAAGTCCGACAATAAACGCTTGTAGATTTCATCACGATCAACTCTTGGTTGATATATAGTCTGATCGTCAATCGGGTCGAAGCGTGCAGGAACATCACCCCATCCTTTAATTAAGTCGAGATAAATAACGGCACGAAGTGTCATGGCCTCACCCAAAAGAGCTGCCATTTCTGGTCGATTATCGGGATCTCCATTCTCTGTGATATTCTTGATAACCATATTAGCACGCTCAATACCCTCATAGAACTTTGCATATGCATTGTTATCGGTATTCATCTGGGAGTTGTTAGGAGTTGCATTATAAGCACCCAAATCTAACTTACCTCCATCAGGAGTTTTTGAGGCAGCTAAACCATTGATTATTTCAACATCGGTATTCAGTCCATAATAAGGAGTGAAACGACCACGATAAGAGTTCGTTTCTCCGAATGACTGGTGGATACTCATGATAGCTGACTCTGCCAGTTTCTCAGTAAAACCAATCACCTCAGGCTGCAGTGCCGACTGGTTTGGAGAGTCCATTTCACAAGAGGCTAAGCCTGCCAGTGAAAGAGAAAGTATTGATAATTTGATATAATTTTTCATTTTATAGTCCTCCTTCATTTTAGAAATTCAAGTTCAAACCAATCACAAACTGACGGCTCTTTGGATATGCAGAGTAGTCAACACCAGGAGTCAGGTTAGTTCTGCGCATGGTAGATACCTCAGGATCATAACCAGAGTACTTGGTAATACAGAACACATTATAAGCAGTTACATAGAAACGCAAGCTACTGATGTGAACACGATTAACCAAAGATGCAGGAAGAGTATAGCCCAGAGTCAATGTATTTAAACGGAGGAACGAACCATTCTCAACTGCATAGTCTGCAAATACCATACGGTCAGTATAGGGCGAGAACGTGGTTGTCGTAGCGTTCAAAGCCTTCAAAGTTTCTGGATCATTACAGATTGTTCCGTCTGCATTGAGGTTGGTCCAACGCTTACCTTCTGCCATATCAGAAATCATGTTACGATATTGATATTTACCCGTTGTAGAGAACTCAATCTTATTAGCATTATAGACATCATTTCCAAGGCTGAAGTTGAAGTTTGCGCTCAAATCGAAACCATAGGCACGGGCATTGATACCGAAACCACCTGTTGCCTTAGGATTAGCATTACCTATGATTACTCGGTCTTTTGCATCAATCTTGCCATCACCAGCGTCGAGGACACCATCACCATCTGTGTCAACGGTTAATTGATCCTTAAGTTTCATAGTACCAGGACGAGGTGTTCCAACTACTGATGAAACATCAGCTACGCCCTCTTTCAGAGTCCATTTCTTCTTGGTATCATCATAACCTTCAAAGTCGTCAACTTCATAACGGCCAGCGGATTGATAACCATACATTTCACCGACAGCACCGCCAACAGAAATCCAATAATCGTTACCAATTTCTGTAGAAGCCCAGTAGCTGTCTGCACCGAAGTCATCCATATTTCCGAGGTCTTTAATCTTTGTCTTGTTGAAACCAATGTTGGCATTGAAATCGATACCCCAATCCTTCTTGTTAACAATGTGATAAGTGAAAGAAGCCTCAAAACCTTTATTTTCAGTCTTACCCATATTACGATACTGATAGTCATAACCAGTACCTGCCACTGGGAATTCTATAAGAAGGTCTTTGGTTGTATTGATGTATCCTTCCAATGTACCACTCAATTTACCACCAAACAGGGTGAAATCCAAACCGAGGTTACGCGTAATTGTTGTTTCCCACTTCAAGTTAGGATTAGACATATACTTAGAAGGTGCCCAATAACTGGATATTCCATTAATCCAAGATGTTGTCTTAATTTCATAAACTTGAACCAACTGACCAGAAGGGATGTTATTGTTACCAGCAGTACCATAGCTTATGCGCAGCTTCAAGTCGTCGAGCCACTTCTCTGTACCCTTCATAAATGGCTCAGAAGAGATACGCCATGCAAGAGCTACTGAGGGGAAGTAACCCCAACGGTTGTTTGCATTGAATTTTGAAGATGCATCTGCACGGAATGTAGCACTCAACAGGTATTTGTCCTTATAGTTGTAGTTCAAACGACCAAAGTAAGACAACAACTTGTCATCAGGAGAGAAATAATCATCAATCTGATAAGGAGAACCTTGGTTGGTTAAACTCCAAGCCTGATTAGCATCATAGTTTACAGGGAAGCCATGCGATATATCGGTATTAGTTCTCTGTTTCGTAATCACATACTCATGACCTGCCATGATATTCAGCGAATGGTCGCTGTCTTTTCCAAAGATTTCCTTAAAATCATAACTGATTGTATTTGTGTTACGGAAACGATGGCGATCGATATCTTTCAATTGAATAGCTGGCATTCCTTGATTAGCACTTGAAGGTACATTCTTGATGTAATAGGTAGTAAGACCCCAGTAGCGCTGGTCAAAGTTTCTGTAGTCATCATAACCGAATTCGGTCTTCAACTTCAAGTTCTTGTAAACCTCCCAACCGAACGATCCAGCAAGGTTCAGGTTTTTGCGCTTCTGTTTTCTGTCATTATCGGAAATAGCAGTCAATGGATGATACAAGTTACCCAAATCATCATCGGTACCTGCATCTGGGTCAAGATTCGCAATTGGGATTGGAGTATAAATTACAGAATACTTCAAACGTTTGTCTGAATCATAAGATGAAGTTGCGTCATTTGCACCACCACCACGAATGTCCGTGATAGAGTAACGAGCCTGGAAGTCCAAAGTTGTACGCTTGCTGGGCTTGGTGTTCAGTTTCAAGCTGAAATTGTCGCGCTTGAATGAAGAACCTTCCATGATAGCCTTATCATTCATGTGAGCATAGCTGAAAGCATACTTGATATTCTCAGTACCACCATTGATATTGATATTGTGGTTGAATGTATGACCAGTACGACCAAAGGTAATGTCCTGCCAATCGTTCTGCGCAATACCATCATACATATCAAGATCCTCGTAGGCACCAAAATATTTCTCGTAGTTCTTAACAGATTCAGCATTTTTCAATTGAGCTAACTCGTACTGCCACTTAGCATAATCGGAAGCACTAAGAACATCTAATTTTTTTGCAATCTTCTTCCAGCTGTAGTAAACATTATAGCTCACCTTCGTCTTACCTTCCTTACCACTCTTCGTTGTAACCAAAATTACACCATTAGCACCACGGCTACCATAGATGGCAGTTGAAGAAGCATCCTTCAGAACGGTGATGTCCTCGATGTCAGAAGCAGGAATGTCGCTGATACTCTCAACGGGGAAACCGTCAACGATGAACAAAGGTGTGTTGTCACCTGTGATAGAACCACCACCACGAACGCGAATCTTCATCTCAGCATCAGGGGATCCTTCAGTTGTTGTGATCTGCACACCAGCCATTTTACCAGTTAAGGCTTCTGTCGCATTAGCAACAGGCACCGCAACGAGAGCATCACTGTTGACTGTAGCAACAGAACCGGTCAGGTCCTTCTTACGAACAGAGCCGTAACCGATAACCACTACATCATTCAGCGTTGTAGCATCCTCTTCCAGCACTACATTGATGGAGGACTTGCCAGCAACATTAATCGTCTGAGTCTTCATACCAATGTATGAGATGACGATAGGCTTGTTGGCCGTTAACTTAATTGTGAAATTACCATCGAAGTCAGTCACACCGCCATTCTGCGTGCCCTGTTCAATGACACTGGCACCGATGACTGCTTCGCCTGTTGCATCTTTCACGTTGACCTGTACGGTCTGCGCCGACAAGCTACCTACTATTAGCAGGAAAGCAAGTGCGAACGCAATTCGCATACTCTTAATTTTAACAGACATAAATTAGTAGTTTTAAAAAATTAATAAATTGTTTTGTTTTGTTTCTCGATTAGCTTCCACCTTATTATATATATAATGGGCAGATTTCCTCTCCAACTACTCTACCTCCCTGCAGGAGGCATACATAGTTTCCGATGCAAATTTAGATAAATTTAATGAATTAGCCAAACCTTTTACGGACTTTTTATCCCGTAAACGTTTACGAACCCCACAAATTAACATTTTTCTTTTCGTAAGCAGATGTATCATCTGATGAAACTACACTGGCTGCCGGTTTATACTCCAGACTTTGCCCTAAGGAATAATTTACCATTTCTTCCGCACCATCCGCAGGCTATGCATCCTTGAACAGCTTGTTTTCCAATACTTACCATCACCGTTTCAATTCCCTCTTCGTTCAGTGTGTTGGCAACCTCAGTGAGGGCAATGGAGGTATTGCCATGGTCCTTCTGGTTGGGGAAGAAATCTGCCTATTATATATAATAAGGTGGAAACTAATCGAGAAACAAAACAAGGAAGAGAAAATGAAGCAATATTTGGATAATTCAAGATAATTCCGTACATTTGCATCGATGAGAGAAATAATGATGATTTTATCGTTCTGCTGCTGCATGGTTCTCCATGCGGAGAATGACAGCATTGGACTGGCTGCTGGGGTGCTGGATAGTACCCAGACGGAGACGTTGGGACTCATGTCTGTGGAGGGGATGAAGACCGTGACGATCTTCACTGCTAATGACAGTACTGACCATTATGCCAACGGGGTGGTGCTCACGGCATTTAAGGGGAAACTGTATTGTATGTGGCAGAGCTCGTCCAAAGACGAGGACAGCAACGATACTTGGGTGGCATATAGCATCAGCGAAGACGAAGGGAAGTCGTGGAGCTCCCCTCGCCCACTCGCCCAAGCCAACCATACGGAGTATTTCACTTCGGGAGGATGGATCGTCGAGAACGATACACTGATAGCTTTTATTGACGGTTGGGGAATCGGCGTAGAGCCCAGAGAGGGCTGCACTTATTATATGACCAGTAGCGATGGCGAGACATGGAGTCAGCCTCAGTCTGTCATGATGACTGACGGAAGTGTGATGAAAGGAGTGCTGGAACAGGACCCACTACGCCTAAGCAACGACAGGATGATTGGTGCTGTGCATTTCCAACCAGGACTGCACGTCTGTCCTGTGTTTACAGACGACCCTTCCGGCAGAAGCGGTTGGCGTAAAGGACACTTCACCGGTGAGGACAGGGGCAAGCAGTCAAGAGAATTGGAACCCAGTCAATACGTGAGGACTGACGGTAGCATCGTCATGCTGTTTCGCGACCAGAGCAGTACGTTTAGGAAACTGGCATCCTATAGTCACGATAGGGGACTGACGTGGAGTAAGCCTGTAGTGACCAATATCCCGGATGCCCGCACCAAGCAGTGCGCAGGCAACTTACCGGACGGCAGTGCCTATATGGTGGGCTGCCCTGTCAACGGCAAGCTGCGCTATCCGTTAGTGCTGATGCTCAGTAAGGACGGGTTATGCTTCAATAAGGCTGCCTTATTGCGCAGCGGAGGCACTTCCGACTTGCCGCCAAGACGTTACGAAGGAAGATACAAGACACTGGGTTACAGCTATCCCAAAGCTATCGTACACGACAACCGACTATGGGTGGGCTACTCCGTCAACAAGGAGGATGTAGTATGCACCATCATTCCAATAGACAAACTATTTACTACCAAACAAAAATGAAACGACTGATTTTACTGATTGCCATCGCGTGCTCCGTAGCGGCTCATGCCCAACAACGCGACAAGTATGAATTCACGCGCAACCTGCCTGCGTATGCTGACTCGCTGATTGCCGACCTCACCTATCCCTTAGCATGGGGAAACTGCGACATCAAGGACTTCGGCGAGTGGCGCAAAGCGGCTCGTCAGAAAGTTTTGGATTGCATGCTGACACCACCGCCAGCACCTGCCAACGGTTATGAGGCGAAAGTCATTTTCGAGGAACAGCGCGACGGCTATAAGGCGCGCAAGATAGAGATAAGGCTGTCGAGATATTACACCGTGCCAGCCTACGTTCTGATTCCTGAGGGCAAAGGTCCTTTCCCTGCCATCAACGTGCTGCACGACCACGGAGGTCACTTCTTCATCGGCAAGGAGAAATGTATCCGTCCTTTGGCCTGCGAAGACTCCACCGTCATCAAGGATGCGAAGGAATGGGCGAAAGGATACGAGGGGCAGTTCTTTGGCGATTATCTGGCCCAGCATGGTTACGTGGTATTCTCAGCCGACGCCCCGATGTGGGGAGAGCGCGGACTGAAGGAGGGTATGAAGCGTAACCTGTATGACATGATAGCCGGCAATATGATGATGTACGGCATAGACCTTTCGGCCTATATGACCTACGACGATATTGCCGGAACGGAATATCTCGCCACGATGCCCGAGGTGGATGCCAAGCGCATCGGCTGTACCGGATGGTCGATGGGAGGCTACCGCACCTGGATGCTCGCAGCCCTTTCGGACCGTATTAAGGCTGGCGCTGCCGTCTGCTGGATGGTGACTACCGACGAACAGCTTAGTTTCAAATATAAGCGCACTGAGAATGGCGGATTTGCCAACTGTCTGCCAGGATTGCGCCGTTGGCTTGACTATCCGCATATTGCCAGTATTGCCTGTCCCAAACCCATGCTCTTCATCAACGGCTCGCAAGATAAGCTATTCCCTGTCGCAGGTGTGGAAAAGGCTTTTAAGATCATGCATGAAACATGGAAAAGTCAGAAGGCTGATGATAAACTGGAGACGGAGCTATGGGACATGCCACACAGCTGTGACAAGAATGCCCAGAAACGCGTACTTGATTTCTTTGATAAACACCTAAAATAATAAATATGATGAAGAGGAAAATAGTTACTGTCCTATTAATAGGACTATGCGCAACAGTAAGCGCACAGATACTGCCCTACCAAAACCCGCAGTTAAGTGCCGAACAGCGTGCTGACGATTTGTTAGGGAGACTAACCCTGGAAGAAAAAGCAAAACTGATGATGGATGTGTCGCCTGCTATACCCCGACTGGGTATCCCTGAGTTCCACTGGTGGAACGAGGCGTTGCATGGTATTGGACGCAACGGTATTGCCACCGTTTTCCCCATTACGATGGGTATGGCGGCTACCTTCAACGACCATCTGGTGTATCAGGCTTTCACAGCAGCCAGCGACGAGGCACGTGCCAAGAACACAGAGGCCAGAAGGAAGAATGAACTGATACGCTACAGAGGCTTGTCGTTCTGGACACCTAACATCAACATTTTCCGCGACCCACGTTGGGGACGTGGACAAGAAACTTACGGCGAAGACCCCTATCTGACCAGTAAGATGGGCTTAGCCGTTGTGAACGGCTTGCAAGGACAGGCGTATAATCAAAACAATCGGAATACTCAGAAAAATCCGAAATACAAAAAGCTGTTTGCCTGCGCCAAACACTATGCCGTACACAGCGGACCGGAATGGAACCGCCATGAGTTCAACATTGAACAGCTGCCCGAACGTGACCTATGGGAGACCTACCTGCCCGCTTTTAAGGCATTGGTGCAAGAAGGTAACGTCAAGGAGATTATGTGTGCTTATCAGGCCATTGACGGAGAGCCCTGTTGCGGTAATACGCGCTATCTGCAACGTATTCTGCGAGACGAATGGGGGTTCCAGGGTATCGTGACGAGCGACTGTGGAGCCATTGATGATTTCTACAAACCCGGTCGTCATAACTTTGTAAAGACTGACGAGGAGGCTTCAGCACACGCAGTACTGGCTGGTACCGATGTGGAATGCGGTCATGTGTATGAGTCTTTGCCGGAAGCCGTGAAGTCAGGGAAAATTTCAGAACAGCAACTCGACATTTCCCTGCGCCGCCTGCTGATAGGCCGCTTTGAACTGGGCGACTTCGACCCAGACGAATTGGTGGAATGGACAAAGATACCCATGAGCGTAGTGGCAAGCAAGGAACATAAGCTGATTGCCCTTGATGCCGCCCGTCAGAGTATCGTGCTGCTGAAGAACAATGGCATCTTACCACTGTCCGTTTCGACAAAACCGAAACGCACAAAACGGATTGTGGTGATGGGACCTAATGCCAACGATTCGACCATGATGTGGGGAAACTACAACGGACAGCCAACCCAGACGACAACTATTCTGCAAGGTATTCGCCAATATCTGCCTGATGTGCCCTTCATCCAGGGGTGCACATGGACCAAGAAAGAGGTACCTACGAGTATGTTCAATCAGATATTCACTGAGGACGGACGACCAGGACTGCAAGCCAACTACTGGAATAACGAACGGATGCAAGGCCTGCCTGCTATGGCTATCCGCCTGACAGAGCCTCTGCATTTGGACAATGGCGGCAATACGGCTTTTGCACCAGGTGTTAATCTGGAACATTTTGCTGCACGCTATGAGGGTGTGTTCCACCCACAGCAAAGCGGTGAGGTGACATTTGATATTCTCAACGACGACTTCTCGATGCTTGTTTTCAATGGCGACACCCTGCTGGCTCGCAAGAATGGACATGGGGCGCGCGATGCCCATCTGACATACAAAGTAGAAGTAGGAAAGAGCTATCCGCTGATGCTGATGTACGCACAATCTACTGGACATGCCATGCTACAGTTCGACGTTACCATGACAGACCATTCGCCAGCTGCCCTTTCGCCCCTCACAACCAAGGATTCTCCTTTGAAGGATGCTGAAATTGTCATCTTTGTGGGCGGTATCTCCCCCCGTCTGGAGGGTGAGGAAATGAAGGTCGATGCGGTAGGCTTTAAGGGTGGCGACCGTACCGATATCGAATTACCGCAGGTACAGCGCGAGTGGCTTGCCGACCTCAAGAAAGCTGGCAAACACATCATCTACGTCAACTGCTCTGGGTCAGCCATTGCCTTGACACCAGAGGACGGCATTGCCGATGCTATCGTACAGGCTTGGTATGGCGGTGAGAAAGGCGGGCAGGCAGTAGCCGATGTGCTCTTTGGCACCTGTAACCCCTGTGGTAAACTGCCTATCACGTTTTATAAGAGTGTGAACGACCTGCCCGATTTCCTTGACTATCGTATGCAGAACCGCACCTACCGCTACTTCAAAGGCGAAGCTCTCTACCCCTTCGGATATGGATTAAGTTACACCACCTTTGACGTCAGCACCCCTCAGTATATAAATAATAAGGTACGCGTAGAGGTGAAGAATACTGGTAAGAAGGACGGTACAGAAGTGGTGCAGGTGTATATGCGCAATCTGGCTGACACGGAAGGCCCGTTGAAAACGCTTCGTGGCTACGAGCGCGTGAGTTTGAAGGCTGGAGAAAGCAAGACGGTGGAGATTGATTTCCCACGCGAGCGCTTCGAGGGTTGGGATACAGCCACCAACACCATGCGGGTAGTACCAGGGAAATACGAACTGATGGTAGGCTCATCAAGTGCCGACAAAGACCTCAAGAAAATACAAGTGAACATTCCATAAAGAAAAAGGAATCCTCTCCAGTTTCGGAGAGGATTCCTTTTTCATATCACTTCAACTGATTACTTCTTTTCCTCAGCCTTCTTAGCAGGAGCTTTCTTTGCCGGAGCCTTTTTAGCTGGAGCCTTCTTGGCGGCTGGTTTCTTGGCAGGCTTCTCCTCTTCTGGAGCCTCATACTTGGCAAGGCGAGCCTTCAGACGGGTAATCTCCTCGTCCTTATACTCAATCTCATCGCCCTGATTGCGGATGGTCGTAAGCAGTGCATTAAGTTCCTCGTTGTCGATTTCAGGAGGATACAGCGCATTCACTCTGTTGATGAAGTCACCCAGAATATTCATATAATTGGTGAAGGCATCAAACGGTCCGCTGTAGATACCACGGTCCAGACCAACGTTGGAAGGTTTGGTGGTCATGAAGCGGAAGTTGTTGCTGGCCTGCAGATAATCCCAGTCCTGATTGATACGTGGATCATTGGCAATACGTACGCGGTCGGCTACGCTATACAGTTTGTTGAAAGCCTCACGCTGCATGGCATTACCCAACCAGCATGAAACGTCGCGCTCCTCATCTACCCACGACAGAGTATCGGGCACGTCGAGGTTGCTCACACTCTTCACCTTCATGCAGATTTCTGTAGGCGTAGAGAATGTAATACCCTTCTCCTTAGCACATGCAGGCAGCGCCTTCAGGAAGTCGAGGATATTTGAGCTTAATGGCTGAGCGATACCCAGTGCTGAAAGCTCCATGAAGATGTTGATAATCTGCTCCTCTTCCGGCAGACGGGCAATGCGATCGATATAGGCATCAGCAAACAATGGATAGCCTTCCCAATCGGCGTTGTTGAAACGCAGAGAGATATCGTCAGACAGCTCAACATCACGAAGCAACAGCTTCAGGTTGGGAGCAATGTTACAGTTGTAAACATAGTGAGGCGACTTCCAACCCAGTACGTGCTTGGCACCCTCGGTCAGCATTCCCTTGAAGCCCATAGCAGCCACCTGGCCACCGATATCATCGCTATAGATAAGAGATGAGTTGCGGAGAACTGTCGGCTTCTTGCCGAAGTACTCTTCAATCTTCTGGCACTGCTTCTTCACATCCAGTGCGAAGGTCTCTTCGTTAGCCAAAGATGACAAGCCGTGAGAGTAAGGCTCTGCCAAGAACTCAACACATCCTGTAGCGTTCAACTCTTGCAACTTCTCCAACACCTGTGGAGCATGCATTTCCAACTGCTCGATACCAACACCCGACAGCGAGAAAGCCACCTTGAAGTCCTTGCCATTATCGCGAATCATGTCACCGATGGCATTCAGGGCAGGCATATAACTGCGCTCGGCAATGTCACTGATACTACGCTCGTTCTCATAATCATCATAGTAATAATGATCGGTACCGATATCGAAGAAACGATAGCGCTTCAGATGAATAATCTGATGTATCTCGAAATATAAACAAATTGTTTTCATAATCTTTTTCGTTATTCGTTATTACGTTATTTCGTTATTACGCAGGTGTTATACCTCCCACCCTAATGTTCTTTTGTAGAGCGTTGAAATCCAGGCTCCCACTTTCTCCCAGGTAATCTGATCGACTTCCTTCTTACCTTCTTCTTTGAGATACTGGAAGAGGCTGTCGTTGGCACAGATGCTGTAGATGGCATCAGCCAAAGCGTGGATATCCCAATAGTCAACCTTGATACAGTTGTTGAGAATCTCGGCACAACCAGACTGCTTAGAGATAATAGAAGGTGTGCCGCACTGCATGGCCTCCAACGGTGAAATACCGAAAGGTTCAGAAACAGAAGGCATCACATAGACATCAGAGTCTTTCAAACACTCATAAACCTGTTTGCCTCGCATGAAGCCTGGGAAGTGGAAGCGATCGGCAATACCGCGTTCGGCAGCCAAGTGAATCATCGCATCCATCATATCGCCGGAACCAGCCATACAGAAACGAACATTGCGGGTACGGCGAATGACCATATTGGCAGCCTCAACGAAATACTCAGGTCCTTTCTGCATCGTGATACGACCGAGGAAGGTCACCACCTTATCCTTACCGGTATGGTCAGGACGAGGAATAGCCTGATACTCTTCGGGCAAAGGATAAACGGCATTATGAACGGTGAAGCACTTGCGAGGATCCTGATGATACTGATGTATCACCGTCTGGCGAGTCAGTTCCGATACACACATGATGCAGTCAGCCCAGTCCATACCATTCTTCTCAATAGAATAAACAGTTGGGTTCACCTTTCCGCGAGAACGGTCGAAATCGGTAGCATGAACGTGGATGCAAAGTGGCTTGCCGCTTACCTGCTTGGCATGAATACCTGCAGGATAGGTCAGCCAGTCGTGTGCATGAATGATATCGAAATCGAATGTACGAGCTACGACACCGGCAATAATGGAGTAGTTGTTGATTTCCTCATGCAGATTGCCGGGATAACCGCCAGCGAACTCCATGGCACCCAGATCATTGACGTGCATATAATTGAAGTCGGCATAGATATGGTCGCGCAACTTAAAATAGAGATCGGGATCCATAATATTACCCACACGGTCACGCACATAGTCGTAGTTGACATCACGCCATGCGATAGGCACAGCATTCATTGCCACGATATTGCAAGCGGTGCGGTCCTCATCGCCAAAAGGCTTTGGCAAACAGAGAGTGATATCCATATCGCCCTGGGCATGCAAGCCCTGAGAGATACCATAGTTAGCAGTGGCCAGTCCACCGAACACATGAGGAGGATACTCCCATCCAAACATTAATACTTTCATAGTCTTCTCCTCCTATTTTACTTTTGATACGAATATTTCTCCAACAACTTCAACGTACGCAGAATTTCAGCGACATTCATAGCAAAGGCCATTGCTCCACGCCCGTGGAATGGTGGGTTGCCATCGAACAATTCACTGATGGTTCCGAGTGCGTGATAGTTAATCTCGTCCTCATATCCTACCATCTGACGTTCTACGAAACTCAAACGAGTACGCTTGTAGATTTTCAGACAGGCTTCCATATAGAATCCGCCAAGCCATGGCCATGCCGTACCCTGGTGGTATGCATAATCACGCTGGGTCTGAGGACCTACATACATCGGATTGTAACCGCCACTCTTTGGAGAGAGTGAACGTAGTCCCTTCGGAGTGAGCAGTTCGCGCGTACAGATATCCAACACGCTCTTCTTCTGTTCCTGCGACAATGGTGAATAGTCGAAGGCAACGGTGAAAATCATATTAGGACGAACACTCCAGTCCATCATATTGCCATCCACATAGTCGAGCAGATAGCCATATTCATTGAGGAAGGTTTCCACGAACGATGTCTTGCAAAGTTCTGCACACTTTTCAAGTTTGGCAGCATACTTCTTGTCGCCGAATTCATTCTCCAGTGATGCACAGAACTTCAAGGCATTATACCACAAAGCATTGAACTCTACGATATAACCGGAACGAGGTACCACGGGACGGCCGTTAGCCGTTGAATTCATCCAGGTGATAGCCTTATCACGTCCGTCGGCATACAACAGGCCGTTCTCATCCAGACGCATATTGGCGTTGCCACCTTTGATGACGTAGTCAACAATATCCTTCACCAATTTGCCATACATCTTGTAGCCTTTCTCCACACCAGCATCCTTAGCATACTGCTGGATAGCCCATACGGCCCACAGGGGAACATCCGGATGTTCAATCTCATAGATTTTCACACTGAGTGGCTTGCCTTCCATAAACTCACGGAGTCCTTTTTCGGCAGTCTTCATGACATGCTCAAAGTAATCCTGCTCACCAATAGCCAATGTCAGACCAGGCAAGGCAATAAACGTATCGCGGGCACGAGCCTTGAACCAAGGATAACCAGCCAACAGGTAGCGGTCGTCACTGTCATCAAGATGCTCAGGAGAGCTGCCGCTACGACGATCACGGAAGTGGAACTGGTGGGCAGCAGCTACCAGACAGTGATAGAAATTATCACGAGGCTGGCGAAGATTATACTCCTTCTGGAATAAGGCCTTCAGACTACTACTCTTAATCTCCTTGGTAGAGGCAGCGAAGATGATACTCTCGCCCTTCTTGATGGGTACTTCGAAATAGCCGGGAACATACAGATCCTCGTTAGAGGCATAGCCACGCTCCTGCTCTTTCGGATACTCCACGCCACGATACCAGTCGGGCTGGAATACGAACTCATTCTTCTTATTAAACTGCATGTAGAGGTCGGGATATCCTGCATACATACAAGTCTTAATACCATTATCCACCTCGTGGTATTCACGAGATGCCGTTGAGTTCTCGTGGGTGAACTGGCGTACCGAACGGAAAGCCAGGAACGGACGGAAACGCAACGTCGTAGCCGAATGAGCATCCTCCAAAGTATAGCGAATGAGAATTCTGTCCTCATAAGCCTGGAAGATAGTTTCTCGTTTTAACAACACGCCACCGACACGATAGAGTGTGGTAGGCACTACGTCACAAGTAAACTCACGGATGTACTTGTGACCCTTCGGGCTGAAATTGTTCCCCTGATATTTGTGGAGTCCGAGATTGAACTCAGCACCATGCTGAATCACCGTACAGTCGAACGAGGACAACAATACATGATTTTCGTCATCCAGTTCCGGTACGGGAACAACGAGCAGACCATGATACTTGCGCGTATTGCAATCTACCAAAGTAGAAGAACTATAGGCGCCAGAACGGTTTGTTCGAAGTAATTCACGACGGAGCGACTCCTCCAGGTTAGTCATTACAGCTTTTTCTAATCGCAAATAACTCATAGTTCCTATTTTAAGGTGTTAGTTTTAGATTTGATTTCATTTTCCAAAAGTACTCAATTTCGACGTGATTACAAAATAAAATAAGATTTTTTTTAAGAAAAAGATTGTTTTTTATGAAAGTAGAATTAAATTCACGCCTCAAATGACGTTTTTTTGTTCTTTTTTATTACTTTTGCAAGGAATTCAAAAGGAACACATGGTCATGGTAATATTAGGGAAGGAATCGGAAAAGGAACAAATCACCCAAGCTTTGAGAGAACTATGGGAACTCATTAGCGAGGAGCAACGTACCCTGCTGTTGAAATATACTACCCTGGAGAAATTCAAAAAAAATGAATTTATCTATCATGAGGACGATATACCAGAGTATCTTTTCTGCCTGGCAAAAGGAAAAGTAAAGATTTTCAAAGAAGGTATCGGGGGACGTTCACAGATTGTACGTATGGCCAAGCCAGAAGGATTCTTCGGATATCGCGCTGGTTTCATCGGCGCACACTACAGTACATCGGCTGCTGCCATTGATTCTGCAGTAATATGCAAGATTCCTCTTCCCGTCATTTTGAAAATCATCAAGGAAAACAATGACGTTGCTTTCTATTTCATCATCCAACTGGCAAGTCTGCTTGGACATGCCGACGAACAGACTGTCAATCTGACGCAAAAGCATATTCGCGGGCGATTGGCAGATGCCTTGCTTCGACTGAAGAATAAATATGGAGTCGAGGAAGACGAGAAGACACTGGCTGTCACCCTCAGCCGTGAGGATTTAGCAAATCTGTCGAATATGACAACCAGCAATGCCATCCGCACTCTGTCGGCTTTTGCCACTGAGGAACTCATCACCACCGACGGGCGTCGCATTACTCTGCTTGATGAAGACAAACTTCACAAGATTTCCCAAAATGGTTAGTCGGGAATCAGGAAATTGATTACTTCTTGTTCTACGTCAACACGATAGGAGCCAACCGGCGTTCCTATCAATCGTCCATCGACACCGACTAAAGCATGCTTGGCTTCTTCTACGGTCAGTTCTCTCGTACGATAGGGATGCACACTGCGATGGTTCAGGAAACGACCCGTTATCAAGAGCCACAAACCAGCAAAGACTTGCAAAATACCTGTATGATAGACTACTGACACATCCAGCAAACCATTATAGGGCACAGCATTGGGGGTCTGTCCGTATCCAGGACCACTGCCAATACACATGGTCATCACCTTTCTGTTTACCACATCCGAATTAATCTTTATATGCATCTTGTAGTCCATACGGTGAAATATCATCAGAAAGAAAGAAACTATCAGGGACAAGGTGCGGGAACCCAACAACGAACGCGCCTGCTTACGTAAGTTCATCACGTCAGCTATCAACCCGACATTAATACAGTTCAGGAAATAGCGATGACATTGTTCGCCCTTTTTGTTTTTGTAGCGTATGCATCCCAAATCCACCTGACGGATGCGACGTTTTATCAGCCAATCGACGGTCTGTTCCAGATTGGCTTCCTTGAAATCCCAATAACGCGCAAAATCGTTCATCAAACCATTAGGAATAACGCCTAAGGCTATCGAATCGCGAACCTGTTTTTCTTCCTTCATCAAACAGTTAACAGCATCGTTCAAGGCTGAGTCGCCTCCCACCACAATGATAGTTTTATAACCATTGTGTATCAGCATAGAAACAAGTCTCTCTACACTATCTGTCGACTCGCTCTGTACGAAGTCGTATTGTACGTGACGTTCGTCAAGAACCTTTTGTATGCGTTCTCTTTGCTTACTGCTACGTCCCTTGGGACAATAGAGAATTCCCCAACGTTGCTGTTCCATATTATTGCGATATTTCGATGATTTTCTTCACTTTTTCTTCCATCGGCAGCATGGCATCTATCCAGTGGATCATGAAGCCACGGCGCTCCATTCCACGGAACCATGTCATCTGTCGTTTTGCAAACTGATGAATAGCTATTTCCAAGCGCTGGAACATCTCCTCGTACGATAGTTTTCCAATTAGATATTCCGTCACAAACTTATATTCCAGTCCATAGTATATCAGGTCGTCTGGATCAATACCCTCAGCCAACAGCCCTTTCACCTCGTCAATCATCCCCTCGTCCAGTCGTGCTTTCAATCTTTTGGTTATTTTCTTTCTACGTTCCTCCCTATCAATATTGACACCGATAATGAGCGAATCAACAGGAGGCAGTTCGCGACATGGTGTAGGATGTTCCAGATTGTATGTTTCTATCTCTATGGCACGGATAGCACGCTGACATGAATCCACGTCGGTCTTATTGTGCATATTAGACCCGTTTTTCTCTTTCAGATCTATTAGCAACTTCGTCAGCTCGTCAAGCGACTTACCTTCCAGACTATCACGAAGAGCTTGATTCTGCGGAACGGGCGATAATTTATAACCTTTTAGCACAGCCTCAATATACAGACCTGTTCCGCCACAAAGAATAGGTTGTTTACCTCTTGCCCTGATATCCTGATAGGCATCATAGAAGTCTTGCTGATATTGAAACAGATTGTATTTTGTACCCGGTTCGCAGATATCTATCAGGTGGTAGGCTATATCAGCAACAGAATGGCCGACCACGTGATAATCGGCTAAATCTTTGCCTGTACCGATATCCATACGCCGATAAACCTGACGGGAGTCAGCCGAGATAATTTCTCCATCTACCTCTTTTGCCAGGGCGGCTGCCAATGGAGTCTTACCACTGGCTGTCGGACCGAGTATGGTTATCAACCGTTTTTCCACCTTATTTATATATTATGCATCAGCAAAAACTTTTCCATCACTGAGTGTAACCTGCAACTGGTTGTACTCGCAATGGAAATCATTTTTCAAACGATTCAGATAACGCGCGCACTCCCACTTACACATGGGCAAATCATGCAACAGATAGTTGCCGCACGTCTCTGGAGTTGTGGCAGGCACGACTTCCTGTGTGAGAATCCATTCCAAACACTGGATAGTCAGTTCCCGCATATGCTGTACACTATAGTTGCCTGTCATGACAATATACATCCCCGTCAGGCAACCCATCGGACCAACATACACCACATCGTCTTTGGCTTTCGAATTACGAAACCAGGTAGCCATCAAATGCTCGATGCTATGCATGGCTGCTGGTGCAACAGCCGGTTCTTTGTTGGGCTCCGTGATACGCAAGTCGAAGGTACGAAACAACTTATCGTCTCGAGAGATATAAATCCCAGGCTTTAACCGTGTATGGTCAATCGTAAAACTCTGTATTACTTCCATCTTTCTATAACTATTTCTGTCTGCAAAGATAGATAAAAAAAGCCGTTCGACAAAATCGAACGGCTTTTATTTTATTATTAGCTAATAGCTAACTGCCAATAACCTTATTATTTCAGCTCAGCAAGATACTTAATGGTGCGAACCATCTGAGAAGTATAAGAGTTCTCATTGTCGTACCAAGCAACAACCTGTACGAGAGAGTTACCGTCACCAATCTTAGAAACCATAGTCTGGTTAGCATCGAACAGTGAACCGAACTTCATACCGATGATGTCTGAAGAAACGAGCTTCTCCTCTGTGTAACCGAAAGACTCGTTGGTAGCAGCCTTCATAGCAGCGTTGATACCCTCAACAGTTACCTCACCCTTAACAACAGCGTGCAGGATAGTGGTAGAACCTGTAGGAGTTGGAACGCGCTGAGCAGC
>DEKX01000022.1 GCA_002354095.1 Prevotella sp. UBA2711 | reverse complement strand
TCAAGTGAAATCAGGAAAAGACAGGGGGCTGACATTAAAAACCATATAAATGTCTTAGCAAGCTCTAGGCAAGCTATAGGCAAGGAGTTGGCAAGGACTTAGCAAGGAGTTGGCAAGCTCAAGCAAGCTATTTGAGCTTGCCTATAGCTTGCTAAGAGTGTGGTATCTCCTCTATTAGTGCGATGTTTACCCCGGTCTCCCCATACGTGAGTAAGCCCACAAGTAGTCAACTAAAATCGTTAAACTATATAGGGGGCTATAGAAGTTTTTTGTTTCTTTATTTGGAAGTATCGGGATTTATTTCTATTTTTGCACAAGATAATCAATTAAAAAACCAAAAAGACATGAAGAAATCAACATTCCTTATTCCATTCCTGTTTTGTGCACTGATGGCAGGGGCACAGGACTTTCAAACAGAGATAGCATTGGTTGAAGTACCCGACTTCAACGGTAAGACATTGACAAAGGCTCCTGTTGGCAAGGGCAAGACATTGCAACTGGCACGCACCAAATATTCAAGACCACTGGACAGTTATACGGAACTGGCATTGCCCTCGCTTAGACTGGGGAATATCATCGGACATCCTACACTGGGGTGGGACGATACTGATTTCAAGATTCCCGAAGGTGTGCCTGAAGTGTATGACTCGGAATGGACATTGAACGATGTGTTTACCGATGGTGACTTCCCTGTAGCCACGTACGGTCGTACGCCCAATGACGAAAAACTGCCTTGGGGTCAGACGGAACGAGAAATTTCGCGTCGTGGCAGAGACCCTCATCTAATCATGCTCCTGGATCCCACGAAGGAGGTGAAGAAGGTCTATAACACACGCGAACTCACTTTTCCTCCGCAGGAAAACAACCGTCATTCAGTGGAATGGGCCGTTGTGAAAGATGGCGTATTGTATTTCTCTGTGACCTGTGGCGTGGCACCAAGTAAGAACTCTAAGGGCTACTATCTTGTGGCTGTGGATATCAATACCGATAAGACACTTTGGATGAGTAAGCCACGAACCGTTACCTCTGGCAACTTCCTGATTGTTGAAAACTCCATCGTCTGTGGTATGGGTGGTTCAGGTATTCCTGATTATATCTATGTACTGAACCGTTATACGGGGGTGAAGACGCAAGAGTACTGGATACCAACAGCCGCCTATTGGTTTGCTATTGGTGAAGACCAGAATCTCTATGTTACCCTCTATGACAAGCACATGTCGTTTAAGATGATTAAATAGGAGGTTCCTGTTCCAAGATTAAGATAATATTACAAACGGGCCAAAAACAGGGGAATAATTTGGCGGTTTGCTCACTTCTTCGTACCTTTGCCACCCATGACAGAACAGAAATATACAGGACTGACGGAGGAGGAAGTGCTCAGAAGTAGGGCGGAGTATGGTAGGAACGTTTTTACCGAACCGGAACGGACGCCCTTGTGGAAACGCTTTTTGGAGAAATTCTCCGACCCCTTAATCATCATACTGTTGGTGGCAGGAGTGTTGTCGGTTGCCATCTCTTTCTATGAGTATTTCTCACTCGGACAGGACACAACAGTGTTCTTCGAACCAGTGGGTATCTTTATTGCCATCTTCCTGGCTACGGGGATGGCTTTTCTTTTTGAGGTCAAAGCCGACAGGGAGTTTGCCATTCTGAATCAAGTGAACGACGAAGAACCGGTGATAGTCATCCGGAACGGACGCCGGCAACAGGTTCCAAAGTGTGACGTGGTGGTAGGCGACATAGTGCTGTTGGCTACTGGCGACGAGATAGCAGCCGACGGACTGTTGCTGGAGTCGGTGTCTATGCAGGTGGACGAATCGACGCTGACAGGTGAGCCGATTTGCCATAAGAGTGAGCGAGAGGAGGATTTTGACCAGGAGGCTACTTTCCCCACTAACCTGGTGCTGAAGGGCACTAAGGTGATGGAGGGACATGGCGTGTTCCGTGTCCGTGCCGTGGGTGATGCCACAGAAAACGGCAAAGTGTATGAAGCCGCCAAGATAGACGACAGCATTAAAACGCCCCTCAACGAACAGTTAGACCGTCTGGGCCTGTTGATAGCACGCATGAGTTACGGCATCGCCTTCCTCGTGATAGTGGGTAGGGTACTCATGTTCTTCCTCAATTACGATTTCGAGTGGGTACACTTCATCACCTATCTGTTGCAGACCATCATGATAGCCGTCACACTGATAGTGGTAGCCGTACCAGAGGGATTGCCCATGGCCGTCACCCTGAGTCTCGCCTATAGCATGCGCCGTATGTTGAAGACCCATAATCTGGTGCGTAAGATGCATGCCTGTGAAACGATGGGTGCTACCACCGTGATTTGTACGGATAAGACAGGCACGCTGACGCAGAATCAGATGCACGTCTATGAAGCCCGTTTCGAAGACCAGCCCCATGAGTTGGTGCAGGAGAGCATAGCCGTGAATACGACAGCTACTTTGCAATTAGAGGATGGTGGACGACCCAGCGTGTTGGGAAATCCCACGGAGGGTGCCCTGTTGCTGTGGTTGCATGATCAGGGTATCGACTATCGTGCCCTGAAAGACGAGGTGACGGTAGAAACGGAATTGCCCTTCTCGACCGAACGCAAGATGATGGCTGTGGTCGTGAAAGGAAAGAAGGGCAGACGCCTGTACGTGAAAGGAGCTTCGGAAATACTGGCTACCTACTGCCATATCACCCAGGAACATCTGCAGGAGGTGCAACAGCAATTGCTGGGCTATCAGCAACAAGGCATGCGTACCTTGGGCTTTGCCTATAAACTACTGGCTGACGGGGAACAGCCTATTGTAGATCAACAACTGGTTGTCAAGGACATGACTTTTCAGGGAATTGTCGCCATTTCCGACCCCGTTCGTCCGGATGTGCCCGATGCCGTCAGAGAGTGTCTGGATGCCGGTATTGCCGTTAAGATCGTAACAGGCGATACGGCAGCTACGGCTCGCGAGATAGCCCGACAGGTGGGACTTTGGACAGAAGGCGATGGCGAGCGACAGATGATTACTGGAACCGAGTTTGCCGCATTGAGTGATGAGGAATTGCTGGAAAGAGTGGTGGACTTGAAAGTGATAGCCCGTGCCCGTCCGATGGATAAGAAACGACTGGTGGAAGCCCTGCAGAAGTTGGGACAGGTAGTAGCAGTAACTGGTGACGGAACCAATGATGCACCAGCCCTGAAAGCTGCTCATGTCGGTCTTTCGATGGGCGATGGTACATCCGTTGCCAAGGAAGCCTCCGACATCACCATCATCGACAATTCGTTCAGCAGTATCGGTCGCGCTGTGATGTGGGGCCGTTCGCTCTACAGGAACATCCAGCGCTTCATCCTGTTCCAGATGACCGTCAATGTAGCAGCCTGTCTGATTGTTCTGGTGGGTGCCTTTATGGGAACCGAAGTCCCCTTGACCGTCACCCAGATGTTGTGGGTCAATCTGATTATGGATACTTTTGCGGCGATGGCACTTGCCTCGTTGCCACCCACAGAGACCGTGATGAAGGAGCAACCACGCGACAGACGGAAGTTTATTATCGACAGAAGCATGACTTGGCAGATACTCACCGTAGGACTGCTGTTCTTCGTGGTATTGCTACACATATTATATAAATATGAGCATAACGGATGGTCGCTCTACGAGCAGAGTCTCTTCTTCACCATCTTCGTCATGCTCCAGTTCTGGAATATGTTCAATGCTCGTGCCTTTGCCACTGGCGAGAGTGCTCTCAAAATTAAGGGTTGCAAGGGCTTCGTGTTCATTGCCCAACTCATCTTTGTCGGTCAAATTCTCATCGTCACACTGGGCGGACGGATGTTCAATGTCACCCCACTGTCACTTCGCGACTGGATCATCATTATCGGTGCCACTTCCCTTGTGTTGTGGATAGGCGAAGCACTGCGATGGCTGAAAAAACATCGCTAACTCTTTGGTATATGAGAGAAAAATATTAACTTTGCAGCATCATACAAACGAAGACAGATGAAAACAAACAGAATCTTGATGGCCTTGACGGGATGCCTGGTGCTGACCTTGATGGCTTGCGGCGGTAAGAAACAGAGTGACGTTATTATTACGGAACGTGTGGAAGCACAGAAACCACAGGGACCTGTCAGTCTGCAACCTTATGATGACAGTCGTGATGTCAATTGGATAGGTAAGAAATATCATGTGAATATCCATCGCCAACCCAGCGACTCGCTGCCTAAGGTCAAGGACGAGATGGGGCAGGAGTTTGTTGACAACCTTATCACCATGGAGGTGTTGCGCTCGGACGGTTCAAGATTCTATAGCAGGAAGTTTACGAAGAAAGACTTCGAAAAGTATCTGGATGACGACTATCGTGCTACGGGTATTCTGGAGGGCTTTGTGTTTGACAAAGCCGATGGCGACTGGTTGGAATTTGCAGCCAGTGTGTGTCATCCCCAGACGGACGAATATATTCCTTTGATAGTACGTCTGTCACGCATGGGCGAACTGACCATTCAGCGCGACAGTCAGATGGATACCAACGCTATTGAAGAGGAGACAGAAGACGAAGAATAGTCTTCCACTCCTTACTCAGCATCTTCATACTCGGCATAATTAGGTCGGCACCCTCGCTGATCAGTTCCTCGTCAGCCAGTGGTCCCGTATTAACCCCAATGGTGAAGCATTGGGCAGCAACGCCAGCCCTGACGCCCAGTGGTGCATTCTCCACCACAATCGTCTCCCACGGTTTTGTGTTTGTCTTACGCATACCAGCCAGATAAGGGTCGGGAGCCGGTTTGCCATGCTTCACGTCGTAGCTCGTCACAATCAGGTCTTCGCGAATCAGTCCCTGGAAATCGGAAGTCAACTTGTCGAGCAGTGTGCGTTGTCCGCTTCCCGTCACCACACAGATGGCCAGTCCGTCGGCCTTGATTTGTTGCATCAACTGTTCCGTACCCTCCATCTTTGAAGCCATAGGGCAACGACGGAAATACTCGCATTTCAAGTCGTACATCTTTTGCGCCTCCTCATCGCTGATGTCGCGACCCCATTGCTGGCGCGCCTTCAGTCTGATGGTCTCTACGCCTCGCATACCTTCGTAGCGGTAAGCCTCCTCGGGAGCCATGTCGATGCCGACTTCAGCCATAGACTGATGCCACGATAGCGCATGGTTAGGCATAGAGTCGTAGATGACCCCGTCCATATCAAAAAGCACGGCTTTCGGACAGAACTGTCCGAAGCCGTGTTTCATCTTATATTGAGTTGTGAGTAATGAGTAATGATTAATGTTCATTTCTTCATTTTTCATTTTCATTTCTCATTCCTCATTTTTCATTTCTCATTTGCAAGTCTTGCCTTGATGGCCTTTGTCTCTTCCTCGTAACCAGGTTTCTCGAGCAGGGCAAACATATTCTTCTTGTAAGCCTCCACGCCGGGCTGGTTGAAAGGATTGACACCCAGAACGTTGCCACTGATGCCACAACCAATCTCGAAGAAGTAGATGAGCTGTCCGATATAGTATTCATTGAGTTTAGGAATACTGATGCGGATATTAGGCACACCACCGTCAACGTGAGCCAGACGGGTGCCGAGTTCAGCCATCTTGTTTACTTCGTCCACACGCTTGCCAGCCAGGAAGTTCAGACCGTCCAGATTCTCCTCGTCCTTCGGGAACAGCAACTTCTTCTCAGGTTCCTCCACAGAGAGTACGGTCTCGAAGATGGTACGCTCGCCATCCTGAATCCACTGACCCATGGAGTGCAGGTCGGTTGTGAAGTCAACACTGGCAGGGAAGATACCCTTCTTGTCCTTACCCTCAGACTCGCCGTAGAGCTGTTTCCACCACTCACTGAAGAAGTGGAGCTTAGGCTGATAGTTGACCATGATTTCAATCTTCTTGCCAGCCTGATAGAGTCCGTTACGAACAGCAGCATACTGGGCAGCTGGGTTCTCCTCGAAAGGAACATCCTTGCCACACTGCTTCTCCATGTCCTGAGCACCCTTCACCAACTGCTTGATGTCGAAACCGGCACAGGCAATGGGCAGCAAACCTACTGGAGTCAGTACAGAGAAACGGCCACCCACGTTGTCGGGAATGATAAAGCTCTTGTAGCCCTCCTTGTCAGCGCAAGTGCGAGCAGCACCACGCTTTGCATCCGTCACGGCCACAATCACCTTCTTAGCCTCTTCCTTGCCACGCTGAGCCTCGCACTGCTTTTTCAGCAGACGGAAGGTCAGAGCTGTCTCGGTGGTAGTACCCGACTTCGAGATGTTGATGACGCCAAACTTCTTGTCCTTCAGATATTCGGTGAGTTCGAACAGATAGTCTTCACCGATGTTATTACCTGCAAAGAGGATGGTAGGATTCTTCTTGTCCTGAATCAGCCAGCCGAACGAATTGCTCAGTGCCTCAATCACGGCACGGGCCCCCAGATAGCTACCACCGATACCAGCCACGACAACAGCCTCGCAGTTATCGCGCAGCACTTTGGCAGTGGCCTCAATCTCATCGAGGAAAGCAGGAGTTATCTCAGAAGGCAGATGCAGCCAACCGAGGAAATCGTTACCAGGGCATGTTCCATTCTCCAAGGCCTCTTGTGCAGCCTTTACCTTTGGCTCGAAAGCCTTCACGGCACCAGCCTCCAAGAAGCAAGCACCTTTTGCAATGTCAAGTTTAATGTTACTCATAGTTTTAATATTTTAGCTTTGTTATGAATGTTATCTAAATGAGTCTGTCAGTAGTTTGATTTCAATCTGCGGACTGATACGCTCGTACAATATATTATATACGGCATCCAGAATCGGCATATTGACATGACAGTGACGGTTTATCTCCTTCATACACTTCGTACCGAAGTATCCTTCAGCTATCATCTCCATCTCTATCTGTGCCGACTTCACGCTATAGCCCTTGCCAATCATGGTGCCGAACGTACGGTTGCGCGAGAAATTCGAGTAGCCCGTCACGAGCAGGTCGCCCAGATAACAGCTGTCCACAATGTTGCGCTCAATCGGGTGCACCACCTTCAGGAAACGAGCCATCTCCTGTACGGCATTCGCCATCAGCACAGCCTGGAAGTTATCGCCAAACTTCAGTCCGTTACAGATACCGGCTGCTATGGCATAGACATTCTTCAGTACCGATGAATATTCAATACCCACTACGTCGGTTGACGTCTTGGTCTTGATATACTCGCTGGTCAGGATGTCAGCAAAAGCCTCGGCTTTCTCGCGATCAGCACAACCCACGGTCAAATAGCTCAATCGCTCCAGTGCCACTTCCTCGGCATGCGAAGGACCACCGATGCATGCCAGATTCTCGTAGGGTACGTCATACACTTGATGGAAATATTCCGAACATACCAGATTCTCGTCGGGCACGATACCCTTGATAGCCGTCACGATGAATTTGTCGCGGATTCGCGTCTTCAGTTTCTTCAGATGACTCTTCAAGTAGGGTGATGGGGTGACAAACACCAGCGTGTCGTACATCTGAACGATTTTATTCAAGTCGCTCGAGAAGTATATCTCGTCCGTATTGAAGTGCACACTCATCAGGTAGGCAGGGTTATGCCCCAGTCGCTTGAAGTCTTCGATACGGTCGTCACGGCGCATATACCACCCTATGTGGTGGGTTTTGCCCACTACAATCTTGGCAATGGCTGTAGCCCAGCTACCTCCGCCAATGATGGCTATTTTTCCGCAGTCGTACATTATACCTTCTCAATCCATGCAGCGATTTCATCGACTGATGGCTTGGTCATCTCCAGCTTGTATTTCTTCACAATGTCGCCAATCTTCTGTTGCAAGCCCTGAGCCTTCTCGTCCTTGATGTTCGAGATGAGGTTGAAGCCTGCCTTGCGCAACACGGGAACCCACTCTTCTGCCACACCGATTTCTGCCCATTCAGCCACCGACGACTGAGGAATCTTCTTTTCGGGCTTCATCTGTGGGAAGAACAGCACCTCCTGGATGAACGTCTTACCCGTCATCAGCATCACCAGACGGTCGATACCGATTCCGATACCCGATGTGGGAGGCATACCGTATTGCAGGGCACGCAGGAAGTCTTGGTCAATAATCATAGCCTCGTCGTCGCCCTTGTCAGCCAGTTTCATCTGTTCAATGAAGCGTTCCTCCTGGTCGATGGGGTCGTTCAGCTCCGAGTAGGCATTAGCCAACTCCTTACCGTTTACCATCAACTCGAAACGCTCCGTCAGTCCGGGCTTCGAACGGTGCATCTTGGTCAGAGGCGACATCTCCACAGGATAGTCGGTGATGAACGTAGGCTGGATGAAAGTACCCTCGCAGAACTCACCGAAGAGTTCGTCAATGAGTTTGCCCTTACCCATGGTCTCGTCCACCTCCATGCCTTTCTCCTTGCAGAACGCACGGATTTCCTCCTCCGTCTTGCCGTCGCAGTCGAAACCGGTCTTCTCCTTGATAGCATCGAGGATAGGCAGACGGCGGTAGGGAGCCTTGAACGACACGATATTGCCGTCAATCTCACGCTCTGGCTTGCCATTCACGGCAATACAGATGGTTTCCAGCAACTTCTCCGTAAACGACATCATCCAGTTGTAGTCCTTATATTGAACATAGAGCTCCATACAGGTGAACTCAGGATTGTGGTTGCGATCCATACCCTCGTTGCGGAAGTTCTTGCCAATCTCGTAAACACCCTCGAAGCCACCTACGATGAGGCGCTTCAGATAGAGCTCGGTGGCAATACGCATATACATGTCCTGATCCAGTGCATTGAAGTGCGTGATAAACGGACGTGCCGAGGCACCGCCTGCAATCATCTGCAGGGTAGGGGTCTCCACCTCCGTATAACCAGCCTCGTCGAGTACTTTTCTTAAAGTGCGAATCACGGTGGCACGCTGCAAGAAGGTTTCCTTCACCCCGTCATTCACCACCAAGTCAACATAGCGCTGACGGTAGCGCAGTTCGGGGTCTTCAAATTTATCGTATGCCACACCGTCCTTGTATTTCACGATGGGCAGAGGTTTCAGCGATTTCGATAGCAGGGTCAGCTCCTGGGCATGCACACTGATTTCGCCCGTCTGGGTACGGAATACGAAACCCTTCACACCGATGAAGTCACCAATGTCCAGCAAGCGCTTGAACACCTTATTATATAGATCCTTATCCTCGCCAGGACACAAGTCGTCGCGAGAAATATACACTTGGATTCTGCCTTTGCTATCCTGAATTTCTGCAAAACTGGCTTTTCCCATGACACGACGGCTCATCATTCGACCTGCGATGCACACCTGTCGAGGCTCGTCCTCATCATGGAAATTGTCACGGATATCTGTCGAGAAGGCATTGGTGGAATATTCAGCTGCAGGGTAAGGATTGATACCCATTTGGCGCAATTCCTGCAGGCTCTCACGTCTGCCAATCTCTTGTTCACTGAGTTCTAAAACGTTCATCATTGTTTTTCTGTATATTGAATAATGGTTGCAAAGATACGAAATTTATCTGATACAACCTGCATTTTAGACTTTTTTTTCATTCTGAGTGCCTTCTACGTTAAATAATTGCTAAAAATACTGACAATATTTGGCTGAATGAAGAAAACTTTCTATATTTGCGAATTATTACTAACGCAACAATATGATTGATAATAATTTCAAGTCGAAAGTCGTGGGGGTTGACATCCGTATTGACAGGACGGCATACGGTATTGTGAATATCCGTGGTGAGATAATGGCCCGTGATGAGTTTGTCACCACCGACTACCCCAATATCAGCGGCTTCGTGGCTAAACTCTCTGATGCCATCGTCACTATCTGTGAAGCCAATGGCGGTTTCATGGATATACGCTCTGTGGGTATCAGTGTGCCCAGTGGTAATTTCTATACAGGTTGTATTGAGAACTCGCCCAATTTCCCTTGGAAGGGTATCGTCCCCCTGTCAGCCATGTTGCGCGACCGTCTGGGCGTGGCTGTGGCTGTCGATAATAATGCCAATGTGATTGCCTTGGCTGAGCATGCCTTCGGAGCAGCTCACGGTATGAAAGATTTTATTGCCGTCAATATGAGCAGTGGTACGGGCAGCTGTTTCTATAGCCGTGGCAATATCTATCAGGGCACTCATGCCTTTGCCGGTGAGTTGGGACATACTACTTACAAGTTGAATGGACGCCCCTGTGGTTGTGGTAAGAAGGGGTGCCTGGAGCGATATACGGCAGTAGCAGGTGTGTTGCAGACGGCACAGGAGGTATTGGCTGAGAGCGACCAGCCCTCGCTGATGCGCTCCGTACAGCAGTTGACAGTGGGTTTGATAGTTGAATTTTGCGATAAAGGCGACCAGCTGGCTCAGGAGGTGATGCGTCGCACGGGTCATGCCTTGGGTGTGGTACTGGCTAATTACGCCTCGCTGCTCAACCCTGAGGCCATCATCCTTTCGGGTATCGTAGCTCAGGCGGGCAAATGGCTGTTGGAACCCACTGACGAGGCTTTCGAGGCGCATGTCTTCCATAATCTCAAGGGTCAGGTCAGGTTGCTGATATCCGAGCAGGATAACCGTGAGATCAATGTGTTGGGAGCCAGTGTGCTGGCATGGGGTGTGAAGGAATATTCGCTGTTCAAATAAAAACGAGTACGCATGGACGAACATAAGATAAAACGACACGTAATAGGTATCGACATCAGTACCGAGCTGACCGCCTATGCCATCGTGGATTTACAGGGAAGCATCGTCGCTAAGGAGAGTTTCCCCACTACTGATTATACGAATGTGGCAGAGTATGTCACCATCCTCAGTGATAAGATTATCACGATGGTCGAGAAGAACGGTGGCTATGAGTCTATCCGTTCGGTGGGTGTGAGTGCCCCCAGTGGTAATTTCCTGACAGGCAGTATGGAGAATGCTTCCAATATGCCGTGGAAGGGACATGTGCCCTTGGCAGCTATGTTGCGCGACCGCTTAGGACTGGCTGTGGCATTGGGCAACGATGCACATGTCACTGCCGATGGTGAAAAATCGTTCGGTGCCGCTCGAGGATTGCGCGACTTCGTCGTCGTGACGGTCAGCAGTCATGGCGGGGTAGGCAGTTGCATCTACATCGACGGACGTCCCCATCTGGGTGCCAGTGGTTTCGCTGGTGAGTTCGGTCACCTGTGTCTGATTGAGAACGGGCGCCAGTGTACCTGTGGCCATAAGGGTTGTGTGGAGGAATACACCTCAGCCCGCGGACTGGTGGAAACGGTTCATGAGGTCATCAGCGAAACGGGCAAGAGCAGTCTGCTCTCAGGGAAGGAAACGTTCTGCATCAAGGATGTGGCTGATGCCTGCGAGCAAGGCGACGAGGTGGCTATCGAGGCATTCCGTCGTACGGGTGAGTATCTGGGTATGGGTTTGGCGGTCTATGCCTCACTGATCGACCCTGAGGCTATTATCCTGACGGGCGACATGATGGTCTATGACAAGTGGCTCATGGATGCCGTTCGGCAGACGTTCGATGCTCACATCTTCCAGAACCTCAGGGGTAAGATAGAACTCCTGATTTCGCCGCTCAATAATAATGAGCGCGATTTGCTGGGAGCCAGTGCCCTGGCATGGGATGTGAAGGAATATTCATTATTCAAATAGAAACTAAAAACAAACAACTAAATTTCATGGGAGAAGACAGAATCAAGACACGCGTTATCGGAGTTGACATCAGCAATGAGCGTACTACCTATGCCATTGTGGATATTCGTGGCAATATTATTGCCGAAGACGGTTTTGTGACGACAGATTATTTGGATGTCAATAATTTCGTGACGGTTTTAGCTGAGAAGTTGGTGGAAATGATGGAAGCCAATGGCGGCTACGACAAAATCCGCTCGGTGGGCATCAGTGCGCCCAGTGCCAGTTTTATTTCGGGCAGCATCATCAATGCCGCCAACCTGCCTTGGAAGGGAGAGGTGCCTCTGGCAGCTATGTTGCGCGACCGCTTAGGACTGGCTGTTGCCGTTGCCAACGATGCGCATATCTCAGCATTGGGCGAGCATACCTTCGGCTCGGCTCATGGTATGAAAGATTTTATAGTTATTAGTATAGGTGTCGGACTTGGCAGTTGTTTCTTCTCTGCCGGTCACGAGCATCAGGGTTACCAAGGTTTCGCTGGCGAACTCGGTCATACGTGCGTGGTGGAAGACGGACGCCGTTGCGGTTGTGGCAAGGATGGCTGTCTTGAAGCCTACGTAGGTGCCAAAGGCATTGTGCTTACGGCTCGGGAACTCATGGAGGCTTCCGATGCTCCGTCGCTCATGCGCAATTTGGAGAAACTGACCCCACGCACCATCAAGGAGTGTTGTGATCAGGGCGATGAGATGGCTATTGAGGTATATCGTCGCACAGGTCATTATTTCGGACTCGGGCTGGCTAACTACGCCTCGCTCGTCAATCCGGAGGCTATCATCCTCACCGGTGGCATCTCGCATGCAGGCAACTGGTTGTTGGAGCCCACCCGTGAAGCTTTCGATAAATATGTATTCGGCAATATGCGTGGCAAGGTGAAAATCCATATTTCGAAGCTGGACGATCGGGAGCGTGATGTACTGGGTGCCAGTGCCCTGGCTTGGGAAGTACCTGAATATTCACTGTTTAAGTAAAATGAACGTAGAAAGAATCAATAAGATTATAAATAGTAAGCCCAATCTTAGTACCGCCCTCGGGATGGAGTTTATCTCTACACCTGAGGACGATACTTGTATGGCACGTATGGAGGTTGATGAGCGCAATCGCCAACCCTTTGGTTTCCTCAGTGGTGGTGCTTCGCTCGCCTTGGCTGAGAATGTGGCTGGGGTAGGCTCGTCAGCGCTCTGTGCCGACTGTGCCTGTGTGGGCATTGAGGTCAGTGGCAGTCATGTGCAGGCTGTCAGCGAGGGCGATACCGTAACGGCATACGCCCGTTTGCAGCATCGTGGCAATACGTTGCATGTGTGGAATGTGGATATCAAGAACACTGCCGGTGAGTTGATTTCCACCGTCCGTGTCACCAATTACATCATCAAAAACCGTAAGTAGCCATGTCGAGTTTTGCCCTTTTCCGTTTGCCTTATGAGCAGCAACACACGCTCATCAAACAGACATCGGATGCCGTGCTCGAAGTGGGGTCGCTCTCTGAACTCAGTGACTGCTCTGGTTTCGTGGTGGCTCCGTTTGCTCCTTCCGCCTCACTGCCTATCCTCGTTATCCGCCCCGATATCATCAGTCATGAACCCGTATGGGACGACATCTGCGACATGCCACAGACGGCTTCTCCCTCTGTGGCTAACGACCCTCGTACGGACTATCATATCGACTTTTCCAATTTCCATGCCCGTTTGCAGTGTGGCGATTTCTCCAAACTGGTACTCTCACGTAGCATCTTCATTCCTGCCGACAGTGACGTGCGTCCTGTCGATTTATACCGACGTGCCTGCGAACGTTACCCCCGCATGATGATCTGTCTGGTATCTACCCCCCAGAGTGGTATGTGGCTCGCTGCTACCCCCGAGATCCTGTTGTCGGGTGGTCAACAGCAGTGGCGCACGGTGGCTCTGGCTGGCACCATGCCTTTCAGCGAAGATGTCCGTTGGAGCGATAAGAACATACAGGAACAGCGTTATGTGGCAACCTATATCACCGAACAGTTGGAGCAGTTTACCGCCGATTTCCGTGAGACGGGACCTCGCACCATCCGTGCTGGTCATCTGGCTCATCTGCGTAGCGATTTCGATTTCACATTATATAATAATAAAGCGGTGGGCGAACTGATTCAGGCGCTCCATCCCACACCTGCCGTCTGCGGACTTCCTAAACAGCAGGCGTTCCAGTTCATCCTGCACAACGAACACCACGACCGCAACTACTACAGCGGCTTCATGGGGCCGTTGCATGTGGGCGAGGCTACCAATCTCTTCGTCACCCTGCGTTGCATGCAGCTCTTCACCAATGGCTACAGACTGTATGCGGGTGGTGGCATCCTCACCGACAGCCAGGAGGAACAGGAGTGGCAGGAGACGGAAATCAAACTCGACACCATGCGTCGTGTGATTGAGACAGAATAGCGTAATAACGAAATAACGCCAATGTATAGTAGTAAAGAGAATGTCAATATATTAACGGCCTTGTTGGTGGCACATGGCATACGTCATGCGGTGGTGTGCCCGGGCAGTCGCAATTCTGCCATTGTCCACAATCTCAATGAGTGTCCTCATATCCAGTGCTATCCCGTCACCGACGAGCGCTCAGCGGGTTTCTATGCCTTGGGCATGACGCAAGCCACCGGTGAGCCCGTAGTGGTGTGTGTCACCAGTGGTACAGCACTGCTCAACCTCTATCCTGCCGTTGCTGAGGCTTACTATCAGCACCGTCCGTTGGTGGTGGTTTCTGCCGACCGTCCTGCTCAGTGGATTGACCAGCTCGACGGACAGACATTGCCGCAACCTGATGCGCTCGGTCGCTTCGTCGGGAAAGCGGTATCCTTGCCCGAACCGCACGATGCCGAATCGCGGTGGTATTGCAATCGCCTGGTCAACGAGGCGCTCATCATTCGTCATGCTCCCGTTCACATCAATGTCCCCATCAGCGAACCCCTCTTTGAATACTCCGTTCCCGCATTGCCCGACGAACGGAAGATAGAACTGTTGCCAGCCGATATGCCTGGCACCACGCTGAGTCATGTGTTGCGCATGTTCATGCAGTCTAAGCGTCCGATGCTCATCACCGGTCAGCCCATGAATCCCAATCTTGACGAAGCCGTCAGTCTCGTACAGGATGATGACCGCTACGTGCCCGATTTCGTCCTGTATATCGGTGATTCCATTGTCAGCAAACGGGTCAAGCACTTCCTGCGCAAAGCCAAGGAAACGTGGGCAGTCAACTGGACGGGCGAGGTCAATGACACCTTCCAGAATCTCACCCACGTCATACAGGGCGATGGTGAAGTCTTAGCCGACCAAATCCGTTTCATGCTCGAAGGCCAACCGCATCCCTTCGTCCAGCTATGGGATGAATTATTGTCAAAAGTACGCCAGCATCGTGATAACTACCGCCCCGCCTATTCCCAAATGTCCGCCGTAAAATACCTGGAAGGTTCCAACTCTCAACTCTCAACTCTCAACTCTCAACTTCCATCCTTCCACTACGCCAACAGCACCTCCATCCGCCTGGCTAACATCTACGCCAACCACTATTGCTACTGCAACCGTGGCGTCAACGGCATTGAGGGCTCACTCTCCACAGCGGCAGGCTTCTCCTGTGTCACCGAAGAGAGGGTTATCTGCGTCATCGGCGACCTCAGTTTCTTCTACGACCAGAACGCCCTGTGGAACCAGAACCTGCGTGGCAATCTGCGCATCCTCCTGTTGAACAATGGCAAGGGCGGCATCTTCAACATGCTCCGAGGCTTGGAACAGAGTCCTGCTCGCGATCAATATATCGCTGCATCCCACCAGACGTCAGCCGAGGGCATCTGTCTGCAGAACCACATCACCTATCTCAAGGCTGAGAATCAGGAGCAGATGCAACAGGGCATCGACACCCTCATCACCACCGAGAGTCCACGCCCCGTACTCCTGGAAGTATTCACCGATGCCGCAGAAGACGAACGCATCTTCCGTGACTATTATGCAACCCTCCTCGCCACATCGTAGTCCTTGTAGGCGAAGATTTAGAATATTAAAATCAAACATCCCTGCCAAGCCCAAAAGCTCGGCAGGGATTTTTCATTACTCATTCCTCATTTCAGAATGGTCCATGTCCCATGCAAGAGGTAGTGCCTAATGCCGTTCCCATTGCGGTGAGGATACTAACCAGTATCTGAATCACCAATTTCCAAGTTTCTTTCTTCATAAACTATGAACTATGAACTATGAATTATTAATGTCACACAGAAATTCACAGAAATCACAGAAACATTGGTGCTCCGATAGATTCTTTGATTTCCCACGGCATAGATTAAGATTTCTGTGAATTTCCGTGATTTCTGTGTGACTATGAATTATGAACTATGAACTATCCTTCGGCAGAAGGCCCGCTTGCATTGCCACCGCTGTGAGTGCTGCCACCCTCAGCCTCAGGGTCTTAGATGTCCCCGCTGTCACCCGAGGTCACACGCTTCAGCACGTTGCCCTGC
>DEKX01000027.1 GCA_002354095.1 Prevotella sp. UBA2711 | reverse complement strand
TGGGGAGGTATGACGGCTCTGCTTTGCTGGGGTTCCTCAGAGTTCCAGGAAGAAACCAACGCCAAAGGTGCCTGGCAGGGCGTTCGTGCCAAGTCATCGCTCTACAACATCTTCACCCGTGAGAACGAGATGGACAAGGACAGCCGTAGGCAGATGCTCCGTACTGATGCCACGACGAGTTTCGAGATTACCAACGAGGCCAATTTCGTGAACAACGGCATCCCCGTGACTAAGTTCTACAATGTCTATAAGGATGGCTCAAAGCCCGCTTCCTCGGAGGCATGGACGGACTTCCCGCTGTTCCGTTTGGGTGAGATATACCTGAACTTAGCCGAGGCTGTGCTGCGTGGTGGTCAGGGTGCTACGAAGGCCGAGGCTCTTGGCTATCTGAACGACCTGCGCAAACGTGCCTATACGGATAAGTTGGCAGCACCGATCTCTGACAGTGAGTTTACGCTTGACTTTATGCTTGATGAGCGTGGACGTGAGATGTTCTATGAAGCCCAGCGCCGTACAGACCTCGTGCGTTTCGGCAAATATACCGGTGGTGACTACGTATGGCCCTGGAAGGGTGGCGTGGCAGAAGGTAAGGCTGTAGATAGTTTCTATGCCGTCTATCCCATTCCTTCCGACGATATCGGCTCTAACGAGAATCTTAGACAGAATGAAGGTTATTAAACTTAAAGTAACTAAAATATTATGAAATTTAAGAATATATATTTCCTTGCAGTCGGAGTCCTCGCACTTGCATCATGCGCAGAGGACACCACCGACCCTGTACTGGAGTTGCGACAGGCAGCAACGTTGAATGCCGTCACACCTGCCGACATCACCATCACGAAGGATAACAGTACGGCTCAGTTCCCTGACATCACATGGGAAAAAGCCAACTATGGCAGTGGCGCGGTGGTCAACTACACCGTGACACTGACCAACAACAGCAGTCAGAAGAGCGTTGTCATCGGTGAGACGGGCAACACCAAACTGTCGTTTACCAATGCTGAGATGAACAAGATTCTGGCCAGCATCGGAGCCTATCCCGGACAGGCTTACGACTTCACCGTCTCGCTGAAGTCCAAGGCGTTCGACGTGTACCAGAACGAGGCCACGAACACCGTGACCTTCAAGGCTACTCCCTACGACCCGAATGTAGATAACATAGATTGGCCATACGCCTACGTTGCTGTGGGCTATCCCAACTGGGACTACACCACTGCCTATCTTATCGGTGACCCCGATGGCGATGGCATATATCAGGGTTGGGTACAGTTTGACGAGGCTACAACCTATGCCATCCTTGACGGAAAAGACGTAACGAAGGTATTGGCACAGGGCGAAATCGCTGATGATGCCAAGGGTTTTGTGGAACTGACGATGGAGGCAGACGGAACGGTGAGCCAGACATGGGCCTGCAACACGTGGGGACTCATCGGTGATGCTACCTCCGGCGGTTGGAGCGATGACACAAAAATGGAATTCGACAAGGACACGCGCCTGTGGACGGTCATCACGTCGATGACGGCCAAGGAGTTCAAATTCCGTGCCAACAGCGACTGGACGATTAACTATGGCGGTGACGGTACGGAGAATGGTCTTGCCCGTAATGGCGACAACATCAAGGTGCCTGCCGAGAGTGCTTACATTGTGACGCTCGACCTGACGAATGCCGGTAAATATACCTACGCTATGGAAGAGACAACCATCGAACTGTCGAGTGCCTTCATGACGCTGCCTGGCAGCTATCAGGGTTGGGACCCGGAGGCCGACAACGTGTATAAGATTGTGTCGGAGGCACGCGACTTCAAGTATTCGGGTGCCTACTATTTCGCAGAAGAAACGGAGTTCAAGTTCTACGACAGTGGCTCGTGGATAGGCATCGTAGGTGACTTCACTTGGAACGATGCCCACACGAAGGCTGACTTCGTGATTGGTGATGGTGCCAACATCGTGATTCCCGAGAGTGCATACTACAAGATTACGGTTGATACGAAGAAAATGGTGGCCTCGCTGTCGAAGACGGGCTGGGAAGTCATCGGCGATGCCACGGCAGGCGGATGGGACAAAGGCCAAGTGATGGACTATGACCCGAACACTGACACATGGTCAACCACGATTACCGTCAGCGACGGCGACATCAAGTTCCGCTGGGATGCCTCATGGACGATTAACCTCGGTGGCGACTTGAATGCACTGACGCAGGACGGCCCTAACATCCATGTCAGCGCAGGTACCTACAAGATCGTGCTCAATGCGAACAATAATACCGCGACGATTACGGCAGTTTGATTCATACTTAGGTATTTAGTTAGTAGTTAGTTTAGTAGAGGACTGTTGGACGCACAGAGCCGGCAGTCCTTTTCAAACTCCAAAATCATACGCTTATGAAAGTGAATAAATCCTTTTCTCTTTTTCTTTTATTGGGACTGGCGGCCTGCTCTACGCAGAAGGACGAGCCGTTGCAGCCATTGGACGATGTGATGATGCAGGCGTTCTATTGGGATGTGCCTGTGGACGATCAGGCAAAGAACGGCACATGGTGGGATCACCTTTCTTCGTTGGTACCCGAACTGAAGGCCGCAGGCATCAGCAGCCTGTGGACACCCATTCCCGCAAAGGGTAACTGGGGCATCTATGACAGCGGATATGGCATCTACGACCATTATGACCTCGGCAACTATGAGCAGAAGGGCACGGTGGAAACACGCTACGGCAGTCGTGCAGAACTGGAGCAGATGATAGGCGTGATGCACAAAGTGGGTATCAAGGTTTATTCAGACGTGGTGCTGAATCATCTCTATGGTGGCGATGAGAATTTCGAGGCCAATCCCGTTGTGACGGACTATGTAAAGGTCGGACTGCATGAGCAGTACCCTGAAAGCGACATCCAATGGAAGAACGATACGGCTTATACACGGACGCATCTTTTCTTCCCGAAGCATACAGGCGAGGGCGAGCCAAACTACGAATGGAACTACCAGCATTTCCATCCATCATCGGCATCCGACTCATTGACAGACTTTACCGACGATGTGCTGCGTCCATGTACCAAGTTCTTCGGCAACGATCTCGACACTTATAACGAGGAAGTGCAGCAGCGGCTTTGCGATTGGGGCAAATGGCTGAAGGGCAAGATAGGCTTCGACGGGTTCCGTCTGGACTTTGTGCGTGGCCTGCAGCCGGAGTTTGTCAGCCGTTGGGTGAAAAGTTTGCCACTACAGGATGGTCATCAACCGTTTATCGTTGGTGAGTATTGGGCCGAGGACGGCCGGTATATCAAGGAATGGGTGGACAGCGTCGCCCAAGGCGGTGCCGATGTTCATGCCTTCGACTTTCCTTTGAAGTTCACACTTACTGAGATGTGCAACAAGTCGGGCGACGAATTCGATATGTCACGCTTGGCTCATGCGGGAATGATTCGTGGTTTCGGTTTGCCTGTTGACAACGTCGTGACCTTCGTAGATAACCACGACACAGGGAAGGAACATGACAAATGGATCGTCAAGGATTATGCGATGGCCTACGCCTATATCCTCACCCACGAGGGTACGCCATGCTTGTTCTATCCCCACTTCTATGCTGTCACCCAGCACGACGTGGATAACCCGTCATTAGAAGTCATGGCACCATCAGACTTGCAACAGGTCATTCGCCAGTTGATAGACATCCGTCGTCAGTACCTCGGTGGCACGTTAGCTGTCTTAGCAGAAGAAGTTGCTGGAGGAGATTTGCAATCCCCGACCAAGAACCTCTATGTCGCCCGCCGTCAGGGAAACGGAGTAAAGGATGGTGCAATCATCGTGCTCAACAACCACAACACTGACACCCTCAGCATCACATTAAACGTCAATCCCGATGGCTTTACGGATTGGTCAGGCCAAATGCTGGTCAATCTCCTTAATCCCAAAGAAACCATCACTGTCGGCAATGACGGCCAAGCAACCCTCTCAGCCCCCAATCGAGGTTATTCAATTTGGGTTCTCAAAATGGAAATATGAAATATATGAAACAAGCAGGACTTCTCTTTCTCCTGATTGCCGCTCTCGCATTCGTCTCTTGCCGTCCTACAGCACTATCCTTGCACGAGGGTTACGAGGGGAATTCATCGACAAGAAACTCGAAGAGATATTCACCGATAACAAATAAAATGAAATGAATATGAACAAGAAAACCATCATCACCGCACTGCTCACCCTCGCCGCAATGGTGGGGCAGGCCCAGGAGATTAAAATGAACGAGACAACAATCAACGACTACATCCCGATGCTTAATCAAAAAGGCTATCAGGCATATAGCTTTGATGTCAGTACAATAAAAGGTCGGAATGTGACAATTAACGTCAGGGAATTTGTGAACGGGAAAGAAGTTGAAGATTCCCCCCGACTCTTATTTCCTTATTATTTTGAGGCAAGGGGTGAGAAATTTGTTTTTGGATTCCTCCCCTCAGAAACAGATTCTTTAGTCCTATGTTATTTTAATTGGGAGAATACGCTTCGCTCTTCTTGGAGTCTAAAACTCAAGCAACTCTACTGGGAGAGTGAAAACAAATACGTTTACTCATATCGGTCGGATCCTTTCGAACCCACATCGCCATTAGAAAAGGAAACCTTCATTCCACTCGTGTATTATTCTTCATTCTGGTATGATGCGGAGGATAAGGTAACCCGCTGTTGCGGTAGTATCTCCGACATTATCAAACGAAGTCCTCATTACTACATCCTTGGAATCAAATACTATTAAAAATGATGAAATCCATTACTGCTATCTTTTTTGCTTTGGCGGCCTCTTTTTCCGCCAAAGGCGAGGGGTTATCTGTAAAAAGAATAACAGAGTCTGATGAGGATTCTCTTTCCATCCTTATATTTAAGGGTGACAGTTGTATGAGTCAGTATAACACCTTTGAGGCTCTGAGCTATTATAAGAAGGCTTATGATATTGGGAAGGGGAAGGTATCCATTGAAACAGAAGAAACGAAGATACCGCTTGACCAACTAGAACAATTTGAAAATTTACCACCTGAACAAGCCGACGAAATCATTCAGAAAATTATAAATGGTGCAGAAAGGAGCGCAGTTATTCCTTATTCTATCGCTAGTAAACTTGCCAACTGTTATTACAAACGTGGCAACTATCGCCAGACTTCAGATATTCTAAAACGCTTCCCAGAGGACAGTCTGAGCCATGAATCGTTCCGACAGATAGCCTTCAGCTATCAGAAACAAGGCGACAACGACTCGTTTATCTACTGGGCTAGTCAGCTGATTAACCGTTATCCGATGGATGGTGAGGTCGTTGCTAACCTGATACTCGCATATACAAAAGCCCATCAACCACAAAATGGTATCATTTGTGGACTAAAATACAGTCTGAGGGACTCCACGAACATCCCAGTGCATAGGGCGTTGGCAGACGCATGGTTTATGAATCGCGACTTCACAGCAGCAAGCATGATGTATAGTCATCTGCTTGAGTTGGGCGATTCTACTTTTAATACCTTTTATTCTGCTGGCATGTGCTATTCACAAATCAAAGACCTTGAGCGTGCCTATACACACCTGTCATCAGCTTTAACCCTTTCCCAGATGCAACACGCTGGTGCAGCCTGGCGTCTTGGTGTGGTCTGTATTGACACCAAGCGTTATGAAGAGGGACTGGCTTACCTGAGTCTGGCCAAGGAACTGCTCCGTCCTGATACCGCTGTGATGAAAGCCATCACCCTCTCAGAAGGTGAAGGCTATTATTTGACAGAACACTATCAGGAAGCTATTACAGCTTGGAAAGAGCATTTAGCATATAACCCTACATCCATCGCTACCTATTACAATTTAGCTAATGCCTATCTCTACTGCTCACAAGACGGCAGACAAGCCAAGGAATACTTTGAACGTTTCCTCGCTCTTGCACGTAAAGAAGAGAAACCTACTGAACAGCTTTCAGAAATGATAGGAAAAGCAGATAGCCTCTTGCATCATACAAACTGGGGAAAAGTCAAATCTCAAGGGAATAATAAATCAAGATAGTATTGGTGTATGAGTATATGTGTTACCAATTAAAACGAAATGATTATGAAAACAATGAAAATCAGGAGAATCGCTTTTGTGATGCTTGCTGCTTTCTCCCTCGCCATCTTGCTCAAAGATAATAGAGCCTTCTGTAAATACATTTGCCCGATAACGGTATTTTTGAAACCTATGAGCTATTATTCTCTACTTCGTATCAAGTGCGACGAAGACAAATGCATCCGTTGCAGAAAATGTCTGAGGACATGTCCGATGGATGTTGAAGTAAACAACAATTCGCGCAGTCGTAAGAATGCCACCGAATGTATCCTCTGTCAGCAATGTACGAAGGTCTGTCCTACAAAGGCACTGAAATGTTGAATCAGTTTAAGTTATAACAATAACACAAAATGAATATGAACAAGAAATCCATCATCATCGTGCTGCTCGCTATCGTCGCATTGGCGGGACAGGCACAGGAAGTGCGCATCGACACAGTGATTCCGAAATTCCTTTCCAACGGCTATTTCTTCCGTGAGATGCCTGCGCTGCCCGACGGCGAGAAAACCATGTCGCGGCTGAAGGACAAGGAGGGCAACAGCGTCATCGTCATCAACGTTGACGCCACGCTGCCCAAGTCACTCATCCGCAAGGCTATCCCTCGCGAACAAGTTCACAACGCCGATCAGTTCCTGAACGGACTAAACATGATGGCCACGGTGACCTCGCTGACACAGGCTGGCGTGAAGGCCGACGGCACGTGGTATTCGCCCAAGGTGGGTGAGCCGTTCCCGCAGTTCTCAGAGAAGGACATGGATGGGCGCACATGGACGAACGACAGTGTGAAGGGGCGCGTCATGGTGATTAACCTCTGGTACTCTGGCTGCGGCCCCTGCCGAGCAGAGATGCCCATCCTTTCCGAGTGGAAGGAGCAATTGCCTGATGTCATGTTCTTCTCCGCCACATACCACGATGCCGAGACGGCCAAGCGCATTACTGACAAGCACCACTTCACTTGGACGCATCTCATTGAGGCGAAGGATATGATGGTGTGGATAGGCACCGAAGGTTTCCCACTCACCATCGTTGTTGATAAGAAGGGCATCGTCCGCCACGCCGTCCATGGCACCAATGAGGCGAAACGCGAAGAACTATTAGCGAAAATCAAAGAGGCCGAGGCAGAATAAATGCACCCACGAGAACCCGCCAAGCCTCTTCACAATGCTTAAATCGGTGGGGCGTTTTATTTTCTTATGGCACATTACCGTCATACGGAGGACGGGGTGTCAAGGGAAAGGAGAGTGACATCTATAAGATACAAAACTTAAAATATAAACAGCAATTATCCGCATTATTTTTCGATGATGCGGATTTTTATATTTAGTTGTTTTTTTACTCACGATAATTTTTTTGTTTATAGAAATCTTATTACCTTTGCAGTCATATTCTAAAGACCCACATATAAGAAGTTAATTGAGAAATATACGATAAAACGTTATGACCAAGAAACAAGCTATACAACTATTTGAGGAACGCAAGGTGCGCACCGTATGGGATGACAAGGAAGAAAAATGGTACTTCTGTGTAGTAGATGTGGTAGAGGCACTGACTGACAGTGTAAACCCAACCGACTATATCAAAAAAATGAAGAAGCGTGACCCAGAACTTGCCAAAGGGTGGGGACAAATTGTCACCCCCCTTTCCGTTCAGACAGCAGGCGGTAAACAGAGGGTTAATTGCGCAACGCAACAGGGTATTTTCCGCATCATACAGTCAATTTCTTCTAAAAAGGCAGAGCCCTTTAAGCAATGGATGGCACAGGTGGCCAGTCAGCGTCTTGACCAAATGCAAGACCCAGAACTGAGCATTGATCAAGCCATTATCGACTACAAGCGATTGGGCTATAGCGATGCATGGATTAACCAGCGCATCAAATCGATAGAGGTTCGTAAGGAACTGACTGACGAATGGAAACGGACAGGCGTCAAGGAGGGATTGGAATATGCCTCGCTGACTGATATTATCACTCGCGAATGGAGCGGTTTTACCACGAAGCAATACAAGCATTACAAAGGGTTGAAGAAAGAGAATCTGCGCGACAATATGACCAACCTCGAGATAGCCCTTAATATCCTAGCTGAGGCTTCTGCTACAGAAATCTCAAAGGAACGTGACCCTAAGGGCTTCAATGCTCAGACACAAGTGGCAAAAGAAGGCGGCAGTGTGGCTAAGGCTGCACGCAAACAACTGGAAAGTAAACTGGGACGTAGTGTCATTACAAAGGATAAAGCCAGCGACTATCTGCTGCCTGAGAAAGATGAACCCAAACAAGAAAACGAATAACGATGAAGTTAAACAAAATAACCTTTCCTTCTTTCATATTTTTTAA
>DEKX01000034.1:30367-42575 GCA_002354095.1 Prevotella sp. UBA2711 | reverse complement strand
GGACTCAATGCACGGGGCGATCCCGCCGACACGCGGACCGAGGCACAGAAACGGACCATGCGGCAGTTGGTGGATGAACTGCGCCAACGCTATCCGAAGGCAATCGTTGTGGGCCACCACAACCTGAACCCACTGAAAGCATGTCCGTGTTTCGATGCTATCAAGGAGTTTGCTAGTTATAAAAAATCTTAAATTATGTTATAGAACCCGCATCTGCTCTTGCGGGTTCTATTTATTATGCGTACCTTTGCAGCCGCTAAAGTGCGTATTGCGCTGGCTCGATGGCTAACAATACCCTGAAAGAGAGCGATTTAACCTTCAGTTTTGAAGAAGTTGATGAGATTCTTTTCAAGTGGGTTGTGACAGCGAAAAAGCAAGATGTGCGCTTGAAAAGAACAAAGAATATATTCAAAACAACATTATTTATTTAAATTTTAAACTGAAATGCCAGGATTAATTGGAAGAAAAATCGGAATGACATCCGTTTTCAGTGCCGACGGTAAGAATGTACCGTGCACTGTTATCGAAGCTGGTCCTTGTGTTGTTACACAGGTGAAGACCGTCGAGAAGGACGGTTACACCGCCCTTCAGTTGGCTTATGGTGAGAAGAAAGAAAAGAACACCACCAAGGCTATGCAGGGAATCTTCAAGAAGGCAGGTACAACACCAAAGGCCCACTTGGCCGAGTTCAAGTTTGACGAGGAGCACAACCTCGGAGACACCATTACGGTGGAACTCTTCAACGACACTGACTTTGTTGACGTAGTCGGCATCTCAAAGGGTAAGGGTTTCCAGGGTGTTATGAAGCGTCACGGTTTCGGTGGTGTAGGTCAGGCTACACACGGTCAGGACGACCGCGCCCGCAAACCGGGTTCTATCGGTGCCTGTTCGTATCCCGCCAAGGTGTTCAAGGGAATGCGCATGGGTGGCCAGATGGGTGGCGACCGCGTGACAACTCAGAACTTGCGTGTGTTAAAGGTAATTCCAGAGCACAATCTGATTCTCGTGAAGGGAAGCTGCGCTGGATGTAATGGTTCAACTGTTTTAATTGAGAAGTAAGCTATGGAAATTAACGTATTGAATATCAAAGGTCAGGAGACTGGAAGAAAGGTTACGTTGAACGAGTCTATCTTCGGCATTGAACCTAATGATCATGTTATTTATCTGGATGTAAAGCGTTATCTCGCTGATCAGCGCCAGGGAACTGCTAAGGCCAAGGAGCGTAGCGAGCACGCTGGTTCAACCCGCAAGCTCGGTCGCCAGAAGGGTGGCGGTGGTGCCCGTCATGGTGATATCAACTCACCCCTGTTGCGTGGTGGTGGCCGCGTGTTCGGTCCACGTCCCCGTGACTATCGTTTCAAGCTGAATAAGAAGGTGATTGCTCTGGCTCGCAAGTCAGCTCTCGCTTACAAGGCTCAGGAGAACGCTATCATCGTTGTAGAAGACTTCGATTTCGAGGCTCCAAAGACAAAGGATTTTGTAGCTGTAGCCAAGAACCTCAACATTGAGGGTAAGAAGCTGCTCATGGTTTTGCCAGAGGCAAACAAGAATGTATATCTGTCAGCACGCAACCTGCAGAAGGCTGAGTGCATCATCGCTTCAAACGTTAATACTTATAAGGTGTTGAATGCTGACGTGATGGTGATCACAGAGAAGTCGCTCGAGTCTATCAATGGAGTGTTAGGATAAGGCGAAATAACGAAAACGTAATAACGTAATAGAAAAAAGTTATGGCATTTATTATCAAGCCTCTGATTACAGAGAAAATGAACAATATTACTGAGAAGACTTCTGTTGACAGAACTTTCAAGGCAAAGACCGGTGCCCACAAGGGTGAGATGGTGACCAAAAAGGCTAAGGCCCAGTATGGTTTCATCGTAAAGCCTGAGGCTAACAAGCTCGAAATCAAGGCAGAGGTTGAGGCTCAGTACAATGTTACAGTAGAGAGTGTGAACACGCTTCGCTATGCCGGTAAGCGCTCAAGCCGCTATACCAAGGCAGGTCTCATTAGAGGTCAGAAGAACGCGTTCAAGAAGGCAATCGTTACTCTGAAGGAGGGCGATTCAATTGATTTTTACAGCAATATTTAAATAAGAAATGGCAGTACGTAAATTAAAACCCGTTACTCCGGGTCAAAGACACAAGATTATTGGCACGTTCGAGGATATTACTGCATCCGTGCCAGAGAAGTCTCTCGTTTACGGTAAGCGTTCAACCGGTGGTCGAAACAACACCGGTAAGATGACAGTTCGCTACATGGGCGGCGGTCATAAGAAGAAGTATCGTCTGATCGACTTCAAACGAGAGAAGGATGGTGTTCCAGCCGTAGTAAAGACAATCGAGTACGATCCTAACCGTTCGGCTCGCATTGCACTTCTTTTCTACGCTGATGGTGAAAAACGTTATATCATTGCTCCTAACGGACTGGAGGTTGGTGCAACACTGATGTCGGGCGCTGAGGCAGCTCCCGAGGTTGGAAATGCCCTGCCTTTGGCTAACATCCCTGTTGGTACGGTTATCCACAACATCGAGATGCGTCCAGGCCAGGGTGCCAAACTGGTTCGTTCGGCAGGTAATTTTGCTCAGTTGACTTCTCGTGAAGGTAGCTACTGTGTAATCAAGCTCCCTTCAGGTGAGACTCGTCAGATTCTCTCAGCTTGTAAGGCTACTGTAGGTAGTGTAGGTAACTCTGACCACGCTCTGGAGCAGTCGGGTAAGGCCGGTCGCTCACGCTGGTTGGGACGTCGTCCTCACAACCGTGGTGTTGTGATGAACCCACATGATCACCCAATGGGTGGTGGTGAAGGTCGTCAGTCAGGTGGACACCCACGTTCACGTAAGGGCTTGTACGCTAAGGGTCTGAAGACTCGTGCACCAAAGAAGCTTTCAAACAAGTACATTATTGAAAGAGCTAACAAGAAGTAATCACGAAAGTTAAGAAAGAGTAAATTATGAGTCGTTCATTAAAAAAAGGCCCGTACATCAACGTTTCACTCGAGAAGAAGATTCTCGCCATGAACGAGAGTGGTAAGAAGAATGTCGTTAAGACATGGGCCAGAGCTTCAATGATTTCCCCCGATTTCGTGGGACATACCGTTGCAGTTCACAATGGAAACAAATTCATCCCTGTTTACATCACAGAGAACATGGTAGGCCACAAGCTGGGTGAGTTCTCTCCCACACGTCGCTTCGGCGGACATGCTGGTAACAAGAAGTAAGCTCCAGGGAAGAATAATTGAAAAATTGAAAAAATGAAATTTTAATATGGGAGCAAGAAAAAGATTAGCGGCTGAGAAAAGAAAGGCAGCCAATAAGACACAGTATTTTGCAAAGCTGAAAGGTGTTCCTTCTTCTCCACGCAAGATGCGCTATGTCGTTGACATGATTCGCGGCATGGAAGTAAATCGCGCTCTTGGCGTACTGAGATTCTCAAAGAAACATGCTGCAGCTGACGTAGAGAAACTTCTCCGTTCGGCTATCGCTAACTGGGAAGCTAAGAATGACCGCAAGGCAGAGGACGGCGAGCTGTTCATCAGCCGTGTCTTCGTTGACGAAGGTGTAACAATGAAACGTATGAGACCGGCACCCCAGGGCCGTGGCTATCGCATTCGCAAGCGTTCAAACCACGTAACTCTGTTTGTTGACTCTAAAAACAATGATAAGTAAATAGTATGGGACAGAAAGTAAATCCAATTAGCAACCGCCTTGGTATTATCAAGGGTTGGGATTCAAATTGGTTCGGAGGCAAGAACTTCGGAGATAACCTGGTAGAGGATCAGAAAATCCGTAAGTACCTCAATGAGCGTTTGGCTAAGGCCAGCGTTTCGAAGATTGTCATCGAACGTACATTGAAGCTGGTTACCATCACTATCTGCACTGCTCGTCCAGGACTTGTCATCGGTAAGGGTGGACAGGATGTCGATAAGTTGAAGGAAGAACTGAAGAAGCTCTATGATAAGGAGATTCAGATTAATATCTTCGAAGTGAAGAAACCGGAACTCGACGCAACAATCGTAGCTAACAACATCGCTCGCCAGATAGAGGGTAAGATTGCTTACCGCCGTGCTATCAAGATGGCTGTGGCTAACACTATGCGCGCCGGTGCCGAGGGTATCAAGGTACAGATCTCCGGTCGTCTGAACGGTGCAGAAATCGCACGCAGCGAGATGATCAAGGAAGGACGTACTCCTCTGCACACATTCCGTGCTGACATTGATTACTGCCAGGCTGAGGCGCTGACGAAGGTCGGACTGCTGGGCTTGAAGGTTTGGATTTGCCGTGGCGAAATCTACGGTAAGGTTGACTTGGCTCCAAACTTCGCTCAGGAGAAGGGCTCAGGCCGCAACAACGGTGGTAACAACGGTGGTGGAAGAAAGTTCCGTAATAAGAAAAAGTAATTAACACGTAAAGAAAGAATCTATCATGTTACAGCCTAAGAGAGTAAGATATAGAAGACCACAGGACGGACGCGGCAACAAAGGCAACGCTCACCGTGGTACACAGCTGGCTTTCGGCTCATTCGGCATCAAAACGCTGGATGCCAAGTGGATTGACAGCCGCCAGATTGAGGCAGCACGTGTTGCCATCAACCGTTATATGAATCGTGAAGGTCAGGTATGGATTCGCATCTTCCCCGACAAACCTATTACACGTAAGCCTGCTGACGTACGTATGGGTAAGGGTAAAGGTGACCCCGCAGGATGGGTGGCTCCAGTAACCCCCGGCCGTATCCTCTTTGAAGTAGAAGGCGTTCCCTTTGAGACCGCTAAGGAGGCTCTTCGCCTCGGCGCTCAGAAACTGCCTGTAAAGACTAAGTTTATTGTTAGACGCGATTACGATAAAAACGCTTAAGCTATGAAGATGAATGAAATTAAAGGTCTCGAGACCAAGGAATTGGCAGAGAAGCTGGAGGCTGAGGTAGCTAAATACAACCAGTTGAAGCTGAATCACGCAGTGACTCCTCTGGAGAACCCATCACAGATTAAGGCAGCTCGTCGTGCTATCGCTCGTATGAAGACAGAACTCCGTCAGAGAGAACTTAACAAATAATAATGGTCCAGATGGAAACAAGAAATTTAAGAAAGACAAGACAGGGTGTTGTCATCAGTAACAAAATGGATAAAACCATTGTTATTGCTGCTAAGTTCAAGGAGAAGCACCCAATTTATGGTAAATTTGTCCAGAAGACAAAGAAGTACCATGTTCACGATGAGAAGAATGAGTGCCAGGTAGGTGATACCGTGCTTATTATGGAGACACGTCCTTTGTCAAAGACGAAGAGATGGAGATTAGTACAGATTGTAGAAAAAGCTAAGTAATTATGATACAAACTGAGACAAGACTGACAGTTGCTGATAACAGCGGTGCACGTGAGGCTCTTTGCATCCGCGTGCTGGGTGGTACCCGTCGCCGTTATGCCAGCGTAGGTGATGTGATTGTCGTTGCTATCCAGAACGCCATCCCTACAAGTGATGTTAAAAAAGGTGCAGTATCTAAGGCTTTGGTTGTTCGCACAAAGAAGGAGATTCGTCGCGCTGACGGTTCATACATCCGTTTCGACGATAATGCTTGTGTGCTGCTGAACAACGCTGGTGAACTTCGCGGCAGCCGTATCTTCGGTCCTGTTGCCCGTGAGTTGCGTGCCGTTAATATGAAGGTCGTTTCACTGGCACCTGAGGTTCTTTAACATTTAAAGCAATCAAGAAATGAGTAAGTTACATATTAGAAAAGGTGATGAGGTGATTATCCTCGCTGGCAAGGACAAAGGCCAGAAGGGTAAGGTGCTCAAGGCCTTCATCAAGGAACAGAAAGTTCTGGTGGAAGGCGTGAATATGGTATCTAAGAGCACCAAGCCAAGTGCACAGCACCCACAGGGTGGTATTATCAAGCAGGAGGCTCCGATACATATCTCAAATGTAAGTCTGATTGACCCGAAGAGCGGTAAGGCTACACGTGTTTCTATCAAGCACGAGGGCAAGAACGTGATTCGCGTCGCTAAAAAGTCAGGGGAGGAAATTAAATAATGGATACAGCACAGTTAAAGAAACAGTATAAGGAGCAGATCGCTCCTGCTCTGCAGAAGCAGTTCAACTACACTTCAGCTATGCAGATTCCTGTTCTGAAGAAGATTGTCATCAACCAGGGTCTGGGTGATGCCACACAGGACAAGAAGATTATTGACGTTGCTATCAACGAGATTACGACCATTACCGGTCAGAAGGCTGTTGCCACTTATTCTAAGAAGGATATCGCTAACTTCAAGCTTCGTAAGAAGATGCCTATCGGTGTGATGGTAACACTGCGCCGTGAGCGTATGTACGAATTCCTGGAGAAGCTGGTTCGCGTGGCTCTGCCCCGTATCCGTGACTTCAAGGGTATCGAGAGTAAGTTCGACGGACGTGGTAATTACACTCTTGGTGTTCAGGAGCAGATTATCTTCCCTGAGATCAATATTGATACAGTAGACCGCATTCAGGGTATGAATATCACTTTCGTTACGTCTGCAAAGACTGACGAGGAGGGATATGCACTGCTGAAGGCTTTCGGTCTGCCATTCAAAAACGCTAAAAACGATTAAGAGATATGGCAAAAGAATCAATGAAGGCCCGCGAAGTGAAGCGCGCCAAAATGGTAGCCCGTTACGCAGAGAAGCGTGCAGCACTGAAGAAGATTATCGCAACAAGTGAGGATCCCGCTGAGGCTTACGAGGCAGCTCGCAAACTGCAGAGCATCCCCAAGAATGCCAATCCTATCCGTCTGCACAACCGTTGCAAGATGACCGGTCGTCCCAAAGGTTATATGCGCCAGTTCGGTCTGTCGCGTATCCAGTTCCGCGAGATGGCTTCCAATGGTCTGATTCCAGGTGTGAAGAAGGCAAGCTGGTAAGAAACAAGAAAATTATTAATATTGTCGGGGCAGTCCCGATTAATTAAACAATTTATTTTATGACAGATCCAATAGCAGATTATCTGACTAGACTCAGAAACGCCATCATGGCTCATCACCGTGTTGTTGAGGTTCCTGCGTCTAACTTGAAGAAGGAAATCACTAAGATCCTCTTCGAGAAGGGTTACATTCTGAACTACAAGTTCATCGAGGATGGCCCTCAGGGTACTATCAAGGTTGCCTTGAAGTACGATCAGGCCACTAAGGCTAATGCCATCAAGTGCCTGAAGCGCGTGTCTACTCCAGGTCTCCGCAAGTACACTGGTTACAAAGACATGCCGAGAGTAATTAACGGATTAGGTATAGCCATTTTATCTACATCCCAAGGTGTAATGACAGACAAAGAGGCTACTGCCCTGAAGATTGGCGGTGAGGTGCTTTGTTACGTATATTAATTGGAGGACTCGATTATGTCAAGAATAGGAAAATTGCCAATTAGTATCCCTGCCGGTGTTACCGTAAACCAGGGTCAGGACGGAGTCGTTACAGTAAAAGGTCCTAAGGGTGAACTTTCACAGAAAGTTGATCCATCCATCAAGGTGACTATTGCTGATGGACACGTAACATTTGAGATTGACGAGAACAGCCCCGTAAACATCAAGCAGAAGCAGGCTTTCCATGGTCTGTACCGCGCACTGATCAATAATATGGTCGTTGGTGTAAGCGAAGGTTATAAGAAGGAGATGGAACTCATCGGTGTAGGTTACCGTGTGTCAAATCAGGGCAACATCATCGAGTTCTCACTGGGTTACACTCACCCCATCTTTATCCAGCTTCCTAAGGAGGTGAAGGTAGAAACCAAGATGGAGCGTAACCAGAACCCCCAGATTATCCTGGAGTCTTGTGACAAGCAGCTGCTCGGTCTCATCTGTGCTAAAATTCGTTCTTTCCGTATGCCAGAACCTTACAAGGGCAAGGGTATCTTGTTCAAGGGCGAGGTTATCCGTCGTAAGTCGGGTAAGTCAGCATCGGCTAAGTAATCTCAAAAATTGAAAGATTAAAAAATTAAAGAATTGCAGATTATGACAACAAAGAAAGTAGAAAGACGAATTAAGATTAAATATAGAATTCGTAAGAACGTATTCGGCACAGCCGAGCGTCCTCGCTTGAGTGTTTTCCGCAGCAACAAGCAGATCTATGCTCAGGTGATTAACGATTTGGAAGGTAAAACTCTTGCAGCAGCATCTTCAATCGGTCTTGAGGCTATGCCTAAGATCCAGCAGGCTGAGAAGGTCGGTGAACTGGTAGCCCAGAAGGCTCAGGAGGCAGGCATCAACGCCGTAGTCTTCGACCGTAACGGTTATCTCTATCATGGCCGCGTAAAGTCTTTGGCTGATGCAGCACGTAAAGGTGGACTTAAATTTTAAACGATTATGGCAATGAACAAAGTTAAAGTAAATAGTGACGTAGAGTTGAAAGACAGACTGGTTGCCATCAACCGTGTTACGAAGGTAACAAAGGGAGGTCGCACCTTTACATTCGCAGCTATCGTCGTTGTCGGTGACGGCAATGGTATTATTGGCTGGGGACTTGGTAAGGCCGGTGAAGTTACCGCAGCCATCGCCAAGGGTGTTGAGGCAGCTAAGAAGAATCTGGTGAAGGTTCCCGTTCTGAAAGGAACTATTCCTCATGAGATGGAAGCACGCTTTGGCGGCGCTCAGGTTTTCCTGAAGCCTGCCGCAGCCGGTACCGGACTTGTTGCCGGTGGTGCTATGCGTGCCGTACTTGAGAGTGTAGGTGTGAAAGATGTGCTTGCAAAGTCGAAGGGTTCTTCTAACCCCCACAACTTGGTGAAGGCTACCATCGCTGCTCTGAGCGAGATGCGTGATGCTTATACCATTGCTGGCACTCGTGGAATCAGTATGGATAAAGTATTTAGAGGATAAAGGAGATTATAACTATGGCAACAATTAAGATTAAGCAGATCAAGAGCAAGATCGGTTATCCCGTAGATCAGAAGCGCACATTGCAGGCTTTGGGTCTTCACAAGATTTCTCAGGTTGTTGAGGTAGAGGATACTCCTTCTATCCGCGGTATGATCCGTAAGGTTCATCACCTGGTGACTGTTATCGATTAATTAATTAAATAAACAGATACGAATATGAAACTACATACTTTAAAACCAGCTGAGGGCTCTACCCACTCACGTCGTCGTATCGGTCGCGGACCAGGTTCTGGTCTGGGCGGTACTTCTACCCGTGGTCACAAGGGTGCCAAGGCTCGTTCAGGTTACAAGAAGAAGATTGGTTTCGAAGGTGGTCAGATGCCATTGCAGCGTCGTGTTCCAAAGAGTGGATTCAAAAATATCAACCACAAGGAGTACTTCGCTATTAACCTGTCAACCATTCAGAAACTGGCTGAGCAGAAAAACCTTACTAAGATCGGAATTGCTGAATTCGTGGCTGCCGGTCTGACAAGTGGCAAGGAGCTCGTGAAAATTCTCGGTAATGGTGAATTGAAGGCAAAGGTTGATGTAGAAGCTAATGCCTTCTCAAAGACTGCCGAAGAGGCTATCAAGGCAGTTGGTGGTAACGCAACAATTATCTAAACAAGATGAAGAAGTTTATAGAGACACTGAAGAACATTTGGAAGATTGAGGATCTGCGCCAGCGCATCCTGATTACTCTTCTGTTTGTAGCGATTTATCGTTTTGGCTCGTTCGTAGTATTGCCAGGTATCAATCCTGAACTGCTCGACAAGTTGCAGTCACAAACCCAGGGCGGTCTGATGTCGCTTTTGGACATGTTCTCCGGTGGTGCATTTTCCAATGCGTCCATCTTTGCGCTTGGAATCATGCCCTACATCTCTGCTTCCATCGTTATGCAGCTCCTTGCTGTCGCTGTACCTTATTTCCAGAAGATGCAGCGTGAGGGTGAGAGTGGCCGTAAGAAGATTATGACCTACACTCGCTACCTGACAGTGGCTATCCTGCTGTTCCAGGCTCCGAGCTACCTCATCAATCTGAAAATGCAGGCCGGTGCTGCCTTGGCTTCGGGTATTTCGTGGTCGGTGTTCGTTTTCCCTGCCACGATTATACTTGCAGCCGGTAGTATGTTCATCCTCTGGCTTGGTGAGCGCATTACAGATAAAGGTATTGGAAATGGTGTCTCGCTGATCATTATGATCGGTATTATTGCCCGACTGCCTCAGGCTTTCATTCAGGAGGTTAGTTCGCGCTTCACCGCCATCACCGGTGGTGGACTGGTGATGTTCCTGGTCGAGATCATCATTCTCTATGCAGTTGTATGTGCATCTATCGTTTTGGTACAGGGTGTCCGCAAGGTGCCCGTACAGTATGCTAAGCGTCTTGTAGGAAACCAGCAGGTGGGCGGTGCACGTCAGTACATCCCCCTCAAGCTGTTCGCTGCCAATGTGATGCCTATCATCTTTGCTCAGGCTCTGATGTTCATCCCTCTGGCTTTCGTACAGTATGCTGCTCCTGAGAATGCAAACTGGTTCGTTCGTTCGCTGCTGGATCACCACAGCTGGACTTACAATGTCATCTTTGCACTTCTCATCATCGCGTTTACCTATTTCTATACTGCTATCACACTCAATCCTACCCAGATGGCTGAGGACATGAAGCGTAACAACGGTTTCATCCCAGGTATCAAGCCTGGCAAACCGACAGCTGACTATATCGACACCATCATGTCGCGTATCACGCTGCCCGGTTCGTTGTTCATCGCCTTCATTGCCATCATGCCGGCTTTGGCTGGACTCCTGAATGTGCAGGACGCTTTCTCACAGTTCTTCGGAGGTACTTCTCTGCTGATTCTGGTTGGTGTTGTGCTCGACACACTCCAGCAGATAGAGAGTCACTTGCTGATGCGTCATTACGACGGTCTGCTTAACTCAGGCCGTATTCACGGACGTGGCGGTGTGACTGCATACTAAGTCAGTGTATGAAGATATTTCTGAAGACAGAAGATGAATTGGAGCTGATGCGCCAGGCCAACCAACTTGTTGGTAAGACTCTTGGCGAATTGGCAAAACATATCAAGCCTGGTGTAACGACCCTCCAGTTGGATCAGATTGCCGACGAATTTATTCGCGACCATGGAGCAATCCCCACTTTCAAGGGTTTCCCCAATCCATATGGAGGGCCGTTTCCTGCCAGCATCTGCACGTCGGTCAATGATGTTGTGGTGCATGGCGTGCCCAATGCAGACACCGTGCTTCAAGAGGGAGACATCATCTCCATTGATTGTGGCACACTGCTGAACGGCTTCTGCGGCGACTCGTGCTATACCTTCTGTGTAGGCGAGGTCAGTGAGGAAAAGAAAAATCTGCTCCGCACCACCAAGGAAGCACTATATAAGGGTATTGAACAAGCTGTGGCTGGTCACCATGTGGGTGATATCGGCAGCGCAGTGCAGGAACATTGTGAAGCCCAGGGCTACGGGGTGGTGCGCGAACTGACCGGTCATGGCATCGGTCATGAAATGCACGAGGACCCGTCAGTGCCCAATTACGGTAAACGAGGCAATGGTGCTATGCTGAAAGCCAGCATGTGTATCGCCATCGAACCGATGATAACAATGGGTAAGCGTGACATTTGGCTTGACAACAAGGATCGGTGGACTATCCGTACTCGTGACGGCAAACCGGCAGCTCACTTCGAGCATACGGTAGCGGTGATGAAAGGTAAAGCCGAAATCCTATCTTCGTTTGAGGAAGTATATAACATTGAAGGCAAATTATATTAATATGGCAAAACAAGGTGCTATAGAACAAGACGGAACTATCGTAGAGGCATTGTCGAACGCCATGTTCCGGGTAGAGTTGGAGAACGGTGTGCCCATTATCGCACACATCTCAGGTAAGATGCGTATGCACTATATCAAGATTCTGCCTGGTGACAAAGTAAAGGTTGAGATGAGTCCTTATGATTTGACCAAAGGGCGAATAGTGTTTAGATACAAATAATTAGAAGGAGACAATATAATGAAGACAAGAGCATCGTTGAAGAAGCGTACCCCAGACTGCAAAATCGTACGTCGTAAGGGTCGTCTGTTCGTTATCAACAAGAAGAACCCTAAGTACAAAATGCGTCAGGGTTAATGTTAAATAAGCATAAAGATATAGCGAGATATCAGATATTTTGCGTACCTTTGCATGCTTTTTAGCAAAATTCGAATTTTATTATTTTATTTTATTAGTTAAAAATGGCAATAAGAATTGTTGGAGTAGATTTGCCCCAAGAGAAGCGTGGCGAAATCGCATTGACCTATATCTACGGTATTGGTCGAAGTAGTTCAGC
>DEKX01000034.1:0-30287 GCA_002354095.1 Prevotella sp. UBA2711 | reverse complement strand
AAGATCCGTGAAATTATCGGCGCTGAATTCAAAGTAGAAGGTGATCTCCGCAGTGAGATCCAGTTGAATATCAAGCGACTGATGGATATTGGTTGCTATCGTGGTGTGCGTCATCGCCACGGTCTTCCTGTTCGTGGTCAGAGCACCAAGAACAATGCCCGTACACGTAAGGGTAAGAAGAAGACTGTAGCTAACAAGAAGAAGGCCACGAAGTAATTTTTAAGTTTAACGTTTAGAGTTTAGAGTTTAAAGATTATGGCAAAGAAAACAGTCACTTCAAAGAAGAGAAACGTGAAGGTTAACGCCCTCGGCCAGCTTCACGTACATAGTTCTTTTAACAATATCATCGTTACTTTGGCCAATGACGAAGGACAAGTTATTTCTTGGTCTTCAGCCGGTAAGATGGGGTTCCGTGGTTCAAAGAAGAACACTCCTTATGCAGCTCAGATGGCTGCCGAGGATTGCGCTAAGGTTGCTTTCGACCTCGGTCTGCGCAAGGTAAAGGCCTATGTAAAGGGTCCAGGTAACGGTCGTGAGTCAGCTATCCGTGCCGTACATGGTGCAGGTATTGAAGTTATCGAGATTATCGATGCTACACCACTGCCACACAACGGATGCCGTCCTCCAAAGCGTCGTAGAGTTTAATTAGTCGTTACATCGAGATAACGAAACATCGAAACATCGAAATTTATTTTTTAGAATTATGGCAAGATATATTGGACCGAAATCAAAAATCGCACGCCGTTTTGGAGAACCCATCTTCGGCGCCGACAAAGTTTTGTCTCGTAGGAACTTCCCCCCGGGACAGCATGGCAACAACCGTCGCCGTAAGCAGTCGGAGTATGCTGTCATGTTGGCAGAGAAGCAAAAGGCTAAGTACACTTATGGTGTGCTTGAGCGCCAGTTCCGTAACATGTTTGAAAAGGCTGCTAAGGCTGAGGGTATTACCGGTGAGGTACTGCTCCAGAACTTGGAAAGCCGTCTCGACAATGTAGTGTTCCGTATGGGTATCGCCCCAACACGTGCCGCCGCTCGTCAGTTGGTAGGTCACAAGCACATTATTGTTGACGGTGCTGTTGTAAACATTCCCTCTTTCTCCGTTAAGCCTGGTATGGTAATCGGCGTACGTGAGAAGTCGAAGTCTCTCGAGGTTATTGAGGCAGCCCTTGCAGGTTTCAACCACAGCAAGTATCCTTGGATTGAGTGGGACGAGCAGACAAAGAGCGGTAAGTTCCTGCACAAGCCTGAGCGTGCCGACATCCCCGAGAACATTAAGGAGCAGTTAATCGTTGAGTTGTACTCTAAATAATCATTAAATTAATGGCGATATNNATGTTGGAGGCTAACGACAAGTTCGGCAAGTTCGAATTTCGTCCTTTGGAGCCCGGCTTCGGTGTTACTATCGGTAACGCCCTGCGCCGCATTCTTCTTTCATCACTCGAAGGCTATGCTATCAATACCATTCGTATCAGTGGTGTTGAGCATGAGTTCTCATCAGTACCTGGTGTAAAGGAAGACGTGACCAACATTATCTTGAACCTGAAGCAAGTACGGTTCAAGCAAGTAGTGGAAGAATTCGAGAACGAAAAAGTCTCTATCACCGTTGAGAATTCTACCGAGTTTAAAGCCGGTGATATAGGCAAGTATCTGACTGGATTTGAAGTGTTAAATCCCGATTTGGTGATTTGTCATTTAGATTCCAAAGCTTCGATGCAGATAGATTTGACTATCAATAAAGGACGTGGTTATGTGCCCGCAGATGAAAACCGCGAGTTCTGTACCGATGTCAATGTGATAGCCATCGACTCTATCTACACCCCAATCCGTAATGTGAAGTATTCAGTAGAGCCCTATCGTGTTGAGCAGAAGACCGACTACGACAAGCTTGTGCTGGAAATTCAGACGGATGGTTCCATTCACCCGAAAGATGCCTTGAAGGAGGCTGCTAAAATCCTCATCTATCACTTCATGCTCTTCTCAGACGAGAAGATTACGCTGGAGAACACCGATACTGAGACCAATCAGGAGTTCGATGAGGAAGTATTGCACATGCGTCAGCTCTTGAAGACCAAGTTGGTTGACATGAACCTCTCAGTTCGTGCCCTCAACTGTCTGAAGGCAGCCGATGTAGAGACCCTTGGTGATCTCGTACAGTACAATAAGACTGACCTTCTCAAGTTCCGCAACTTCGGTAAGAAATCGCTCACTGAGCTTGATGATTTGCTCGAGAGTCTGAATCTGTCGTTTGGAACCGATATTGCAAAGTATAAATTGGACAAGGAGTAATCTGTCCGCAGAAAGAAAAAACGAAAAATGAGACACGGAAAGAAATTTAATCATCTGGGCCGTACTGCAGATCATCGTCGCGCCATGCTTGCCAACATGGCCATTTCCCTGATTATGCACAAAAGAATCACTACGACCCTCGCCAAGGCAAAGGCACTCAAGAAGTATGTTGAGCCACTGATTACACGCTCAAAAGACGATAGCACCAATTCTCGTCGTGTAGTATTCAGCTACCTTCAGAATAAAGAGGCTCTTAAGGAGCTCTTCGGTGTAGTAGCTCAGAAGGTGGGCGACCGTCCCGGCGGTTACACACGTATCATCAAACTGGGTTCTCGTCTGGGTGACGGTGCTGATATGGCTTTCATCGAGCTTGTTGACTTCGATGAGAACATGCTCAAGACTCCTAAGGCAGAGAAGAAGACTCGTCGTTCACGCAAGTCATCAGCTCCTAAGGCTGAGGCTGCTGCCGAAGAGGCTCCTAAGGCTGAAGAGGCAAAGGCTGAAGAAGCTCCTGCTGTTGAGGAGGCTAAGGTGGAAGAAGCACCTGCTGCTGAAGAAGCAAAGGCTGAATAACTTTTTTACACTGTTAGATAGCAAATGGGGCGTTGCACTGACTGCAACGCCCCATTCTTTTTTGTGAATGGTGGGGGGAGATTAGGGAATCCCCTACGTGATTTTCGGGAAATACCCCTTGTGGATTTCTCGAAAATCATTATCTTTGCACCGTGAATATCAAAAATATGATTGCCTTATGAAGAAGTTTGGAATATGGACAGTTGGTGCTGCACTGCTATTGAGCAGTTGTGGTACATACACCGGACAAGGTGCTTATGCAGGTGGTACGATAGGTGCCATCCTCGGTTCTGCCATCGGTGGAATCTCTGGTGGCTGGCGCGGTAGCGATATCGGAACGATAGTAGGTATGGCAGGCGGTGCTGCTGTCGGTGCGGCAATAGGTGCACAGGCCGATCAGAAACGTCAGGAGGAGATAGAAGGCTATCACCGCCGTATGGAAGAGCGCCAGCGCCAGTATGACGGCTACGAACAAGGAAGTCGTCAGCAGGACCAAGCCCAATATGATCATAGCGGTTTCGATGCCACCAACAGTGGTGACGACCGTATAGACATCGGCATTGCCGGTCCGAAGGGCGAACAGGCTGCAAAGGCTCCCGAAAAGACCATCCACATCGGAGAAGGTTCTGCCCCCATTGCCCGTCCTGAGCGCATCGTTATCCGTAATGCCCGTTTTATGGACGAGGATAAGGATGGCATTCTGCGTGCGGGGGAGAAATGCCAGATTACCTTCGAGATTATGAACTATACCCGTCATACCCTCTATGATGTGCAGCCCATGGTGTATGATGTGACAGGAAACAAGAACCTGTATATATCGCCTAACCTCCATGTGGAGAGTATTGCCCCCAACAGCGGTGTGCGCTATACTGCCACCATCCTTGCCGACAAGAAACTGAAGGACGGTACGGCACAGATTCGTGTGGGTGCAACGGTGAATAACCATGATGTAGCCAACGATGTCCACGATATTACCATCGTCACCAGACGGAAGTAAAAAAGGCGATACGTTAGAAAACTTTTTCCCCTGTACTCGAGAAAAAATCGGAGTGCAGGGGAAAATTTTTTGGAGTGCAGTCGAAAAAACGCCTGCTTACACAATGCCTTGAGCCAGCATGGCTTTGGCTACCTTCATGAAGCCGGCAACATTGGCACCCTTCACATAATTAATGTAGTTGCCCTCCTTGCCATAGCGTACACACTGTTCATGGATGCCAGACATGATGTGGTGCAACTTCTGGTCAACCTCCTCGCCCGTCCATGCAATGCGCATCGAGTTCTGGGTCATCTCCAGACCGGAGGTAGCCACACCACCCGCATTCACCGCCTTACCAGGTGCAAACAGCTGTCCGGCAGCAATAAACTTGTTGACAGCATCAGCCGTACAACCCATGTTGCTCACCTCAGCTACACAGAGAGGCTTGTAGGCCAGAATCTTGTCGGCATCGTCGCCATTGAGTTCATTCTGCGTGGCGCAGGGCAAGTAGATATCAGCCTTCTGTTCCCAAGGCTTTTTGCCTTCGAAGAACTGACTGCCGGGGAATTCGTCGGCGTAAGGCTGACAGATGTCGTTGCCCGATGAACGAAGCTCCAACAGATAGTCAATCTTCTCAGCATCCAGTCCTGCTGGGTCGTAGATGTAGCCGTCAGGTCCGCTGATGGTAATCACCTTGGCACCCAGCTCAGTAGCCTTCTTAGCTGCGCCCCAAGCCACATTACCGAATCCGGAGAGTGCCACCGTCTTACCCTTGATGTCCAGTCCATGGGTCTGCATCATCTGATGAACGAAGTACAGTGCACCATATCCCGTAGCTTCTGGACGCAGAATACTTCCGCCCCATTCCAGACCTTTACCGGTGAGCGTAGCACCGTGGAATTGGCTGGTCAGTTTCTTATACATGCCAAACAGATAGCCAATCTCGCGACCGCCCACACCGATGTCGCCGGCAGGCACATCCACATCAGGACCGATTACCTTATACAGTTCGCACATGAAAGCCTGGCAGAAGCGCATGATTTCGGCATCGCTCTTGCCGCGTGGCGAGAAGTCACTACCGCCCTTGCCACCGCCCATAGGCAGTGTGGTGAGTGCATTCTTGAAAGTCTGCTCGAATCCCAGGAACTTCAGAATGCTCAGGTTGACCGAGGCATGGAAGCGCAGACCGCCCTTATACGGACCGATAGCACTGTTGAACTGCACACGGTAACCGATGTTCACCTGTACCTCACCCTTGTCGTCCACCCAAGGTACACGGAAGGTGATAATACGCTCCGGTTCCACGATGCGCTCCACAATTTTTGCCTTTTCAAATTCCGGATGCTGGTTGTACACGTCCTTAATAGATTCCAACACTTCGCGTACAGCTTGTAAGTACTCCACTTCGCCTGGATGCTTCTTTGCCAGGTCTTGCATAATTTTCTCAACGTTCATAGTTTTAAGGTTTTATTCGTTAAACTTACACTTTGCTATATTGGTACTGCAAAAATAGGGAATTTTCTTGTAACTGCCAAGAAAATTCCCTATTATTTTTCGTATAATGTTTACAATCTGTTAAAGTACGTGTAGTGTACCTAAGAAATAGAGCAGAATGTAGCCCAACGCCATGCTGATAATACCCATAATCAGTCCGATCTTCGACATGTCTTTCTGCTGTACCAGATTGGTAGCGTATGCCAAAGCATTCGGCGGGGTGGAGATGGGCAGTACCATCGCACTCGAAGCAGCGATAGCCACTCCAATCAGAACGGTGGGCGTGCCTCCGATGGCATCCAGCTTGTCGCCCATAGCCGCACATACCACAGCCAGAATCGGCATCAGCAGGGCTGCAGTAGCCGAGTTGCTGATGAAGTTGGAAAGGAGATAGCAGATGAGTCCTGAGAGCAATAGGATGAGTATGGGAGAGAAGTCGCCGAAGGGAATGCTCTCTACGGCATTGGCAGCCAGTCCTGATGCATTCAGTCCGTAGCCTAAGGCGAAGCCGCCGGCAACCATCCAGATAACGCTCCAGTTGATCTGTTCCAGGTCGCGCTTGTTAATCACACCCGTTAGGGCGAACACCACAAATGGTACCAGGGCAACGGTATAGGAGTTGATGCCAGTCACGGCATCCAGCAACCAGAGGGCTACCGTCAGGAAGAAGGTCACAATGACGATGTAGGTATGCTTGTCTTTCTTCATCTCTCCCTCTATCTCCAGCTCCACGGTCTTCTGACTGAAGGGGAAGAGTGTTTTCAGCAGGTACCATCCTAAGAGCAGGAGAATAATGACCAATGGTGTCATGAACATCATCCACTCGCCGAAACCCAGTTGCATGTTCAGCCCCTCAGGGTCGTTCAAGTATTTCAGGGCAATGGTATTGGGAGGTGTACCGATGGGCGTTCCCATACCACCGAGGTTGGCTGCCACGGGGATAGACAGTGCCATGGCGATACGTCCCTTACCCTCGGGGGGCAATTGGCGGAACACGGGTGTCAGAAAGGTCAGCATCATGGCTGCCGTTGCCGTATTCGACACGAACATCGAGAACAGACCCGTGATGAGGATAAAGCCCAGCAACACATTGTCACTCTTGTTGCCGAAGGGCTTGAGCAGCACTTTTGCCAGTTGGGCGTCCAGTCCTGTCTTCGTGGCTGCGATGGCGAGGATGAAACCGCCGATGAACAGCATGATGACCGGGTCGGCAAAGGTAGCCATCACCGACTTGTAGCTGAGCAGACTGCCCACCTCGTCGGGGTTGCACATCCACTTGATACCGCTGTCCGAAGCGAAGAGCAGCATCAGTCCGATAATTGCCACAGACGTAGCCCATGAGGAGACAACCTCCAGAATCCACATCAGGGTGGCGAAAGCAAAGATAGCGATAATACGCTGTTGTACGACGGTCAGTCCCTGGATGCCATACCATTCCGATGGCATATTCCAGAGGAACAGCGTCACGATGAGTACGATGATAGCCTGAGTAGTTTTCTTGAATCCCTCGCTGGGGTGAAAACGCCTTGCCATACGCATCTTGTGGTAAGCCTCCACAAGTTCGTAGCCTTTGTAAATGTGAAACATACTTCTTTAAATATTAATATGGTTGATAATCATTAAATTTTCTCTAGTGCCTGCTTGATGTCGTCAAGAATATCCTCCACGTCCTCAATACCAACCGACAGACGAATCAGGTCGGGAGCCACACCGGCTTCGCGCAGCTGCTCGTCGCTGAGTTGGCGGTGGGTATGGCTGGCAGGATGCAGCACACAGGTGCGGGCATCAGCCACGTGGGTCACGATGTTGATCATCTCAAGCGAGTCCATCCATTTGATGGCAGTCTCGCGGTCACCCTTCAGTCCGAAGGCAATCACGCCGCACGAGCCGTTAGGCAGGTATTTCTGACCGAGCTCATAGTATTTGTCATCTTTCAGTCCGCAGTAGTGTACCCAAGCCACCTTCGGACAGTCGTGCAGGAACTCTGCCACACGCTGGGCGTTCTTGCAGTGCTGTGGCATACGCAGGTGCAGTGTCTGCAGTCCCATATTCAGGAGGAAGGAGTTCTGCGGAGCAGGAATCGAGCCTAAGTCGCGCATCAGCTGAGCCACCAGTTTGGTGGTATAGCCCATCTTGCCGAAAGCCTTCACATAGGTCAGTCCGTGGTACGACTCATCGGGAGTGCATAGGCCGGGGAATTTCTCGGCATATTTCATCCAGTCGAAGTTACCGCTATCAACGACAGCGCCGCCCACCTGTGTGGCAAAGCCGTCCATGTATTTCGTGGTGGAGTGGGTCACGATGTCGGCTCCCCACTCAAAAGGACGGCAGTTGATAGGTGTGGCAAACGTGTTGTCGATAATGAGGGGCACCCCGTTCTGATGGGCTATGCGTGCGAAGCGCTCAATGTCCAGCACGGCACAGCCGGGGTTGGTGATGGTCTCTCCGAACATCGCCTTGGTATTCGGACGGAAGGCAGCCTGTATTTCCTCATCGCTGGCCTCAGGCGATACGAAGGTACACTCGATGCCTAACTTCTTCAGCGTCACCCCGAAGAGATTAAAGGTGCCACCATAAATCTCGTTGGAAGTTACGAAATGGTCGCCTGCCTCACAGATATTGAACAGCGCATAGAAATTGGCAGCCTGTCCCGAGGAGGTCAGCACCGCGCCGACGCCGCCTTCCAATGCAGCAATCTTAGCAGCCACAGCATCATTGGTGGGGTTCTGCAGACGGGTATAGAAATACCCCTCTTTCTTCAGGTCAAACAACTGCGCCATCTCGTCAGAGTCGTCATACTTAAAGGTTGTACTCTGAATAATCGGTAACTCTATAGGTTCTCCGTTCTTTGCTTTGTAACCAGCCTGCACACAAAGTGAGCCAATTCGTAATTTCTTGTCCATATTCTACTCATTCAAATTTTGGTGCAAAATTACAAAATAATTATGAACTATGAACTTTTTTATGTAACTTTGTCCGCATAATTGTGAATCCTTATGAAGAGAAGTGCTCTTATCACCGTTCTGATGGTTATGATGTGGTGGCTTGCGGTTCCATGCGTTCACGGAGAGGCACCCAGTCCCGACAGTGCCCGCATGGAGGTAATTACGACACGTCAATGGACCAGAAGTCACCAAACACTCAACCAAACCGCAGGCACCAGGCAGCCAGCAGCTATACTGAAGATCAAGCCAGACTCCTGTTTACCATACGCGATATGGTGAAAGCGGAGGTGAAGCGACAATTAAAAGAGATAATCAACCAACTACATAAATAAAAAAACATCATTTAATTACAACCGATTATGAGACATTCAATCAAGACAACAATGATGGTGCTCGCCACCATGTTCGCATTCAGTACGGCAGCTGATGCACAGTTTTCTATCAATCTTAACAAGGCACGTAAGGCACTCGGCATTAAGACGAAGAAGGAGAAAGCGATGGATGCGCTCAAACCCACAATCCCTCAACCGGATAAGAAAGGGAAGCCTGTCATCATCAAATGGATGAATAACAGAGTCGGCGAATGGGATCCTGCGGCGTTGAAGTTGACTTTCGACCAGACTTATCAGGAAGGCGAGTATGCAGGCCAGCATGTCACGCTCACGCTCGATCCTGCTACAGGAAAGTGGACAAGTATTTCCGGTAAGGAGGTAGGACAGATGAGTAATGACGGAACGCTGGTAACACCAAATCTGGGCACTATCAAGTTCAATCCTAGGACAAACGAGGTATCGAAGGATGGCGAAGTGATTGGTTATGCTACTATCAGTGAAGCCTCCTGTTATGGCACTAAGTTCGGCTCGTTCGACAGCTATGTCAGTCCACTGCTCTTAGCCTATACCACCTTTGGCGTCTTGATTTCGAATGACCAGGTTGACAAATTGAAGGCTATCAAGCAAAAGGCAGATGCCGAAGCTGCCGCCCGTGCCGCGAAAGAGCGAGAACTGGCTGCTGCCCGAGCTGCAAGCAGCAGAAGTTCCAGCAGTTCGAGTTCTAATAGCTCAAGTAGTTCTGGCAGTTCTAATAGCTCCAGCAGCTCCAGCAGCAAGAAGACGATCGACCTGTATCGCAGTGGCAGTCGGTTTGGCGAAATCCGCCCGAACGGTGACATTTATATCAGTGGCTCCCGTGTCGGAGAAGCCCGCTCTAATGGTGACATCTACGTCAATGGAAGCAACCGGGGAGAAGTCCGTTCGAATGGTGATGTCTATAAGAGCGGCACGCGTGTCGGCGAGGTTCGATCCAATGGTGACATTTATTTGGATGGCAGGCGGGTCGGTGAGGTTCGTTCCAATGGTGATGTATATTTGAACGGCACGCGTGTCGGCGAGGCTCGCAACATGACATCATCAGATGTCAAGACGGTTGCCGCCATCTATTTCTTCAATTTCTTCTAAACATTTTATAACCATTAAAATAAAAGACGTATGAAAAGATCAATTTTAACCATGATGCTGGCACTGATGGCGATGCTGTCAATGCAGGCACAGACCATTACGGGAAAGTGGATAACCCACATTGTAGATGAAGAAGCGGAGGAGATGGTGAGCCATATCCTCGTGTTCGAAGGAAATCTGATGCGACAGGCGATGTTTGGCATGTCATCTATGGAAGGAGTAGGCGATATTTCGATAGCTGTTACTGTTCCGGCACAGGATTATACACCAGGTTCGAAGGTGCTCAACTTCCGCTTTGACCCCACTCAGGCTGAAATGCAATTGCAAGGCGTGGACTTTATCGATGAGATAAAGAATGTTATCAAGGAAAACCCAGCAAAAGAAGAGCAGCTGAAGCAAATTGTTTTCGACGCCCTGAACAAAAATAAACAGCAGATGGCGCAGGAAGGACTGCTGAGTGGCAATTATACTGTTGTATCGGCAACGGACACCAAACTGGTCCTGAAAGACCCAGAAGGTGAGTCGATGACGTTTATTCGTCCAGAATAATAAAAGACATACATAAACGATACAGAAAATGAAAAAGACCTTTTTATTGGCAATGATTATTGTGTGCTGTGCGCTGACAGTGTCGGCACAGGACAGCTCGATTTCGCTCGACGACATTGATGCGGGCTGGGCAACCAAACCTATCAGTAACGTGGCTAATGGAAGCTTCGACACCATGCTGGAACGCTTCGACCAGACATGGTCCACATGGATGGTGAGAGCCGTCAGGAATACAATGAAGAAGGGACTCGCCAAGCAGGTGCTTGACAAGGAGACGGAACTGACCGTCACCATTGACCGGAAGAACGGCTTTGTGATGGTCGGCGACTGCGGTACTGACGGAGAGTATATGTCGGCCTGCTACTGGAACCGTTCGAATGGTCATAAACTGCTGGCAGTACTTTTGGGCAAGCCCACCGATCCCTGCATAGAGATACTATGTACCTACGACTACGACCCCTCCAAGAAAATACTGACGCCAGAGCCGGACATCCTGAAGGGCTATCGCTGGCACGACCGTAAGGCAAACAGTCAGATATTCTGCAACCTGCCCCGTAAGGGTAAGGACATCACCGTCGATGACTGGCATTGTGACAACGGTCCCTTGAGACACACTTTCAAATGGGACGGCATGAAGCCTGTCTATTCAAAGAGTGAGCCGCTGAAGGTGGACGATTAGCCGGGTAGTTGGATTGGAGGAGCATACAAGACTTCTGCTTACAATACGCGATATGGTGAAATTTTGTTTTGAAATGCCCATTATTTGTGAAACTTTCCGTAACTTTGCAAGTGAAAAGGAAAGTTTATGGAAGAAACAAGCAAAATACCTAATGAGTGGAATCAGTTTTATCTGAAAGATGTGTCGTTCGTCAACCTGATGACACGACGCATCTTCAATATCCTGATAGTTGCTAATCCCTATGATGCGTTCATGCTGGAAGATGACGGACGCATCGATGAGAAACTGTTTGACGAGTATATGGAACTGGGACTGCGCTATCCCCCTACGTTCACGCAGGTGAGTACCACCGAGGAGGCGGAGGAAGTGCTGAAGACAACAGATGTTGACTTGGTTATCTGTATGCCTGGTAATGCCGATAATGATGCCTTTGCCGTAGCCCGCGATGTGAAGCAGTCGGCTCCTCAGATTCCCTGTGTCGTACTGACCCCCTTCTCGCATGGTATTACGAAGCGTATCGAGCATGAGGACATGTCGATTTTCGACTACGTGTTCTGCTGGTTGGGTAATACCAACCTCATCCTCTCCATCATTAAACTGATAGAGGACCGCATGAACATCGAACATGACATCAAGGAGGCTGGTGTGCAGATGATACTGCTGGTGGAGGATAATATCCGTTTCTATAGCTCCGTACTTCCCAACCTCTATAACTATATCCTTGCCCAGTCGAAGAATTTTTCTACTGAGGCGCTGAACCCCCATTCTGCCGCACAGCGTAAGCGCGGGCGCCCTAAAGTAGTGCTTGCCACTAACTACGAGGAGGCGATGGAGTGGTATGACCGCTATTCCGACAACGTGTTGGGCGTCATCAGTGATACCCGCTTCCCGATGAAAACCGTGGCAGGTCGCCTCTCTCACGTGGAGGAAGGCGATGCAGAAGCAGGCTTGAAACTGCTGCGCGAAATTCGTAAGCGCGACGAGTATGTGCCCCTCATCTTGCAAAGCAGTGAGATCCAGAACAAGGAGAAGGCTGAGGCTGAAGGCTTCGACTTTATCGACAAGAACTCTAAGAAGATGAATGTTGACCTTCGTCATGTGATTGAGGAACACATGGGATTCGGCGATTTCATCTTCCGCGACCCTGTAACACGCGAGGAAATCATGCGTGTGTCGTCATTGAAGGAATTGCAGGATAACATCTTCAAGATTCCCAATGACTCCATGCTCTACCATATCTCCCGTAACCACATGAGCCGTTGGCTCTGTGCCCGTGCCATCTTCCCCGTCTCCGCCTTCCTGAAGACCGTCACATGGCATAAACTGCAGGATGTGGATGCCCACCGGCAGATAATCTTCGATGCCATTGTGCAGTATCGTAGGATGAAGAATATCGGTGTCGTGGCAGTATTCGACCGTTTGAAGTTCGACCGTTATGCCCACTTTGCCCGTATCGGAGAAGGTTCTCTGGGCGGAAAGGGACGTGGCTTGGCTTTCCTTGATAATATCATCAAGCGCCATCCCGAGCTCAACCAGTTTGAGAACGCCTCCGTCTCGATACCGAAGACGGTAGTGCTCTGTACCGATTTCTTCGATGAGTTCATGGACCGCAACAACCTTTGGTCCGTAGCACTGAGCGATGCATCCGACGAGGAAATCCTGCAGCACTTCCTCCGTGCCCAGTTGCCGGACTCACTGATAGCCGACTTCTTCACCTTCTTCGATGCGGTGAAGTCGCCTATCGCCGTGCGCTCCAGTTCACTGTTGGAAGACAGCCACTATCAGCCCTTTGCAGGAATCTACAGCACCTATATGATTCCCTATCTGGAGGATAAGTACGAGATGCTGCGTATGTTGGCCTGTGCCATCAAGGGTGTCTATGCCTCTGTCTATTACAAGGATTCGAAAGCCTACATGACGGCTACCTCCAATGTCATCGACCAAGAGAAGATGGCAGTCATTCTGCAGGAAGTCGTTGGGCGCCAATATGGAGAACATTACTATCCGACGTTCAGTGGTGTACTGCGCTCACTGAACTACTATCCCATCGGTGACGAGACTGCCGAAGAGGGTATTGCCTCCCTGGCTTTGGGATTAGGTAAATATATCGTGGACGGAGGACAGACTCTTCGAGTGTCACCCTACCATCCCACACAGGTGCTGCAGACCTCCGAAATGGAAACGGCACTGAAGGAGACGCAGACCCGATTCTATGCCTTAGATATGTCGCATGTGGGCGACGACTTTAAGGTAGATGATGGCTTCAATATCAAGAACCTACGTGTGAAGGAAGCTGATAAGGATGGTTCCCTGAATGGTATAGCCTCCACCTACGACCCCTACGACCAAGTGATTCGCGACGGTATCTATGAGGGTGGACGTAAGGTGATTTCCTTCTGTGGCGTATTGCAGCAAGGCATCTTCCCTTTGCCTGAGATTCTGCAAATGTCGCAGAAACTGGGCTCCGACGAGATGCGGCGTCCCGTAGAGATTGAGTTTGCCTGCAACCTCACGTCTACTCCCCAAGGAACCTCTGGCGATTTCTATCTTTTACAGATTCGTCCTATCGTGGATTCCAAGCAAGTACTGGATGAAGACCTTGCCGCTATTCCTGACGAGCAGTGCCTGTTGCGCTCACATAACTCCCTTGGACATGGCATCTCCGAAGATGTGGTGGATGTAGTGTATGTCAAGACCGATGATGAATTTACGGCAGCCAATAACCCTCGCATTGCCGACGAGATAGAGCAGATGAACCGCAAGTTCCTGGATGCCGATAAGAATTACGTGCTGGTTGGTCCCGGCCGTTGGGGCAGCAGTGACTATTGGTTGGGCATTCCCGTCAAGTGGCCGCATATCTCTGCCGCCCGTGTCATCGTGGAGACTGGTTTGAAGAATTATCATGTTGACCCCTCACAGGGTACCCACTTCTTCCAGAACCTCACTTCCTTCGGTGTCGGGTATTTTACGATTAACACCTATACAGGCGATGGTGTGTTCCAAAAAGAAATCCTCGACAGCATGCCTGCTATCGAGGAAACAGAGTTTGTACGCCATGTGCGCTTCGAGCATCCCCTGAAAATCATGATGGACGGCAAGAAACAGCATGGTGTGGTGCTATTGCCCACCGAGTCGTGAGAAATACTCAATGATGTCTTCCCATGTCTTGAAGGTATCGGAACCGTATTCAAGGAGGGTCGCCATGGTGTCACCCTCCTTTTCCTTACTAATCAGGTAGTCACCATAGAGCAGGTCACGCCGTGGCGTGAAGATGGTGTGCTGCCAGGCAGGAACGTTGATATGTTCCGTGAGCCACGACGTTGTCGTGGCAGAGGCTGAAGGTGGAGCCACAAAGAATACCTCGTAATGCTCTATCAATATGCGTACAGCTTTTTGTACAGAAGACGCTGGTTTCTGGTAAGCATCCATCATCGTCTCTATACCTATATATATAATAGGACGCTGCCGGTGCTCCTGCTTGTCATCTATCCATCGGATGACAGGGACGACGGAGTGCATGTAGCTCTTGTCGTCCATCCGGTGCTCACCATGGAAGTTCGTGGCTTGCGAATAGTGCTGGCTAAAAATCCCTATCGTATCTACCAAGTCATCCTTGTCGCCGAAGAGTCCATAGACCCGCCGTTCATCCTCGGGGGTAAGACCGACGAACCGTTGCTCCGACACCTCCCGGTATGCCTTGACAAGTGCCTTGTCAACATAGAACTCCTGCACACCGTCCAGCCGTGGGTTCTGAAACTGCTGGGTGCCTGTCATGCCATGTGACCGCATCGTCTCTGCAATCTCCAGGGCAGGGTTGATACAGATACGGTCGAATCCACGTAACTGTTCCGCATACATACCTCCCATCGACGTACCGATAATCAGGTCGGGCTTTTCCTGTTCGCAGATAGCGTGAAGCAGGGCAATGGCTTCATGAGGGTCAACAGGTAAGTCAGGGGCAATGACTTTGGCATTAGGCATCACCTCACGCAGTCTTGTTACTGTTCCTGATTGTCCGCTACTGCCGAATCCGTGGCAGTAGAGAACCGTCTTTCCTGCCATCAGTTCTGGGAACTGTTTGATATATGAATTTTCCATATTTGTAGAAATGTTCACTGCAAAGGTACAAAAAATCGCACATATTGGCTTATAGTTCATAACTTTTTCGTAATTTTGCGTCCGAATGTTGCACCTAGGACATATTATCAACCGAAAGTTATCCGTACAAATCAGTGCGAAAGTTGTATTGGCGATAGCTATCCTGCTGATAGCAGGGCTCTATGTTATGCTCCATTTTTCGCGCAAAGCCGTGAAAGAGGAAGCCTTGCAAGATGCTGAACAAACATTGGAATATACGGTGCGCCAGATTGACAACGTGTTGTTGAGCGTGGAACAGTCAGGAGGTAATATCTATTGGGATTTGCTGCTGCATCTTCAGGAACCCGATCGCATGCAAAAGTATTGCGAGATTCTTGTTCAGAGCAATCCCTACATTGCTGGCTGTGCTATTGCTTTCGAGCCCTACTATTTCAAGGAGAGGGGGCAGTACTTTATGACCTATGTCCATCGTTCCTACACCGACTATTTGGGCAATGATAATATGCCTCTGTTTTACAAAACATCATTTGGAAATACTCCATATACCGAGCAGACGTGGTACAGACAGCCCATGGACAGCGGGCGGACTTGTTGGATAGACCCATTCAAGAATGAAGAAGCCAACGGGGTAGCCATCACCTCTTTTTGTATGCCTATCTATGCCCGTGACGGTCATCGGGTGGGAGTGATAGCTATTGATGTGACATTAGGCTTATTGTCGAAAATAGTGTTAGCAGCCAAGACGTCACCGCGTTCTTATGCAGTGCTGTTGGGAAGTGACGGTTCTTATATAGTACATCCAGACAATAATAAAATAGCCCGTCGAACCATCTACATGGACGTGGAAGAGAGTAAAGATCCTGATATGCGGGAAGCTGCTGAGTTGATGATGGCAGGCGAAACGGGTTATCGGCATTTCCCAATGGATGGTATTGACTGTTATGTATTCTTCAAACCCTTCCAGCGCTCTGCCGTTCCAGGACGGTCTTTGGAGGACGCAGGATGGCATATTGGTCTTATTTATCCCGCCGAGGATATCTTCGGAGAGTATAACCACTTGTTGTATATCGTTATCCTCATAGCAGTAGTCGGATTGCTACTTCTTTTTGTCGGTTGTAGGGCTGTTACGCATCGCCAGTTATTACCTCTGCGTTTGCTGTCTAATTCTGCACAGCGGATAGCAGAAGGTCATTATAATGACCGGATACCCGATACGCGCCAACAGGACGAAGTAGGTTCTCTCCAGCATCATTTCCAGCAGATGCAGAAGGCTTTGTCCTATCATGTGGGTGAACTGGAACGGCTGACGGCAAGACTCCGTAAGCAAGGGGATGTCCTGACCAAGTCTTATGATCGCGTCAAGGAAGCTGATCGGTTGAAAACGGCCTTTTTGCACAACATGACAGACCAAATGATTCACCCGGTTGGCATCATTGAAAAGGATGTCAATGTGTTGGCGACACAGGCAACAGACTCGGAAACTACCGAACAGCTGGTGGGTGAGATACAACAGCAAGGTAAGGTGGTGACAGAGTTGTTGAATCACTTGTTGGAAGTTTCACAGGAGAAAGGAAAGGAAAAGGTATGAGTCAGTTCTTCCAGCACATACGTCAATCGCTCTCGTTGAAGCTCAGTATCGGTATCCTTCTGATGACTGCCATTATTTTTATTTCTTCGATGGGTATCCTGTTTATAGAGTCACGTCGCCATGTCCTGCAGGTGTCAACCGACCATGCTAACAGTGTTCTGAATGTAGTAGAACAGCAGGTGCGGCGTTATTTGAATACGGTTGAAACAGCAACAACCTCCAATGACTTTCTTGCAGTCCAGAACTTCCAGCCCGATTCTCTTTTGGAATACAGCAGGCGGATCGTATTACTGAATGGTAATGTTGATGGATGTTCTATTACGGCAGCGCCTAATACCTTCCCGCAGCACGGCCGTTATTTCTCTGCTTATACCGTTCGTCAGGCTGATACCATTGTTACAGTCCGTGAGGGTGAGTATAACTATTTTGAAAAGCCCTGGTATAAAACTCCCGTCAATCTTGGGAAGGCCTGTTGGATTGATCCCTTCGACGACTATAATGAGGGCACTCTTTCTGCTGAAGGTAAGATAGCATCATATTGTAAACCGCTTTATAGCCCTGAAGGCAAATTGCTGGGGGTGATTTCCACTGACCTCTCCCTAACCAAGCTCTCCACGATCATTTCAGCTGAAGCACCCTTCCCGAATGCCTATTATCGTATGATAGGTCAGAAAGATACGCTTGGACTGGGTATTCCACAGCAAGAGCAGGGCAGTATGAGAGTAGCAGTTGAAGGTGTCCCCAGTCTGGTATGCTATCGCCCGGTGCAAGGCACTCATTGGCGCTTGATATTGGTATGTCCTGAAAGTGATATTTTCAAAGGATATTATGTGCTTACCAATATCATCATCGGCATCATCCTGATTGGTCTTGTCTGTATTTTCCTGTTCTGTCGGCATATCGTTTCTCATGCCATCCGTCCTTTGAATCGGCTGTTAGACCAAACACAGCGTATTGCCCAAGGCAAATACAATGAGACGATAGCGCATACCGAACGTAAGGATGTTGTCGGGCGGCTGCAGAATAGCTTTGCTACCATGCAGGAGTCCATTGACCGTCATGTCACTGATATACAGCGTATCAACGAAGGTCGCATACAGCGCAATGGAGAGTTGCGCCAGGCCCGTTTGTCTGTAGAAGAGGCTAATCGCCAGAAGACGGTGTTTATTCAGAATGTGACCCATCAGATTCGTACACCGCTGAATATTATCTTAGGATTTGCTCAAGTGCTGCGTGACAGCTACCATACAGCATCTGCCGAAGACGTCAGTAACATGATAGATATGATGCAGCATCAGGTTCTGACGCTTAACCGTATGGTATTGATGCTGTACGACAGTTCCGACGTCGGACTTACTGAAGAGTTGAACAGCCAGAAAAAGGAGCTGGTGTCTTGTAATGAAGTGGCATACGAATGTATTGAAGCCACCCATCGCCATTTCCCTGGATTGCCTGTGGTCTTCCATACAACACTTCCCGACGATTTTTGCATCCTGACCAACCGGCTATATCTGATGCGCAGTTTGCGTGAACTGCTTTATAATTCGGCTAAGTATTCTGATGGGCAGCATATTTCCGTTTCCGTTACCGCTACTGACAAAAGTGTGCGTTTCGTCTATACTGATACTGGTACAGGTATTTCGGCTGCTGTTTCCGATAAGATATTTGCTCCTTTTGTCAAAATCAACGATCTTTCGGAAGGATTGGGATTAGGACTTCCCTTGGCAAGGCGCCATATCCTGAATCTGGGTGGCGACCTTATTCTTGACACCGATTACCACGAAGGGTGCCGTTTTGTAGTAGAATTACCCCTTTAAAGTAACAAAAACGGCGATTTTTGTCGTTTTTTCTTGCAAAAACAAAATAAGTTTACTATTTTTGCGCTTATATTTGTAGTAATATTAATCACTTAAACTAAAAAGGTTATGAAAAAGTATTTAGCTGAAATGGTAGGCACATTCGTGCTGACATTCTTAGGATGCGGTGCTGCTGTCAGTCTTAATTGCGGCGTTGACACTGCTTCAGTTATTGGTACAGCCGTTGCTTTCGGTCTTTCTGTAGTAGCTATGGCTTATGCTATCGGTGGTATTTCCGGTTGCCATATCAACCCAGCTATCACCCTTGGTGTATTCCTCAGCGGTCGTATGAATTCTAAAGATTGCGGCATGTATATGCTCTTCCAGGTGATTGGTGCTATTATCGCTGCTGCCCTGCTGGCTTTCCTCGTTTCTACTGATCCAGGTCTGGCTCGTGGTACCGCTACTGGTGCTAATGCCTGTGCATCCGACAATGTGATGAATGGTCTTGTAGCAGAGATTGTGCTCACCTTTATCTTCGTACTGGTTGTATTAGGTGCTACTTCTAAGACCAATGGTGCTACCAATAATTTTGCCGGTTTGGCTATCGGTCTCGCCCTGATTCTTATTCACTTGGTAGGTATCAACTACACAGGTACTTCTGTCAACCCAGCCCGTTCTATCGGTCCTGCACTCTTCGAGGGTGGCAAGGCACTGGCTCAGCTCTGGGTATTCATCGTCGGTCCTTTCGTAGGTGGTGCTCTTGCCGCTTGTGTTTGGAAACTGATTGATGTGGAAGAGAAGAAATAACATCAGTTAAATCAAATTGTATGTGAGGGGGCACAAATCCGTGCGCCCTCTTTTATTTGTGTTCAGCATGGGCATACCCTGGGTTCCCTCCCAGTTAATTCCCACTCAATGCCCTTGCCGCCTCGTTTTCTCCCAGTTCAACTGGGAGTTAACTGGGAACCGGCTGGGAGCAACCGTGAGACTTTTGAGCGGCAGGTGAAAGAGTTGGGAATGCCAGGATAGTGGAAAATGTAAAACGCAGTTGTCATTTTGCCGATAGATAGTCATGCCTATTGTTAATCAATGAAAAAAAACACTCAAACGGACTTAAAAACTATGAACTGTGAACTATGAACTATGAACTTTTTCGTACCTTTGCACGAGAAAATTATTATATCACATTTTAAATAATAAGCAATTATGGTAAATTACAAGGATTTGGGTCTCGTTAATACTCGCGAGATGTTCAAGAAAGCCGTAGCTGGTGGCTACGCTATTCCTGCTTTTAACTTTAACACAATGGAGCAGATGCAGGCTATCGTACAGGCTGCAGTTGAGACAAAGTCTCCTGTTATCATGCAGGTTTCTAAGGGTGCTCGTAACTATGCTAACGCTACTATTCTCCGCTACATGGCAGAGGGTGCTGTAGCTTACGCTAAGGAGTTGGGTTGCGAGAAGCCTGAAATCGTGCTGCACCTTGACCACGGTGATAGCTTCGAGCTCTGTAAGGATTGTATCGACATGGGCTTCTCAAGCGTGATGTATGATGGTTCTTCACTGCCTTACGAGGAGAACATCAAGATTTCCCGTCAGGTTGTAGAATATGCTCACAAGTATGATGTTACTGTTGAGTGCGAGCTCGGTGTGCTGGCTGGTGTTGAGGATGAGGTTGCCTCAGAGGTAAGCCATTATACAAAGCCTGAGGAAGTAATCGACTTCGCTACCCGTACTGGTTGCGATTCTCTGGCTATCTCTATCGGTACTTCTCACGGTGCTTACAAGTTCAAGCCCGAGCAGTGCACACGCGATCCTAAGACCGGTAGGCTGGTTCCTCCTCCATTGGCATTCGACGTGCTGGCTGAGATTGAGAAGAAGCTTCCTGGATTCCCCATCGTGCTTCATGGTTCTTCTTCTGTTCCTCAGGAAGAGGTTGACACCATCAATAAGTTTGGTGGCAATCTGCCCGATGCAGTAGGTATCCCCGAGGAGCAGCTCCGCAAGGCTGCTAAGAGTGCTGTATGTAAGATTAACATCGACTCAGACTCTCGTCTGGCTATGACTGCTGCTATCCGCCAGTATCTGGCTGAGCATCCTGATCACTTCGATCCTCGTCAGTATCTGAAGCCTGCTCGTGAGAACATGAAGAAGATGTACATCCACAAGATTAAGGAAGTACTTGGTTCTGACGGAAAACTTGGATAATCCAATAGATTCCCAATAAATGATAAGCCTCGGACGTATTTGTCTGAGGCTTATTTTTTATTCAGGAATCTCTGCCTTAAGCTTTTCAATAGCTCCTGTAATAGGGTTGAGCACCAAGTGGGTAGGGTATTTCTTGAAAAGGGTCCCTCCGTGCAGCTCTACGAAACCGAACTGGGCAAAGGGGTAGTTATAGGTGGCTAATTGTTTGTCTTCCTGATAGAGCGTCAGGCGGACAATGCCTGGTACACAGGCATAGATGCCGCTATTCTTCTTGTTTTCAGGAATGTTGAACTGCTGTTGAGTATGCTGGTGTAAATCCTCTAAGGAGAGGTAGTAGGGAATGCCCGAATAGTCGTTTTTATCAACCAGTCCGCGTTGTTTGCTGATACGGAATATAACCTCTCGCTTCATTTCCTTGTCAGGGCAAAGGGCAATATGTTGTTCGGTGATCTCCTTTTCGGTATATCCGATAAAGAGCGAACGTAGCGCTTCTATAGTACGGTCTATTTCATCGAGCATGAATTGTAGCTGTGCCTTGTCGGTAGGCATCTCTTCAGCTTCCCCTGTAATCAGTTGCTGGCGATGCTCCTGCAGCTCTGCTATCTGGAGGACTGTCAGTTCTGCTTTTCTGGCCGTACTGGTAGCCGCTAAGGCTTCTGCGCTCAGGAATTTCATGGGGTCCTGGGGCTTCTTCTTGGGGGTGAAATGGTACGAAGGATGCGCTTCTATTTGCATGGCAGTGTCATTAACTGCCAGCAGAACACCATCTTCACTGCGTTTGATTTCTGCTGTTGCGTTCTTTCCCTTCAAGTTGACAATGAAACATCGGGATGTGTCACGAACCCCCGCCAGACTTAATTGGAAGTTAACCAGTCGGTGGTTGACATCTTTTTCCTGCCTGACTCCCTTTTCCTGCAAATATCTTTCAGCGTATTTACTGAAGATGCCTGGGGTGTATGTGTCCTTTTCTATTAACAGATAGAAATGAATAGCAGTCTTAGGAAGGTAATACACCGTACCTTCGGGCATCTTTTCAGAATCTAATAGCGATTGCGAGATAGCTTGTGCCGACACGGTCGTACAGCAAAGTACCCAGACGGTAGAGAACAGGATTCTTACAAGTTTCATGGGCTACTCTTTCAGACGCTTGAAGGCACGTGACAGGTAACGGATGATGTCTTCGGCTATCAGACTCTCTTCGCCCAAGTCGCGAGCAGCCAGATCGCCAGCCAATCCATGCAGATATACACCTACGATACAGGCTGCCTTCGGTTCGTAGCCACGAGCCAACAAAGCCGTGATAATGCCAGTGAGTACATCACCGCTGCCCGCTGTGGCCATTCCGGCATTACCTGTAGGATTGAACATGACGTGTCCGTCAGGCATACAAATGGCGGTATAATGCCCTTTCAGAATCACATAACCCTGTATGCGTTCTGCCAAATGGCGTGCTTTGGTAATCCGTTCATAAGTATCAGCTGAGTGTCCCTCCATGCGGTCAAACTCTTTGGCATGAGGGGTTAGGATGATGCCCTTAGGCAGTTGCTGCATCCAGGCACGATGACTGCCGAGAATGTTGAGAACATCTGCATCTGCCACCACAGGGCAGGTGGCGCGTCGCAACTGGGTGATAACAGGGATGGCCGTTGTCTCGCTTTGTCCCAGTCCTGGTCCGATACCCAGTGCATTGAAGTCTTCCGTATCAACGGCTTCAGAGAAGATGGTTTCTTCGGGGTCAAACTGCAAGACAGCTTCAGGAACGGAAATCTGTAATATCTCGCGATTCTTCTTGGGGGTGTGCACCGTGACTTTGCCGACACCCGAGCGCAGACAGGCACGGGTAGCTAAAATGGCAGCACCAGCCATGCCGTAGCTACCGGCAATCAGCAAAGCATGTCCCATCTGACCTTTATGGGCGAAGGGAGAACGCTGGAGTAGCATAGAGCGTATCTCAGCTTCCTCTACAACGGTATAGTTGGCTTCTATCTTGTCAATACCTTCCTGGCTCAGACGGATGTCCAGTACGCGCAACTTCCCTATAAACGCCTGGTGTTCAGGGAAGAGGAATGCCAGTTTAGGTTGCTGAAGTGTCAGCGTAAGATTGGCATGGATGATATTGGCACGGACATTATAAGTATTGTCCTCCGTCATCAGACCGGAGGGTATGTCAATGGACACAATATCCGCAGCCGAGCTGTTAATGTACTTGACCAAGGAGGCAAAACCGCCTGCCAGAGGCTTGTTGAGTCCCGAACCGAAAAGTCCGTCAACCACCAACATTCCTTTTTCCAAGTGGGGCGGATTGAATTCTTGCGATACTTCTGTAAAGTCCTTCACATTTTTACTTTCCACCAGCCGTTGCTTGTTGGCGGCACACTCTTCAGAAAGATGACCGGTGATGTTGAAAAGGTAAACGCTGACCTGATAGCCTTGTTCACTCATCATACGGGCTACAGCCAAGGCGTCACCGCCATTGTTGCCAGGTCCTGCAAAAACAACGACAGGGACTGTATTACTCCATGTTTCAGTGATAGCACGTGTCAGTGCTTTGGCGGCACGTTCCATTAAATCGATACTGGGTATCGGTTCGTTTTCAATAGTGAAACGGTCGAGTTCTTTTATCTGAGAGCTGGTAAATATCTTCATAACAACTGCAAAAATAAGAAAAATATACTAATAATGTCCATTCTTTGGCAAAAAAATAGTAATTTTGTACCAAATTTGCAATTTTAAACTATGAGTATCGTGAAAATCAAGGACAAAACGTTTCAAACGTTGATATCCGAAGCAGAGATTAAAAAGCGGGTCAAGGAACTCGCAGAAAGTATCAACCATGACATGAAGGATAAGAACCCTATCTTCCTGAGTGTGTTGAATGGTGCCTTTATTTTTACTGCTGATTTGTTGCGCGAAGTGACCATCCCTTGTGAGGTGTCATTTGTGAAACTGGCTTCCTATCTGGGAGTCATCTCCAGTGGTAAGGTCAAGGAGGTGATAGGCCTGAATGTGGATATCGCTAATCGTACTGTTGTGATTGTGGAGGATATAGTGGATACAGGGCATACAATGCGCAGAATGATTGATACCCTGCAGCTCCATCATCCAGCCTCTATTCATATTTGTACGTTGTTCGTGAAGCCTAAGAAGTTGGAAGAGCAGTTGAATATCGACTATGCAGCTTTCGAGATTCCCAACGGCTTTATTGTGGGTTATGGTTTGGATTACGACCAGCAGGGACGTAATCTGAAAGAAGTATATCAAGCAGTCAAAGAAGGATGAGACAAATTAGACTCCCCCATTTGCCCAGTGATATGGAGGCTCGTCAGAGCGAGCTGATAGATATGTGGTACAAGGTAGGGAAAGAAGCACAAGTTAAACAAGACAAACAAGAAATTAAAATAAAGATGAAGAATATTGTTATTTTCGGTGCTCCTGGATCAGGAAAGGGCACTCAGAGTGATTTAATGATTGAGCACTACGGTTTGGGACATATCTCGACAGGCGACGTGCTGCGTAATGAAATCAAAAAGGGAACGGAGTTGGGTAAGACGGCTCAGCAGTTCATTGATAATGGGCAGCTGATTCCCGACGACTTGATGATTAGTATTCTGGCTTCTGTCTATGATTCGTTCGGACGTGGTCATAAGGGTGTTATCTTCGATGGCTTCCCTCGCACCATTCCGCAGGCTGAGGCGTTGAAGAAGATGCTTGACGAGCGTGGCGACAAGGTGGCTGCCATGATTGAACTGGATGTACCTGAGGACGAACTGATGAAGCGTCTGATTCAGCGTGGAAAGGATAGTGGTCGTGCCGACGATAATGAGGAGACAATCAAAAAACGCCTTGTGGTGTATCACTCCCAGACTCAGCCGCTCATTGAATGGTATAAGCAGGAGGGACTGCACTATCATATCAATGGTCTTGGCGCGTTGGACCGTATCTTCGGAGATATTAAGAAAGTAATTGACAATATTTAATGGAGAGTAATTTCGTAGATTACGTTAAGATATACTGCCGTAGTGGTAAGGGCGGACGTGGCTCCATGCATCTCCGCCATGTGAAATACAACCCTAACGGAGGTCCCGATGGCGGCGACGGCGGTAAGGGCGGCAGCGTTATTTTGCGTGGCAATCACAATTATTGGACGCTGCTGCATCTGAAATTCGAGCGTCATGTCTTTGCCGAACATGGTGGCAACGGTGGGCGCGACAAGTGTCACGGCACCGATGGTAAGGACGTGTATATCGACGTACCCTGCGGAACGGTGGTTTATAATGCCGAGACAGGTAAGTATGTGTGCGACGTAACCTACGACGGACAGGAAGTGGTACTGCTGAAAGGCGGGCGCGGAGGATTGGGCAATTTCCAGTTCCGTTCTGCCACCAATCAGGCACCCCGTTTCGCCCAGCCAGGCGAACCGATGCAGGAGATGACCATCATTCTCGAACTGAAGCTGCTGGCTGATGTGGGACTGGTGGGATTCCCCAATGCGGGCAAATCCACCTTGGTGTCGGCGCTGTCTAATGCGCGTCCCAAGATAGCCAACTATCCTTTCACCACCATGGAGCCTTCGCTGGGCATCGTGGGCTATCGCGATGGCAAGTCGTTTGTCATGGCTGATATTCCTGGTATCATCGAGGGGGCCAGCGAGGGCAAGGGCTTAGGTCTGCGATTCCTCCGTCATATCGAGCGCAACTCATTGTTGCTCTTCATGGTGCCGGGCGATACGGATGATATCAAACGGGAGTATAACATTCTGCTCAACGAACTGGCTCAGTTCAATCCCGACCTCTTGGACAAGCATCGTGTGTTAGCCGTCACCAAGTGCGACCTGCTGGATGCCGAACTCATTGAAATGTTGAAAGATACATTGCCTGATGACCTGCCGGTGGTCTTTATCTCGGCAGTAGCCAATATGGGACTCGACGAACTGAAGGATGTGCTGTGGCGCGAGTTGAATGCCGAAAGCAATAAACTGGCAACGGCCATGGCAGAGGACACCATCGTACATCGCGATAAGGATATGTCTCGCTTTGCCCAGGAACTGGCCGACGAGGGCGAGGATGAAGAGATAGAGTATATTGACGATGTGGAAGATCTGGAAGACGTGGAGTATATTGAAGACGAGGATGAATTGGTTGGCTCTGAAAAATGATGACAAAACCACTACTTCATTATTATTCTTTTGACGCTTCTGTAGTAGCCTTCAGTACCACCCGTCATGGAGGTGTTAGTGAAGGCAACTACGGCGAGTTTAACATCAATGCCTATTGCGGCGATACCCCAGAGCATATTGCCCACAATCGGCAATCCTTAAGTGCTTTGCTGGAGATACCGGAACCGTCCATTATCATGCCTCATCAGGTGCATGGCACGCAAGTGTGCCGTGTAGATGCCCCCACTCACGATGTGATAGAGGGTGTGGATGCTGTGATGACGGATGTGGCAGGACTCTGCATCGGTGTCTCTACTGCCGACTGCATACCCATCCTGCTTTACGACCCGTGCCACCATGCCGTCTGTGCCGTCCATGCCGGATGGCGGGGAACGGTACAACGAATCCTTTGTCGCGCTATAGCCGCCATGACGGATGCCTATGGCACTATCCCTGCCGACTTGAAGGCTGTCATTGGCCCTGGCATCTCGTTGGATAGTTTCGAAGTGGGCGACGAAGTCTATCAGCAGTTTGCCGATGCAGGCTTCGACATGCATGCTATTGCCCGTAAATACAAGAAATGGCACCTTGATCTTCCTCTGTGCAATCGTATGCAGATGGAAGATTTGGGCATTCGTCATATCTTTATGTCCAACATCTGTACCTATCAGCATTGCGACGATTATTTCTCCGCCCGTCGTTTAGGTGTGAAGTCTGGTCGTATCTTTACAGGTATTCTGCTTCGCTGACATCTTTCCCCTTTGCCTGTTTAAACAGCGTTAAAAGCGTTAATTATATACATAAGAAGGAGCCTCGTTCTCTTTTTTATGTAAATTGCTGTTTTACTAATGCCATTATGTATAACTAAAATTTTATAATGATGATGACTAACCTAAATCGACAATTATTAAGAAAAGAGCCAGTGAAACTTAGGTATAAAGTGCTGGTCAATGGTAACAAAAGTCTCTATCTGGATATCTATGTGAAGGGTAAACGCTGTTATGAATTTTTACGACTTTATTTGGTTCCCGAAACGGATAAGTATGCCAAGGAACAAAATCGTAAAATTCTTGAAATGGCTTATCAGTTGAAACAGAAACGACTCTTCGAAGTCATGGGCAGACGGGTTGAGACTGATTCTCTGATGCTGCCTTTGCAGGAAGATCGCCGCTTGGCAGATGTTGTTGAGGCTTACGCGGAGGAAAGGAGAAAACACGGTCAGGGCGAGAAGGAGGGGCGCTATGGCAGTGTAATGACATTAAAGATGCACCTCCGAGTTTATGCTGGCGAAAATGTGCTGATGAGTCAGGTCGATAAAGACTTCTGCATTGGCTTTGCCCGTTATCTGAAGACGGCTAAGAATCTTCATCAGCACATCAAGTCGCAGCGCGTGCTTTCCGATGGTACGGCTTATCTGAAATACAGCATTTTCCGTTGCGTTCTGAACGATGCTGTTCGTAAAGGCTATATTGAGAAAAATCCTACCAAATTAGTGCCTGCTGTTGACCGTCCGAAAAAGCCCGATACTGAGCGCGACTATCTCTCGGTGGAGGAGGTAAAGCTGCTGATGAAAACGCCCTGTCACTATAAGGATTTGAAGTTGGCTTTTCTGTTTTCATGTTTTACTGGGTTGCGCAAGAGCGATATTTTGGATTTGCGTTGGAAGAATATCAGCAATAACGGTAATAAGTATCAGATTTATAAGCGTATTCAGAAAACACAGCGTTGGCAAACCATTCCGCTTTCCGAACAGGCAATGCTTTGGTTGCCCGAGCGACGCGATGAACCTGATGATGCCCGTATCTTTCAGTCCATGTCCAATTCGTCTTTGGCTGCAAACATCAAGAAATGGGCAAAAATGGCAGGCATCAAGCATAAACGGGTCACTTTCCATGTGGCTCGTCATACTTTTGCCACATTGGAACTCTCGTTAGGTGTTGATCTCTATACCGTTTCTAAACTTCTGGGGCACTCAAACATAGCTACTACCCAAATCTATGCCAAGGTCGTTGACAAACAGAAGGAGCAAGCTGTCGATCTGATTGATGGTGTATTTTAGCATCGTTTCAGTACGTTGGCAGCGAGCCGTCCCAATAGTTGCTATCCCTCATTCGGATGCTTTCTATCACCGATCCAGATAGCTCCTATCATTGATTCGGATAGGACTTTACAGGGGTTAGAAAGCATCCGGGCAGGGAGCAGATGCCGTTCAAACAGGGAACAGATGCCGTTCCCCTGACCGTTTGCGCCTACGCAAATCATCGCGTGCGCCTACGCAAACGATTATTTCCCTATACGCAAATTCAGCTTCAGCATTTTCTGAGGGTGTGGGGTGTGCCGAGGGTGGGGGGTGGGTGTACACTTTTTAAAGGTGTACACCCACTTCAATCCCTTATGTACAAAGGGCTGAGTGTCAATTAGGGTGTAGGGTGTGGGGTTTTAATTTTTTTATATATGGGGAATGCGATGCTTGCTAAGCTTGACGGATTTTACAGGGTGCAGCAGGCGAGATATAATGAGTTGGTTGTTAATGCATATATGGAAATTGGGCGTCTTGCTGCTTAGCTGACTGATAGCCTCTTCACGGGTAATTTCTTTCTTCAGGTATAGGTCAACGATGTCGAATACCTGATGATCTACAATACCACCCTCGATGATATCATACGACTCTTGAGGCTGTCCTTTCCAACATGCTATAACATAGTCGAGCCATTCGCCATCAAGCGTTTGGAATCTCTTGTAGGTGAACAAAGGCGGAATGTCATCCAATTCGAATACATACAGATAGGTCGTTTCGCCTTTCTGCAGATAGTGCTGTCCGTAGAGCTCTGCCTGTTCTTGATTCGATGTAACATAAAAACCACGGCCAAAGTCACGATACTCCCTGAATTGGTAAACATTGGGAGACAATTCCTCTATATTTGACGTGTAATAGACTAGCATGTATATGAAAGGTTTGCAGTAAGGGGCGTTTAGCCGTTCTTCTTTCTGTTGCGGAAGTAGAGAGGCGAGGTCAACAGTGCACCAAGCACGAGACCGCCCACACCATAGTAGTATTTGTCGTTTCCATTATTTTCCGCCACATTCTGGGCCAAGTCTTGTGGCTCGGCATAGGCAGTAGTGTCAGCCTGAACCATTTCAACAGCCTTTGGTGCTTCTTTCTCCACAGGCTTTTGCTGAGAACGCTTTGATTTGCCAATCATCCCCTTCCTCTTCTTTGCATATCGTTTTTTAGCCGATGCATATTTCTTGGCTTTCTTCGGGGCAGCCTCGGGATCAATATTAATGACAATGGGCGAATCGTCAACTCCGTGCACCCGCAAATGGGTCCTCGAAGCACGTTCCGGTTGGTTGTCAACTACTATGGTGCGACACGCATTCTTAGATAGATTTCTCTGAATAGAATCAATCAAGGCAGCATCCGATTTCTGGGCTGTCATATCTGTTGTACAAAACAACAATGTTAGGGCTAAAATAATCTTCATATTCTTCATGTTGCAAAAGTACAAAAAATCCCCGAATCTATCGCCATTTTTGCTCACTTTTTTGCTCCCCATTATACTTTAGTATAATAAAGGCTTAAAAGATGTCAAAAATCTTTGTAGTTTCATGGCTTTTTCGTACCTTTACGCATTGAAGAGAAACAACTAGGATAGGACCATGATAATGGAATAGATTTTTTTCATATAGTTGGTTAAGAATATAGTTTAGTAAAGACCTAAAAGTTGATCATGCTAAAAAAATGTGCAAAATGTGGAAGACGCGTGCCCCGCAAATCAGAGAAGTGTCCCTATTGCGGCAGTTATTCACGCAAGAACGAGACATCGATGTTGATGTTAGTTCGCCAAATCCTTTATTTTCTAATACTACTTGGTTTATTTTATATCCTAGTGATTATCATTGACAGAGTGCAGGGCTGAGGCCCTGTCAGGACAGACAAGACATTTGATTAATGCTGTCTTCTCCAGCCGCATTTCCTGTGAAGGGAGTGCGGCTTGTTTCATTAGAGATCACAGCATCCTATTCTCTATACCATTCGCATTGAGCCTGAAGTTGTAGCAGTTAGCCTACATGTAACTTCTGCTTCTCCAATTCGTGGCGTAATCGGAGAATTTCACGCTGCTGGCCTTCCATCTTTTTCAAGTCGCGGACGTAGAGTACAACCACAACGGAGACAAGCAAAATGATTGTTCCCACCAATACATCAATAACCATTTCTTCCATTATTCTCTGTCAATATCATTAAGTGTTCTTTTCAACCGATAAAGGTACGAAAAAACAGCGACTCTACAAAGTCTTTTGACATCTTTTAAGTCTTTATTTCCCCAAGCATTTTTTTCTTTGTTACTCGTTTGTTACCCGCCTTAATTTGAAGAATGCCCTATATGCTGAATTGTGGGCATTTGAAGCATCAAAAATCAATCATGATTTGTTACCCGTTTGTTACCCAACACGCTGAATCCCTCTCTACACCGCAGTT
>DEKX01000016.1:10810-11640 GCA_002354095.1 Prevotella sp. UBA2711 | reverse complement strand
AAGGGCATCGGACAGGGCATCTGGAAAGCCATCGAGAGATTGCATCCTGAAGTGGAGGTTTGGGAAACCTGCACGCCGTATTTCGACCGTCGAAACATCCACTTCTACATCAACCGCTTAGGATTCCATGCCGTCGAGTTCTTCAACGAGCATCATCCTGACCCGCACATGCCAGAGCAGTTTGACCAGGAAGATGGACTGTTCAAGTTTGAAAAATGCGTTTAAGCGAGCACAGAGCTAAGCTTGCTTAAGCTATGTCGAGCGTGAGCATTTTGGACGAAAGTCAAAAGAGAATGAAATAAAACAAATACAATTATGAAGATAAAAGACATTTTGCTTATGGCAGTAGCTACGACAGCAATCCTGACGGGTTGCAACAATAAAGAAAGTAAGGTAGAGACAACCGACTTCGTGGACGATGTGAAGGTGGCACTTGCCGATAGTGGGCGCATCGACCTGAGTAAACTTCAGTGGACGAGGGAACCTAAAGCCTTTGAGGTCAAAGGTGACACCATTGCCATCACCACCGCTCCGCATACCGACCTGTGGCAGCGCACGTACTACCACTTCCAGAACGACAATGCACCCGTGCTACAAATGAAGACGAAGGAAAAGTACTTCAGCTTCGTGGTGAAGACTGACTTCACGCAGAGTCATCAGCGCTTCGACCAGTGCGGCATCGTGATGTATCTCGACAGCGAGAACTGGTTGAAAGGCTCTGTGGAATTTGAGAACGACGAGTTCCAGCACTTAGGCAGTGTAGCCACCAATAAGGGCTATTCCGATTGGGCAACAACGGCTATCCCTGCCGATGTCAAGACGATGTGGTA
>DEKX01000016.1:0-10732 GCA_002354095.1 Prevotella sp. UBA2711 | reverse complement strand
CGCATCTGCCACATGTATGCCGCAGCCGATGAAATCCAGTTCGGCATCTATGCTTGTTCGCCCGAGGAATCATCATTCACCGCCTTATTCTCAGACATGAAGATTACTGAATGTGCCTGGAAAGCTCACGACGGCCAGCAGCCGGATGAAGAATAGCATCAAATTATCATTGACATTTAGAATAATTATTAATTCGTGCTTTTGGGCAAAACTAATGTTATATTGAACAATATTTTTCAAATAATTATGGACAACAAACATCTGAAATTGAATGCAAATCTTATTGTAGCCGCTCTGCAGAAACCGGCTTCGGAATTGACGAAAGCCGACATCATCGACTACATTGTTAATAACGACATCCGCATGGTGAACTTCATGTATCCTGGCGGCGACGGTAAGTTGAAGACGCTGAACTTCGTCATCAACGACCTTGATTACCTCGAGACCATTCTCACCTGTGGCGAGCGTGTCGATGGCTCCAGCCTGTTCAGCTTTATCCAGGCCGGCTCAAGTGATCTCTATGTGCTGCCCCGTTTCCGTACGGCCTTCGTCGATCCGTTTGCTGAGATACCCACCGTGTCGCTACTCTGTTCCTACTTCGATAAGGACGGCAACCCGCTGGAGTCGTCGCCCGAGTACACGCTCCACAAGGCTGCTGAAGCTTTCCGGGAGGTAACGGGGATGGAGTATCAGGCAATGGGCGAGTTAGAGTATTACGTCATCAGCGACGATGAAGAGGTGTTTCCTGCTCAGGACCAGCGCGGCTATCATGAGTCAGCGCCTTACGCCAAGGCCAACGAGTTCCGTACGCAGTGTATGCAGTACATCGCACAGGCTGGCGGTCAGATTAAATATGGTCACTCAGAAGTGGGCAACTTCACTATCGACGGCAAGAACTACGAACAGAACGAGATTGAATTTCTGCCCGTACCCGTAGAGCAGGCTGCCGACCAACTGATGCTAGCCAAGTGGATAATCCGCAACCTGGGCTATCAGATGGGCTACGACGTGACCTTCGCACCGAAGATTACCACTGGCAAGGCGGGCTCAGGCCTGCATATCCACATGCGGATGATGAAGGACGGCAAGAACCAGATGCTGGCCGACGGCGTGCTGTCGGAGGCTGCCCGTAAAATGATAGCAGGTATGATGGACCTTGCGCCTGCCATCACCGCCTTTGGCAACAAAAATCCTACCAGTTATTTCCGTCTTGTGCCCCATCAGGAGGCTCCTACGAACGTATGCTGGGGCGACAGGAACCGCTCTGTGCTCGTTCGCGTGCCGTTGGGTTGGGCTGCCGATGTGGACATGAGCTACAAGGCCAATCCACTGGAGAAGGAGTCGAAATACGACACGAGCATCAAGCAGACGGTAGAGATGCGCTCGCCCGACGGCTCTGCCGACCTCTATCAGCTGCTGGCTGGACTCTGCGTCGCTTGTCGTCACGGCTTCGAGATGCCCGATGCTCTTGAGGTGGCAGAGCGGACTTACGTCAATGTGAATATCCATGCTGCCGAGAATGCCGATCGTCTGGCTACGCTCGCACAGCTTCCTGATTCCTGTGTCGCTTCTGCCGACTGTCTGGAACGCCTGCGCGCTGTCTTTGAAGAACACCATGTCTTCTCGCCCGCTATGATCGACGGCATCATCGCCCAGCTACGGGCTTTCGACGATGTAACGCTTCGCAAGAACATCGAGGGTTATCCCGAGGAAATCAAAAAGCTCGTCACGAAATATTTCCATTGCGGATAACACCGCGTTCAAAGCTTTACCCCATACTTCACAATCCGCTCCTCCATCATACCTTCGGGCATGAATCGGAGGAGCGTTTTGGTGATGGTGTTCAGCATCGACTGGCGGATGTAGTCCTCGCGGATGTAGAGCGACACACGGCGCTGCGAGAGATAATCGCCCTCTATGCGGCGCACATTCTCGAGCTGGCGGTCTGAGAGGAACGGCAGATGCATCTCGGGGATAATCGTAAAACCGCCATTCTCATCTACAATGCGGATGAGCGTCTCGATGCTGCCTGCCTCATAGACGCGACGGCCCTTCGTCCTTGCCTTGCAAAAGCTGAAGGCACTGTCGCGCAGACATTGGGCTTCTTTCATGATCCACATTTTCTCGTGCTCTAAATTCTCTGGTTTGAACACAGGCAGTTTGCGCCAGCAGTCTTCGGCAAGATACACCATAAACTTCTCAGTATAGAGCGGAACCTCCAATATACCCTGACGCGTATTTCCTGCTGATAGCAATACCTGCATCAAGGTGTCCCAACTGCAGTTCGCTCAGCATCACATCAGCCTTCATCTCGCGGATACTGAGTTTCACCTGCGGATAAGCCTCGATGTAGTGGCGGATAAATTTTGGCAGGACATATGGGGCGATGGTAGGCCCGACACTTAGATTGAAGTTCGCCTGCCACATCGCCCTTGTCCTCGCTCACCAGTTCTGCGATGCGCTCTGCCTCGGCAATAGCCCGTTCAGCCTGACGGATAATCTTCTCGCCTGCGATGGTAGGCGTAACGTTCTTGTTGCTGCGCTCGAAGATGCGCACGTCAAGTTCCTCCTCCAACTTCACCAGCATGGCGCTGAGGGTGGGTTGCGAAATGCCACAAGCATCGGCGGCCTTGGCAAAGTTACGGTAGCGATCGATAGCTACGATATATTTCAGTTGCTGTAATGTCATACTTTACGAATTGAAAATTGATAATTGACAATTGATAATTGTATCTACGATAGAAAAAACCGATGCAAAGATAGATAAAATAATTCGTTTATCTATCAAATAAGTTGTAATTTTGCACTGTCAAACAGAAAATTTAAAGTTTTATGGAGCAAAAAGATAGTAAAAAGAAGACAACAAAGCGTTTTCATCGTCACTTCGAGACACCGGGTGTGCCCATTTATTGGATTATCATCGCGTACATCCTGCTTGGCTGGTTTTTCCCAGTGATTGGCCTGTTGGCACTCATCTGCATGATCGGCCCGGTGCTGACCAGTATATTTAAAGGCCGTTGGTGGTGCGGACACGTCTGTCCTCGCGGCAATATGTACGACCGTCTGCTGTCGAAGTACTCACCCCATCGCCCGATTCCCAAGTTTGTGCGCACCTTCGGCTTCCGCCTGTTCATGGTGTTCTTCATCTTCGGCATGTTCGGCATCCAACTGACATTCACCGTGCCTTGGAGCGAGGGCGGACTGGCCATGTGGTCTGGAATCGGCAAAGTGTTCTGGACGATTATCGTCATGACCACCATCGTCGGCGTCACACTCTCATTCATCTATGCCCCACGCACCTGGTGTTCGTTCTGTCCCATGGGAACCATCTCTAACTGGGTGGCACCTAAACACGCTCCCCTGCCCAAGGCTTTCACCAACATCCACGTGTCGAGTGCCTGTCAGATGAAGTGCAAGAGCTGCGCCCGCGTCTGCCCCATGCAGCTTACACCCTACGACTCTCGTGGTAAGGCCGTCGGCTATCTGCATCCAGACTGCCTTAAGTGCGGCAAGTGTACTCTGGCCTGTCCGTCGAAGATTATGGAATTAAAACACTAAATAATTATGGAAAATATCAAAGACTATCAGCAGTATCTCAAGGGATACGACTACACGGGTAAGACTCCCGTTGTCATCGATTTCTATGCCACATGGTGTGGCCCCTGTCAGGCAATGGCTCCCATGCTTCAGCGATTGGCGCAAGAGTACGAAGGCCGCATCAAGGTTCTGAAGGTCGATGTTGACAAGAATCAGGCACTCGCTGCTGCTGCCAATATCATGTCCATCCCCACCTTATTTTTCATCAATAAGGATGGCGACATTGAACGTCAGGTGGGTGGCATGCCTTATCAGCAGTTAACAATGCTTGCAGAGCGTATAATAGACTGACATTTCCCAATAAAGTATAAAATATGCCTCTCAAAATCTCAGACATGCTTGTATGTCTGAGTTTTTTCGTAAATTAGCAGCCAAATATAAAAAATTAAAGTTATGAGAAAAGCAAGTAGAGAGATGGATGCAGCCTTCGCATTGGAGGTATTGGATAAGGCTCCATACGTGACAGTCAGCATGACGAGACCTGATGGGAGTCCATACGGATTACCTTTGTCACTGGCGCGTACAGACGAGAAGACCTTCTATTTCCACTGTGCCTTGGAGGGTGACAAGCTGGACTGCATAGCACATAATCCGATGGTTTTCCTATCGGCAGTTACCAAATGTGCACCTACAGTCGGCCCTAAAGATGGAAGCTTTACGCTACAATACAAGTCGGCTACAGCCGTAGGTAAGGCAGAGATTGTGACAGACCGTGAAGAGAAGATTACGGCATTGAGAGCCATCTGCCAGCGTTTCCTCCTTCACCACATGGACGCTTTCGATGACGCTATTGCCCGCAGCCTTGAAAGGACTGCCGTAGTGCGCATCACCTTGACTGAACCTCCTGTTGGTAAGCGCAAGCAGTATGATAAAGAGGGCGAGGAAATGAAATGGGGACGAATGGAATAAAGCATGAGCATAAAACTGATTATATTCGATTTTGATGGGACGTTGGGCGACACTAGACTGAACATCGTTACGACCATGCAAATGGCTATCAAGGAGCTGCAACTGCCAGAACGTAGTGAGGCAGAATGTGCATCCACTATAGGTTTGCCATTGGCAGGGTGCTTCAGGACACTGTTCCCTGATATTCAGGATGAACTCATTCCCCGCTGTGCTGAAACCTACCGCAGGATCTTCAATGAGAATCTTCAGAAGATTACGCCGGAAGCCTTCCCTGGTGTTGTCAAGACCTTGAAAACTCTGAAGGAACAAGGCTTCGTACTCACTATCGCTTCATCCCGTTCACGCAATTCCCTCACGGAGTTGACTCACAATATGGGTATCGCTGATTACATTTCTTATTTAATAGGGGCAGATGACGTGAAGGAGGCGAAACCCAAACCAGAACCTGTACTGAAGACACTTGCTGCCATGCAATTTGCTGCCAACGAAACGCTTGTTGTCGGGGATATGGCGGTTGACATCTTGATGGGATACAATGCTGGGGCTAAGACTTGTGGTGTGACTTGGGGTAACGGAAGCAGAGAGGAATTAAAAGAGGCAGGAGCCGACTTTATTATGGACAGAATGGAGGATCTTTTAGGAGTAACCGGAGATGAATAGCAAGAAAGACCCGATGGGCAGAGCCATTGCCGACTACTGGAAAACCAAGAAGGCAGAAAGGCTCAGGGTGTTCTCCCCGATGTTTGAGGAGGACGAGATACCCCTGCAAACGCTTTTCCGTAAGTATGAGGACATGCCAGATATAGAACTCAAGGCACTCGATATGGCCAAGGGAAAGACGCTCGATGTGGGTGCTGGCGCAGGCTGTCATTCACTTGTCTTGCAGGAAAAGGGCTTCGATGTAACCGCTATTGACATTTCCCCTCTGTCTGTTCAGGCCATGAAAGAGCGTGGGGTTAAGAATGTGCTTGAACAGGATTTCTTTACTTTGAAGGGACAATACGATACCATTTTGATGCTAATGAATGGTATTGGCATTGTCGGAACCTTGGAGCGTCTGCCCAAATTCTTCCGTCAGTTAGACAATATACTGGCTCCAGGAGGTCAGGTATTATGTGATTCATCGGATATCAGCTATGTATTTGAGGACGAAAACGGCATGATAGATATTCCAAACGAAATGGACTATTACGGTGAGCATAGCTTCCGAATGCAGTATAAGGACACCATTGGCGAACCTTTTGACTGGCTTTATATCGATGCTGACACTCTGAAGGAGAAAGCAGCGAAGAACGGCTATGTTGCAGAGGTAGTTGCTGAAGGTGATCATTACGATTATTTGGCAAGAATAACGAAGATGAGTGAGCGATGAAGTGGACTGTATTATCAGATAATCGAAGCAGTGATAGTCATCTATCCACAGAACATGGTCTTTCTATTCTGTTGGAAACAGAACAACACAAGATCCTGCTTGATACTGGAGCAAGTGACTTGTTTATCCGAAACGCAGGACAGTTGGGTATAGATCTCAGCGATGTGGACTATGTTTTCATTTCTCATGGTCACAGCGACCATGCAGGCGGCTTTCGATACATATTAGAGCATAATAAACAGGTTAAAGTCATCGTCTCGCCCGATGCTATGAGTGGAAAATTCTTTTCTAAGCGAGGGAACCTGCATAGCATTACTACGGAGTGGCCAGAGATAGGCGATGACAGACTCATCTTGATAAATCAGACCTTTGAAATCACAGAAGGAATCCATGTGATTGCACATATCCCTCAGAAACATCCGATGCCCAAGGGGAATCAAAATCTCTATGTGCAGGATGCTAATGGAGATTATATCCACGACGATTTCCGTCACGAGTTGGCTCTATATGTCGATGGTCTACTATTCACGGGCTGTGCTCATAGTGGTCTTGAGAACATTTTGTCAGCCTGTCCTTGGCCAGTAAAAAGCGTCGTCGGTGGTTTCCACTTGCTCGACGGTCAGGAGACGGACGAAGAACTGGTGGCTTTGACTCAAAGGCTAAAAGCCAACTATCCAGAAACAAGGTTCTACACCAGCCATTGCACAGGAGATAATGTGTTTGATGCAATGAAGGTCGTGATGGGCAAACAGCTACAGTCATTTAGATGTGGAACAATGATAGAATAGAAAAGAAATGAATCCGATTGCCATCCGACTTCTCTGCCAACAGCTGGTTGCCCCTCAGTTCAGTGATCCTGCCGAGGTGGTCAGCTACATGGGTGCTATGCAAGCCCAAGAGTATCGAATGATGCGGTGGGCTGTGGAGATGCGGACGCGCCGACCATCAGCGAAGTCTTTCAAACGAGCTTTCGGCAGTGGGAGGATTATCCGTTTGCATCTGATGCGAGGCACTTGGCAGCTTGTGACCGCCGAGGACTATTGGATGATGATTGGACTCTGTGCGCCCAAAGCCATAGCTGTGACGAAGGGCTGGATGAGCAGCAACAGAATCAGTATTCCTGACGAGGAACTTATGCGTGTCCGCGAGATACTCGCCCAGACGGCTGCAGACTTGGGGAGTGCGACGAAAGAGGATTTAGTGCGTGCTTTGGCAGAGAAAGACATAAATATGGATGACCATCGGCTGTCGTACCATATCCGCATGGCCGAGATGTCTGGAACCCTCTGCAGTGGAGATCTTTTGCCGATGAAGGCCACCTACGCACTCACTGCCAACAAGGTGAAGCCAACGGCGCAGATGTATAAGGACGAAGCCTTGATGCGCTTTACCCGCAAGTACTTCCAGAGCCGCCAACCCGCCACGTTGGAGGATTTCGTCTGGTGGTCAGGCTTGAACATCAGCGACTGCAGGCGAGGCATAGAACTTTTAGGCAATACGATTCACGTAGAACGTTGGAAAGACAGAGACTTCTACCTGACCGACGAATGCCGTTCACGAGGCTTCAGGAAGGGCAAGTTCCTCCTGATTCCTCCTTACGACGAATATCTTATCAGCTACAAGTCCCGCGACATTGTGCTCCCTCCTGAGCATCGACATCATGCCCACAACAACAGCGGCATCTTTCAGCCCGTCATCTCTTACGATGGAACCATCTGCGGCAACTGGTCGCCATTCAAAGACGATTGTCAAGCGACATTCTTTGAGGATGCCCCCAGCCCGCAGGACATTAGCGAGGCCTGGCAAGCATACAAGGATTATCGTGAGAAGTAACCTGCCATGGAGAAGATCAAGTGTACCATAGAGCGAATCACGTTCCAGAATCCTGAGAATGGCTATTCTGTCCTTCAGACCACCATCAAGGGCTACAGGGAGGAACAGACTGTTGTAGGCATCTTCCACGAGGTGACAGTGGGTGCTGTCCTTACTGTAGAGGGGAACTGGCGCGTTGACAAACGTTATGGCAGGCAGTTCGCGGCTGAAAAATGGACTGAGGAACTCCCGGCTGACATCATCGGCATTGAAAAGTACTTGGGTAGCGGACTGGTGAAAGGCATCGGGCCAAAGATGGCCAAGCTGATAGTGAAGCACTTCGGGTTGGAAACCTTCGAGGTCATCGAGAACGATGCCGACCGTCTGCTTGAAGTTCCCGGTATCGGCAAGGGTAGGGTTGGCAAGATTCGCGATAGTTGGGAGAAGCAGAAGGACGTGAAGGACATCATGGTGTTCTTGCAGGGACATGGTGTCAGCTCCACCTACGCAGCCAAAATTTATAAGCAGTACGGCAAGGAGAGCATCGAGAAGGTGCAGGACAATCCCTACTGTCTGGCTGATGACATCTGGGGTATTGGCTTCAAAACCGCCGATTCCATCGCCGAGAAACTGGGCTACGAGAAGAACGACCCACGTCGCTGCCGTAGCGGAATCCTCTATACGCTGGGCAAGCTTTCGGAGGACGGCCACTGCTATGCTGAGCGCGAACAGCTGGTGAAGTCGGCCAAGGAACTGCTTCAGGCCGAGGAGGAACCGATTACGCAAGCCCTTGACCAGATGATAGCCAGTGAGGACTTGATGCTTGACGATGAAGCCATCTTCCTGCCTCCGTTCTATTATGCCGAGGTGGGCGTGGCCAACAAGCTGCGTCGGCTGATCGAAACGCCGATGGGTAACATCTTCGATAGTAGCGGAGCCATCAGCAACGATGTGGGCCGACAGGGACAGATAGAGTATGACGACGTGCAACTCTCAGCCATCCGCAAGGCCATCGGTTCGAAAGTGATGGTGCTGACGGGCGGTCCAGGCACTGGCAAGACCACCACGACGCTGGGTATCATCGCCTCGTTCGAGACCCTCGGTCAGCGCATATTGCTGGCAGCTCCCACTGGTCGTGCCGCCAAGCGCATGAGTGAGGCTACTGGTAAGGAGGCCAAGACCATCCACCGCCTGCTGGAGTTCAATCCTGCCGAGGGCTACGGACGCAACGATGAGAACCCGTTGGACGGCGACCTCTTGATAGTAGACGAGTCCTCAATGATTGACATTATACTGATGAACTCGCTGCTGAAGGCCGTGCCGCTCTCGATGCGCCTGATACTCGTTGGTGACATCGACCAGCTGCCCAGTGTGGGAGCAGGCAACGTGCTTCGCGACATCATCGACTCTGGCGCAGTACCAGTCATCCGACTGACGCGCATCTTCCGTCAGGCGCAGTCAAGCCGTATAGTCACTAATGCCCACAAGATTAACCAGGGCACCTTCCCCGATATCAGCAACGGGCGCACTTCCGACTTCTTCTTTATTAAGGAGGAAGACCCCGAGCGTGCGGCGCAAGAAATCGTGAACATCGTCCGCAACCGCATTCCCAAGGCTTACCACGTCAGCACCAACGATATCCAGGTGCTGGCCCCGATGCAGCGCAGTGTGGTGGGAGCCACGAACCTGAATATCGCACTTCAGGAGGCCATTAACTCTGTGGGTGACAGCCTTTCGCGTGGTGGATTCAAGTACCGCCGGGGCGATCGCGTGATGCAGATACGTAACAACTACGACAAGGACGTGTTCAACGGCGACATCGGTACGGTGGAGCACGTTGATACGGAAGAGCGGACGCTGACCGTCTCATTCGATGGCCACAGCATCGAGTACGAGGACTCGGAACTCGACGAGCTCACGCTGGCCTACGCCACCACCATCCACAAGTCGCAAGGCTCGGAATACCCCGTCGTGGTCATGCCCCTGCTGATGACCCATTTTGTGATGCTCCAGCGCAACCTCGTCTATACCGGCATCACCCGTGCTAAGAAACTCTGCATCATCGTCGGCACCACGAAGGCCCTGGCCTACGCCATCCATAACATGGTGGTGCTGAAGCGTAACACGAGACTGAAGGAGCGGCTAATAGATAAATCAAACAAGCTAAAGTTTCGCAAGTGATGGCGCACCTGCATAATTTAACATAAAATAGGAATAAAAAAGGCTTCGAGGTTTGTGTAACTCACAGAAAATGAGTACCTTTATAATCGCCAAAAAATAAAGTTCAAACTTAGAAGCCGTGAGCAAAGGTATAACAATTATTTCAGATTTGAGAAGCTTTTTCTCAGAAAATGAGAATAACCGTGCAATTAATGCGATTATGAGAGTGATGGAGTGCATAAACATACGTCCTGACCAGATAGGGACTGAGAAGAAGGAGAACTGCAAGTTTACAAACGTGCAGGTCCTGAATCTTCTGGTGCTGTTCCCGTTTTTTGTCGTCAGGAATGCATACCGATACTCGGGCTCTTCATTAAGCCGCCTATTCTGTTGTGAGAAGGACATGTTCTATCGTTTTATGAATGATGGTAATATCAAGTGGCGCAAGCTGCTGTATGCTATGAATCTCCAGCTGCTGCGTAAGATCAGCCGCAGCACAGAGGCTGAGCATGACAAGCCTGTCTGCCTGATTATCGATGACACTGACGCTCCGAAGAGCGGACGTAAGAGTGAGCTCATCGGCAAGGTATTCTCTCACCTTGAGCACAAGAGCATCCTCGGTTACAAATGTCTGACGCTGCTTCTGAGCGATGGCATGAGCCAGTTGTTCCTCGATTTCTCGCTTCATGGCGAAGAGGGCCGCAAACCTGACAAGAAGCAGGGGCTGACGGATAGGCAGCGCAAAGGAACACAGAGTTCCTGCCCCCTTGTGCACATTAGCGTGTGTACTACACAATTTCACTCCAGTCCGTCGTACTGACGGATAGCCTGGCGCCAGGCATCTGGGAAGGGCATGGTCTGATGATGCTCCAAGTCGTAGAG
>DEKX01000050.1 GCA_002354095.1 Prevotella sp. UBA2711 | reverse complement strand
CATCATCACTACCGGCATACCGAAGAGGATTAGCATCGTACGCTTGTCGCGCAGGATGTGCGTGGTTTCTTTGATGACAAAACTGACAAACTGTTTCATAATTTAATCGCTTGATCGGGTGGCCTGTCGTGCCAGATAGGTGAATACGTGGTCCATATCGGGCTGATGGAATTGCTCTTTCAGTTCGTCGGGCTTCCCGAGTGCACTGATCTTGCCGTCCACCATGATGGAAATACGGTCGCAGTATTCTGCTTCGTCCATGTAGTGGGTGGTGACGAAGACGGTGATGCCGCGATGGGCAGCATCGTAGATGAGTTCCCAGAACTGGCGGCGTGTGGCTGGATCAACACCACCCGTCGGCTCGTCGAGGAATACCACGCCTGGTTCGTGGAAGATTGAAACGGAGAATGCTAACTTTTGCTTCCAGCCTAACGGAAGGCTCTTGACTAACGTGTTCTTATGTTCTGTGAATTGCAGTCGGCGTAGCAATTCATCGGTCTTTCTGCGTATCTCGTCGTCCTTCATACCATAGATGCCGGCAAAGAGTCGGATGTTCTCGCTGACGGTCAGGTCTTCGTATAGCGAGAACTTTTGCGACATATAGCCGATATGCTTTTTGATCTGTTCATGCTGGGTACGAATGTCGTAACCCACTACGGTACCCGTGCCGCTGGTAGGTTGGTTCAGACCCGTCAGCATGTGCATAGCGGTGGTTTTGCCGGCACCATTGGCACCCAGGAAACCGAAAATCTCGCCACGCCTGACACTGAACGAAATGTCATCTACGGCATGGAACGAGCCAAAGGCCTTCACCAGGTGCTTCACTTCTATCACATTCTCCTGTTCTGCATGCTGCGACTCTGCCACAGCCTTCTCAATGCCTGGCGGATTGAAGATATCTCTGAATTCATCCAAGATGGCATCGGGCGCACCGATACCCCTTAGCTGTCCGTGGTCAAGAAAAGCGACTCGCTCACAACAACGCACCTCGTCAAGATAAGGCGTGGAGGCTACGATGGTGATGCCTCGCTCCTTCAATGTCAGAAGCATCTCCCAAAACTCCTTGCGGCTCACAGGGTCAACACCTGTGGTGGGCTCGTCGAGGAAGAGTACGCTGGGCGAGTGGACCAATGCACAGGAGAGTGCCAACTTCTGCTTCATGCCCCCTGATAGCGCACCGGCTTTACGGTCGCGAAACCGCTCTATCTGCGAGTAGATAGCCTTGATCGAGTCGTAGCCCGCCTCTACGGTCGTTCCAAACAGCGTGGCGAAGAACTTCAGATTCTCCTCGACGGTCAGATCCTGATAGAGCGAGAACTTGCCGGGCATGTAGCCCACTCGGCATCGCACCTCGCGCATCTGACGGATGACATCGAAGCCGTCTACTGCTGCCGTGCCCGTCTCTGGCAATAGCAGCGAACAGAGTATGCGGAACATCGAGGTCTTGCCTGCACCGTCAGGACCGATGAGCCCGAACACCTCGCCCTTCGAGACAGTGAACGACACATCGTCGAGCGCCTTCACCTCGCCGTACGACTTGGAAATGTGATTTACTTCTATAGTATTCATAGTTTTACTTCCCCGTACATACCTATTTTTATATAACCATCGTTTCTAATGGCTATTTTTACGGCATATACTAAATCGGCACGCTCGTCGTCGGTCAGGATGGTCTTGGGCGTGAACTCCGAGCGTGAGGAAATCCATGCTATGGTGCCGTCATACTCCTTTTTCTGTTGGTCGCCATAGTCGGCAAATACCTTTACCTGCTGCCCTAACTTGATGGTTTGAAGTTGAGCTGAAGTGACATAAGCCCGAAGAAACATATCTTGCGTGTCAGCCACCTTGAACAGCGGTTTTCCCGTAGTCACGAACTCGCCACGCTCCACATATTTCTCCAAGACGGTACCCTTTGTGGGGACCGTGACGTGGCATTTGCGAAGCATGTCGCGCAATTGTTCTATCTGGACATCTGCCGTTGAAAGTTGAGAGTTGAGCGTTGAGAGTTGAGAGCTGAGCGTTGACACTTGCGCATCCAACTGTTTCTGTAACACCTTCACCTGACTGGTTGCATCGTCGAGCATCTTCGAGGGAGCCGCACCGTCTGCCACCAGTTCGCGGTAGCGCTGCTCGTCCTGCTGGGCCTTTGTCAGTTGCTGGCGCGTGGCGGCTATCTGTCGCTCCATGTCGGGCTTCTGGCTCTGATACACCTGTTTGGTCGCTCCCAACTGCTGAATCTTCAACCACGTCTGAGTGGTGTCTATCAGTCCCACCTCTTGGTCTTTGCCGATGCTGTCACCCTCGTTGACGTTGAATGTCAGCAGGGCACCGCTCTGTTCGGCAAACACGGTAGTTTCCGTAGCCTCAAACGTACCAGTGGCATCATACGCTTTCTCGTTTCCTCCGCAGGCAACCATCATCAGTGCCGTGCCTGTCAGTGCTAATATCTTTCTCATACTCATTCCTATATTAATTGTTCGTGGTAAATTTGTTGTCGTAGATGTTCTTCAGCATTTCTATCTCATGCATCGACTGTTGCACACGGGCAGCATTCTCCTGATTGATTTCGCGTAATAGGTCGTTCACGTCAATAATTCCATGCGCAAGTTTCGATTCGGCAGCTTTCCGCACAGCCGAGCGCAGCGAGATGATTTCCTCGTCTTCAGCCATCAGTTTCCTGTATCGGGCAATCTCCTCCTGTTGCTGAATCTGCTCTAAGCGGTTGTTGAAGAGAAATACTTCGCGGTTTGACTCCGTCATCTCGCGCTGCAAGTGTAGCTTCGCCTTGTCGTTCTTGCGCGTATAGAGTGCCCCGATATTCCAAGTGAGGCGGGCACCTATCACACCGTTCAGACTCCATCGGTGGCGCATCATGTCTTCGAACTTGTTCAGCCCCGGGTAACCGTAATATCCCTGGGCAAACACACCAATCTTCGGCATCAGTGCAGTGTTAAGCCCTTTCTCCTGTGCCTCCGACAGACGGAGCTGGGCATCGAAGAGGCGCATCTCTGGTCTTTGGGTTGTGGACTGCGACGGAATAGCAGTACACGCTGGTTTCTGCGCGGTCGTTACCTCCATGCCGCAGAATGTTGAGAGCATGGCTGTCAGCATCCGTTTCTGCGATTCGAGACTGGTAGCCTGCTGCACCACGTTCAGCCGTTCTGCTTTCACATTCTGCCAGTCGCTCTCTGCCGCTGTGCCGCCTTTCACCATGGCCTGCAGTTTCCGTTCGTTGCCTGCCAACAGTTCCTGCAGGTCGCGGTTCAACTGCATCTGCTCTTCCAGCATGAGCAGCGAGAAATACAGCTCGTTCACACGGCGGCGTACGGCATACAGACTCACTTCCGTCTGTGCCGACTGCACATTCCCCTGTTCGCGGGCTATGCGTTTCTGGTTTTTGATGGCAAAACCATCAAACACGGTTTGCTGAACATCGATTCCTATGCGGTACTGGTCTTTCTTCAATCCCTTCACGTCGATGCCCATACCTGTCATCATAGTCTTCATCTCGTCGGGCCATGCCGTTACGTCGCTCTGATAAGTAGCCTGTGCCTGTGCCGATATTTGTGGCAGCCAACCCTTCTGGATGTTAGCTACCGTCAGCTCAGTGGTCTTTTCAATGAGACCGTACTGTCGGATCAGCGGATAATTCTTCTCCGCAGCCTGCCAACACTCCTCCAATGTCTGCCCCTGTGCGGTCAAGCAGATGGAGCAAAAAATAAAAATGAACTTCCTTCTCTTCATAATCTAAGCCCTTAACTTATGGGACAATTCCATGTTGCAAATATACACCTTTATAGTGAGACATTGATTACTAACTTGTACGAAAAGATTATAAATTTGTACGATTTCCGTTGCTTCTGTTTGTTATTCTCCGCAGAATCTGCTAAATTTGCAATCAAATCGTACAAAACTGCAATTATGAACGACAGCAAAAACATCAATTACTTCTCCATAGACTCCGTTGATCTGCAAAAGATGGCTGGAGCCGAGAGTCATGTTTTCAACAATGATGACATCAGTATCATCCTCAATGGGCGACCATCGGATAAGTTGTTCTTCCGTGAGGGTGAGGTCTATCAGTTGCCCGAACCTCGTTTATTGCTGTTCATGAACGGTGAAGCCGATGTGCATTTAGACTTAGAGCATTATCACTTTGAAAAAGGCATGGTGATACTCACTACGCCCGATGCCATCTTGGAGTTTGAACGTATAGGGCAGGATGTAGAGGTATGTGGCATCGCCATGAAAGAGGCCGTTCATGTCACTGAGAGCGTCGTCACCAGTGCTCCTGCAAAGGATTTTGAACTATTGTTGCGTATGATGTATCTACTTTGGGATGTTGCCAGTCAGATACCTTTCCGTCGCGAAGCTGTGTTGCAGATGGTAAGAGCGATGGTGGCCGATATGCAGTACGTCAAGCAAATCTCCGACATTTCTGCGGGAAAAAACGTCGTTTCTCGCCACCAGGAACTGTTCCAGCAGTTCAAGACACAGGTGAGTCGCCATTGTGAACAGAAACGCAATATTCCTTATTATGCCAACCTGCTCCACATCACCCCCCACCACCTCTCGGCAGTCATCAGCAGGGCCAGTGGGCGAAGTGCGATGTACTGGATTAACCGTGCCGTTGTCCTTCGTGCCAAGGTTCTGCTGCACACCAGCGGTCTGCTGACCTACGAGATTGCCGAACGCCTGAATTTTTCCAATCCTCCCGCTTTTAATAATTTCTTCAAGCGAGAAACGGGGCTTACGCCAAAAGAGTATCGGGACAAGTCTGTTAATTCCTAACGGAACGTGAGTTACATGGAAAAATGCTGTTTGAAAGCCTGGTTTAGAAAGTGAAGTCCACTTTCTTGACGTTACTGCCGTAGATGGTGCGGAAATCGTCTTTCATAGAGATGACGTAGTAGCCGGCTTCTTTCCATTGGGCAGCCAGTTTCAGTGCCTTCTCACGGTTGGCGTGGTCGCGCTCGTCATCGTCGGCAACCAGCATGAAGGCTGCACTCTTATACTTGCTGTTGCCCAGACAGTAGTTATGCATAGCCTGGTCGCCACCACTGTTGCCAAATGACAGTACAGGCACTTTGCCGATTTCCTGTGCTATCTGCAGCACCTTGTTGGTCTTCAGATTCTTGATAATCAGTTCGTCCGTACGTATTAAATAGTCTTCTTTGCCCATGGTAAAGCTCACACCGGGAACATCTCCTTGATTTGTGGATTTCAGTTTTACGTCCATGCCGATAACTCTGTTGGGAGCAATACCGACTGACTCCGCCAAAATACGACAGATGAAGCGGTCGGAACCGGAAACCACATAACAGGTGAACCCGTTGGCTTTCAAATATTCAAAAACCTCGCGCATTGGCTGGTAGATAGCTTGCCCGTAAGTCATACCTGTAAATCCGTTGGCAGGTTTGTTGGCATACGCTCTCACATAGGCGTCAAATTCAGCCAGCGACATTCCCGCATAGGCCTTCGCGGCAGCATAGGCATGAATCATGTCAAAGCCACTGGGCAGTGCTTTCCCATTGCGCACGAAGTCTCTGATGTTCTGGGCAGCCTCGCGTACATCCTCGGGGGCTTTGTCGCGATAGTCAGGATCGTCCAGTGCACGGTACTCCAGCAAGTTGTATTCTAAATAGGTTGGATATAACTCTCCCACGAAGGTGCCGTCCATGTCGAACGTGGCAATGCGGTCTTCCTCTTTGATGAAGTTAGCCGATTTGGGATTCGTTACATCTTCTACATACAGTTTCAGTGCCGACAGGGCGTCGCACTCGTTCCATGAAGTGAAATAATTCTTCTTAGCAGATGATTCTACATCATTGGTACTGCTACATGATGTCATTACAGGGCTGCATACCGTCAGACAGGCAGCCAACATCCATATTACATACTTTTTCATCTATTAATACTGGTTATTTTTGAAATTTGCAGGCAAAGGTACTCATTTTTTTGGAATCTTCTGTGTATTTACAATAAAAAAAGTATTAACTTTGCAGGCGTAAATTAGCAATCATAGAAAAATGAAGAAGTTTTTAATTTATGCAATAGTGCTGATAGCCGTGATAGCTATGGCAAAGACGGTGCCCGACAAGAAGGCACACAAAAAGGCAATGATGGAGGCTGTCAAGGCTTATGTTGACGAGGAAGCCAGCGAACGCGGAATGGGTGACAACATCCTGACCGATCTGGGCAAGGGTATTGTCAATAAGACCATCGAAGTAGCTCTGAATTCTAAATTGGAGGTCGATAACTATCTGATATTCAATACCACACATGTAGAACTCGATGACGAAACGCAAGTATTGTCACTGGGAGTTCTGGGCCATGTGTTCACCTTCGACAAGCAGATGCTACGCGATGCACTCGAGGCTTCAGCCAAGGAAAAGGCTGAAAAGAAGAGCGAGCGCAAGGCTGCTAAGGAAGCAGCTAAGGAGGCTCGTAAATTAGAGAAGCAACAGCGAAAAGAAGAGAAACGTCGCGAAAAGCAAGCTCAAAAGGAACGCAAAAAGGCCATCAAGCAGGCTAAGAAAATCAGAAAAAGCGTCGAGAAGGAAATCGAAAGGCAAAACTCCGACGACTAAAAAACACCGAATTTCGGAAACAATAAGTATTAAACAAGGATGTGGGAGGGCTCCAAGAGTCCTCCCTATGTTTTTGCATCCCTCATCTATAAGCTTTGATGTGCCAACTTAGAGGGCTTGATGTGCCAACCCATAGGTTTTGATGTGCCAGCCCATAGGTCTTGAGGTTCAAAACCATAAGGCTTGCAGTGCCAGTCCAGTGGGTTTGCAGTGCAAAACCATAGGTTTGCATGTGGCGTGGCGGGCGGTAAAAGAATTTTTGCCGCCCGCCATAAGAATTTTCGGCGAACGGCAATAGTACTTTTAGCGGTCGGCAAAACACCTCTTTATGTGTTTGCAGCCCCTTCTTGCTGTTTGTCTGTCATCTGATAGTTTTTTACTGGTTCTATGATTCTACGTTGCTTGATAATCTGCAAAAATACAAATTATTTCTTAAACAAAAAAGGAAAGCATGAAAAAAATCGAGGACGTAGTCATCGTTTTCCACTTTCCATATCGCGCCTTGACTTGGATTTGGTGACTAGCCAGACACCACTGAATACAAGGAAAACGGCAATAGCGTGGGTGGGCTTGAGAATGCCGATGCCCATGAGGATAGAGGCTGTCACGGAGACGATGGGTTGCACGTAATTATAAACAGATACCACCGTCGGACGAAGGGTGCGCTGGCCTATCATGGTCAGAATATAGCAAACGAAGGTGCCGATACATACCACATAGGCTACTTCCCACCATGTTTGCTGAGGTATGGGCTGTGAAACAACTTCACTGACATGCGAAAACGTAAAAGGCAACAGCATCAGTGCAGCCCAGGAAAACATATATTTATTAATGGTGAATACGTTGTAACGCCGGATTAGCGGATTGAAAAGCGACAGATAGAGCGCGAACGAGAATTGGGCAAACAGACAGAGCAGGTCGCCACGGATGTCGCCCACTTTATCGCTGGCATGAGCTGCAGAGGCAAGAATCAGTATTAAGGCACCGGCACACCCCATCATCACACCCAGCACCTTCTTACCCGTGATGGGCTCTTTCAGTATCAGTGCAGCCAGCAGCATGGCAAAAATAGGCATGGAGGTGGTGACGATGGAGGCATTGATGGGCGACGTAATACTCAGTCCGATGGTGTAGCAACACTGGTTACAGACGAGTCCGAACAGTCCTGCACCGATAAACATCAGTCTGTCGCGCCAAGGCACCTGTTCCTTAGGCGCAAAAAAGGAGGCTATCCAGAACAATATACAAGCGCCGACAACGCGGAAAGTAACCATCGTGATGCCATCGAAACCATGCGTCATAGCATCCTTGCCCACAGGAGCCATCAGCCCCCATCCGGCACAGGCACCGAACATGGACAGATGGGCTATCAGGGGGCGGTTACTGCTATTCTTCTCCATTCGCACAACAATTCTTGAGGTGCAAAGGTAAGCAAAAAAACTCAATATCAAACCTTTGCTCCTGATTTTTTCGAAAAGCTCCTACCGAGACATCTCCCTTTGGAAAAGATGGCAGTATAGTTGCAGGATTCAAAAAGTTTTTGTAAATTTGCCGTCAAAATCAATTGTAAGCACTTATGAAGAAGATTTTCCTGACTTTGCTGGCCATGACGGTGACGGTGGCACATGCACAAGACAAGCTTTATGCGAATGAGTTTCCACTGGGAGATGTGACCCTGTTAGACGGTCCATTGAAGCGGGCTCGTGATTTGAACATCACGACGTTGCTGAAATATGATACCGACAGGCTCTTAGCTCCTTACCTGAAGGAGGCTGGACTGACACCAAAAGCCAAATCGTTCCCCAACTGGGATGGACTGGACGGACACGTGGGTGGTCACTATCTTTCGGCTTTGGCTATCAATGCCGCTACAGGCAGTGAGGAATGCCGTACTCGTATGGAGTATATGATCAGTGAACTGCAACGCTGTGCTGATGCCAATCAAAAGAACCACCCAGAGTGGGGGAAGGGCTACGTGGGAGGCGTACCCGGCAGTGACCGCTTGTGGAGCACGTTTAAGAAGGGCGATTTTGCTGCTTTCTATGGTGCATGGGTACCTTTCTATAATATCCATAAGATGTATGCAGGTCTGCGCGATGCGTGGCTTTATTGTGGCAACGAACAGGCAAAGCAGTTGTTCTTAGGCTTCTGCGACTGGGCCATCGACCTGACGGCAGGACTCTCCGACGAACAGATGGAACGGATGCTCGATATTGAACACGGGGGTATGAACGAAGTGCTGGCCGACGCCTATGCGATGACTGGCGACAGGAAATATCTCACGGTAGCCAAGCGCTTCTCGCATCGCCGTTTGCTCACCCCCTTGTCGCAGCGTCAGGACTGTCTGGACAATATGCATGCCAATACGCAGGTGCCTAAGGTGATTGGTTTCGACCGCATTGCCGAACTCTCAGGTGAAGAGTATTTCCACGATGCCAGCACCTTCTTTTGGGACATCGTGACAGGCGAGCGTTCACTGGCATTCGGTGGTAACAGTCGTCGGGAACACTTCCCCAGCAAGGAGGCTTGTAGGGATTTTGTGCGCGATATTGACGGGCCCGAAACCTGCAATACCAATAATATGCTGAAACTGACTGAGGATTTGCATCGCCGCAATCCCAATGCTGCTTATGCCGACTATTTCGAACTGGCTACGTTCAATCATATTCTTTCTTCGCAGCATCCGGAACATGGCGGCTACGTGTATTTCACCTCGGCACGTCCCCGTCATTACCGCAACTACTCTGCCCCTAACGAGGCCATGTGGTGCTGCGTGGGCACAGGTATGGAGAATCATGGTAAGTACGGACAGTTCATCTATACCCATGTGGGCAAAGCCCTCTACGTCAACCTCTTCGTTGCATCCGAACTGAACTGGCGCGAAAAGGGCATCCGTCTGCGTCAGGAAACAGGATTTCCCTATAGTGAGACAAGTCGCATCACCATTACGGAAGGCAAGGGCCAGTTCCCCTTGCTGGTGCGTTATCCAGGATGGGTCAAACCAGGCGAATTGAAAGTCACCGTGAATGGCAAGGCAGTGGATTTGATCAGCGGTCCTGCCAGCTATGTTGCGATTGACCGTTCGTGGAAAAAGGGCGATGTGGTGGAAGTGCGTTTCCCCATGCACAACAGCGTGAAGTATCTGCCCAATCTGCCTCAGTATATTGCCTTGATGCATGGCCCTATCATGCTGGCTATGAAGACTGGAACGGAAGATTTGGCTCATCTTATAGCCGACGACAGCCGATTCGGACAGTTGGCAGTGGGCAAGAAACTGCCTGTCAACGAGGCACCTATTCTGATTAACAATCATGTGGAAGAAATTGCCAACCAGTTGCAGCCTATTGCTGGCAAGCCCTTGCACTTCACCCTCAGCACCCGTATGGAGAATCCCATCCGCAACGAGTTGCAGCCCTTCTTCGAAATTTATGATTCACGCTATATGATGTACTGGCTGGCTCTGTCGGAACAGAACTACAAGGGCTATCTTGAACAGATGGCAAAGGAAGAGCAGGCTCAGCAGGCATTGGAAGCACGCACCATTGATAAGGTGCAGCCAGGCGAACAGCAGCCAGAGTCCGATCACTTTATGGAGACGGACGAATCGCAGAAGGGTAATACCAATGATGTCTTCTGGCGCGATGCCAGCAACGGGCATTACTTCAGCTATCTGATGCAGACCGCAGGACGCACCGACCTGAGCTTGCGCCTGAAATACTGGGGTGTGGGTGAGTGGAAATCGCACGAGTTCGACATCTTCGTGGACGACGTACTGGTGAAGTCGGTGAACAATACTGGCAAATACCGTATCTCGGAGTTTAAATACGAAGTCTATGAGCTGCCTGCAAAAGTGTTGCAAGGCAAGAAGCAAGTGCGTGTGAAGTTCGTTGCCAAACCAGGTAAGCAGATTGGCGAAATCTATGGTGTACGACTGATTAAGAACAATGAATAACCATCCTAAAACATTTGACGTATGAAAAGAATCACAATTGTTCTGTTGGCTTGTCTGACAACAATGTTCTGTTGGGCACAACAGGCAGACCCGCTTGGGCAGCTCAAGGCGCAGCCACGCAAGGCGTATGGTACGGATTGTCCTTATCTCTTCGAACAAACGCCCATGACGAATGCTCCCGAAGGCTACATCCCTTTCTATATCAGTCATTATGGTCGGCATGGATCGCGTTATAATTGGAATGATAAGCTCTATCTGAATCTCGATACCCTACTTTCGAAGGCACACCGTCTGCATATACTGACACCGGCAGGTGAGGCTTCCTACGGAAAATTCCAAACTGCCAAGCAGGAACTGTTGACGGGATGGGGCGAATTGACCCAGTTGGGATGGGAACAACACCAGCGGATAGCCCGTACGATGTATAACCAGTTTACGGATGTCTTTAAGAATGGTGGTAATGTGTTTGCCGTTTCCTCGCTCTCAGGCCGTTGTATGCTCAGCATGTCGGCTTTCTGTCAGGAGTTGGTGCAGTGTAACCCCAACATAGAGATTCGCGAACAGGCCTCGCGCTTCACCCTCGATGGCGTAGTGCCCACAGACCGTCAGAATCCTGTCAAGCATCATTTTGCCAAGCCCGACAAGCCCCGTTATGAAAAGAACCGCGACCAGTTCAAACAGACGAACGACCTGCCAGACAAAGTGTTAGACCGTGTGTTTACCAATACAGACAGTCTGCCTTGGAACAAGCATCGCGCCGCCTATGTCCTGATAGATTTTTACAAGACACTGCCCAGTATCAATCATGAAGGTATGATGGAGGGTATTGTGACTGACGAGGAGATAGCTGCCCAGTGGGAGGGTAGTAATCTGGGCTCTTACTCGTGGGTGTTCTCTGGAAAATATGATGTTGTGCCTATCTTGGAGGATATTATCAAGAAGGCTGACGCGGTTTTAGCCGGTACGAGCGACCACTTGGCAGACCTCCGTTTTGGACACGACAGTTTTCTGGGTCCACTCACCGTATTGATGGGTATCAATGGGGCTGATAAGGACCCGGAAGACCCTTACGAGGTGAAGTACTGCTATCAAAATTGGGAAACGTGTAAGGCCAGCAATATGCAGTTGGTGTTCTATCGCAGTCAAAAAGAAGACATTCTGGTGAAATGTCTTCTGAACGGTATTGAAGCCACGCTTCCAGTACCCACTGCACAGGCACCCTATTACAAATGGTCGGATTTCCGCGAATTCTATCTGAAACGTTGTCAAGATGTCCCTACCGAATAGGGACATCTTTTTTATAGTTCTGTCTCGCAGCGCAAAGGCAGTTCTGCCGACGAGCCACCCACCAGCAACTGAACCTTCCCAGGTTCCAGCATCCATGCTTGGGCTGCCGAATCCCAATGGCAGAGGTCGTTGCGACGGACGGTGATGTTGACCACCATACGCTCGCCTGCCTTCAGTGCCACTCGCTGGAAACCCTTCAGTTCCTTGACAGGACGCTCGATGTGCGAGAGGGGGCGCGAAACGTAAATCTGTGCAACCTCCTGTAGGAATGCGCTGGATATTGATGGCAGGTCCCAATATCATATCCTTGCCACGCAAGCGGGCTTCGCGACTCATCCCCTTGCCGTAGTTGTATGCCCACTCTGTACTCCAGGTAGCAGCCAAGGCAGAACCAGTAGGGAAGAAAGTGGCTGAATCGGTGGTCAGATTCAGAGAGTTCCACGAGTGTGGCTCCATCTCCTCACGAATACCGAACGGTCCGTCGGCATATTCCATATCGGCTATGCCTAATCGGGGTACACCAGCCGAAGAGAACATGTGCTTGCCATGTAGCATTGCCACTTTCTCTTCCAGTGTCATCTGCTGGATCAATGATTCTATCTGCTGTTCGTTGTTCAGCAGTTTGGTGGGGTAGGGCTGACTCATACCTGTTGTGGCCATCACCAAAGCCACCCCTAACATCATATATCTATTGCATCTCGTAAACATTTGTTTTCAAAATTCAATATCCCAGTCCGATATAGCTGTGTGCAGGCAATGTGATGTCAAATACTGTTGCACCGTCAGCATAGCCAAAGAAGCGGTTGCGTCCCCAACCTGGAACCACCTGAGGCAGTGTGGCAGGCTTATAGGTTTCGCCTGTCAACAGGTTGCGGAGGCTGTTTACTTTTGTATTCACTACCACACGCAGGTTGACGGATGTATCATTAAAGTTTTCAACCACCATCGTCTTGTTGTCGTAGGGGAAGAGAGCTACCTTAGAAGGTCCTTCGATATAGGCACCCACATCCTTGCTCATGGCACGACGAATCACATTGAGTGCAGGAGCAGGATAGTCGTAGAGATTGCCGAAATCATCGGGAATGGTCAGGACGAAGAGCATGCCCTTCGAATAAGTGTCGCGCAGGAGGATGGGATACCCCGACACGCCCCCCGTCAAGGGGCGCCCGGCACTGACCACCTCCCAGGCATCATTCGTAAAATACTTCACCTGTGGAATGATGAACTCGCGGTCCGACTTACCTAAGAATCCGAAGTCGTTGACAATTGCCTTCAGGTCGCCACAATACAGTTCTGCCACATCGCCAAGGGGCTCCTTCATCGCTTTCAACAACCCAGTAGTGATGATGACATCGCCTCCCTTCTTCAGTTGCTGTTTGATTTTCTCCACAATCTGTGGGTCCTTGGCAGCCTGTTGGGTCAGCAGTATCTGTTGCTGACCTTCCTTCCATTGTGGATACATGTCCATCGGCAGTCCAATCATACCTAAGTAGTTCTGCAGGAAGTCCTCACCGGAAGAGTGGTAGGGCTTATAGGAAGCCAGTCCGATGGGATTGCCCAGCAGACCAATGAGTTTGTCAGTCTCGTGAAGTGTGACATCTGCAAAGCGCGCCATAGTAGTAGGGGTGACGGTCTTGCCCTTCTTCTGGAAAGGAACCACCATCTCGTCGTAGCGGAAACTGTTGCCGCCTGCATCTTGCCAAGGTGCCCTCATGCGAGCATCAATCTTCACATCGTTCAGTTGCATATAGTTCCAAAGAATGATTTCAGGTGTACGTGCCAGCATGGTGAGATGCAACTGTTCGGCATAACGGTCCATGCTCATGTGGATGCCGCCGGCATCTACCCATCCGCCTCCGTTCTTGCCAGGAGCTATATTGTCGAAGTAGCGGATGATGTTATAGCTCAGATAGTTCTGGAGGTGCTGAGCCGACCCTGGGTCGCGTGTCTCTGTACCCGTCCATAAACCGTCGAAATAGACAGGTTCTTCTTCCAGATTGAACCCCAGTCCGTGGAAATGGTCGTACCAGTTGGGGTATTTGATAATCACCTTCACCTTCGGGTTCACCTTTTTGGCAGGACCCACCACCAGTTCGCGGCCAGCATCAGCCATCAGCCGTAGGCGATATTCCGTCCAGCTTTTATTGCCCTTGGCTGCAATTTCGTCATCATTCTTCAGGTCGATGAAGAAAAAGTCGTCAAGAATAAAATCATCGAAGAACTTTGCCGTATATTCTGAGATGTGTTTCACCTGTTCACGCTCTTCAGGACGGGCATAGCTGTACGTCTCGAAATCAGAAGGTTCCGAACGGGTGAAGGTGATACCGCCACCAATTTCCAATCCCTTGCTTTGGAAAAATTTCTTCACCTTGAGCAGCGTCTTCTCTGGTACGATAAAAGCATCACGATGCGTCTCCAGATAGATCTTGTCCAAATCCACCTGACTGCTCACCGTTTCCCAAGTCTGATTCAGGAATTTCTCGTCCTCCATGCGTGCCACATCCTGTGCACGGATATAGGTCGATACCTTAAAGTTTTTGTACTTTCCTGCTACGGCAGTACTTGTCATAGTAAGGAGTGTCATAGTTACCAATAAGATTCGTTTGAAATTCATTTTACTCATTTTTTTTTGTTTTTTAGGTTATTATTGAAAACAGTCTTTCGTTGGACGTAGATACCAACGGACAGTCCAGGTGAGGGATTTGCCTGGCTTCAGCGAAGTGTAGGCTCCCTGACTCTCTAATTCTATGTACGTCTTACCACGATTGACATAGACTTGAATTTCTGCTTCGTTGGGAGCTGGTTGATGGGTGTCAAGATCCTGGAAACGCTTCAAGAGTAGTAGTCCATGATTTTGGTAAGCCAACCATCCCTCGCCGTCAGCATTGATTTTGCGGTTGGTGGGTTTGGCGTCAGGTTGGTAATATACGATGTCGCCTTTTTCCTTGAAATCCATCAGACCGGCAGGCGTAATGTCTTCCAAGTCTGCATCAAAGAAAATACATCCACCGTCATTGACTACGCGAGTGATTTCCCATGGAGCTACTTGACGTTCCAAAGGTGACATGTTGGTGATAGTATAGCTGACAACAAAGGCAGTATCGGTAGGGTCAACAGAAAATTCCTTGGTGATGCGATACTGATGTGTGCGAGGCACTTGGCTCGTCATCACAAGGGATGCCTTGCGCTGTTTGACAGAGTAGGGTAAGCGGTCGTATTCTGGAATGGGTGGCCAATACCACTCTTTCTGAGGACTCGTCCAGAACGTACTCCCATAAGCATTCGGCCAAGGCAATTGCGACAGCATTTCACGGTCGCCATAGCGGAAGGAACGTATTTTCCCGCCATTGACATCAATCGTCATGATGACACTGTCCATGCGGATGGCATAAAGAGAATCCCCCTGTTTTTGAACGAGGGGGACTCCTGCCCCTGCTGTCTGAGAGGACAACAGGGTTATCAAAATGATGCAAAAGAAATTCTTCATATCATGATATTTACTTATTGACCAGATTTTTAAACGCTGAACCGAAGATGACATATTGCGTATTGCCCGCAATAGTACCTTCGTTTTGTCCCCAGAGGAAAGGCCAGTCGTCGAAATTCTCGAAATGGTCGGGCTTGCGGAAAAGCAGGCCGGGAGCCACATTGCCGGGTATGAACGAGAAGTCGGCGCGGTTGTTGCCATAGAATACGGCCTTAGGACGGGCAGCACCGATAGCTGCTACGAAAGAGTAATTATGATAGGGGTGACAACCATAGAGCCAGTTGGCTACACGGTATATCTCGTCCTTGCTGATAATTTCAGGATAGAAGAGATGAGCGTAGTTGATGGCAATACCGAAGTTAAGCACCATATTGACACCAGCCCAGTTGCCCAGTCCGATGGGTACTCCATACGGATTCTCCTTATCAAAGTCCTTGATATATTTGTCGAACTTCACCACATAAGGGCGCAGACGCTCTTTGTAGGCTGCATCCTTCAATGGGATGGAGTCGAAGGCAGCTTGCAGGGCATACACAAAACCGTTGCCATGCATCCAGTCTTCCGCCTGTGGTGTGTCGAGCATCTTCCAAACATCGAAATGGCGACGTTTGGGCATGTTGGAAGTTTCGGAAAGCAATCGCTCGGCTTGTTTCTTGGCACGCTGCGCCAATTCGTCGTTATAACCCGTCAGTGCCCGTGCTGCAGAAAGGAACACACCAGCAGCCTGTTGGTCGAGCATCGGATTGCGAGTGGTGAAAGCCCACATATCGTCGGGTGTACCACTGCGCTTGCCGTCGGCAGAAACCTCGTAGGGTTTCAGACTGGGGTCATAGTGCAGTCCGTCGGTAATGGAGGCAGCATCGCCCAGATGGTGGTAGTTGTCAAGAACAGAATTGGACAGTGTCTGTGCCATGTGTCCTATCTGTTCAGCCTGAGCCACCAGATTCAGCATACCATGTTCGATAAACTGCAAAATGTCGGGTGTGCCATCAGGGCGGTGCAGGTCAACATAGCGCTGTTGTTCACTGACAAAGGTTTCATCACGCTGAGGCTTAAAGAGTTCCCAAGCACGAACCAGATTCTGTACTACGTTGATATTCGAACCTGTTTCGATATCAAAGTCACCGGCATCAAAGAAACCGCCAACATTCAGTCCAGGGATGAGTTCCAGGGGCTTGTATTTAGTATCGGTAGTCACACCCTGTGAGTGCAAATCGAAGTGGTCGCTGGGTGGAGCCTGCAGATACCCCTCCTTGAAGGGCTCGCCATGCCACGTGCGATAGCCCTCGTTCACGTACATGTGATTCATGTGGATAGGAATCCAGATGTCAGTAGTGGCATCCGTTATCTTGTCATACACATGTTTGTCAATGAGGAAATCGTTCGTCTTCGTATCACCATATTGGATATAATAGACACCAGGTTCGCGAACGCTGGAAAAGTCGAACTTCACATAATTATATTTAAAGTAATTACCCCATTCCTTGACAGCACCTTCGAAAGCCTTCTCCTTTGTGCCATCGGTCTTGATGCGCCAAAGTGAAGCTGTAGGCTTGACGGCATCCTGTTTGTCGAGCTCTATGACAGCAACCTTAGGTTGTTCAGGGATATAACCCACCTGCGAGAATCCGATGTTGGGTTCACGAATCCATCCGGGAATAGCGTGAGGCTCAATGGTCCATGTGAGAACCTTGCCAGTTTTTCCGGTTGGTAATACACTGCGCAATACGTACCACCCATTCTGGGCTAACATGCGTCCGTCGTAGAGCTGGAGTTCTGCATCCTCGCTGCTGATACGTATCATGCGCTCTGGCGAGTCGGTAGCTACTGTCAAGTCGTGGCCACTCTCCATAGGCAGTGGATCGACAAAACGGTTAGTGCCGCGGTCATCATAGGTCTTGAAACCCTTGAATTGACGTGGCTTCTCACTGTTGGGGCGTGTAATGGTCTGACTGGCAGCATAGCGTGGGAAACGGTTCAGTCTGCCGTCCATCACGTAGGTCTTCTGCCAATATTGCGAAGGAAGGAATTCGATGTTAAATCCTGCATTACCTGCCAAAGCCGCAGGAACGGGCTTGTCCAGATAGACGGCAATTTCCACCGCTTTTCCTTTGGCAGTGACAATCACACGGCTGTCGAAGTCATAGTCGTCATAACGCAAAGCAACTTCTATCGAACCATTTTCCTTATTCACCTTGCGGGAAGTCATCTGAGGCACTAAATCCCATTGTTCAGGTGTGTTGTTCAGGCGAATGGCACCGCCTTGTACGGTTCGCACGCCATGATGGATAATCTCAATACCAGAGTTCTTCTCATCGTTAAAACCACCGTTGAAACTGTTGCTGAACACTAAAACATTAACACCTTGACGCTCGAAATAATCCAGGTCGTTGAGCTTCAAATCCTGAGCCGTCATGCCACATGCCACCAACAGGAAGAAACACATAGAAAATAATCTCATAGTAATAATCAATTGATTGTTGGTAATAAATTCTCTTTTTTGACGAAACAAAAGCCAAAAGGTTAATTCGAAATGATGATAATTATAAAATGTTAACTATAAATAACCGCTGAATGAAAATTTTTTGTTACCTTTGCAGTACGAATCATCAACTATTACAATTATGGTAAAACTTAGAAAACTATTTGTTATCATTGCCGCTATGATGGCTGTTTGTGGTTGGGCGCAGTCATCAACCGACTTCCAGTCGGTGGTATGCCATGCCGACGGTACCGTTACCTTCAATTACCAAAACGAACATGCCAAACAGGTATTGGTAGATGTACAATTTGCAGGTCGAAAAGAGATGAAGCGTGATGCACGGACTGGTCTATGGACGGTGACAGTAGGGCCTGCAGCTTCTGATATGTATCCCTACTGCTTCATTGTGGATGGTGTGAGTGTCATGGATCCGAAGAATGCACAGTATTTCCCTAACGAAGGCTTTAAAAACAGTCTGCTGGAGATACCCGCCAGACAGGGTTCGTTAGCACATGACATCAGACAGGTGCCCCACGGACGGTTGGAGTACATCCACTACTATTCTAAGAGTCTGGGAGGGACAAATACTGCTGTTGTCTATACGCCGCCCACGTATATGATGGATAGGGAGAAACGTTATCCTGTGTTCTATCTCATCAGTGGTACGACAGATACTGAAGAAGTGTATTACAAGGTAGGTCGCGTGAATTATATTCTCGACAATCTGTTGGCTGAGAATGCTGCCAAAGAGATGATTGTTGTGTTGCCATATGGCAATCCTTATAAGTTGCTGCCTGTGAAGAGCGACAGCCTGAAAATGCCTATGACCAATTTCGGAGACGATGTGTTCAGCCGTGACCTCATCAATGACCTGATGCCTTATATCGAAAAGAACTATCGCACCAAGAATGATGCTGACCACAGGGCTATCGGTGGTTTCTCGCGTGGCGGAAATCAGGCTCTTTACAATGGATTAGCCAACCTTGACAAATTCTCGTATCTCTGTTCCTACAGTTCGTTTACCTCGATGGATATCCCCAAGGTATATGATGATGCTGTTGCTACCAACAAGAAAATCAATCTCTTCTGGTTAGGTGTGGGAACAGACGACTTCCTCTATGGTAATGCGCGCGACTACATGGAGTTTCTTGATAAAAAAGGCATCTGTTCTGTTAAGGTGTTTACCGACGATAAGTTTGGACACACATGGATGAATGCCAAATATTTCCTGAGCAAGACATTGCCTCTGCTCTTCAACAAGAAAGCATCAGAAGAAGCTATGAGTAATGCTCAGCCCGCACCTGCCGCCACAGGAAAAGAACAGCAGTTTACGCCAGGAGTGATGGCACGTATGTTTCCCAAACCCCTCGTATCTCCCGAATACACCGAACAGGGTATCACGTTCCGGTTCAAGGCTCCAGAGGCACAGCAGGTGATGTTAGAAAGTGAGATTATGCCAGAACCCCAGAAAATGGAGAAAGACGAGGCTGGCGTGTGGAGTATCACACTAACCGATTGTCTGTTTGAAACTTTCAAGTATTGCTTCGTTGTAGATGGTATGCGTGTGGCTGATCCTCAGAACATGTATCTTTCTCCAGATAAGGGCTTTAAGTATAGCATCGCTGACAATCCGCAGTCACCTTTCAATTATGCATCGCAAGGCGACATCGCTCATGGCAGGGTGGGGTATGATGTGGAAAGACAGGAAGCGTGGTATATGACGGCCATGCCTGCGCAGCCCACACGTCCTGCGTTCATCCAACTTGTGCCTGGCAAGGACGACACGATGGAGAGCTGGTTTAAGGTGGGAGGCGCCGATGCCATTGCTGACCGTTTGCTGGCCGATGGCAAGACGGTGCCTTGTGTTATCACCACCAGTACACTTGAGTTCATGAAACATGCTCCGCAGATGTCCGATCTCAGGGTGCATACCCTGCGCGCCGACGATTTCCCCACATGGTCGCAACGTCGCAGAGCTTTAGTGAAATTACTCGTTAGTCTGAAGAAATAACTCCTATTGATTATGAAAAAAATACTATTAGCATTCACCATCCTGCTGACCCTCGAGGTGTTAGCACAGTATAAGTATCCGTTCCAGAATCCTGACCTGCCTTATCAGGAACGTGTGGAGAATCTGATTTCGCTATTGACACCAGTGGAGAAGGTGGGACTGATGATGAACAAGTCTGCATCAGTCGATCGCCTCGGAATTCCATCCTACAACTGGTGGAGCGAGGCCTGTCATGGCGTCCGTCAGGAGGGGTATACCGTCTATCCGCAACCTATCGGTATGGCGGCTGCGTTTAATGCCCAACTCTTCTACGATGTCTTTTCTTCGGTATCGGATGAGGCTCGTGCCAACTGGAATAGAAGCGACCATAACATCTTCAACGTGCCGATGGGCGTTATCTACTATCCAGGCAACCCCGAACTCACTTTCTGGTGCCCCAATGTCAACATCTTCCGTGACCCTCGCTGGGGGCGCGGACAGGAAACCTGTGGCGAAGATCCCTATATGAATGCTGTACTTGGTGTGCAGACAGTATTGGGTATGCAGGGAAATGACAGCCATTATTTCAAGACACATGCCTGTGCCAAACACTATGCCGTGCACAGCGGTCCGGAACCCCTGCGCCACTCGATGAATGTAGAGCCTACGAATCGTGATTTGTGGGAAACCTATCTGCCTGCTTTCAAGGCATTGGTGAAGAAAGGCAATGTGCGTGAGGTGATGTGTGCCTATCAGCGCTTTGAAGGAAAACCCTGTTGCACCAGTGACCGTTTGCTGATAGACATCCTGCGCAACAAATGGGGGTACGACGGACTGGTGGTGACGGATTGCGATGCCATCAATAATTTCTATACGAAAGGGCAGCATGAAACCCATAAGGACGGGCTGTCTGCCAGTATTGATGCCATTCTGAATGGCACCGACCTGGAATGTGGTAAGGTAATGATGTCGTTGGAGGAAGGCCTGAAGAAAGGACTCATCAAGGAGACCGATTTGGATCAGCATCTGCGTAAGACACTGATGGGACGTTTCGAACTGGGTATGTTCGACCCAGCCGATCGCCTGCCATGGGCTAAGTTGGGTGCCGAGGTCATCAGTAGTGAGAAAAACAACGAGTTGGCCGTGCAGGCTGCCCGTGAGTCGATGGTGCTGTTGGAGAATAAGGGGCATGTGCTTCCTCTTTCTAAACAGATCAAGACACTGGCAGTCATTGGTCCTAATGCCGATGATGCCGCTATGCTGAATGGTAACTATGGAGGTACGCCGACTCAGGCTCATACCCACTCGCTGTTAGAGGGCATCAAGGCTGCTGTGCCTGGGGCCAAGGTTATTTATCAGAAAGCATGTGAGTTGAATGATGAATATGCAACCATTCACCATCTGGCAGACTTCAACGACGGCAAGGGCGTCTTTGTGGAGTTCTGGAATAACAAGGAACTGAAAGGCGAACCGGTGAAGACTGGTTATTACAAGGATTTGGCTTTCACCACCTTTGGCGCGTGGGGCTTTGCAGAGGGTGTCAACAATGATTCGCTGTCAGTGCGTGTCAGCGGTAAGTATAAGTCAACCTTTACAGGTGAGATGAAGTATTCGCTGACTTCTGATAACGGATATGTCATCAAGGTGAATGGCAAAGTCATCGAGAAAGCTAAACCTTCGTTGCCTCAGGGTGGCTATTTCCATCGTTCTATGAACTATCAGTCATTCCCTGTGAAGGAAGGCGAGGTGTATGACGTAGAGATAGAATACCGCCGTGGCGACGGTCAGTTTGCTATGTTGCGTGGTGATATCTGTGAGCGTAATCTGATAGACTTTGCTCCGCTGGCTGAGGCTGTGAAGTCGGCTGATGCCATCATTATTATCGGCGGTATCTCTGCACAGATGGAAGGTGAAGGCGGCGACAAGGCAGATATCGAACTGCCTAAAGTACAGCAGCGACTGCTTCGTGCCATGCATGCCACAGGGCGTCCTGTCGTCTTCGTCAACTGTTCCGGTTCTGCCATCGCTTTCGGCAGTGTAGAAGGACAGTATGATGCGCTGCTTCAGGCATGGTATGCTGGACAAGGTGGCTCGAAAGCATTGGCAGAAGTACTCTTTGGCGACTATAACCCAAGTGGCAAACTGCCCGTCACATTCTATCGCTCGAACGACGATCTGCCTGATTTTCTCGACTATTCGATGAAGAACCGCACCTATCGCTACTTCACAGGCATACCTCAGTATGCTTTCGGATATGGGTTGAGCTACACTACCTTTAGTGTGGGTAAAGGCAGTCTTTCGGCTAAGTCGATGAAAAAGGACGGACAGGTAACCCTGACAGTGCCGGTGAAGAATACGGGCAAGCGTGAGGGTAGTGAAATCCTGCAGGTTTATGTGAAAGCATTGAACGACCCTGGTGCACCCATTAAAGCATTGAAGGGCTTCCAGAAGCTTACGCTGAAACCAGGCGAGACAGGTGTCGCTAAGATTAAGCTGGATGGCGAAGCTTTCGAATACTATGACGAAATGATAGACGAACTGGCAACTAAATCAGGACACTATCAGATTCTTTACGGCACCTCCTCGCTCGACAAAGACCTGCAAGCGATAGACTTTACAGTCAAATAAAACAAAACGCCCTTGGGTCATCCAAGGGCGTTTCCTTTGTTTATCGTTTTAATTCAAATACCCTACTGGCATAATCCCAGTCGAGGGGTATTTCTATTCCCACGTCCATAAGAAAACGTCCCGTAAACTGTTTGCCGTCAAGGTCGCAGGGCTTTTGCCAAGCCTTGACATCTTTTTCCTTGATGGTGTAGTTACCGTCAGGATTCAGACCCTGTAATCGGAAACGGGGAATAGGCATACTATAGTAATTATCGACTTTATATGCGAACAAAACAGCCTGACTTTGTTGGTCATCGACATACATGAGTGAAGCGATGCCCTTGCGATTATAGGGACTGATTAAGCGGTAGAGATTACCTGTCTGGATAGTCTTCCTTAATTCTTTATAATCAGCAAAACAAGTGGTACATTGTAGTTTCTCTTCGTCATTCATGTGCTTGGGTTGTAACTCGATTCCAAGTCGTCCACTCATTGCCACGTCGCAACGGAACTTGATGGGAGTGATGCGTCCACCCGTGTTCCAATAGGGTACACCACCGATGTGCTGTGCCATGGCATTGGAGGGGAAGAATAGCGACGTGCCCCACTGGATATAGACACGCTGCAAAGCATCGGTATTGTCAGAAACCCAAAACTCATCGAAATACGGCAACAGTCCGTAGTTGGCACGACCGCCACCAGACGCACAATCCTGAATGACCACATCTGGATATTTCTGACGGATGCGTTCCAACACTTTTATTAATCCTCGATGATATTCAATATAGAGATTATTCTGTTTGTTTTTAGGCAAATAGAGTGAACCGTAATTCTGAATACTGGCATTGGCATCCCATTTGAGATAGCTAATTTCAGGATACTTTGTCAGCAGGTCATCAACTATCTGGAAGGCGAAGTCCTGCACACGAGGGTTGGTCATGTCAAGCACCAGTTGCGTGCCTCCACGTCCTAATTTCAGTTCGCGCCCCTTTGTCTGCAGGGCCCATTCAGGGTGTTTCTCAAATAGCTCACTTTTGGTGTTAATGGCTTCTGGCTCAATCCAGATACCGAACTTGATGCCACGCTGACGGGCAGCATCGGTGAGATGCTTGATGCCGCCAGGCAGTTTCTTGAGGTCGGTCACCCAGTCGCCCAGCGTCGATGAGTCATCGTTGCGCTGATACTTATTGCCAAACCAACCGTCGTCCATCACGAACAGCTCGCCGCCGAACTTTGCTATATCGTCCATCATGTCGATAATCTTCTGTTCCGTAATGTCGAAGTAGATACCCTCCCACGAATTGAGCAGGATATCGCCCGTCTTCATACCGCGGTGCAGCATGCCCTCTGTGCGTGCCCAACGATGGAAATTACGACTGGCGCCACCCATGCCCTGCTCAGAATAAGTCAGTGCAAGGTGCGGGGTAGTGAATGTCTGCCCTGCATCGAGCACATATTCCGACGACTGAGGGTCGATGCCTGCGTAGAAATGATGTTCTTTCTTGTTGTTGGTATTGATACGCAGTTCATAATTGCCACTCCAGCATAGTGCGGCTCCGATGGTACGGCCAGTGTCCTCGCGCGGCTGTCCGTCGAGTGACAGCATGATTTCGGGTGCGTCACAGTGCGCATTGCGGGCACCGTCAGTATTTCGTATCACCTGCAAGCCAGGGGTGAGCGGTTCCTGCGTCACCTGAGCCTCGGCACACCAGTCTCCGTGCAGATGGGTTATCCACACGTTATCGCGGCGAAGGGTGAGGTGACCTGAGTCAAAACGCTTCAGTGTGATAGCATTCTTCTCGCCATTGACAATCTCAGTCCATGTCTCGATGATATCCACCTGCTTGTAGGCTTTATAATATACACGTACAGTGACCGGTTGCAACTTGTCCTTCATCGTAAAGACGTGGACATCGGCACGTGCCTCTTGTCGCATTTCGTAACCAGCTACAGTGAGCTCCAGATTCAAGTCGCCATCAGCATGCTGCACCTGCACGGCAGGCAGATGAATCATATCCACTGTGCCGAAGGCCGGCATCGCCGGGGAATTGAGATCGCAGCCGGAAGTCTGCAACTGACTGATGTTCGACAACTTAGCGCCATAATATGCTTGGCGCAGATCCTGTCCTTCGTCGGCATGGAGCACGAGCGAGGTGTTGGGCGTGCTCACCACGACCTCGCCACGCCAGGCGAAGGCCTGTTGTGATACCATTAACATGGCCGCCAAAGAAAATACTACTAACCTTGATAAAGAATACTGTTTCATTTGATGACTATTTTTTTACCGTTATGAATATAGATTCCCCTGCCAGGCTGGCTGACGCGCTTACCGTCCAACCTGTACCAACTATCATCATTCTGCTGATAATGAATATCTGTTTTCACAGAAGGTATGAATGTTAATATGCGTTGTGTCATTTGAATACTTTCAAACTGTACAGTGCCAGCAGTCTGAATAGAAATCATAATCTTCTGAATGTTCTTCGAGTGATTTAAAGGCAGAAGGGCGGTAGTGCCTTCCGATTCTACAGATACCTGTGAGCCATCCGTATAACCAACCAGCATACTGACTTTTGCAGCGTCATTAACCAATGTCAGTGTTAAGTCTTCACCGCCCTCAATCGGACTGTTCAACCATAACTGAATCGTGCCGTTATCAGCAGTGCTTGTCATGGTAAATGTCTTGTTATCATAGGTGGTTCCGTCACTGATGGCTTCAAAGTCAGCCAAGTTGAGCGTCTTAGTCCGATAGGTACTTCTCAAAGCCTCAGCATTGGTCAGTATCAGCGTTCCTGGGTTCTCGTACATCAGATAGACATAGTTTATCTGTTGAATGTCATCAGGAATCTCGATTTCAACCTGTGTGTTACCTGCAGAAGCACCTTGTGACAGTGTCTTGGTTTCACCATTCATATCAACATATTCCATGCGGAGCGTAACAGGGAATTCGACAGCCTCAAATTGCACAACTACTACATCGTAGTTATTGTATCGGTTGTCACCAATATCCCAACCACGCGCAGCCCAACGTGATGTGGTTGTGATGGTCTTCGAAGTAGCATCATAAGAAGACTGATAACCGCCATTTAAGTCTGCTACGTCAATATCACCAGCTTTTAGGGCAGCAGGCTTATACAGACAAACCTGGGTTACTATGATACCATCGCCACAGATACTGAAACCATCTCTCAGTTGTTCAACCATCTCGTTCGTCAGTTTGAATTTAGCCATATATGGGAATAAATCAACTGCACTGAGTTCTGCAACGGTACCACATTCCTCGCCATTAGCATCTTTGATGAATACCTTAGGCCATTCACAATCTTCCGTGCGAGCGGAGATATAGACCTCTATTTGCTCTCTTTCTTCGAGGATGGCTCCATAGTTGGCAGCCATCTGGCAAATATCATTCCAACTGAGTTGCGTACCCTCCATGCTCTCGAAGAGTGTACGGCGTTCGCCTTCTTCCAACGGAGCGACATAGTCGGGAGCAGGACTTACCGTCTGATTGACGGCGAGACTCTTGAATTGTACTACACCTGCTGCAGTAGGCTGAATCTGGATTTCCTTGACGGTCTTCGCCTTATCGAGCGTCATCTGCAGATATTTAGCAGCCTCGTCCATGATGACACTGGGACCTTCGCCCTCATTGTAGGTGACAGCCACCTTTACCTGTGCAGCACTGGAAAACTGCAACATCAGTTCCACACCACTCACCTGTTCGGTAGCCAGTGGTGTGATGGTGATACCCGTCCATCCCTTGGTCACGGCGAGAGAATAGGTTGATGTGTCATAAATGGCATTACTCTGAGGCTTCGCCATCGAGAGGTCTGCCACGCCATCGGTGAAGATATTCTTGGTGGTGACCACCATTTTCTGAATGGTAATCGTTCCAGCCTCGGTATTCTTCACCTCGATGTTCTGTACGTCCTTTCCCGTCTCCAATGGAACGGATATCTTGGTACCTGCCGCAGCAGCGTGGCGCGACGATGCTGCATGGGCAGTAGAGGTCATTGACGACTCTGTGCCATCGGTATATTTCACCGTCACCGTTACATTCACGCCACTTTCAGCAATATCAACTATCAGCACGTTGCCTTTAGCCAACTTCTCTGGTTCGTTGAACCATATCTGGGCTGCCTTGTAAGGCTCGGTAGTGGTGATGGTGATACTTTGGTCTTCTTCGTTATATTTGACTGAAGTTGTGCTTGGATCCTGAGGCGTCATCTCCGTCAGATCGGTCTCACCCGTTTCCTCGTCGATGATGGGTTCAGTCTTTTTGCTAAAGACGGCAGCGATGGTCATGTCTGCAGTCATTTTGACGGTCAGCGTAGCCTCCGTACCAGCATCCTCTCCGTTCTTCTGCCACTTTGTGAATTCGTAGCCTTCAGCAGCTGTAGCGGTCAGTGTCAGTTCCGTGTTCTCTTCGAATTCGCCAGCCTTTACCTCCTCATTGCCCTTCTTGATTACTACCGTTCCGTTTTCAGGGGTAGAGAGGGTGAGGGTGAATTTCTGTACGTCAATAATTTCCTTGCCCAACTCCTTCTCGGTATAAAGCACCGCTTTGGTGAAGGTGTAGTTCTCACCACGAATCAGTAAGCCCTTCTCTTGGATAACACTTAAAGCGGCAGCTGTCAGCTTCAGTACGAATGGAGATTCGGTAAAGGCTACCCAGTTGGCCCCATCAAGGGCACCTGAGAAGTCGGCAGGCTCCAATGCTATCTTGGAAGTTTCACCTAAGCCACCACCGTAGATACGGACGACATCGCCTGCAACGGCATTGCTGAACAATCCCCGGTTGATTAGAATATCACCATCTGCAATAGCCTGACTCTTCTCAACGAGCGTCTTCTCCGTTCGGTTGTCTATCACCTTGTCATTAACTGTTGCTTCTGTCAGCGTCAATGTTCCTACAGGTTCGTATGTGATATATACTTTATTGATAGTCTTTATGTTGGCAGGAATGTCGAGCGTTATCTCTGTCTCGCCAGCTGCAGCACCAACGCTGACATCCTTAGCTTCGTCATTGGCATTGGTGTACTCCATCTTCAGCGTGACAGCGTGCTCTACGGCATTGAACTTCACGGTAATGGAACCCTTATCGTTGTAACGGTCATCACCGACGTACCAGCCACGAGCACCCCAATCACCTGTGGTCGTGATAGTCTTCGAGGTCGCATCATAAGTAGAACTCCACCCTTCGTTCAGTTCTGCAAGACTGATGTTTACACCTGTCTGTTCTGGCGTTGGCTCCGGCTCGGCAGGCTTCGTGCTCTCGGCATTCACGGCAATCTCTGAGATCACCAACGTGGCTGCCTCAGTGGGCTGGATCTGAATCTGGTAGATGCTTGTTGTCTCGGTAAACTCGATATACTGAGTGGCGGCGGCATCAAGGTTGAAGTCCGTGCCAGCATCCTCGCTGCTCTTCTTTACAGTCACCTTCAGTGCCTTGGCATCCTGCATCGTGATCTTGATCTCCTTGCCTGAAATGCTCTCGCCGTCAGTCACTGTCAGCTGAACACCCGTCCATCCCTCGGTAGTCGTTACGGTGGCCTTACCGTCGGCAACGCTGACCGTCACCTTCTCGGCATTCTGCGACTCCAGCTTGCTCAGGTCGGCCTTGCCGTCAGTGAACACAGGCGTTACAACCGGCTCGGCGGGCTTCGTGCTCTCGGCATTCACGGCAATCTCTGAAATCACCAACGTGGCTGCCTCTGTAGGCTGAATCTGAATCTGATAGATATTTGTTGTCTCGGCAAACTCGATATACTGAGTGGCGGCAGCATCAAGGTTGAAGTCCGTTCCTGCATCCTCGCTGCTCTTCTTCACAGAAACCTTCAAGGCCTTGGCTTCGGACATCGTAATCTTGATTTCCTTGCCTGATACACTTTCGTCACTGGGCACTGTCAGCTGAACACCAGTCCAACCGGCCTGCGTGGTGACGGTGGCCTTGCCATCCGCAACACTAATAGTCGTGGCATCTGCCTGCTTCTCCAACTTGCTCAGGTCAGCCTTGCCGTTCTCGTCGAAGAGAGGAGTAACTACAGGCTTGGTGCTCTCTGCATTAACCTTTATCTCCTCTATCACCAAAGTCGTGGCCTCTGTAGGCTGGATCTGAATCTGGTAGATACTCGTCGTCTCGTCGAACTCAATGTACTGTACTGCGGCGGCATCGAGGCTGAAGTCCGTACCGGTGTCCTCGCTGCTCTTCTTCACAGAAACCTTCAAGGCCTTGGCTTCGGACATCGTAATCTTGATTTCCTTGCCTGATACACTTTCGTCACTGGGCACTGTCAGCTGAACACCAGTCCAACCGGCCTGCGTGGTGACGGTGGCCTTGCCATCCGCAACACTAATAGTCGTGGCATCTGCCTGCTTCTCCAGCTTGCTCAGGTCAGCCTTGCCGTTCTCGTCGAAGACGGGAGTAGCATCAAAGACCGCTGTAACAGTTACATCGTTATTCATTGTAACTTTAAGAGATCCATCTGTCTCAGCCTCCAATTCGTTCTCTCCATCTGTCCACTTCGAGAAGGTGTAACCTTCGTCAGCTGTGGCGGTGAGTGTCAGTTCTGTAT
>DEKX01000044.1 GCA_002354095.1 Prevotella sp. UBA2711 | reverse complement strand
CTACCTATTTTTATTTATCAGGCAACGTTCGATGAAACAGAATCGAAGAACGGCAAGAAGGCTCGTTGGCGAAAGCAGCAGGCTGCACATCTGAACGGACTGGTGATGTTGGATATTGACCATGTGGAAAACCCTGTGCATATCTTCGGCAAGATGCCGAAAGAGTGGTTTGAGGATGGGGCTAAGAACCAGGTGATGTTGGTGCATATCACCCCATCGGGAAAAGGCTTGCGCGTGGTCTTCAAGGCTGACAGCGACATCGGCGACCTCAGTGCCAATCAGCACCATCTTGCGAAGCTGTTGGGTGTAGAACCCGACGAGGCTTGCAAGGATGCCAGTCGTGCCTCATTTGCCCCTCAGCAGGAGGAAATTCTGTTTATCAATGATGCAATCTTTGAGTATCAGAATGATGAGTTTGATAAGAGGTTTGGGGAGGTGTACCGAGGAGGGATTAAAGGTCACACAGTAACCGACAAAGTCGCTTCGCTAGTCGAAGAAATCACGGAAATCACAGAAAATTCTCAGCCATCAGACATCAGCCCTCAGCCATCCTACAAAGGGATTCCTTTCTCCGATATTATTGATGAGTATTGGCGCAGGACTGGTGGTGTGCCTGTGGATGGTGAGCGTAATGTCAGGCTGCATAAACTGGCAGTGAATCTTCGAGCGATCTGTGAGAATGAGCCTGATAAGCTGTTGGCGGTCATGCCCCGATTGGGATTGCCCGAAAGTGAAATTCGGCAACTGGTGGAATCGGCTTGTAAGGAGAATCCCAAGGACTTTACTTATGCCATCAAGAACATCGTGAAGGACTTGCTGGAGGAACGCAATATTGACGATGACACGCCCGAAACGCCACCTGAAATGCCTAAAAAGCTGCCTAAGTTGATTCAGCTGTTGGTTTCACGTACTCCTGATATCTATAAACCTGCGGTGGCTCATGCGGTGTTCCCTGCTTTGGCAGCCCATCTGTTTAAGGTGAAGTTCCGCTATATAGATAATGTACTTCATGAAGCTACACTGATGAACGTACTGATGGCGGGTACGGGTGCTGGTAAGGACTGTATCTCACAGCCCATCAACTACATCATGGCGGACATTCGCAAGCGTGACGAAGAGAATTTGGAACGTGAACGGCAATGGAAGCAGGAGGTGAACTCAAAAGGTGCTAACAAGGACAAGCGGCAGCGTCCTGAAGGTTTGGTGATTCAAGAGATTGATGCGGATATGACAAACCCTGCGTTTGTGCTGCGTATGGCAGAGGCTGACGGTCATTTCCTCTACACCAAGATGAACGAGATAGACCAGTTTGATGCACTGCGTGGTTCGGGCAAGGGCGGTCAGCAGTTCCAGATTATGTGTCTGGCTTTCGACCCGGGCAACCGCTACGGACAGACGCGCGTGGGTACACAATCGGTGACGGAGAAGGTGTGCATCCGTTTCAACTGGAACGCCTCGACGACGATTGCCAAAGGCCAGCGTTACTTCCGTAACGTGCTGACGGACGGTCCTATCTCGCGTATCAATTTCTGCACGATACCTGAAAGGGAGATTGGTGCTGAAATGCCAGTGTATGGCACTTACGATGCAGCCTTTGAAGAGGAACTTCGCCCTTACATTGACCGACTGAACAAGGCGGTAGGCGAAATCGAGTGTCCGCAAGCATTCCGATTGGCACATGAGACAATGGAAGAGAATGCGGAGTTTGCACGATTGAGCCAATCGCGAGTCTTTGAAAATCTCTCCTTCCGTGGTAACGTGATAGCGTGGCTAAAGGGTTGCCTGCTCTATGTTGCCAACGGCTACAAGTGGGATAAGACCATCGAGGACTTTGTGCGCTGGTCGTTGCAGTATGATATGTGGTGCAAGATGCAGTTCTTTGGGGATGCGATTGAGAATGCGGATAACGTGGACAGCAAGCCTAAGCGTGGGCCCAAGAATCTGTTGGAAATGCTGCCTGAGGTGTTCACTTTACAAGATGCTGTTAACGTAAGACGTCAGTGTGGTATGAGCGCCAAGGGTGCACGTAAGATGGTGAACATGTGGACATACCGAGGTTATATACAACCGCAAGCCGGTAACGGTAACGGTTTCAGTTACAAAAAATTAAATTCTAATCATTAATACAAAATGGAATTTTTATTAGAAAGAACAGAAAAGAACGAGAGTTATACAGTGGGTCGTCTGAGTTTGTTGAACCGCATTGACGACGAGTATTTAGCAGGTGAGGATAAGGACTTCCTCTATGATACCTTAGAACCTCCAGTGCGACACATTGACCCCAAGGGTCGATATATCCTGACCAAGCCCACGGCTATCCCAGAAGGTCGCTATGCGGTAGTGATTACCTACTCTCGCAAACATGACAAGTGGTTGCCCTTGCTGCTCTGGGTTGACCGTTTCCAAGATGTGCGCATCCAGGCAGGCAAAACGGTTGCCGACATTGAAGGAGGTAATATCATCATCGGAATGTATCGTGGTGACGGACGCATCGTCAATGCCCCTAATTCCGTATGGAATCTGAAGGACATGATGGTACAGGCCAAACATCGTGGAGAACCCATATTCATAACCATTAAAAGTGTATCAGAATGAAACAAGCAAGAGGACTGCGGAACAATAATCCGCTGAACATTATTAAGAGTGAAAACATTAATTGGCAAGGCGAGGTGAAGCCATCTACAGACAGGAACTTCGCCCAGTTTGAAACAATGGAATATGGATTCAGAGCGGCACTCTGTCTATTGCGTACCTATTATAATAAACATGGGTGCAGGACCGTTAGGAGCATCGTGGCACGTTGGGACCCTGAGGGGGAACGGGTGATTGCGGCCTACGTGCAAACGGTGTGCCGACTGACAGGACTGAAGCCCGAAACACCCTTGCCACCGATGAAGGCGGAAACGCAGGTGGTGTGGTGCGACTTGGTACTGGCTATGGCGACGATGGAGTGCGGACTCTCCACAAAGCAGCGCGAGGAACTGGCACCGTATGTGGCGAGGGCATGGGAAATTTTATAACGAAAATAATCCTGTTAATCCTTGGAGATTAACAGGATTTTTTGTATCTTCGCAGGCAAAACGGCTTGAAAGAGTCATACGTGCGTGCTTTATAGTTGTTGATGCTTCGCGGCTCTACAAGATTGTAAATCTTTTCACGTAATTTTATAAGTCTTACTTGTATTGGGTTTTATTTATTAACGTATTTTTTCCCGTTTTTGATATATACACCCTTGCTGGGTTGACTCTTGAGTGGACGGCCACTGAGGTCGTAGATACGCTCTGTACCGTCAAGGTCGATGGTATGAATAACGGGACGGATGTCTGTTGACTCGTCGTCCACCTCGAAGTCTATATCGCTATAGTAAGCATCAGCAGGGAAGTCTGTAACACCATCGTCAGCAACACGGTTGCGGGCATTGCTTCCGCCCGACTGATAGTTGGTGAAGTATTTGCTGCGATTATAGCCGTCAGTGCGACTGAAGTATGCACGATTGGCTGGTATATTCACCCTTGCAAGAGCAGGATTCTTATTGGAGATACGATGCCAGTTGCCAATACTTTGAACCACGAAGGCATGTTCCGCTATGGCCTGGTCATTGCTAATATACGAAAAAGTTCCTTTGAATTGTCCTACGACAGCACCTGTATTATAGTCAGTGACTGTCAGTGGGTGCAGCTGGGCACTAATCTTCGTCCTCTGGTCATTCGAGAGGTGATAGCCACCACCATCGACAACGAGGAAATATGGTTCGCCAGCCTTGAGCTGCTGGGCTACCTCAACGAAGACGAAGTGGAGGTTGTCCTTGACATACTTCAACTGATAGGCTTTCAGGGAACTCTCGTCATTCGTTTCATTTGCCTTGAGGTCAACGTCGAAGGGAAGACATAAGGCATAGGCCTTGCGCTTATACTTAACAGTAAAGAGGTCGAAATCTACTTCACGCGACAGCGCCTCGTTGGTACCATCCATGTGATCAATCTTCATTTCTTCCATGTCGCCACCCTCATAGTTCGAAACGAGATCTGTCTCAGCCCACAGCCCACGATTGTATACAACGTAGTCGGCATAGAATTCGCGAGGAGGAATGAACGACTGACTGTCAACGATATAGAGTCGCTTGCAGTGGTCGCCCATTACCACACTCCACTCGTCGTCGGGCATGGTATAACCTGTATCGCCATAAGGCAGATAGATAATGGTGCTGTCGTTCAGTCCGTAGAAGGGGTTGTCTTTCTCCAGGCGAGCCACGCGCAGCGTCTTGATGCTGCTGGGCACGTTGACTGACCATATAGGAAACTCGTTGCCATAGAAAAGGTTCTTACCCAAGGCGGTAACGGGAATACCCTCCACCTCGGCAGGAATGGTGACGTTCTGGTCGTCGCCATAGTACCATACGGCACGGCACGACTTTCCATCGTCGCTCTTCTTGTAGGCAAAGAGGTCGTCGTAGAGGTCTGCCACCGACTCCTGTGTGGGTTCTTCTTTGCCCTCTGCTATATCGAGGTCGGTAACATCGTCGAACTCAACCATTCGGGCATTGATGGTGTTGGCTGTCAGATAGGCGTGGAAGGGCTGGACGAAATTGTTCTTATAGTAGAAGAAGCCCAGCTGCTTCTGGCTGTTGCGACCCAGCGTGAGGCAGTTGCCCTGGTTGCTGTCGCCCTGATTCACGCGCATGCCCTTCTCCCCTACTCCATTGAGGGCGTTGACGTAGAGCGGAATGGTAGCAACATCGGTGCCCTTATAGGGGAAGAGCTTGACAATTCCTGCATAGGGCGAACGCACCACCACAGCAGTATTCTTAGCCAGTTTGTTGTCTGTCTTCTTGCTGATGTTCAGCAGCGTAGCTGTATTTGCGTCGCTATCGTCCTTGCTGACCAGATAGACACGCAGGTCGGCAGGCAGTTGTGTGTTGAAGCCCAGATAGAGCGTGGCTGCCTTCGCGTCGTTGAAGACGAGTGGATAGTATCTTCCCAACAGTCCGGCATCGGCAATGTCAGCCCACGTGTCGTTGTTCATATAGCGGTTGTAGAGTGTGGCATCCTCAGTGCCGTCGTTGACATAGACACGCATGGCTGGTGTTGAGGTACCTGTTTCCTGCGAATGGTGTACGATGCCTTCGTTGTCCAGATAGACCATATCTGTCAGGTTTTTGCTCTCGATGAAGATGGAATCCAGTCCGGGCACCTTATAGAAGGCATGTTTAAGGATGCGGCGCGTGACACCTGGAAGCGTCACACTACTCGTCTTGCGTCCCTGTGGATAGCACACCAGTTCGTCGCTCTTGTTGTAGAGCAGCCCGTCGTACGACGTAAACGCGGTGTTGGCTTTATCTACCAGAATATCCTTCACACTGGAATTGTAGAAAGACTTGCCCGAAACGGTGACAACCTTCTGTGTCAGAGTGACCGTCTCCAACTTATCGCAACCCTTGAATGCCTCGTCGCCAATAGTGGTCACGCTCTCGGGGATGCGAAACTCCTTCAGGTTTTTCATATTGTGGAAGGCGGTACCTGTTGCAGCGGCACGTCGCTGAGAGGCATTAGGCACTTCTTCGACGTTGCCAAGCTTGGTGATGCCACGGAAGAAGGCAAACTCGTTGAAAGTGACAATCTGTTCGGCCTCCTGCTGACTGTTGCCGACGGCAATGTCCAACTTGTTCTCATCGACCTTGCGCAATTCGCTGAGCGACAGACGCTGGTTGCCGTCGCTATCGAAATTGGTCTCGCAGAGAGCACGGGCATGCTCGTCGTCGAAGGACACACCGGGTTTGAAGTCGTCAGCAATGATGATGGGCGTCGTGATGTGGGCCTTCCCCAAGGTGCGTTGCAACATGCATTTGCCTTTCTGCAGAGGGGCAATGGCCATCATGTCGTCGTCAATCTCAATCATCTCTTGGTTGTTAGTCTGGAGGGTAGCTCCATAGCGCAACTCCATCTGTCGCTTCATACCGTCAAGTCTGTTGTCACCATCCGTCAGGAAAGGCAGCGACAGCAAGCGTCCCCAGTCGTTGCCGGCAAAACTCTTCAGCATGGGGAAATAGCCCTTTTCTGATTGCCAGAGGCGCTCATTGGCTAATATCGTGCCGCTGGTGAGCTCTTCGATGGTCCGTTCGTAGTTGTTGAAGCCTGGCTTGGTAGGATGGTCGAAATAACCCTTTGGGAAGTAGCAAGAGGCCACGTCCCCATTCTTGTCGTCCATGACATAATCCTCTGCTGCCCCACCCAGAACCAGGATACGGTTGACAGTGGTGACAGGTCCGTCATAGTCCGTCCACTTATCGCCATCTTTGCGGGCATAGCGAAATATATTTGACTTTATCTTGTTGTACTTGCCATAGATGGCTATGACACAGTCTTCGATGGTTGGCATGGCACCATCTTTATAATAAATACCGGTGACCAATCCGTGGGTATCGTATGAATTATTTATAGTGTAGGTTCTAGGACTATCGCTGGCGAGACCCTGGAAGATGCAGTTGCGGACGACAGCATTGCCAAACATCCGCATTGCCAGGAATCCTGTGGCATAATCAGGGAGATCAAGCCCCGTAACAGTTTGTACATAGGTATCGACGAATCCTACGTTTTCTATGGAAGCACCGCTGGTGATTTCTGTGAAGATGCCAAACTGGTCTATCATACACAAACCTTTGACCATGTGGCCGGCGCCATCGAGATGGGCTTTCCATGCTTTATTTTTAGCAACGGAATTTTGGTCAATCACCTTTGCATCCGCCTTAATGCTACCGTCTTTCTGAATGAGATCAGTGTTAAAGAGGATATCCTGCGTCAATTTGTAGAACTCGTCACTTTGATTGTCTCGCATCATCTTGGCAAACTGGCGGGCATTATGAAGAAGATAGGGCGAAGCCTCTGAACCGTTGCCACCGTCGTAGCTGTCGGCAAAGGTGCCATCCCACTGTTTTCCGATAGAGATGTCGAGGAAGACCTGCTTCTCGAGTCCCTTGTCCGACTTGATGGTTACCAACATTGTGCCCGGGTCTTGCAACACAGCCTGATTGTTCTCTACCTTTATCAACTTCTGACCATCGGGCAGGTGGTAAGTGGCTTTGAAGCCGTCGCAACTCTTCTCGGCTAACGGGAAGTTCATTTCCAGTTCATAGGCCCTGTGATTGTTGCCGAATGGCATGGGGACAGCCGCCATAAAGGCATAGGCAGGGAAGAGGGCTGGCGCTTTCAAGTTGGTCTGGTCGCCCCATACTCTCTTGGCTTCCTCAATGACATTATCCGTCATAGTGCCCGTTTCGGCATTATTCCCACTGCTGATGACCAGTCGTGGGTAGAATCCTTCCTGATACTTGAAGCTGACACCTGTCACCTCAATGGCACCCTCTGAGAAATAGGTGTTCTTGAGCGACGACACATTGGCGGTCACGAAAGGACAACTGCCCTCCTGACCATTCGTCAGCGTACCAGTGGGCAGGGCAATACGAGTCTCGCTAAAACGGCGTTGTTCATCATTGAAGATGTTGCTGTCGTAATAGCAATTCTGATTTTTTTCATATTTCTGCCAGTTGTCTGGAAAACTGACAGGTTGATAAGGCGAACTCGGGAATGGCTGCGCACTACCCGTAAACAAGCAATTGGTCAGCACAGTCTTCGTTTCCGTCGAGATGCCTGCAAATCTTGTCTGATTGTTATTGTCAATATGTCCGCTATAGCAGCAATAGTTGATGAGTCCCATATAGGTCTTTCCACCAATGGTGGTGGACGAGTTGCTGGCAGCAATACCACCCGCATACATTCCGTTTGTCAGGTGAGCCACACTGACACAGCCTATAATGTTACCCTTGTTCGTGCCACAAATACCTCCTATGAAGTCAGAAAAGTAAACGGAGAAATCTCCTGCCGTGGCGCAGGCTTCGATATTGCCACCATCGTTCCATCCGCAGATGCCTCCGACATCACCGGTCCGCTTACCCTTGAGGGTGCCTTTGTAGGTGCAGTCGAAGACGAAAGACTCCAGGGGTCCCCAATTACTCTTCCAGTGGTTGATCTGATCGACATTATAGCCATAGAGCGTGCCTATGATACCACCGACGTGCGAGATATAGGTCACATCGATGTTGACGCCTGAATGACAGCGGTAGATGCTGACAGGATTGGCGGCATAGCCCACGATGCCGCCAAGAGAAGCCTTTTTGGAAACGGTTTCCTCCACGCCACCCGAGACATTGCCATCTACTGTACATCCGTACACTGCGCCATACTGTTTGCTGTTCCGGTCGAAGAACAAATAGCCGCACAACATACCCACATAGAGGGTCTTGACTTCTTCTCCAGCCAGGCGGAAGTCAATTTCGCCACCTTTGATATTGAGATTGCGGATGAAACCACGAGAGGCTCCAAACAGGCCATAGCTAAACTGACTCTCCTTGCTACCTTCTGGCCACATCATCAAGCCGGAGATGGTCTTGCCGTTGCCATCGAAATAGCCCTCGAAGGGATAGCGATGGTCGATGCCAATGGGTACCCACAGGGTGTTCATATTGTCTATCTTGTAGTCCTGCAGATTGATGTCGGCAGTCAACTTGAAGTACTTGCCCTTATAGGTATTATGACGCACGTTGACCTCGTATGCCAGCTTGGCCAAGTGGTAGGACTGGCTAATCTGGTAAGGATCGCTCAGTGTTCCGCTACCTTGGAAACCACCATAGTTATTCTTGAACTGGTTCTCCCATATCGACTCCCAATTGTTGCGTCTCGAACAATGAGACTCCGCAGATAGGTGTATTTGGGGCGTTAGGAACAGCAAGACGAAAAGTGCTATGCTGATATATGTGATACGCTGTTTCATCTATGATATGATTTAATAGTTATACTTGAGAACTTCACTGTTGGTCGAAATGAGATAAACACCATGCTGTTTGACGGGAATGAACACCGTACCCGTGGTGACGGGAGCACCATAGACGGGTGTTGCCTTGGTGTCGAACACGCGAAGGTATCCGTCGTCGCTGGTCAGTCCTGAGAGACGGAAACCACCCTCCGTGCGAGTCACGTTGATGTGGCGCTGCTGGGCACCGTCCTTCTTAACGATGGGAATACCCGTCAGCTCGTCTTCCTCCGTAGGAATAAGGTTGACACCTATCATACAATCATCAGCAGACAGGTTGTTGACCACGCGGATGCTTTCATCCGGCACATCTTCAGAGATGTCCAAAAGTCGCTGGTCGTAGATAAATGCATTGGCATAGCACCATGTCGCCTCCTCGACGTTCTGGACGGTGAGGGTGACGTATGCTTTGCGCTCACCGCCAACATCCTGGAAGTCACTGGCAGTGAGTGTTTGTTCTGCCGTGTCGCAAAGTGGGACGTTGTAGCAAGGTCCGGGATAGATACCTACATAGACAACATGATCGGCTTGCAAACCGTTCAACGAGTGGTCAGTAACTTCAATCTCGAAAGTGTTGGTGTTGCCTTCTACTACATGGTTGACCAATTCACAACTGACATCCTCATAACCACGGGCTAGTTCACACTCGTTGTCGTCGTTGGGTTTGACAGTGCGGCGCAGACTGGCAGCACGGCGCGCAGAATAGCTGGTATGGAAGACGTTGTCATATTCTGCAGCAATGTCCTTGGGCAGCAGCACACCATTGAAGTCGGCTGTCACTGGGTACAGCAGTGTGACGGTCTCATAGTCATTAGGCGCAATATAGAGGTTGTAACGGTCTTCGTCTAACATCATCTCAGTGATGTCCTGATCGTTTATCTTACCCGTGACGCTGATGATGGGCGACGTGCCGGTGTTATAAATAGTCAGGCTGACAGGCATCTTGTTACCTCCCACAAGGGCTGCGTCGTTGCAGCTCAGTTTATAATCAAAGTCGTTGAAGAACTCCTGTGTGCTCAACATAACGTGTGACTCGCTCGTTCCTGGATTTGTCAGTGTATAAACGGAACGGATCTGGTTATCATCCATATAGGCATCGTATGACGGCATGAGCAAGCTGTCACGTGTGGAACCGATAGTGATGTGTGGTGTAGGTGCCATATTGTCTTCCATAAAGATGCGCGAGACATTCAGGATGGTCTGCACGGTCGGCTGTCCTACTGCCTTACTGCTTGTACGGACGAGGTTGTCTCTACATGTCCAGAGAATAGCAAAGTCGGTGGGGTTGTCAACAGTCTTGTCGGCAATGACCTTCAGGGTACTGGGCATGTATTGGACCATGTTAAGGTCAGTAGTATATTCGTCGTAGGGCAACCCTCTCATGTTCATGGCCTGAACACGGATATCACGGGCACTGTCGGGGGTTTCGTAGATACTGGCACATACCACGCGGTCGCCCACCATCTCCATGGAGAACTGCAATGGGTCGGTATTGTCGATCGTCGAAGATACTTGTCCGTTGACGCAGGCGTGATACCATAGCGTGTGGTCAGTAGTAACCTTGCTATTCTCCTCTGTGTAGGTGATCATGTTGGTAGCCATCAGCAAGGTGTCATTGGACATCATCAACTGGCAGTCGGAAAGCATGCTGTTTTCATTGATGGGATTGAGCAACGCCTTCGGGGTGCTCCACTGCTGACCATCATAGATAGAGAACATCATGCGTCCGGTAAAGGGTCGAATAACGACCTTTTCATCATCGGTCATTTGTGAATCGCCGCTATAATCGATGGTTCCATATTTTCCATGCATCCACAGACAGGCCATCTTTCCGTCGCTCTGTACGGTGACATGAGGTTCCTTGTCGATATAGCCTTCTGCGGCACCTTGATGAGGCACTTTGGGTACGACGGTCTCCTTCCAGAGGCCATTGCTTCCTTTGCGTGACTTGACAACGATGCGTGCATTTTGCATGAGTTCATCGTTCCTGGCGATACGCTGTTCAAGCGTTGCAAATGCTGTTCCATCAATTTCCTGAGTCAGTTCGCTATAACCCACTACCTCGTAATCACCAGCCGTAGCAGTTTTGAGGTGACTGGTCTGACGGTTGGCAGTTGACAGGGTGGTCTTGGTCTTATTGCCAGTGTCATATACCTCAATGTGATCACTGTTCTTATTGCTGCTATGCCCGTTCAGCAGGGCAATGTCACCATCATTGAGAAAAGTGGGCACTGGATTGCCGGTGATGTTGCTGGCAACAATATTGCCAATGTCGATATATGGATTGTCGCCAACAAACTCTTCGCCATCCGCATCCTGTGCACGAAGGGACGCTTCTGGTGCTTTATTCGTTGTGCTCAGCCAATGCGGATAGCCTGGGTAGTAGGGGTTTTTGGTATTCTCGTCCCAGAAAAAGCGACGTCCGAAACAACCAGCCCAACGCGGTCGCCATGTGCCCATAGGTGTCTTGAACTCAAAGAATGCATCGATGCCAATCATTCCCAACAGTTTAATACCGTTATCGCTAAATTCCATTTTAGGCTGAAATGGTCCGCCCATGCCCCAGTTAAACTGCACTTTTCCACCGCCTCGTACAGAACCAGAGAAATAGAATAACTGATTAAAAAGTTTCCCCCAGAAGCTGTCCTTGTCACCGCCTGTAAGGTCGATAGTCGCTGCATAAGCCACACCCAGCTTCCCACAGAGTTCAACTTCTCCCAACCAACCCAGCCTGCCTGCTATGAGCTTTTTGTTTTTTTCTTTTTTGAAGCCGTAGCGTTTGATACCAAAAGAAATCTGCCCATATAATGCAGCGTTGAGTGTTGCAGTAAATTTGACGTAGTTTTTAACCCTTTCTGCCCATTTTTTAAAGACGCTGTTTTCTTTACCCAAATCGACAGCCCAAGCCATAAACCCACCATAGCCAAAGGTCCCAGAGATGTTTTTGACATAAAAATCAAAGGGACTGAAAGTCGTCGAAATACTAAACAAACCATCACCATAGTAACCCAATCCTAGTTTGTTGCCCTGTATCTTGAAGATGTCGTCGAACTCGTTCATGAACCAATATTCGTCGTCATATTTCTTCAGACCCATCGTTCTGTTTTGATTGTTAAATGTCAACTTATGGGGATTGTCTTTGCCAGTCAAAGGGATGTTGTGGATATTGGCTTCCCCCAGAGATTTACGATAATCTTTGCCGCTTTCTTTATCTCCTGATCCTCGTCCGGCTATAGAGATACTGACGTTGACATCTAAATATTGTTTTTCCCAATAGAAAACAGGAATAATACTAATACCAAATCCAGGGAAAGATTGTGGGCTATAACTGAGACTGGGTGAAAAAAGGAAATCCCAAGTACCCCCATCCTGTCCACCACCATGAAACCAGTTCTTATTAGGTGTAATGATTTCTTTAGTCTTATTCTCACCTTCCTTCTTGATGTCCTTATTGTTTACGACGGAACGTTTCAAATAAGGGAACTGGCCAAATTTGTTTTCACCAATAGTGAGCAACAGCTTATAGGGTTTGTTCTCAGGCAGCTGTGGGTTCGACAGGTCATAGTATAGGTCAAAGTAGTCACGAGTCAGACCAGGATAATTCTTAGCCAGAACGGAACTGCGCTGCAGATAGTTGAATGTGTACGAGGTGGTGCCACCCTTCTCCTTGGCTGTCAGCGCAGGGTCTTGCTGATTCTTTCCCTTGGGAACGGACATCGTGATGCGCATGCGGGCATACTTGTCTATTTGCTTACCGTTCAACATCTTGGGGTCTTGATAGCCGCCGTCCTCCATGAATACGACTTCACTTTCCTTACCTCGTGTCTCTGTCCTAATGGAGTCGATACCGAATTGCTGATACTTCTTGCCGCCGACAGTGGTGGACGTGTTCAAGTTTTTCAGCAGGAAGATAGTCTGCTCGCTGATAGCTTCTTTCTTGCTGTCGTAATTGCCAGAGATAAGTGTTACCCTTGCACGACAGCGCTTCGTGTCAAGCACTCCCGTTGTGGGGTCGCTCGCTCCGGGATAGCGATAGAGCCGGGGATAATATCCCTGTGCCAGGATTTCAATGTAGGCAGGGTTGCCCATTGTTATAATGCGATAGGCTCTCTTCTTCGTGTCGTATTTGTCCACCTTTACATGGCTGTCGGCAACATATTCGCCTTTATTGTTCAGACTGACAACTTTCAGGGTGGCATTCTCCACAAAGCGGTTTTTGCGTCCGTGTATAGTCAGATACAGCGTATCGAAATGCTCCACCAGTCCTGTTCCTAACATATTGAAGATGGTCAGCTCACGATTGGCGTGCTTGTCGAGGTTAAAGTTTGTCTCCAGACGAGGACGCGTGTAAGCATCCGACAACCATACGCCATACATCAGTTTGTTGAGATCCATCTTCAACTTCTGCTTGTTGCCGTTGTTGTCGCTGACGAGGTTCAGACCGGTCAGCGTTTCATCCTCGGGAACATAGAATGACTGGAACTTGTCGTTCTTCAGTTCCAAGGTCTTTGTCGTGGTCTGCCCTCCGTCTTTCTTTGTGGTATATTCCAGCAGGTAGCTGCGGTTCTCAGCCTGTCGCTTGGAGTCGAGCTGGAAGGTGTACAGGCGGTCGTTGTCCCAGTCAAAAACCTGATAGGTGAAGGTCAGCGTATCAGTCTTGGCCACATCCTTTGACACTTTTTTGTTGACCTTGATAGTTACCTTGTCGTCCTTGTGGGGAATATTGACGAAGAAATAGTTGCTGACACCGAGATACATGTATTTCTCGTAGTCGTTATAGTACATGCGCACCTCAAACAACGCACCCTTGCTGTTGTCGCCGTCGTTGATGCGGAAACAGAGCAGATTGTTGTCGCGCATCTTCCAGAACTGCTGCTGTTGCTCACGACCTTTCATGTTCGTAGAGGCAAACATTCTCTTCACGCCTTCCACCTGCACCATATTGGTGGCGAGTGTTCCGTTGGTGACAGGTTGCCAATTGAGCTTATTCGACTTACGAATGCTGCGCAGATTGGAAACGTCGCTGACGTTGTTGGCAAAGTACAACTGGAAGTCCTGAGCCTGGAGGCTGAGGGCGGTAATTGTCAGTAGGAATAAGTAGAATATACGTTTCATATTTTTGCTATTGCTTAATTATTTTTCTATTTGATAGGATTGTCACTTGATTGCCACTTTCTTTCCGTTGATGATGTAAACACCCTTGGGAAGTCCTTCGAGTGAAGTAACATTCGAACGAACTTTATGACCAGAAAGGTTGAAGACGGATACAGGATGCTCTAACGATATCTCCTTGATACCATCAGAGGCTGTAATGGTCAATTTTCCTGCAACATAACTGATGTCATAGTTCTGAGCCTCAGCACCACTGATGGTGATGTCGTATTCACCTGGCTCGCTTGATGAAGTTGCAGTAGTGGTGATAGCTGGCTGCTTCGTCAGCACCTGAGAAGTCTCATTATTCTTAAAGCCTTCGTAAGTGGCTTCGAATGTTGGCAATGCCTCACCCTGCTTGATGGTGCAGCTCTTGGCTGTAATCGTCAACGGAGCCTTCGTGATGGTCAGCGTACCACTGACAAAGGTGGTGTTGTAGTTCGTCACACTACCCTTTGTAATCACAATGGGGTAAGTACCTACTGCCGAGGTCGTTGTTGCCTCACAAGTGATGGCTGGTTTCCCTTCAAGTGTTGCTCCCTCGCTGGTGAACTCAAATGCTGGCAGTTCGCCACCATACTGAATGGTATAACTCTTTGCTGTAATAGTGACAGGATCTGCCTGCTTGATAGTCAGCGTTCCCTTCACATAAGTGATATCATAGTTGGTGGCATCTGCTCCACTGACTACGATGTCGTAGGTGCCTGGAGCACTGGCTGATGTGGCGCTGCAACTGATGGTAGGCTGAGTGGCTAATACAGCTTTCGTCTCGTCGTTCTTGAAACCGCGATACTCAACCTCAAAAGTTGGCATTGCCTCACCCTCCTTGATGGTGTAGCTCTTGGCTGTAATCGTCAACGGAGCCTTTAAGATCATCAACTCGCCGTTCACATAAGCCACATTGTAGTTGGTAATGGTTCCCTTGCTTGGCACAATGTCATATTCATCAACAGGCGACGTGGCTGTTGCTTCACAAGTGATGCTTGGTTCACCACTCAGTGCTGCACCAAAAGTAAAATACCCGAAAGTTGGGTTAGCGTCGCCATACAGACGAACGAAACTATAGGCTGCTACTACAACTTCATCTGCCTGCGTGATGGTCAGTGTACCCTTCACATAGGTGATACTATAGTTGGCAGCATCTGCACCACTGACTACGATGTCATACGTGCCAGGAGCACTGGACGATGAAGCGCTACAAGTTATGGTTGGTTGAGTGGCCAGCACACTGGATGTCTCACCGTTCTTGAAGCCACTATACTCAATCTCGAACGTTGGTAATGCATCACCCTGCTTGATGGCATAATTCTTGGCTGTTATTGTCAACGGGGCCTTGGTAACTGTCAGTTTACCATTGACAAAGGTGGTGTTGTAGTTCGTCACACTACCCTTTGTAATCACAATTGGGTAGGTACTCACTGCCGAAGTCTTTGTTGCCTCACAACTGATGGCCGGCGTACCTTTTAGAGTTGCTCCCTCGCTGGTGAACTCAAATGTAGGCAGTTCGTCACCATACTGAATGGTGTAGCTTTTTGCTGTAATAGTGACAGGGTCTGCCTGTGTAATAGTCAGTGTACCCTTCACGTAAGTGAAACTGTAGTTCTGCGCTGCTGCACCACTGACCACGATATCATACGTACCAGGTTCACTGGCTGATGTGGCAGTAGTTGTGATAATAGGCTGAGTGGTCAGCACACTGGATGTCTCGCTGTTCTTAAAACCACTGTAGTCTGCTTCGAATGTTGGCAACGTCTCACCCTGCTTGATGGTGTAGCTCTTGGCTGTAATTGTCAGCGGGGTCTTGCCGATGGCCAACTTTCCGTTCACATAAACTACATTGTAGTTGTTAACAGATCCCTCACTTGCCACAATGGGATATTCACCAACTGGCGATGTGGCTGTTGCTTCACAAGTGATGTCTGGCTCACCACTCAGTGTTGTTCCGAAAGCAACATACCCGAAAGATGGATTAGCATCGCCATACAGACGGCAGTAACTATTGGCTGCAATCACAATTTTATCTGCATCGGTAATGGTCAGCGTGCCCTTCACATAGGTGATATCATAGTTGGCAGCTGTAGCTCCACTGACTACGATGTCATACGTACCAGGAGCACTGGACGATGAAGCGCTACAAGTTATGGTAGGTTGAGTGGCCAGCACACTGGATGTCTCACCGTTCTTGAAACCGCTATACTTAATCTCGAACGTTGGTAATGCCTCACCCTGCTTGATGGCAAAATTCTTGGCTGTAATTGTCAACGGGGCCTTGGTAACTGTCAGTTTACCATTCACAAGGGCCAAATTGTGATTGGTGACGGTTCCCTTGCTTGCCACAATGTCGTATTCACCAACAGGCGATGTGGCTGTTGCTTCACAAGTGATGTTTGGTGTACCACTCAGTGCTGCACCTGACGATGTGTAGTCAAAGGATGGATTAGCTTCACCATACTTACGGCTGTAACTCTTGGCAACAACAGTTACAGGATCTGCCTGCGTGATAGTCAACGTTCCCTTCACATAAGTGATATCATAGTTGGTGGCAGCAGCACCACTGACCACGATATCATACGTACCAGGAGCACTGGACGATGAAGCGTTGCAAGTTATTGTAGGCTGAGTGGTCAGCACACTGGATGTCTCGCTGTTCTTAAAGCCTTCATAAGTGGCTTCGAATGTTGGCAGTGTCTCACCCTGCTTGATAGTGTAGTTCTTGGCTGTGATTGTCAACGGAGCCTTGATGATAATCAACTTACCGTTCACATACGTATCGTTATAGTTGGTGACAGTTCCCTTGCTTGCCACAATGTCGTATTCACCAACTGGCGACGTGGCTGTTGCTTCACAAGTGATGTCTGGCTCACCACTCAGTGTTGTTCCGAAAGCAACATACCCGAAAGTTGGATTAGCATCGCCATACAGACGGCAGTAACTATTGGCTGCAATCACAATTTTATCTGCATCGGTGATGGTCAGCGTGCCCTTCACATAAGTGATATCATAGTTGGCAGCTGTAGCTCCACTGACGATGATGTCATACGTACCAGGTTCACTGGCTGATGTGGCAGTGCAAGTTATTGTTGGCTTAGTGGTCAGCACACTGGATGTTTCGCTGTTCTTGAACCCACTATACTCAATTTCAAAAGTAGGCAGTGTCTCACCCTGCTTGATGGAATAGCTCTTGGCTGTAATTGTCAACGGAGCCTTCTCGATGGTCAGTTTTCCGTTTACATACGTATCGTTATAATTGGTGACGGTTCCCTTGGCAATAACAATGGGATAATCACCAACAGGCGATGTGGCTGTTGCAGCACAAGTGAGGCTTGGTGTTCCGCTCAGTGCTGCACCTGATGATGTGTACTCAAAGGCAGGATTGGCTTCACCATATAGGCGAGTGTAACTCTTGGCTGTTACGGTTACGGGATCTGCGTGCGTAATGGTCAGTGTTCCCTTCACATAAGTGATATCATAATTGGTGGCATCTGCTCCACTGACTACGATGTCATACATACCAGGAGCACTGGCCGATGTGGCAGTAGTAGTGATAGCAGGCTGTTTTGCCAGCACCTGCGAAGTTTCATCGTTCTTGAAACCGCTATACTCTGCCTCGAATGAAGGCAATGCCTCACCCTGCTTGATAGTGTAGCTCTTGGCGGTGATAGTCAGCGGGGTCTTGCCGATGATCAGCTTACCGTTCACATAAGTCACATTGTAGTTGGTAATGGTTCCCTTGCTTGGCACAATGTCATATTCTCCCACTGGCGATGTGGCGATTGCTTCACAAGTGATGTCTGGCTCACCACTCAGTGTCGTACCAAAAGAAAAATACCCGAATGTTGGGTTAGCGTCGCCATACAGACGAATGTAACTATTGGCTGCCACTACAACTTCATCTGCCTGTGTGATAGTCAACGTTCCCTTCACATAGGTGATACTATAGTTGGCAGCATCTGCACCACTGACGATGATGTCATACGTACCAGGTTCGCTGGCTGATGTGGCATTGCAAGTTATGGTAGGCTGAGTAGCCAGCACACTGGATGTTTCGCTGTTCTTGAAACCGCTAAACTCTGCCTCGAATGAAGGCAACGCATCGCCCTGCTTGATGGCATAGTTCTTGGCTGTAATCGTCAACGGGGCCTTGGTAACGGTCAGCTTACCGTTCACATACGTATCGTTATAGTTAGTGACGGTTCCCTTGGCAATAACAATGGGATATTCACCAACAGGTGATGTGGCTGTTGCTTCACAGGTGATGCTTGGCGTTCCGCTCAGTGCTGCACCTGACGATGTGTACTCAAAGGCAGGATTGGCTTCACCATACTGACGACTGTAACTCTTGGCAGTTATGGTTACAGGATTAGCCTGAGTAATGGTCAGCGTACCCTTCACATAAGTGAAACTGTAGTTCTGCGCTGCTGCTCCGCTGACGATGATGTCATACGTACCAGGCTCACTCTCTGATGTGGCGTTGCAAGTTATTGAAGACTTAGTGGTCAGCACACTGAGTGATTCATCGTTCTTGAAACCACTATACTCAATCTCAAACGTTGGCAATGCATCGCCCTGCTTGATGGAATAGCTCTTGGCAGTAATCGTCAACGGGGCCTTCTCGATGGTCAATGTACCGTTTTCATAGGTACCATGGTCATTGTCTATGGTTCCCCTGCCAACCACAATGAGATATGTTCCAACCGGTGATGCTGACGTGGCGTCACAGGTAAACTGGGGAGTTCCCCTAAACGTTTCTCCTTCAGTAGTATATGTGAATGCTGGCACAGCGTCGCCATATTCCATTTTCAAATCATTGGCAGTCAGCGTGAAGGATGGGTCATATTCAATAATAGTTCTAAAATTCCTCCATCCGGAAGCAGACTGATAAGCTGCTTTGCTTCCCTGGGGTACATACAACGTCATGGGTTGAGCGGTAGGGAATATTCCAGCCAAAAGAGGAGCAGGCGTTTCGGCATACAATTTGACTGAGGTAAGACCAGAGCAACCATGGAAAGCATTATTGCCAATTGTCAACACGCTATTGGGAATAGTAATGGTGGTAAGGCTAGAGCAAAAATAGAAAGCTTCGAAGCCAATACTCGTCACAGTATTTGGAATAACAGTACTCTTACATCCTGCAATCAGTGTGTTTGTAGCCGTTAATATAATGGCATTGCAATTCCCGCGAGAATCGTATATCGAGTTGCCGGCATCCACATTGATGGAGTTCAGGCCAATGCAACCGGAGACAATATTATTGCCAAGCGTCTGCACGCTGTTGGGGATGGTAATCGAGGTAAGGCCTGTGCAGCCGCTGAAAGCGTAATCACCAATACTCGTCACACTGCTGGGGATGGTAATAGTGGTAAGGCTGGAACAACGCGAGAAAGCACTCTCGTCAATACTCGTCACGCTACTGGGAATGGTAATCGAGGTAAGACCGGAACACATATTGAAAGCATCTTCGTCAATACTCGTCACACTATAGTCCTTACTGTTATAGTGAACGGACGAAGGTATCACAACAGCACCTTTGTAATCATTGCTACTATTCGTAGGATGCTGATGTGTCACTATGGCATTATCCCCATTGAAGTTGTAATAAATGCCGTCAATATAAGCATCATACGAGTATGCATTCATACCCATCATGCTTACCAATATGATTAGGACTAGTTTTAAGTTCAGTTGCTTTGTCATTGGATTTTTTGATTTTATTTTGACACCACATAGACTGTGCCTCGGCGCCCATCATTCATATAAACAATTTTGAATGTAAAGTTACTATTTTCCCCCGACAGAAAGGCAAAAGACGCTTCTTTTTAATTCTTTTTAACAGGTCGAAATAATGCTTTTTCATTAATCTCCAAATTTTAACAAGAAAAAATCCCCGCCGAGCCCCAATGCTCAGCAGGGATTTTCATTACTAATTACTAATTACTCTTTTAAAACGGTCCATTTCCCATGTTTAGAGCCCCTTGGTAAGGGGCGGCTATAATGCAGGGTTATAGCCAATACATGATACTGTGCCTAATGCCGTTCCCATTGCGGTGAGGATACTAACCAGTATCTGAATCACCAATTTCCACGTTTCTTTCTTCATAATCTTTTTGTTTTTTGTCACACAGAAAACACGGAAATCGACGAAGTCGCTTCGCTAGTCGAAGAAATTCACAGAAATCTTAATCTATGCCGTGGAAATTCAAAAATCTATCGGAGCACCAATGTTTCTGTGATTTCTGTGAATTTCTGTGTGACCTGAAAAATTCACTGCTTATCCCTCTGCGCTTGGTCCGCTTGCATTGCCGCCGCTTGAAGTGCTTCCACCCTCAGCCTCAGGGTCTTCGATGTCCCCGCTGTCACCCGAAGTCACACGCTTCAGCACATTGCCCTGCTCGTCGATGCAAGTAATCTGAATAGCGGTGTTCTTCAGCTCGTCCTT
>DEKX01000037.1:66192-131633 GCA_002354095.1 Prevotella sp. UBA2711 | reverse complement strand
AATAATAAGTTAGATTCTGTCGCGCGGTTGGCGGATATTCGAAGAAATTTTTGCTACCATTAATGCGCGCAATTTCAAGACTTAATGCTCGCAATTTTTCTCCTTAATCCCCGTGGTCACCACCACTTCCGATTGACAATGCAAAGGTACGAAAATTTCACATGCAAGGCAAGCTTTTTTCTGTTTTATTTTCGATTTATTTCAAATGTTAAAATGACGATCGAAACAAGTGCCGAGAGCGCGGCAGCGCGGCAGCGCGGCATTTGCAAAATTCATATCCGCGGCACTCCATCTATTATATTATATATAATTATTATATATTATAATATATAATAATTTAAAATAGATATATATACACCCTTTTTCTCTCCCTGCACACAGTCGAAAACGTCAATGCCGCGCTGCCGCACTGCCGCACCTCGTGACAGCGTGACAATGTACTTCTCTAGAAAATAAGCATTAAATTAGTTAAAAGTCGCTAGAAAAATAACATCAAGTATTGCAAAAGTCGCTGGAAAAATGTATCTTTGTCAGCAATATGAAAGTAGCTCAGATTTTCCGCCAGTACATCTGGCTCGTAAAAACGCTCGCCTATCGTAAATTGACCCTCGAAGAACTGAACCAGGAATGGATAGACGAAGGTGTGGCCGACGGCAATCCACTGCAACGCTCGTCGTTCAACCGTCATCGCGACGCCATCCTTGATATGTTCGGCATCATCATCGACTGCGAGCCGCGTACCTACAAGTATTATATCGGTAATAACGAGGTGCTCAGCGACGACAGCATCAAGCGGTGGCTCTTTTCCACACTCACTGTGCACGGCGTGCTGGCCGACAGTGCTTCCGTGAAGGAGCGTCTGGTGCTGGAAAATGCGCCTGCCGGCGAACAATATCTCGACATTATTATTAGCTCCATCCGCACCAACCACCGCATGCGCATAGGCTACAAGAAGTTCGAGACCGAGGGCTACGAGAAGGTAGTATGCCCCTACGCCTTGAAGCTGTTTCGCCAGCGCTGGTACCTGTTGGCGCTGAACGACGAGAACAAGATGCGCATCTTTGCCCTCGACCGCATCACGATGGTTGAGCTGACAGACGATTGTTTTGAGATGCCTGCCGACTTCTCGGCACAGAGTTATTTCTCTGAGTATTTTGGGGTACTGACAGACGACACGCCATTGACCCACGTCATCTTACGTGCCCACAAGTGGATGCCCAACTACCTGCGCACGCTGCCCCTGCATCACTCCCAGCAGGAGCTCGAATCTACGCCCGACTACACCGATTTCTCGTTCGACATCCGTCCGACCAGTGATTTCCTGGGCGAACTGTTGCGCCACAGCAATGGTATTGAAGTGCTCGAACCACTGGAACTCCGCGAAAAGATGCGGCAAATAATCACCGAAACTCTTGAAAGATATTAAAATTTAGCAGAGTACGTCTACCACAAGACTACTTGTAAGCGAAGCGATGCGTAAGTGACACAGGGACAGACACCGTGTAACCAGCACCGTTTCGCCCTAATAAGTCAATCCAAATTGCCAAAGGGGAATGATGTTTCCATGACCTGTTTCGATATCATCTTTTACCACGTAGCCTTGGGCCGCATCTTGTATCTGCTTCTGTTTCTTACTCTTTCCGCCCACCTCAAAGGTCTTGCCGTTTATTTCGAAATCGCTGATACGCGAATTAATGACATCAGTCGTTACACGCATTTGATTATAGAAGAAAGTCTCGCGAATGTTGCCAATGTCGGCACTCTCATGCCCAAGAAGATAGGCCAGGTTCGTGTTGTCAAGATAGACTTTCTCAACCTTCCCTAAGCCACGTATGCCGCCAGTATCGTCGCGCAGTTGTCCTATCATACCCGCCTGTTCCATGTAGAGGAAATAGTCGGGCAGCAAATTGCGACTTACACCTATCACGGTGGCCAACGACTCCATGACAGGCTTAAAGGGTACGCTCTGTGCTATAACGGCCAATAGTTTTTTCAGTTTCCGGCCAGTAGAGGCGTTCATATTCGCGTATTGGGGGATGTCTACCTCCATTGTTTGGTTGATAACCTGACGCAAGCGCATTTCATAGTTGCCCTCACTTGCAAATGGGTAATAGCCGTTTTTCAGATAATCTCTGAATAATGGCAGAGGATGGTTCACGGCATCGAGTTTTGCCTTATGCTCCAGAATTTCGTTGAAGGTATATACTGGGGCGGTTATGTTATGAAACAATGCCAGATATTCTCGGAACGAAAGTCCCTGCATGGTAAATATCAGCGTACGTCGGCTCAGGTCGGATGCTCCTTTTGTGATATCTAATATGGACGATCCAGTGAATCCCACCTTTAAGTCTGGATGAGAGTCGTATATGAGTTTCAATTCTCGCGACCAGTTCTCATATTTATGAATCTCGTCAATAAATATCTGCTCACCACCGTCTTTTACAAACTCGTCTACAGTGTCGATAAGTGTGTGGGTTGAGAAATACAGATGGTCAGCAGCAACATAGAACATGTGTCGCTTGTCTCTGTTCTGCTTGATGTATTGCAGGATCATTGTTGACTTTCCTACACCACGTGGGCCAACAAGTCCGAACATTCTCGACTCCCAACTCACTTGATTGTACATATATCTATGGAATGTTGAAGTGGTTAACTTCAACTGACTCTCCATGAATTCAATAAGCGAAATATCCATAATCGTTATATTTTTGCTGCAAATATAGTAAAATTGCACTAAAGTAGTGCACAAAATTAAAAAAAACGCACTTAGATAGTGCAAAATTAACGATTTTTACGGAGAAACAATTATCAGTTTCCTTCGCAAGCCTTGGGCCGATGTGAGAGGGAAGAAGGAAGAGGGAAGAAGGCTGTTTCTAAATAATTAATGTAAAAATTTTGTAGAAAAAGATTTTTTCTCAAAGATATTATGTATCTTTGCAAGTACTAATTTAAAACATGATATGATTACAGGCGAGATAAAGAATAAGATTGACCAGATTTGGGATACCTTCTTTGTGGCAGGTATTACTAATCCCATAACAGTATTGGAGCAGATGACCTATATCTTCTTCATGAAGTTGCTAGATGACAAGCAGCTGCAAGAAGAGGAGAATGCTCGAGACTGGGGCGCAGAAGTCCAAAACCCCACATTCCTCGACGGACAGCTATGGGTGAATCCTGAGGCTGTTTCTGACGAAGAGAAGAAGGGTGTTCCATACGAGAATCTTCGCTGGCATGTGTTTAAGAACTTTGGCTCTGACAATATGTTCAAGATTGTTCGCCAGAGTGTGTTTGAGTTTATCAAGCATATCGGAACGGGTGAGGAGAGCGCCTACAGTCGCTATATGAAGTCTGCCATATTCCTTATCCCCAATGCTCGCACCCTTACAAAGGTGGTTGATGGTGTGGATGCCCTCGACATGAACAATCGTGATGCTATGGGCGATGTCTATGAGTACATCCTTGGCAAGATGGCTGCATCAGGCACTAATGGTCAGTTCCGTACTCCTCGCCACATCATCCGCATGATTGTGGAAATGATGGAGCCAACCCCCAAAGACTATATCTGCGACCCAGCAATGGGTAGCGCAGGATTCCTTGTGGAAGCAGTCAAGTATATCAAGGAGCATTATGGGTCGGCCTTGTATGCAGCAGAAGAAGTGCATCACATGAAGACATCGATGATTAATGGTTACGATACAGACCAGACGATGCTTCGAATAGGTGCCATGAACCTTCTTCTTCATGACATTACTGCTCCAGAACTTGCTTGGCGCGACTCTTTGTCAGAACAGAATGATGATCAGAGTTGCTATACGCTCATCATGGCAAATCCTCCTTTTGCAGGCAGCCTGGACAAGGGCAATGTAAACAAGAAGATTCTTGCCTATGCCAATACGAGTAAGACAGAACTCTTGTTCCTTGCTCAGTTTGTTCGCTCTTTGGAGGTCGGAGGCCGTTGTGCCAGCATTGTTCCTGATGGCGTATTGTTTGGCACCAGCAAGGCCCACATCGCCATTCGTCAAGAGATTGTAGATAACCAGCAACTAAAGGCTGTCATCTCTATGCCAAGTGGCGTCTTCAAGCCATACGCTGGAGTAAGTACTGCCGTTCTGGTCTTCTCAAAGACAAATAGTGGTGGCACGGACAAGGTGTGGTTCTACGACATGAAGGCCGATGGCTTCAGTCTTGACGATAAGCGAAGTCCTATCAGCGAGAACGATATTCCTGATGTGGTAGCTCGCTACAACAATCTGAAGGCAGAAGAGTCTCGCAGTCGCAAGGAGCAGAGCTTCTTTGTTCCTGTGGAAGAGATTCGCCAGAACAACTACGACCTGTCTATCAACAAGTACAAGGAGATAGAGAGGGAGAAGGTAGAGTACGAACCTGTTGCAGACATCCTTACTCGTCTTGAAAAGACAGAAGGAGAATATCTGAAGGGTTATAGTGAACTGTATAAGATGTTGGAAGAGAAATGATGATGGCACAGAAGAACGAAATACAAGAAACAGCTCGTATAGATGCCCTCTTTGAGAAGGTATCTGCACTGATAAATCAGGCTCGCAAACATGTTGCTACGACAATCAATGTGGCAGAGGTTTATACCAAATTCCACATTGGACAATATATTGTTGAAGACGAACAGCAGGGTAAGGCACGTGCTGAATATGGAAAACAGGTACTGAAAACCTTGTCCAACAGGCTTTCTGCGCGTTTTGGAAATGGATGGTCTGAAGAAACGCTTAAGTTGTGCAGACGTTTCTTTATGGTTTATTCAAATTCGGTAAACAGTGGTTACCCAATTCAAAAGGAAATTGGTAAACAGTGTTTGTCAAATTCGTCAGCAGTGTTGACGAATATTTATGCTACGCAATATCAACTCTATTTGCCAGACAAGGATTTGTTGCAGGCAAAAGTGAGAGAGTGGATTGCAGAGTTTAAAGAAACCAACGGAGATACAGAATGAGAGAAGGGTGGACATATAAGAAATTGGGAGAGGTTTGCGGGATTCAATATGGATTTGCGTTTGATTCTTCTTTCTTTTGCGAAGACGACAATTATCCACAATTGATAAGAATAAGAGACGTCGTTCGAGGCTATTCTGAAACGTATTACAAAGGAGCTATTCCTGAAGGATATTATGTTGAAAATGGTGACCTTCTCATTGGAATGGATGGCGAATTTAATATAGCGCCTTGGAAATCTGAAAAGGCTTTGTTAAATCAACGAGTGTGCAAAATATATGCAGCTGATAGTACTATGTTGGAAAGGTTTATCTATTATCAGATGCAGATTATTCTAAAACACATAGAAGATGAAACGCCATTCGTAACGGTCAAACATCTATCTGCAAAAAAACTTAATAGCGTAGAGTTTCCCGTTCCCCCTCTCTCTGAGCAGCAATCTATTGTTTCTGAGTTGGATAAGATAAATGAGCTGATAAGTCTGAAGAAGGCTCAGTTGAGTGACCTTGATGCTCTTGCTCAAAGCATATTCTATGATATGTTTGGAGATTTACATAATACAGCATTCTCGGTACAAACATTGAACGACACTTGTGAATTTATAAAAGATGGAACTCATCAGACTCCCCAATATACAGAAGATAAAATTAATGGTGTCAAATTTTTATCTGCTAAGGATGTCGTAAGCGGCTATATTGATTGGGGAAACATTAAATTTATTCCTTATGAGCTTCATAGCGAATTACACAAAAGAATAGCTCCCAAACGTGGGGATATACTGTTGTGTAAAAATGGGACAACGGGTATATGTGCTGTAGTAGATACCGATGATATATTTGATATTTATGTAAGTTTAGCTTTGTTAAGACCTAAAACAAACAATATGCCTGAGTATTTGCATTATGCAATTAATAATCCATATACAAAACAACAATTTGATGACTCATTAAAAGGTATTGGTGTTCCCAATTTGCATTTAGGAGAAATCAAAAAGACCAAAATAATTATCCCTCCTCTCTCCCTTCAGCAAGAATTTGCAAAGAGGATAGAGTTGATTGAGCAGCAGAAGGCGCAAATCAGTTCTACGATAAAAGACCTAGAAACATTGCTTGCATCAAGAATGCAGTATTGGTTTGAATGAAAACGTTAAGTGATGGTTTGACTAAAAATTAAGTGATATGAAGAATTTCGACTTTATCCAACTATTAGCTCAGCATATTCCGAGCTTCAGCAAACTGCATGCGTATTGCGATAAGGCAGAAATATTTCAGAACTCTTACCCAGAGGAGTCTGCTACTAATGCCCGTAAGGCATTGGAATGGCTGGTAAGGCACCATCTGGCTATGGCATCAGCCACGGTGGAGCAGAAGGAATCACTTAACGATATGCTGAAGCATCCGGAGATGGATGCCTTCATCAACTATGACTGGGAGTTTCAGAAGAATATCTATACCGTCAAGAAGTTTGGCAACTATGCTTCTCATACAGGGACACAAGAGATCAAGAAGAATGATGCCTTCATCTGCTTGAGGGCTCTATTCTATGTAGTGGAGGGCTTTCTGTATCGTTGGAAGGCGATAAAGAACATCGTAGCCTTTGACGCCACTTTGGTGCCACAGGTGCTGCCTGGAATGCAGGTGTTAACATCTCCTGAGCCACAAGTGTCGCAAGAGGTTGTTGACAGCGTTCCCAAGGAGGTGATAGACAATCCTGTAAAGCCTGTAGAAACGCCAAAGGAGTCGCTTGCCAGCGAGGCAGTGACAAGAAGGTGTCTCATTGACTATATGCTGAATGAAGCAAAGTGGGACATCCTGACAGTAAAGGGCGACATACAAGGTGGAAAGGCTTGCATTGAGGTTGAGGTGGAAGGCATGCCCAATCCAAGCGGTAAGGGCTATTGCGACTATGTACTGTTTAGCAGAGGTGGAAAACCTTTGGCAGTCGTAGAGGCCAAGAGTACCATACAGAATGCAGGAAAAGGCAGAGCGCAGGCCATACTGTATGCTGACTGTCTGGAAAAGAAATATGGTATCCGACCTGTCATATACTATACCAATGGTTATGTCACCAAGGTGATTGACGGCTTGGGATATCCTGACAGAGAAGTCATCTCATTCCATAGTCATGACGACCTGGAATATATCATGCAGAAACGTGGCAGGGCTGACATCAAGGACATGACCATAGACGAGACAATTACTGACAGACCTTATCAGAAGACTGCCATCAAGAGCCTGGTGGAATGGCTCAACATGAAGCATCGTCGTGGATTGCTGGTGCTGGCCACTGGTACAGGAAAGACGCGAGTGAGCATTTCGCTTTGCAAGGTGCTGTCAAATAACGACTGGATAAAGCATGTGTTGTTCCTTGCCGACAGAACAGAATTGGTTGGTCAGGCAAGGGGCAATTTCGAAAAGCTGTTGCCCAGTGAGTCGATGGCATCACTGTCAGACGATGATGAGCCAGACTTAGAGGCTCGATTCATTTTCTCCACCTACCAGACGATGATCAACTACATCAATGAGTATGATGTGAAGTTCAGCGTAGGACATTTTGACCTGATCATCATAGATGAGGCCCACAGATCGGTATTTGGAAAGTATGGAGCCATCTTCCAATACTTTGATTCGTTGTTGATAGGTCTGACAGCAACACCTCGTGACGAGATAGACAAGAATACCTTCCGATTGCTGGAGCTGGAGAATGAGCCGAACTTTGAATATACCTTTGACGAGGCAGTTAATGATGGATACCTTGTGGCTTACAAGGCAAAGCGTCATTTCTCGAAGATGATAAATAGGGGCATCAAGTATGACGAACTGACTCCAGAACAGCGCGAGGAACTGGAAAAAGTGTGGGACTACGAGAAGATGCTGAAGGGCATTGACCCCAATGCGGAATACCATCGTGACATAGAAGGAAACGAGATATTCCGTTACCTCATCAATGACGATACGATAGACAATGTATTGTCAGAACTGATGGAGAACGGCTTGAAGATTAAGAGTGGCGAAGATATAGGAAAGACGATCATCTTTGCCTATAATCACAAGCATGCTGAGAGAATAGTGGAACGCTTCCATGCACTATTCCCCAATCGTGGGGCAGACTATTGCCAGTTGATAGACAATCAGGTGAACTATCATGATAAGCTGATAGCAAAATTCAAGGTTGCAGAAAGCATGCCTCAGATAGCTGTCAGTGTGGATATGCTTGACACTGGTATTGATGTGCCAGAAGTATTGAATCTGGTCTTCTTCAAGATTGTGAAGTCGAAGATCAAGTTTGAGCAGATGATAGGTCGAGGAACTCGCCTTTGTCCTAACATCTTCGGAGAGGGTAAGGACAAGGAATGCTTCTATATCTTTGACTGGTGTGGCAACTTCGATTATTTCTCAAAGAAACCTGATGGCATAGATGCTTCAAACAGCAAGTCATTGACAGAAAGACTCTTCTCTCTGCGACTGGACATAGCAAAGGAACTGCAAAGTGCCGAGCATCAGGAGAAGGCTTTTGACAAGAAGATGCATGACGACCTGAAGGTGCTGTTGCACCAACAGGTAAACGGCATTGTGAAGGAGCGAAAGGATGCTCGCCCATATTGGAACATCATAGAGCCATTCCGAGACAAGGAAAAATGGACATATCTCTCAGAGGTAGATGTTTTGCGCCTGAAGGAAATAGGGAAGCTGATACCACAAGATGATGATGATGAATCTGCCAAGAAATTCGACGTCATCATGCTTCATCTGCAGTTGGCTCATATCGACTCTACAGTTCGTGTGGGACAGTATAGGCAGGTTGTAGTAAATGTTGCTGCCCATCTGGAAAAGAAGGGCTCAATACCTGCTGTGATGAAGCATTTAGACACCATCCGAGAGGTTCAGCAACCACCATTCTGGGCGAATGAGAGCCTTGACAGTCTTGAAAGCGTAAGGACAGAACTGAGAGACTTGATAAAGCTGCTTGAAGAGGCCAGAAAGAAAGAGAAGTTTATTATTGACATTGAAGACCCATACCTGATAGAAGAGGGTGAAGAAGATCCTGTTATCCGTACTTCTTACAAGCAAAGAGTGGTAGATTATCTGGCACAAAATACAGGTAATCCTACACTTCAGAAGATACAGCAGTTTGAGCAGTTGACACCAGCGGATTTCGCAGAACTGGAGCGAGTATTCTTTGAAGAACTTGGCAGTCGTGAAGAGTTTGACGAACTGGCAGAGGGACATCCATATAAAACAAATGTGGCTGCATTCATCCGTGTCGTCAATGGCATAGACAGAAAGAAAGCCCTCCAGATATATCAGAAGTTTATCAACGACAACAACCTGACGTCAGAACAAGAAAGATACCTGAAGAATATTCTCGACTATGTTAGCGTAAATGGCGATATAGAGGTTAGGAACTTCATGGAGTATCCATTAAAGGCATATAATTGGCGAGGTACCTTTGGAGATAATTTTGTCAGCCTAAAGAATTTCGTCAAAGAAATCCATCAGGTTATTTCAATAACGGCATGAGACACCAGGGGCTGGTACTGAGGATGTTTGATGTAAGATGTCTGATGGATGAAGGCTGAAGGACATATAACGGTTAAGGGTTAAGGGTTAACAGTTAACGGTTAAGGGATTAAAATCTTAAAAGAGGTTAAAGTTTAGTAGGGTGTCCTGACTTATAGTACACCCTACTATTATTTTTGCATTTGAATTGCAAAAGACAGGATGCTATGCCTTGGCAATCATATAATGTATAACTAAAAATAATTAAAATGAGAAACATCATGAAACAAAGATGGAATGCTGAAGAGATGAAGGAGGCGACACGCGATGCGCGTCGTGCGCTCGAACGGGAGCGCGAGCAAATGATGGAGAAAGCCGAGTTGATGGATGGATTCTTCCATGCTATTGATGCTGTGACGGAGGTGATGTCCGAGAACGAAAGGCTAAGGAACGAGAACGAGTCATTGCGGCGACAGACGACGGAGGTGCATGTGCTGCAGGTGGCTGGCAACTACAACGATATTCACAATAATAATATGGTGAGCTATGGCAGGGAATAAGGTTTATGTACAGGGGTCGTATATCGATGTCCATGACAACAAGGTGGTAAACCTCTGTATCGATAAGGGAGAGGTGCATGTGGATGAGACGAATGACTGCATCAGAGAGACCGGCGACGATAACACGGCAGCAACCGACGTGCGCGTAGGGATGGCTGTGCAGGGATTGTGGGACGAGGGCGTGCTGAAGTATTTGTATGACTATACGTGGGTGATGGAGGTGATGAATCATACTAACGACATGCCTTATTTCAATACGCCGGCATCGTTTATCGCCTATCTGAAAGCGGCGGACGTTGAGCGCCTGCCGTCGGAAGACAGCATCAACAAGAAGCAAAACACCTTTACGGGTCGTTTCCCTGACTGGACATTCGTTGATTGTGACACGACGGAGGCTAAGCGAAGAATCAATGTCGGTAAGCGATTTTTGAATATTTTCAAGGCTACTTAGGTTTAGTTTTCGGGTAGTTGTTCGGTTATTTGTTCCTGTGTTCGGGGATTTGTTCGTGACGTACTTTTTCGTAAGGTACGTCACTTTTTTTTGTTCTATCTTTGCCAGCGTAATCAGAAATGAAGGATTCTTAAACAGGTAAAATGATGTTAGAACAAATTAGATTTCAAACAATGAAACATTCAGAAGTTAGCGTGAATGCCTATGGCATCACAGTGAAGAAGATGTGTGCCTCGTGCCAGTTTAAGGAAGTAGAGAACGACGGCGAGCGTACGTGTAAGAAAATGCAGTTGAAGGTACGTCAGCAGTTCTGTTGCCGCCACTGGCAGATGTGTGACGGACTGAAGAATGCCGGACTGCAAAACGGTGGCGTGGTCCGCCAAAGGGGAACGCAGGAAATAATTATCAAATAACAATTTTAAAATAACCGAGTCGGAGGATGAGCGTGGAAATGTGTACGTACGAATTGAGCTCAAACTAAAACCCGCTTTCCAAAGCTCACTAATTCGAATCGATTATGAAAAAGTACATTTTTATTTTGGATGCCCTGGAGCTGATGACAAAGCTCATCGCAGGCAAGCGAGTGGAAGGTGTTCTGTATGTGGACGAGAACACAGGTCGTTTAACCTTCAAGGCGTATAACCGCCAGCCGCGAGTGCGCGAGAAGGACCGCATGGTGAAGAAGTTGCCGTGGGGATGGGTGAAGGAGTCGATGGAGCGCATCAAGGTGTTCGGCAGTTTTCCGAAGGATTCCTGCACGGCGCAGGTCATCGAGCTGCTCAATGAGCACAACCAGGATGCGAAGAACGCCCTAATTGAACAAGAACTGGACCTCATCGAGTTTTGTTAAACCTAATAATTTAAAAGCGACATGGAAGCATTAGTAACAATTATTGCGGTGGGCGCATACGCTGAGCGCCATGAGAATATGTTCTATATTACTGACCTTCAAACACTGTAGACAGTATGATATACAGGATTGAATATTTATGCAAGGGTAAGGACAAGCGAAAGTTTGCCCACCCTGTAAAGAACCGTGACGAGTTGATGGCGCTGCGCAGCTCGCAACAGAATTTGGAAAACCTGAACAAGGCGCGTCAGGGCGACGAGAAGGCTAAGGCCGCCTTGCTGCAACTGGCTTATAACATAGGTCATGTGAATGGCCAGATTGCAGGCTGTAATAACATCGGCAGTTACTTCTTTCACGATGTAGACTGCTACGATAAAGAACACTCACAACAGCTGAAGGAACTGATTCTTAGCAAAAGGGACGAGATTGGTCTGAAGATGCTCGAACGTTCGGCCAGTGGAGGTTGGCACTTGGTCTGTGAGCGCCGCAGGGGCACTACAATACTGGAGAATCAGGTGCGCGTGGCAACGATTCTGAAAGTGGAAATGGACACAAGCGCGAAGGACTTGCAGCGGGTGGTATTCTCGACCAGCGGCAGTGAGGAAGACCTGCCTTATCTGGACGATTGCCTCTTCGAGGAACCCATGACGGCAGAGGAGTGCGAGAAAGAGTATAATCTGCTGAAGGTACGCGTGATGAGGAAACAGGAACAAGTGCCTGCTGGAGCGAAGAAGGCTAACAAACACTACAGGCCTTGGGAGGAAACGAACACGGAGCAGTTTTTAACGAACACGAATTGCACGAATCACACGAATAGCTGCGCACAGGAAAAAGATTCGTCAGATTCGACAGATTCGTGTTCAGAAAAGAAATTCAAAGGTATTCCGTACAGCGAGATCATTGACGCGTGGTGGAAACAGAATGGTGGAGAGCCACAGGAGGGTGAGAGGAATGTGAAACTGTACCAGTTGGCAGTGAACCTGAGGGCTATTTGCGACAACAACAAGCAGCTGCTCTTGGAGATTATGCCTCGCCTGGGACTGGGCGAGCAGGAACTGTGCAGCATCGTGGAATCTGCCTGCAAGGAGCCACCCAAAGGACTGAGTAAAATGCTTAGTGGCATTTTGAGTGAAAAGGGAATAGTGAAAAGTGAAAAATTAGTTGATGTCAGCCATCAGCCTTCAAACATCGACCCTCTATTGTGGGAATGGGGCGCTGAGATCGAGGCTCTGGCTGAAGAGTATCCGCTGATAAAGGATATTACGAAGGGATTGAAGCGCAATCAGTATCCTGCGGCGCTGTTTGTAGGCGGAGGTCTGCTGATGACCTTGATGACACGCTGTACTTACAGGTTCTACCATCGCCCTGAGGAGCTGCGCAGGCTGAATAATTCAACGTTGATTATTGGCGATCCTGCCAGTGGTAAGAGCTTTGCCACGCGATTGTTCAAACTGTTGGCTTCGCCCATCGTGGCGGCTGATAAGATTGGCAAAGAGGCGATCAATGCCTATCGTGAGCAGATGCGTACGAAGGGTGCCAATAAAGAGAAGCCCAAGAAGCCGAAGGTGGTGGTTAGGATTCACCCTGCACGAACCAGTAATGCGCAGTTTATTCAGGACATGGTGAATGCTGTTGAGGAGGTGGACGGAGAACCGATGCAGCTGCACATGCTGACGTTCGACACGGAGCTGGACAACACGCTGTCGCTGCAGAAGGGTGGCGCGTACATCGACAAGCAGGCGCTGCAATTGAAGGCGTTCCACAACGAGGAAGACGGTCAGGCCTACTCGAATGTAGACAGTGTGTTCCAGGAGTTCTACGTGATTTGGAACTTCATCTACACAGGTACGCCCATCGCGCTGAAGAAGATGGTGAACGAGCAGAATTTTGGTTCTGGACTGGCAACCCGTCTGACCTGTATTCCTCTGCCTGCGACCAACTTTGAGATGATGAGTCGCGAGAGTGTTGTGGACTACGACAGCGACGAGCGCCTGAGGGTGTGGGCCGAGAAGCTGGACAAGACGAAGGGGCTCTTGAGTGTCGACAAAATTGTCGACGAGTTATATGACTGGACGGCACGTCGCATGGAGGATGCCAAGGAGAACGATTCGAAAGCTGACGAGATGCTGCTGAAGCGCTGTGCCTATCATGGCCTGAACTTCGCTGCGCCGTTTATTGTGATGCGTCACTGGGATCAGATGAAGCAGGAAGGACAGTACTGGTGTGGTGAGTTTGAGACGGATGAAGTGGATTGGCGACTGGCAGAGCTGATTACGAACATCCAATACGCCTGTCAGCGTCACTACTTTGGTGCGATGGCCGAGAACTATTTCGACAACAAGCTGAAGGACGCCAGCGTGAATGTGCAGCGCCGTCAGAAGACCTACGAGGCTTTTGATCGTCTGCCTGATGAGTTTACCATCGAGGACGTCGTTCGCTGCTTCAATCTGGGTAGTGAGGCCTCTGCTCGCAAGAAGGTGACGCGCCTGTGTCGCGACCATCTGATAGAGAAAATTTGCGAAGAGAAGGGCAGTCAGAAGGCTTTGTTCCACAAAACAGGTACTATTATGTTGTAGAATTTAAAATTGAAGAATTCTTTCAATCGCTTCGCTTTGTGAAAGCGTGCTGAAGATACGATTAGAAAAATTATGAATACAAAAATTAATAAACTTCCACGTGGACTTCGGAACAATAATCCGCTGAATATTATTAAGAGTGAGAAAATTAATTGGCAGGGGGAGGTGAAGCCATCTACAGACAGGAACTTCGCCCAGTTTGAAACAATGGAATATGGATTCAGGGCTGCACTTTGTCTGCTACGTACTTATTATAATAAGCATGGGTGCCGAACCATCAGGCAGATCGTGGCACGTTGGGACCCTGAAGGGGAACGGGTGATCAACGCCTACGTGCAGACGGTGTGCCGACTGACAGGACTATCACCTGAAACACCCCTGCCCCCGATGAAGGCGGAAACGCAGGTGGTGTGGTGCGACATCGTGCTGGCTATGGCAACGATGGAGTGCGGACTGACCACCCGGCAACGTGAAGAACTGGCACCGTATGTGGCGAGGGCGTGGGAAATTTTAAATGAGTAATGAAAATCCCTGTTAAGCAATGGCGCTTAGCAGGGATATTTCTACAAACGGCAGAACGGAATATGGCCAAATGGGGGAATAAAAACGAGCCAAATGACAGAATTAGATTTTTTTTTGTACCTTTGCACATAGATTCTAAAAATAAAAGAGATATGATGCAACGAGAATGGAAAGAGATTAGGAAATTCGAGGAAATTCTCTTCGAAGAATATCATGGTATTGCGAAGATTACTATTAATAGGGCGCACTACCGGAATGCGTTTACACCGAAAACAACACTGGAACTGTCGCAGGCTTTCGCCATGTGCCGTGAGATGCAACAGATCAGAGTGGTGCTGCTGACGGGGGCTATGTCGGAAGTGCCGGAGGGTAAATCGCTCGCTGACGTGAAACATGCGTTTTGCTCGGGTGGCGATATGCACGTGAAGGGGCGCGGCGGATATGTGGATGATGAGGGCGTGCCCCGTCTGAGTGTGCTGGATGTGCAGATGCAGATTCGTCGTCTGCCTAAGCCCGTGATAGCGATGGTGAACGGTTATGCCATTGGGGGCGGACACGTGTTGCATTTGGTGTGCGACCTGACGATTGCCTCGGAGAATGCTATCTTCGGACAGACGGGTCCGAAGGTGGGTTCGTTTGATGCGGGCTTCGGAAGCAGTTATCTGGCTCGTATCGTAGGACAGAAAAAGGCACGCGAGATATGGTTTATGTGCAGACAGTACACGGCTCAGGAAGCTCTGGAAATGGGTATGGTGAACAAGGTGGTGCCCCTGGAGCAGTTGGAAGACGAGTGTGTGGCATGGGCAGAGGAAATGATGGAGCGCAGTCCTATTGCCCTGCGTATGATCAAGGCAGGACTGAATGCGGAACTGGACGGACAGGCTGGTATTCAGCAGTTGGCTGGTGATGCGACGATGCTCTACTACTTCCTGGATGAAGCGCAGGAGGGTGGTAAGGCTTTCCTGGAAAAACGTAAACCCGATTTCGACCAATATCCTAAAATCCCATGAAGATATCGATAGAGGAGCGCGTGCTGCACTTTAAGCAACCGGCTGGAACGAGCCGAGGGGTGTACACGGAGCGTAAGATATGGCTGTTGCATTTGGAGGATGGCAACAGGAAGGGAGTGGGGGAGTGTGCCCCATTGCCTCAGTTGAGTTGTGACGACATACCGGACTATAGTGAGAAACTGAGGACGTTCTGTGATGACGTGGAGCGAACAGGGAAGATAGACTATGAAACAATGCGCGACTATCCCTCGATGCTCTTTGGTATGGAAACGGCACTGAATGATGTAAGATGTAAGAAGGAAGATACGGAGGGCGAGGCCTTCTCCATTCCCATCAACGGACTGGTGTGGATGGGTACGTTCGACGAGATGCAACAGCGCATCGAGCAGAAATTGGAACAGGGGTTCAGATGTATCAAACTGAAGATAGGTGCCATCGACTTCGAGGCAGAACTGGAATTGCTGAAAAAGATTCGTGAACGCTTCGGACCTCGTGAACTGGAACTGCGCGTGGATGCGAATGGAGCATTTAAATTTGACGAGGCTCTGTATAAACTGGAACTGCTCTCGCAATATGCGCTGCACTCCATCGAACAGCCCATCAAGGCAGGACAGTGGGCGGACATGGCAGAACTCTGTCGGGAAGCACCCCTGCGTATTGCACTCGACGAGGAACTGATAGGGGTGAACGACCCTGACCAGAAACGACAGTTGCTGAACATCATCCGACCTGCTTACATCATACTGAAACCCTCGTTGCATGGTGGTATGATGGGCGTCAGGGAATGGGTGGACATAGCACGTGATATGAGCATCGGTTCGTGGATTACATCGGCGTTGGAGAGCAATGTGGGACTTTATGCGATTGCCCGACTGGCACAGGAGATATACGGTCCTGATATCCGTATGCCACAAGGACTGGGTACGGGACAACTCTTCACGGATAATATTCCCATGCCGTTGGAAATACGGGGTGACCGCCTGGTAATAAAGACATAATAACTGTTTTTTAAGACATAATAACATATTAACAGATATAGGTAACAGATGATGTCGCTTGACGCTTTTATAGCAGAGTGGAATAATGATAAGCCATGGGTCTGGGTGCATACCAGCGGTTCGACGGGCAAGCCGAAACCGATGCAGGTGGAGAAACGACGCATGGAGGCTTCGGCACGTATCACCTGCGATTTTCTGGGATTGAAGGAGGGCGATACTGCTCTGCTCTGTATGTCGCTCGACTATATCGCAGGAAAAATGATGGTGGTGAGAGCCTTGACTTGCGGATTGCGACTGATCAGCGTAGAGCCGAAAGGGTGTCCTCAGTGGGAAGGTGCCATTGATTTTGCCGCGATGGTACCGATGCAGGTGTGGAACCTCGTACAACAGGCACCAGAGCGACTGCGACAGATTCGTCACCTCATCATAGGAGGTGGGGCTATCAGCGACGAGTTGGCTGATGCCCTGAAAGATATGCCCAACTATATATGGAGTACCTATGGCATGACAGAGACCCTGTCGCACATAGCCCTGCGCCGACTGAACGGTGCGGAGCGCAGTGAATGGTACACCCCCTTCGACGGGGTGGAGGTGTCGCTGAATGAGGAGGAATGTCTGGTGATTCATGCCCCCGCTGTGCATGAGGGCATCTTAGTGACCAACGACATCGCAGAACTAAAGGATGGGAAGTTTCGCATCAAAGGCAGAAAAGACAATGTGGTCTGTTCTGGGGGTATCAAGATACAGATAGAAGAGGTGGAGCGAATGCTCAGTGCCCATCTGAAAGTGCCGTTCCTGATTACCAAAAAGGCAGATAAGAAATTCGGTGAACAGGTAGTGCTGCTCACCGAATCAACAGATGTATCGAATGTCAAGGAAGTCTGTCAGCAAGTGTTACCTCGCTATTGGCAACCTCGGATGTATCTGCATGTGGCAAAGATTCCGCTGACGGAGACTGGCAAGCCTGCTCGGGCAGAAGCGGAAAAGATGGTTAGAACTCAAAGCAAGGAATAATGAAGAAACTATTGATGGCTTGTGCCATGATTGTGATATGCTGTTCGTGTCAGCAAGGGACAGCGACAAAGAATGAAACAGATATGGTGGCAGACAGTCTGGTGAAGCCCCGTTATGCTACAGGTTACCAGGTGAAGGACAGTGCCGGTGTGCGACTGGTGGATGTAGGCAAAGACTATCACTTCGCCTTGGTGAGACAGGAGGAAACGGAGGTGCCGTCAGACTACGTGAAAGTGGTGGTGCCCATCAAGAGTACCATCTGCATGACTGCCTTGCAACTCTCGAACTTCACCATACTGGATGCCCACGATGTGGTGAAAGGACTGACGGGTACGAAGAATCTTTATAACAAGGATATCCTGAAGCGGACGAAGGACGGGCGCATCGTGAAAATAGGTATGGAGGGCAACTTCGATACAGAGATGGTGCTGGCGGCAAATCCCGACGTGATATTTATTTCGCCCTCCAAGCGAGGCGGTTACGACGCCATTCGCGAAACGGGTATCACGCTGGTGCCCCATTTAGGCTATCAGGAACTCGACCCATTGGGACAAGCCGAATGGATAAAGTTCGTGGGTATGTTTATCGGCAAGGAAAAGGAAGCCTACGACATCTTTGCAGGTATCGAGCAACGCTATACAAGTTTAAAGTTGAGCGTTGACAGTTTAAAGTTGAGCGTGAAGCCGACCATCATCAGCGGCGAGATGCACTACGGCAACTGGCATGCGGTGGGTGGTAAGAACTATCTGGCACAGATATTCCGCGATGCGGGTGCCGACTATCTGATTAAGGATGACGAAACGGGAGGCGAGAATATGGAGTTTGAGAAGGTGTATGCCTTAGCTGCCCATGCTGACTATTGGCGCATCCTGAACAGTTATCCTGGCGATTTCTCGTATGAGGCGCTGAAAGCCAGTGAACCCCGTAACGAACTGTTTGATGCCTTCAAGGAGAAGAAGGTCATCTATTGCAATATGAAGCAGACACCCTATTATGAGATAGCCCCTGTGAAGCCCGATGTGCTGCTGAAAGACTTCGTGGCTATTTTCCACCCCGAACTGGTGGAGAGCGATTACCAACCAACCTTCTATCAGTTGTTGAAATGAGACGGACGCTGCTTTTGATATTGCTGACGGTGTTGACGATTGTGGTATTGGCTATCGTCAATCTGCTGATAGGGTCGATCAAGATTCCTGTGGGGGATGTCTGCAATATATTAATCGGGCGGGAAAGTGAATCGGAAATATGGACGAACATCATCTGGAAATCGCGCCTACCCCAGGTGCTGACAGCTATTGCGGCTGGAGCCGGACTGGCAGTAAGCGGACTGCAGATGCAGACGGTGTTCCGCAATCCGTTGGCTGGTCCGTCGGTACTGGGTATCTCGAATGGTGCAGCCTTGGGAGTAGCCTTCGTGGTATTACTGTCGGGCAGGTTAGGCGGTGTAGCACTGAGCCGGCTGGGCTATCTGGGCGATGCCGCTATGTCGGTAGCTGCTATCGTAGGCGCTTTGGCTGTGATGCTGCTGATAGTATGGGTGGCAAGACAGGTAAAGGGCAATGTCACGCTGCTGATTATCGGTGTGATGATAGGTTATTTGGCTAATGCCATTATCGGTGTGCTGAAATTCCTCAGTCCTGAAGAAGATGTGAAATCATTTGTAGTATGGGGACTGGGTTCGTTCTCGCGCGTATCGGGTGATGAGATGATGTTGTTCGTTGCACTGATGTGCATCCTCATCCCTTTGAGTTTCCTGTTGGTGAAACCCATGAACATGCTGCTTTTGGGAGAGCGCTATGCTGCCAATCTCGGCCTGAACGTAGGACGGGCACGTATGCTGATTATCATCTGTTCGGGAGTGTTGGTTGCCATCGTAACAGCCTATTGCGGACCTATTATGTTTATTGGTCTGGCAGTGCCCCATTTGGCAAGAGGTATCTTCCGCAGTTCCGACCATCGTATCCTGATGCCTGCCACCGCCCTGTGTGGTGCAGCATTGGCATTGGTATGCAACTTCATAGCCCGTATGCCAGGGTTTGAAGGAGCCCTGCCTGTGAACAGTGTGACGGCACTGGTGGGTGCCCCCGTGATAGCCGCCGTACTGTTTAGGAAGAAAAACAGGGAGAGTTTTGGAGAGTAATTACAGAATCTGCATGATATCTTTCAACCGTGTCACGCTATAGGTGGCTATCTGTGATTTTTCATGCTCAGGAAAACGGTTGTAGAAGATGGTGTCAAGTCCGGCACCCTGCGCTCCCATGATATCAGTTTGTAGATTATCGCCTATCATCAGGGTGGTGGCTGGCGAAGCCCCCGTTATCTTAAAAGCATAGTCAAAGAACAGACGCGAGGGCTTGTTGGCACCGGCATCCTCACTGAGAATAATCGTATGGAAATAATCGCGCATGTGGGAGGCTTCCAACTTCTTATACTGTACCTCGTGAAAACCATTGCTGCACATGTGCATCCGATAGCCACGACGCTGCAAGTATTGCATCAATTCATGGGCACCGCTGACCACCCCAGGTTTGGAGGCGCATAAATCGAGGAAGCGATCACTGATCTCCAAACACTTTTCCTTGGTGGCATCTTCGCCCATTCCCACGCTCAATGGGCGACGGAATCGTTCAAGGATGAGTGTGTCGCGAGTGATTTCACCTTTGGAATATTGTGTCCAAAGACCGATATTCGTTTTCCAATATTCATCATAGAACACCTGTGGGTCAGGGAAATAACGTTCCAAGTGGAAGAGTTCGAAAGCCTCTTTTAAGGCTATCACCGCATTTCCGTAGGTGTCGTAGAGGGTATCATCGTAATCGATGAACAAATCAGTATATTTTGCCATTTTCGTCTATTAATAAAATCGTTAGTTCTCCTTGGGGAAGCAGTGGTCGGCAGTGCTCCATACAGTGCATGATGACGGTGGATGCAAAGCCGTTTAGCTGATGAGCCGGTATCCGTTCCCATAATTCGCGAGCCAGTGTCATGTCACTGATATCCATCTGAATATCCGATTCTCGGAGCATCTGTTGAATGAAGGATAAGTCCATGGTGGTTTTCTTGCTATGCGTATCCAACTGACCGGCAGCCAATTTGACAGCCTTGCCCATCATCACGCACAACGTGACCTTAGGGATGTTGAGTTCGTTGGCTATCTTCAGGGTCTCCCCGATGTAGTTGCCATATTGCACGAAAGCCTGCGCTGGGAGATCAGGGTATTTCACCTTGATAAACCGTTCGCTCTTTGCCCCGCTATTGATGACCACCCTTTCCGTACCGCTGGCCTGAGCCACCTCCATACACTTACGAATACTCTCGATGAAAGCATCTTCGGAGAAGGGTTTTACAATGCCTGACACACCGATGATGGAGATACCACCCTCAATGCCTAGTCGGGGATTGAAAGTGCGGTGGGCAATATCTGCTCCGTGGGGCACTGAAATAGTCACCCTGACATGTTCCTTGATATTGTCACGAATCATCTGTCGCGGACCTTTATTGATGGCAGGTTCACCAGGAGGATAATCAAAACCGGGGAGTGTGAAACGACCAACCCCCTCGCCACCTTTTATCTCAAAAGACTCTGCCGGTTCCACCATCGCTCTCACCTCTATGCCGTCCGTCACATCAGGATCATCACCTGCCTCTTTGATACAATAGGCATATCCGTCGGCATATCCCACAGACACATGGATGGTCTCACCATCAGGCAAACGGACGGGCACCTCGGAGGGCGTTTCGTTATGCAGCAGTCGGAGCGTAGCTGCCACAGCAGCCGCTGTAGCACAAGTTCCCGTAGTCAGTCCACTCTTCAGCGGATAAAACTCAGGCAATAACCTTTCTACCGCCCGTCGTAGCCCATGAGGGCCGTTGACAATGGAGTATAGCGGACTGGGAATGGTGAGTTGGGGACGTTTTAAAACGATAGTACGCATGCCCTTTTCTTTGGCAGCTTTTACCTTTTCGATAAAACCGCCAGAAATACCACTCTCTTTCAATAAAATAGCATCAGCATCTATCTCAATGGTACTGCTGTCTTCGTAGTAGATTAACTGTTCTTCGGTAGCTCCTTGTTGTAAGGCCATATCGATAGACGATTCACGGGGCAGGATGCGGTAGTAGATCTTCATGCCCTGTTGTTCAAGAGGTTTTAGTTTCTGGATGCTCTGAACGCCTGTTGTAGCTAATAGGGAATGAATATCCTGAGGAATCTGACTATAGTCATCAATCCACTCAACATCAGTATCACGGGGAGGATAGATACGCTCGTATCTGATAACAGGAATAGCCAATGACTCGGCAACATCGGCAATAGTCTGATGGAGATGCTGGGCAAATGGATGGGCAGCGTCAATGATAAGTCGGATAGACTGTTTTTCACAAATATCAATCATCGCTTCACGCACAAGCACTCCTACCAAGTGTATGCCATGATGCATGTGAATCTCTTGCTCATCGGTCTTGGTACTATAATAATAGAGTGAACCTGCTTCCTCCAGCACCTCCACCGCCCTGCGTCCTTCTGTCGTTCCTCCAAATACCAGTATCATGATGGATTGCCTTTTCTGAACAGGTGGGAGAAATGACTGGAATAAAGTTCGGAGAGCCCTTGGCGGTTGTCAATGGCATCACCAACCACCAGCATGGTGGTGAGGGTGAGGTGGTTGTCATGAACAATCTTGGCTAAGTCTTTCAGCTTTCCACGAAAAATCTGCTGGTCGGGCCATGTCAGATGATAGCAGGCTGCAACGGGAGTGTCTTCGGGATATTCCATTAAGAGCTCTTTCTGCACATCATCCACGATGGCAGCACTGAGGAAGATACACATGGTACTTTGACTCTTAGCCAACAGATGGAGCTGTTCCTTTTCAGGCATGGGCGTACGCCCTTCACCACGAGTCAGGATGATGGTCTGACAACGCTCTGGAATCGTAAACTGACTCTGCAATTCTGCAGCGGCAGCGAGGAACGACGAGATGCCAGGGGTGATGTGATACTCCATGCTGTTCTGGTCGAAGAAAGCCATCTGTTCCTGAATGGCTCCAAAGATGCAGGGGTCGCCAGTATGTAGGCGTACAATGTATTTCCCCTGGTCGTAATATTGTTTCATCAATGAGCACTGTTCCTCGAGTGTCATATCCGCAGAAGAGCGAACCATAGCACCTGGCTTATGACAATCAGTGAGTTCTTTGGGAACAAGACTGCCGGCATACAGAATCAAATCGGCACGTTCCAACATCTTGCGCCCCCGTACGGATATCAAATCGGGGTCGCCAGGACCGGCTCCCACAATCTCGATATGTCCTTTCTGTTCACGGAGATATTTATAATCAATAGCCAGTGCAGCAGTCCAGTTTCTGCCCTTCACCTTAGGAACAATTAGTTTTCCGTTGTTAGCCCCCAGAATAGCAGCTGCCTCACAGACACTGGGAGTACCCACGTGCTTGCGAACGGTCTCGCTGGGATTAGGAACCTGCACCTTTGCCAGTTGTTCTGCCGTATAGAACACCAATTCCTCATCATATTCGTCAACCAGCATGGCACAGAATTCTTCGTCCTCCTTCACATCGATGGTGCAGTAGCGCTTGTAGCAGGGCAGAATGCCGATACTGCTCAATGTCTCGTCTATCTCATCATAGATGCACTCATAGTCGGCAGGATGGTTAGCCAATCCAAATCCGAGAGAGGCTATCATAGGAACGAAATGCAACTCTAACATACCAGCAGGTGGACAGAGATTGTAGGGCGTTACCATGATGAGCAGACTATATTTTTGAGGATCGACCTCAGCCAGACTCTTGACAACGGTGACATGGTCAGGGAGTGTCTTTTCGAGATAGTCAGTGCCTTCGTCGCATATTTCCATCAGCAGGGCAGTGGGTTGGCGATTCACGAAAGCAAAAATACATTCGTTCATATCATCCTCACTGGCAATCGCCCAATGGAAACGCTCGGCAAAGGTATCGAGTGCCCATAGTCCTGCATTGTCGCTCTGAGTGGTGATGACAGGGCGAGCCCCCAGAATGGCAGCCACCTCAGTAGCGAGGTTATTAGCTCCTCCGATGTGTCCTGAAAGAACCGATATGGCATTGTTGCCGAAGGTGTCCACACATACCACGGCAGGGTCGGTATGCTTGTCTTCGATGTAAGGAGCAATGGTGCGAACACAAATGCCCATCGCACCGATGAACACAAAGGCATCGAACTTCTTCCATTGTTTGCCGACAGCGGAACGTTCAATGATTTCTGCTTGTAGTTCTCTGCGCAGACTGTTGGCTACTTCAGCCCCTGCTTCACTAATTTGGATAATGGCTATCTTCTGCATTTTAGTATAGTAATAGGATGATGATCATTTAATTGTATATGCAAGGGAGGTTCTTGATGCAGGCCTAATGCTTGGCAAGCCTCATTCCATAGCTGCTCGCTATCGGTGGTTACACGAGGCGCTTTGACACTGTTCATGACGATACAACCGCCAGGAGCCATATAGTGCAATGCTTTTTCCATGATTTCTTGGAGGTGGCCTCCGTGGCCTCCGATGAAGACGGCATCGGGTGTTGCGACGGAATCGCAACACACCGTGCGGAAATCGCCGATGTGGATGCCGATGCCTGGGGTGCCATGACGGTGGGCATTCTCCTGGATGATGGCTTCGCACTCAGGACGAATCTCAAAGGCCTCCACCTGTAAGTGGGGGAATTGCAGTTTTGCCTCGATACTGACACTGCCCGTACAGAAACCGATATCCCATAGTACCCGTTTCCGTGGCAGGTCCAAGGTTTGGAGTGTCAACAGACGGATAGGCATCTTCGTAATCATCTTCTCCCTACCGTCAAGGAGTGCAAACTCATGGTCGGGAATGCCGAAGGGGGATGTCTGAAGGCTGATGTCGGAAGTAAGAATCAGACAGTTAGGATGCTGAAACTGTTGTTTGGCTGCTTCCTGTAAACTCATGGTGGTAACACGTTCCTCGTCAGGATTCCCCAAATGTTCACCGACATGCATCTGGTAATCGGTATATCCATAGTCCAACATGCGTTGGGCAATGGTAGCAGGGGCGTGTTCGCGGTCTGTCAGAACGCCTATCTTCCCGGTCCTTTGAATCAGCGCTTTGTCGAACTCATGCCAAGGGCGTCCCGTCAGGGAGACGATTCGCATGTCATGATATGGTATCAGCAAGCGGTGGGCTAACAGTTGCAACGAGTTGAAAGTAGGGAAGACCACCAATTCAGCATCAGGCATTTTCCGACGGATGGTATTGGCAAAACCGAAAAACAGCGGATCACCACTGGCAAAGATGATGACTTCTCTTCTGCCCCCTCTCCGAAAGAGAGGGACACTGAGGTATTGGTTGAAGACGCTATCGAGGGGTACGGTGATGTCTATCCATTCAGCGCCAGTGGGGAGCAAGGGGGCTACAATCTCGTGGTGGCGCTTACCACCAGAGAAGACCCTGCCATGCTGGATGATTTCCATTACTTCCGGTGGAAAGTATGGGTGAGGATGGTCTGTTATGCCTATGATGATAAACTTCATAAATCGCGTCCAGGTTTTAGTTGTTCGGCATCGTCGAAAGTCAGAATGGCATTGCATAGTGTTGCAGCCAGATTACTGCCTCCCTTTCTGCCCTCAACAATAATCTTTGGGATATCGTGGAACGGCTTTACCATGTGTTTGGATTCCCTGACATGCACAAAGCCCACAGGGGCAGCAATGATGCCGGCAGGGTGAGCCTTACCCTTGCGAATCAGTTCACAGAGTTCCATGAGCGCTGTTGGGGCATTGCCAAAGGCATAGAGCGCATCGGGATGCTCCTCTACAGCCAGTCGGATACCCGCTTGTGTTCTTGTACAACCCTCTTGGGCAGCCATCTCAGCCACCCGGGCATCACTCAGATAACACTTAGCCGTAATACCCAACCGTTCTAAGGCTCCCTTGCGGATACCACTGGTCACCATCGTCACATCCGTCACAATAGTTTTCAGCGTTCCGTCCTTCACCTTATTAAATAATGATGCCACGGCATGCTCGTCAGTATGGAGAATGCGCTCCATATCAAAGTCGGCTGTGGTATGGATGGCATGCAGCAGCGCCCACAGATGGTCTAACGGATAGTCCTGTCGGCTCAGTTCATTCTTGATGGTGCGGAAAGACTCCATCATGATATTTTGTCCAATCTTATTGCCTGTCGGTTCAGACTGATTCCTATAATACCCACGGGGAGTAATCATCTTGCTATCGGCTATATACGATTGCGAGTTACCGATGATGATGACGGTAAACATATCCACATCCTCAGGATTGAAATCCTTCAGGGTGGTGACTTTCACAATTTCCTCTTCGCGACCAGCCTGGTGGACATAGCCGACGGGTGTGCCAGTAGCACGGTGCTGCAGGAATATTTCCTGTAGGCGATACAGCTGCCAATAGCGACCGTGCGACTTGGGATTATAGATAGCAGTGACGAAATCGCCCATGGCAGCAGCCTCGATTCTCCGTTCTATCACCTCCCAGGGTGTCATCAAGTCGGAGAGTGAGATAATGCAGGTGTCGTGACCGATAGGAGCCCCGAGAAGGGATGCTGCTTTCTGAAAAGCAGAAATACCCGGCAGGGTTGTAATCTCTACATCCGAATCTCGTTGCAGTTTCATCTCGTAGATGAGGGGAGCCATGCCGTAGATGCCGGCATCACCACTGGAAATGACCACCACCGTTTTGTTTTCTTCAGCCAGCGCAAAAGCCTGCTCTGCCCGTTCGCTTTCCCGTTTCATACCTGTGTCAATACATTCACACCCAGGTTTCAGATAGGATTCAACAAACTGGAAGTAATACTTATAGCCTACAACGGCATCAGCTTCTCTGACGGCCTCCATCACAGCAGGTGTAATATCCTGCGGACTACCTGGACCGATTCCTGCAACGATTATTTTCTTCATATTGTGTGCAAAGTTACAAAAAATGATTAATTTTGCAGCAAAATACTACAAAAAGATGAAACGAATTATTCTGATAACAGGAGGACAACGCTCAGGGAAGAGTCAACAGGCAGAGCAGTTGGCTTTGAGTCTGTCGGACCATCCCGTCTATTTGGCTACTGCCCATATCTGGGATGACGAATTTCGTGAGCGCGTGAAGAAGCACCAAGAGCGACGAGGTCCCCAATGGACGAATATCGAAGAAGAAAAGTTTCTGAGTCGTCATGACCTGACGGGTAGAGTGGTGGTGATAGACTGTGTAACCCTTTGGCTTACCAATTTCTTTTTCGAGACGTCGGATGTAGCCCAAACCCTCGAAGCCGCCAAGGAGGAGTTCAATCGTTTCACGGCTCCTGATGCCACCTATATCTTTGTTACCAACGAGATAGGCAGTGGTGGTGTCAGTGAGAATGCCATCCAACGGAAGTTTACCGATTTGGAAGGATGGATGAACCAATACATTGCCCAGCAAGCCGATGAGGTCGTGCTGATGGTCAGTGGCATACCAGTAAAGATCAAATGAAACAGTTTAAGATAACATCACCTGACGAGGCCATGCGCCCTCAGATACAAGAAAAGATAGACAATCTGAACAAACCTAAGGGTTCGTTGGGACGCTTGGAAGAGTTGGCCATGCAGGTGTGCCTGATACAGCAGACGCTATCGCCTTCGTTGGCTCATCCCTGTCACTTGTTATTGGGAGGCGACCATGGGATAGAGCGTGAGGGTGTCAGTGTGTCACCACGGGAAGTCACCTGGCAACAAATGATTAACTTCACACGAGGTGGAGGAGGCGTCAATATGTTCTGCCGACAGCATGGTTTCCATTTGCGCATTGTGGATGTGGGTGTTGACTACGACCTCAGTCATATAGACGGTATCATCGACAGAAAGATAGCGCGTGGCACAGGCAATTTCCTGCATGAACCAGCCATGACAGAAGAACAGTTCGATGAAGCCGTCGCCATTGGTGCCGACTTGGTGGACGAGTGCGTGAAGGAAGGTTGTCGCGTGCTATGTATTGGTGAGATGGGTATTGCCAATACATCGCCCTCCAGCATCTGGATGCACCTCTTCTGTCATATACCCCTTAAAGACTGTATCGGTGCAGGTGCAGGACTTAATTCCGAAGGCATTCGTCATAAGTACGAAGTACTCTCGCAGGCTCTTGCCAACTATCAGCATGACAATCCTTTAGCCTATTTCGGAGGCTTTGAGATGATAGCAGCCGTAGGCGCGATGCTTCGTGCGGCAGAGCAACACCTCGTGATATTGGTAGATGGATTCATCATGACAGCCTGTGCACTGGCTGCTATACACTTGGAGCCTAAAAGCAAGGACTACATGATATTTACCCATTGTGGCGATGAGTCAGGCCATCAACTGATGTTGGAGGCCATGCAAGTGAAACCCCTTCTGAAGCTGGGCCTGCGTTTGGGCGAGGGCACTGGTGCACTTTGTGCTTTCCCTATCGTGGACAGTGCGGTGCGCATGATGAACGAGATGAATAACTTTCAAAATGCAGCAATCACAAAATATTTCTGAACGAGATGGAAGTAAGTATTGATCAGACGAAATGGTACGACCGCATTTGGGCATCCTTTATCTTCTTTACCCGACTGCCTTTCTGGCGACTGCATCAGCCGCCTAAGGAGTGTTATCAGGCAGCTGTGGAACATTGGCCCCTGACTGGTTGGCTCACAGGTGGAGCGATGGCTGCCACACTATGGTTCGGCAGTATGTTGCTGCCCCATCTGCTGGCTGTCATTGCAGCCGTGGTGGTGCGTCTGTTGCTGATGGGAGCCTTGCATGAGGATGGGTTGGCTGATTTTCTGGACGGCTTCGGTGGAGGAGGCAGAGACCGCCAGCGTATTCTTGACATCATGAAGGATTCGCATATCGGTACCTATGGCGTGTTAGGACTGATACTCTATGAGTTGCTGTTGGTGGCAACCCTCTATTCCATGCCCACAGAGATAGCGGCTTTGGCTATACTGGCTGCCGACCCTTATAGCAAGATGGTGACGAGTCAACTGATTATCATGATGCCTTATGCCCGCAGGGAAGAAGAGGCCAAGTCGAAAACCGTCTATCGCAAGATTCAGCCCTTGGCAGGTGTCAGTCTGGCCATTCAGGGTTTGCTTCCGATGGTGGGTTTTCTATATCTGACGGGCCTCTCGTGGGAGTATATTATTTTCCTCCCGGGATTGGTGATGTATTTCCTCTACCTGCTGATATGGAATAGGCTTCGCGGATATACAGGCGACTGTTGTGGAGCCGTCTGCCTGTTGGTGGAATTGACCGTCTATCTCGTGGTGGTATGCTTAGTAGCCCAACCAGGCGCATAGCCCTACCAATACGACCATCAAGACCTCAGCCATTCGATTCACACGGATGGCTTTTTTCATGTCCTCGGTGGTGAGTGCTCTGTCGTTCTCGCCGATAAACGGTTTGTCGAAAAGTTCACCGAAGTAGTAATGCGGACCTCCAAAGCGACAGTTGAGGATGCCTGCTAAGGCTGCTTCAGGATAGCCACTGTTGGGTGAAGCATGTCGGCATCCGTTCCTCCATACGAAACCGGCAAGGCATGGTCTGCCTGCAACGATAATCATCAGCAAAGCCGTCAGACGGGCAGGGATGTAGTTGGCAATATCATCGATATGAGCCGCCCAACATCCGAACTCCCGATAGCGCTCCGTGCGATAGCCTATCATGGAGTCAAGCGTATTCACCATCTTATAAGCCACCATACCGGGCACGCCCAATAATGCCAGCCAGAAGAGGGGAGCGATAACGCCATCGCTCAAATTCTCGGCTAACGTCTCCAGGGCAGCCGTACGCACTTCCTGTGCAGAGAGTTCGGAGGTGTCGCGCCCCACGATGCGTGCCACCTGTCTGCGCCCTTCTTCCAGTGAACGGTCAAGGGCAAGGAATACCTCACGGACTTCGCGTATGAGGGTGGTGCCTGCTAAACAGAAGAAGATGAGGAGAAGCCTCACCCCCAACCCCTCTCCTAAAGGCGAGGGGAGTTTTGAAATAGCATATAATAAGAGCCATGTGGCTGCAAAAGTTGCCAGAATCAGTCCGATGGCTAAGACGGCTCCTTTCAGTTTTCTGTGTGTTCCCTTGTTCTGCCGATGTTCTCCAAAGGCTATCATTTTGCCGAACCCTACAACGGGGTGGGGCAGCCATGCGGGGTCGCCCAGCAGGAGGTCGAGAATCCATCCGAAAAGTAGAGCCAGCAGTTTAGTCATGGGTCAGTATTTCATAGATTTTGTCCATATCTACATGTCGGCGCACATGCTCAGCCAAGCGATTGTATTGCTCTTCCTTGTAGGTCTGGTAGTCGAAATGGCTGGTGCGTTCCTGTATCTTTTCCTTAAAGGGCTCCAATAGTCGGTTGATGAAGGCAGCATTGTCGAGGATGCCGTGAATATACGTTCCCAGACAGTGATGACCCTCCCAGACATATCCGCCATCGGGTGGGGCAGTCGTCTGTCCCATGTGAATCTCGTAACCCTTCAGCAGTTGTCCATGATACAGGAATTCCGTCTGTCGCGTCACTTTCTCACCCTCCATTGTCGTAGTGATAGGCAGAAGCCCCAGACCAGGCAGTCGCTCGATGTCGCCCTCCACATGCTGCGGGTCGCTCACCTCCTGTCCCAGCATCTGGTAACCGCCACAGATGCCCAGTACCACAGCCCCCTCACGGTGAGCCTGTATAATAGCCTGTGCACACCCGTTGCGGCGCAGTTCGTAGAGGTCGTTGAGGGTCGATTTCGTGCCTGGCAGGATGATGATGTCCGACTGGCGGATGTCATCCACATTATTGGTATAGAACAGGTGTACGCGTGGGTCCTGTTCCAGGACATTGAAGTCGGTGTAGTTGCTGATGTGGCGCAACATGATGACTGCCACGTTCACCTTTGAACTATGAACTATGAACTTTGAACTTTTCATAGCCAATGCCACACTGTCTTCCTCTTCGATATGGATATCCTTCAAGTAGGGGATAACCCCCAATACGGGAATACCGCAAATCTGTTCCAGCATGTGCCGTCCCTCTTCGAAAAGGCGCAAATCGCCACGGAACTTGTTGATAATGATGCCTTTAATGAGTTGGCGGTCCTCAGGCGTCTGCAAGGCAATGCTGCCATAGACGGAAGCAAAAACGCCACCCCTGTCAATATCGCCCACAAGGATGACATCAGCCTTGGCATGACGTGCCATCGGCAGATTCACCAAATCGGTATCGCGCAGATTGATTTCCGAAATACTGCCAGCCCCCTCCATCACTATAGGGTTGTAACGTGCTGCCAGTCGGTCGAAAGCATCGCACACCTCCTGACGGAAGTCAATCTCACCAGTGTGCTTCCTCCAATATTCATACGCATTCTTATTGCCAATCGGTCTGCCATGCAGTACCACTTGCGACGTATGGTCACTCTGAGGTTTCAAGAGCAGCGGGTTCATATCCGTATGACAGGGAATACCGGCTGCCTCTGCCTGTACTGCCTGAGCGCGCCCTATCTCCAAACCCTCTGGGGTGGCATAGCTGTTGAGCGCCATGTTCTGGGCTTTGAAAGGGGCAGGCTGATAGCCGTCTTGCAGGAAGATGCGACAGAAAGCCGCCGCAACGATGCTCTTACCGACATCGCTGCCTGTTCCTGCCAGCATCAAGGGGTGTAATTGTTTCATAGCGGATAGAGGTGAGTATAACTGGCTAATACATTCTTATATTTGAACACAGGGGTGGCAACGGGGCGTCCCTTGGCGTCATAGACCTGGGTGACGGAAGGGGGCGTTTCGCCCACAAACTGACTGTAGTGGAACTCATGTCCACGATACTCCTTGCCGCCCAGTTCAAAGCGGCGATAGCCCAGCGATAGCTTGCGGTCAGCCTTGCGTGCCGAAATCTTGTAGGGCAGAACGCCACACATCGGATATTCCCCCTCGTCGGTCATGATGCTCTGACAGAGATACATCATGCCCCCACACTCAGCCACGATGCGACCGCCCCGTTCGGCATAATCGCGAATGGCTTGGCGACAGGCTTCGTTCTTGGTAAGTGCCTCGGCATGCTTCTCAGGATACCCACCGGGCAGGTAGAGTAAGTCAATGTCGGTGAGTTGGGGAACGTCCTTCTCTGGGTCGAAGTAGGTAATTTCGCCCAAAGAATCAAGCGTCTCTTGATAGACGAAACTGAAGCTTTCGCTGTTTCGAGCCATAGCCACGCGTAGTCCCCTTGTTGCGGACAAAATATTCCCACCTTGGGAATGAAATGTTCCCACCTTGGGAATAAAACATTCCCACCTTGGGAATAAATGCAGGGAACTATGGAAACAATCCAACAGCTCCTGCCGCCCTGTCTGTTGGGAGAAGTCGAGCCCTAAGTAACGGGAGCCTTGTTCCAGTTGAGCGTTCTTCTTCACATAGCCCAGACACGAAATATGCAGGTCGTCGCATACATCCTGAAGCATCTGGAGATGACGCTCCGACCCCACCTTATTAAATATCACGCCCGCAAAACGAATATCGTCACGGAAATGGAGGAAACCCGTCAACAGTGCTGCCATTGAATAAGCTGCCGACTTGGCATCGACTACCAGCACGATGGGGATATCCAATACGCGCGCTACCTCTGCCGAAGAGCCTCTGTCGCGGTCGTAGCCGTCGAAGAGCCCCATCATACCTTCCACGATACTCACGTCTGCCCCCTCGCTGTAGTGCTCGAAGAGCGCCCTCACATGCTTAGGCGTAGCCATAAACGTATCAAGATTCACCGAGGGGCGCCCACAAACCGCTTCATGGAATTTTGTGTCGATATAGTCGGGTCCGCACTTAAAGGGTTGCACCGTATGTCCCTGTTCCGTCAGCAATGCCATCAGCCCTCTGGCAACAGTTGTTTTGCCAGAGCCGCTCATAGGTGCTGCTATCAGGAAACCATTATTCATCCTCCTTATTTCGTTTGCCCATATTTGTTTCGTTTGCAAAGATAATCAATTATTCTGAATTCCCAATATATTTATCGCAATTTGGAAAAAGTTTGTTAAATACAAGCAGTTCACTCCCTGATGCACATACAATAATGAATTCATTCTTTAGTAAACTTGCAAATTTGAAAAATAATTCTTATCTTTGCCAAATACTTCTAAACTATTTTGCCATGACAAAATTGCCCGATGTGACGCTGATGAGCCAGATTGCGAGAGCAACAATCCTATGGATATCCCTGATGACGGCAGGCGTGGCATGCGCGGCAGCCCCTGACACCGAGCAACCTGTGGTGGAAATGCGGGGCGACCGTACCTTAATATATCCGCAACGCATGGAACTGAGTGGCGAGGAGACGCTGATGGATATCCTCGATATGTATCCAGACCTGATGGCGGCAGGTTTCGACGACCTGTTGCAAGGTGCGAGCCCTTTCGACGGCTGGCAGTTGCGCATAGACAACGTGGCTGTCAGCGGCGACCTGCGCCTGCAACTCACCCAGATTAAGGCACGCCTTGTCAGCAAGGTCCAGATATGCGACAATGCGGGCGTGGCCAAAGGGCGTAATGGTGACGGGCGCGTCATAGACATAAACCTGCTGAAGGCTGAGAAGGGCGCTCACGGACAGGTCTCGATGCAGGGTGGCACCGACCACCTGCTGGCACCGTCAGCCCAGTTGCACTATGGCAATCAGCATACCGACCTCTGGGGTACGGTGGACTATACGCACAGCGACCTGCGCGGTACGGTGAACAATGCCGAGCACCTTCACCTGCAAATGACCAGCCGCCTGTCATCACGCGACCGCCTGCTGAGTTATGTCACGCAGTCATCGGCGGTGAGTGACGCAGGCACTGACGGCACCTCGCAGCACAATCGCAACGAGTCTTTCATGGCCCGCTTCCGCTGGTTCCATACGTTCAACGATGCAGGTACCGAACTGCTCACCTTGCTCTCATGGCAACACAAAACTTCGCCCAGCGACGTGATGAATGTCTCCGATCAGGCCTGTCGCCGCCTGAAGCAACGCTCCAACATACCGATGGTTATGCTCGAACTCAACACCCCGCTGCCCGTCAAAGGATTGTCGATGATGCTGGGCTACGAGGGCGATTTCGACCTCCAGCGCTATGGCATCAGCCAAAGTCCCCTGGAGGATGGCAGTGCCTTCGACGAAGAGAGCACCCTCCATGTCATCAACAACGACATCTATCTGCAACTGAACTACCTTGTGGGACCGCTGCGACTTACCGCCGGCTCTCGCGTCATGTTCTATCACTACCAGCAGAAAGACTATGGCAACGACTGGTCCAAGAACGACACGCGCTACCACTTCCAGGCCAGTGCTATATGCCGTCTGCCTGGCGGTCATCAGTTGCAGGCGGCTTACTACCGTAAGTTCCGCCACCCATCAGCTTTGGGGCTGTTTCCTGCTGCCTGGCCCAATGCGGCAGGCAAACTCACTGCTGGTAATCCACTGCTCGAGGAAACCAAGATTGACCAATACAAACTGGCTTACAATTATGGTACGCGCCGCTTCAATGCCTCGCTGACGGGCAGCATCTACCATACCGACAAGTCTGACGACTATTGGACCATCGGTGGTGTCGTCTACACGCGTTTCGGCATCCTGGCGCTGACGGGCGGTTTCGATGTCTGCCGTCTCTCCATGAACGGCACACCCAGCACCACCTTTGCTGATGTACGCCTGGTGCCTGTGGTGAGTCTGTCCGGTGGTTGGCAGGCCTCGGCCCGTCTGGTATGGTTCTCTGCCAATGCGCCCCGCCGTGCCATGATGGACAATACGGCGTTCTACGGCTCGCTGCAGGCAAACAAGCAGATATTTGACCACTGGGACTTCCACCTGCAATGGCACGACATGTTCTACTCGAAGCTCTCGGCACTGCTGGCGGGCGTAGCCTGGAGGTTCTGATAGATTCACCAAAATATTTATCGCAATTTGGCATAAATTTGTTAAATACGGGCGGATAATATCACCAATATCACCACTAATATCACCAAGCTCAATCCCTTTGTCCATCGGTCTTCAATCCCAATTTGGTGATATTGTGATATTAAAAATGAAAAATCCTTGTGAGGGCAATAGCCCTTTTTTAGAGCGAACTACTCGTCTCATATACATAGTAGAAATGTTGACTTTCTATGAGCCAACCTTTTCTAGGGTAAGCCAACTTTTAAACTTTTCCAAATAAACGTTAAATATAGGCGTCCTGTCATCAGATTATTTGCCCAGCCAATCCAAAGTTTAAAAAAAAACGCTATTTTTGTATCCGAAAAAGTAAAATTCGGCAAATATACAGGTATGAGCCATTTTCTTAACCATACATATACGACATAAGAAATGAGTAAAAGCATCAAGAAATGGATAAAGCGCCTGCTGCTATGGGGAATAGGATTTCCCGTGACGCTGATTGTGGGACTGTTCTTGTTACTGGAGATTGCCAACTGGATAGCACCCGAGCTGTTTGATGAAAAATTTCTCCCAGTTCTTAAGCACGTCCTGAAGGTTGATATCTACGACGAACAAGAGTATGACTTGAATCTGATAACCACTCAGTTTAACCGCAAGAACTATGACTCTGTCCACGTGGTGTGCGACAGCCTTGAAGGACGTACGAAGGTGTTCAAGACAGACCTTCACTTTTTTCATGCCGCAGCCTATAAAATGCAAAAACAATATAAGGCGGCGGAGTTTCAGTTGAGAAAGTCCATTGAGGCGTTCTCGGGTGATGAACCAGAACTGACAACCTACGCTCACAGTGTCATGTTCTTGTCGCGGCTGCTGACAGAAAGACACGACTACGCTGAGGCACTGGAGGTGCTGATGCCCGCCATGGAAGTCATCAAGGCCCATGAGTCGAGCACCCTCATGCTGCTGCCGAGCTCCACTTCCAGTCTCTATACCACGATGGGCAACTGTTTGGTAGAGCTGGGACGTTACGACGAGGGTGACCAGCATTACCGTGAAGCGATAGACTCATACGAACGTAATCAATCGCTGCTGTTTATTGACGGAGAGAGTCTCGACAGCGACACGACATTCATGGAGGTGAAGGTGAATACCGCAGAGGAAGCTACCCTTTCCTACATCGACCAGCAGCAATACGACAAGGCCGGCAAGTGGTTTCCCATAGCCCGGGATAACTACCGCCAGCTGCAGGAGCATGTCGATATCAGCAATTCCATGTATCGTCGGCATACTTTTGCAATGGCACTAGCCGAGGCGCGCCTGCTCCACCATCAGGGCAGGGCGGATGAGGCATATCAGGTTTTCCTGCCGTGTCTTGACGATGTGGTTTCACTAAAGGCAAAGGATATAAGGGAGTGCGGTCAGTTTCTGCTTGAAACCGGCCACTGGCAGGAGGTCATTGGCATGTTCCACAAACTCGACTCAACAGCCTTCGATCCGTCTCAGCTTTCACTCGAAGATATCAATCAAATACTCGTTCCTCAATATAGAGCTTGGCGGGGCCTCGCCAACAGCCCGAAAGCCCTGTTGATGGCAGACAGCATCAGCGGCGTTTTAGACAGTGCTATTGTTCGCTGGCGCAATAGCGATGCTTTAGAGCTGGCCACCATCTACGACACGCAGGGCAAGGAGGCACTGATAGCCCAGAAAGAAGCATCGTTGACCCGTCTGTGGTGGATAGCCACGATGGTGGTGCTCGCCCTGGTGGTGCTGTCGTTTGCTATCTACACCATCTACCAACGCCGCATCACCAAGATGCAAGCCCTGCAGGAACGCATAGAGTCTGAGCTACGTGTGGCCCGTGACATTCAGATGTCAATGGTTCCCAGCATCTTCCCTGAGCACGACAGGCTGGACATGTTTGCCTCAATGACCCCGGCGAAAGAGGTAGGCGGTGACCTCTACGGCTATCTGTTAATGGACAACCAACTCTATTTCGCTATCGGCGACGTCAGTGGTAAGGGGGTACCTGCCTCGTTGTTTATGGCTCAAGCCACTCGCCTGTTCCTGACTATGGCCAAGCAGGGCATGATGCCTGCAGAAATCTGTACGCGTATGAACGATGCACTCAGTGGAAACGACAATGAGAACGGTATGTTTGTGACGTTCTGGATTGGACTTGCCGACCTCCGGACAGGTCATCTTTACTTCTGCAATGCAGGGCATAACCCTCCTGTCATTGGAAACGGCGACCACAACTGCGAGTTCCTGGAAATGGAGGCCAATGCTCCCATCGGTCTATTCCCTGGTCTTGATTATGAGGGCGAAGAAATTGACAGCATCAAGAACCAACAGTTGTTTATCTATACTGACGGACTCAATGAGGCTGAAGACCCGCAGCAAGAACAGTTTGGTGATGACCGACTGATAGACATTATACGTAATACCCAGCATGACTCGGCCTGCCAGACCATCGATACAGTCCGTGCTGCAGTAGAAGCACATCGCAAGGGTGCCGAGCCTAACGACGATCTAACGATGATGTGTGTTAGAATCATTTAAATGTGACTTATACTTTTTTCTCAATAAAGCCAAAGAAAAGTTTGCTTTCCTTTGGCTTTTCGCTCATATTTTCGTAACTTTGCACTCGAAAATGGCAAATATCGGAGCTGCGAATGCCATCGTGCTGGCACGTTTGGCTGAGTCGTGACGATGTTCGCTGTTAGGCAATCTGGCACTCGAATGGTGCCTGATGTAAGGGAATCAGGTGAAAGTCCTGAACAGTACCTGCTGCTGTAATCCTCGTTTAAGAGGCTTGTTCGTATAACGCCACTGACGGTATAGTCGGGAAGGTAGAACAGGCTGAGGAAAGTCAGAAGACCTGCCAATATAATATTATAGGTACGCGCGTACAGGGATATGCGTTGCGGAAAATTAGGAATGATGAAGAAAATAGTGTTAGCTATTGGCTGTTGGCTGTTGGCTATTGGCGTATCTGCACAGAAAGATGTGTTGCGTGCTGACAGTTTGCAGGAGGTGGTGGTGACAGGTACAGGCACCCAGCACCTGCTGAAGGATGCCCCCGTGCAGACGGAGGTCATTAGCGGCAGGCAGTTACGACAGTATGCAGGCAAGAGTATCGAGGATATTCTCGGAGGTCTGACGGCTTCGTTTGCCTTCAACGAGAACGATATGGGTTCGCATTTGCAGATGAACGGTCTGGGCAACTCGTATGTGCTCATCCTGATAGACGGCAGAAGACTGCATGGTGACAATGGTGGCGAAAACGACCTCTCGCTCATCGACCCTCACAACATTGAGAAGATAGAAATCGTGAAGGGTGCTTCGTCGGCGCTCTATGGCTCGGATGCTATTGCAGGTGTGATTAACATCATCACCAAGAAGCACCGCGAACAGGGCGTGATGCTGGAGAATACTTCGCGATTCGGTTCGTATGGTGACATTCGTCAGCATAACGGTATTGCCTTGAACTATGGCAAGTGGTCGTCATATACAAACTTTCAACTGCAGCATTCTGACGGTTGGCAGAACACCAGCGAAGAGGCTATTTCGCAGACGGAATACCACATCACTGATTCACGTAATAAAACGACCAACCGGCATACGAACTGGCAGGTGGCGGAGCATCTGACCTATCAGCTTACACCGAAGATAGAACTCTATGCCGACGGCAGTATCTACTGGAAGCGCATCTATCGCCCTTGCGGACATCACCCCGGGGTGGATGTCAGGACCTACGACCTGCAATACAATAATGCCTCTGCCTCTGTTGGGGGTAAGTGGAAACTCAATGCAACGGATGTCATTACGCTGGATGCCGATTGGAAGAGACATGCCTATAAATACGTTTATACGGATACGACACTGACCGATGGTTATGTCAACGGGCACTTTACGAACTATTATCCTTATTTCCCTGGTGATAAGGAGTTGCAGAGCGATCAGCAATTGACGCACATCTCGCTGAAGGGCGTCTTTGCGCTGCCCTACGAGCAGACCCTGTCGGCAGGCTTCGACTATCGTTACGACTGGCTTGAAGCTCCTATGCGCGTGAAGGGCGGCAAGGCAACGGATAATACGCAGGCTCTCTATGTGCAGGACGAGTGGCGTTGGCTGTGCAGCGACAGAATCGCTGCACACATTACTGGCGGTCTGCGATTAACACGCAATGAGGGCTTCGGCACCCGTCTGACGCCTAAACTCTCAGCCATGCTGAAACTGCACGACTGGCGACTGCGTGCCACCTGGAGCCAGGGCTATAAGACACCCACGCCCAAGGAACTGCATTATCAGTATATCCGTAATATGAGTGGGGTGTATCTCTATTTAGGCAATACCGACCTGAAGGCACAAACCTCCAATTATTTCGGACTGAGTGCTGAATATACCATAGGGAACCTGACGCTGACGCTCTCTGGTTATTATAATAAGGTGGACAATATGATAGCACTGGTGACGATTCCTACGAGTGAGGCACCGGGCGACCTCATCGTGCAGTATGACCCCAAGCGCGTGCGCCAATATCAGAACATGGAGGATGCCAAGACCTATGGCATCGACTTCACGGCGCGCTACCAGACCAAGCACTTTACTTTTGGAGGCTCGTATAGCTATCTGGACACCAAAGCCCACCAGTATGATACGGATAAAGAGGTGATGCGTGAAGTGACGATAGACGGTATGGCTCACCACAAAGCCAACTGGTATGCCACATGGAACCGCGATTTCTCGAAACACTACCAATTGGGACTTGGCATTTATGGACGCATGTCCACCAAGCGCTATTACCAGATAGACGGAGATGGCAAGGGCTATCAGATTTGGCGACTGTCCACCACCCACCAGTTTGGTAAGAATCTGCGACTGGAGGCGGGTATCGACAACATCTTCAACTATATTGATAAGACCCCTCACGGGCTCCATCTCGGCACCACCACGCCAGGCACTACCGTCTATGCCTCGCTGACCCTACGATTCAATAAAGGTAAGAAATTGACTAACAAATATAAACGTAACTTAAATCAAAGAAACAATGAAGAAAATTAAGTTTTTGCTGATTGCCCTGATGGCAATCACAGTGTGTACCACATTTACTGCTTGTGGTGATGATGACAACAAGACGGCCCCTTCTAAGTACGACCAATATCAGCAGGCCGTCAATGCAATTGTCAATGCTCAGAAGAAGAACGACAAGGTTATTCTGGTAGTAGCCTTCGGTTCAACTTGGGAGCAGGCCTACGACACCTTCGAAAAGGTGGTGGAAGACTACAAAGCCAGTTTCTCCGGTTGGGATGTATTCCTCTCTTTCTCAAGTGCTATCTGCATCAATCAGGCACGTGCCGGTGAGAATGTGGAACCTCGCGACTTCTACGACCCAGAGCACTTCCTGACAGCTATCGGACTGGCTGGCTACAAGCAGATAGTAGTCCAGTCGTTGCAGGTGATTCCTGGTGAGGAGTACCGTCGTGTTCGTGACAGCTATGTGAAGGACTTCATGAACAACCGTAACGGCGACTTCACTGATGACTACATGAAGAGCATCGACCGTCAGGTGGTAGTAGGTACACCGCTGATGGCTGAGGAGAGCGACGCAGAAAACCTCGCTAAGGTTCTGAACGATGAAGCCGACGTGAAGGCTGCTGTTGGAGAGGGTATCGTTGCCTTTATGGGACACGGTAATCCTGAGGGTTACGACTACTATGGCGGTAACATTCGCTACTTGCAGTTGGAAGACGCCCTGCGTGCCATCAACAAGAACTATTATGTAGGTACGGTGGATATGGCTGAAACCTATGCCGAGGATGTGTTGGCTCACATTGGCGGTGGCAAGTTTGATTATCAGGTGGGTGCGATGGGCTACACCGCTAACTATGAAAAGAACAATGCCAAGAAGGCTCAGCTCTTTGTGCTGATGTCAATTGCCGGTGACCATGCTCACAACGATATGGCTGACGAGGAAGACCCCGAGAGCTGGGTCTCACTGTTCAATAAGGCTGATATAGAGACAGCCGCCTACGAAACCAACTTCACCGAGGCTTGCTGGAAGAACACCGCTGAGATTAAGGCTAATGGTTATATCCCAGGTCTTGCAGAGCGCAGTGCTGTTCGTGCCCTTTGGAAGAAGCACACAAGTGATGCTATCAAGAAGTTGGGAACTGACGCTGCTATGTCAACTCCTACAACGGCATCCGAATAATCAATTGTAGATGTATTATTATATAAGTTGTACAAAGGAGGTGTAGTCGTGAGACTGCATCTCCCTTTCCATTAAACTCTTTTTCATGAAGAAACAGATATTCGTAGCCAGTCTTTTGACATTCTGTCTGTCAGGACAGGCTCAAATTCATCAGACAGATAACAGCGATTCCGCCCAAGTGAAGCGCACGTACAATCTGAACCCTATCGTCGTGACAGGCTCTGGTCACCATCAGCGTCTGAAGTCAACGGCTACCCCCGTGCATGTGTTGTCGGCTCAGGAAATCAGTGAGCAAGGCATTACGACCTTTGATGAGGCATTGACACGCATGATGCCTCAGGCATCTATGGCTCCTAACTCGATGGGTACTTTCCTGCGCCTGAACGGACTGGGTAATAAATATATTCTGATTCTGATGAATGGACAGAAGCTCTCAGGCGATATCTCTAATAATGTAGATTTGAACCGCATCAATATGGCGCGGGTCAAGCGCATCGAGATTCTCGACGGAGCAGCCTCTTCTCTTTATGGTTCCGATGCCATAGGAGGTGTTATCAACATCATTACCGATCAGCCCACCAATTCCGTATGTAGTGTTACCAACACGACAAAGGTCAGCGGGCACGGTATTCTGACAGAAAGCATCAATCTCGATATCTATAAGAATGGTTTCGGTTCTTACACTTCGTTTGCTCACGACCGTGCGGACAGTTATCAGAATAATAACCTGGAATTTGTGAAAGGTTCAGACACGGAAACGCAGCAGACGATAGCTCCTTTCTTTACTGGCTATCGCTCCAACATCGTCGGTCAGAAGTTTACCTATGCCCCCAATCGGCATTTAGCCTTGAATGCGGGTATGGATTATTACTATAAGATAACCAATCGTCCAGAGACACGTGAGGATATTACTGGCGGTACAGACTACGAAATGCGGTACAAAGGACTTCGCTGGAATATTGGTGGAATCTATAAGTTTACTGCCAAGAATTCCTTGCAGGCCAATTTCACCGTCGATCGTTTCCGTTATGGTAAAGAGTATGACGTAGCTACCAAAAAGTATGCTGTGGGAGATTATGTGCAGTCGAAGAAACAACGCACAATGGAGGGCGAAATGAAAGCCATTCTTGGACTGGTGGAAGGTAGCACGACCATTCTGGGCGCCAATTACAGAAAAGACTATTTGACAGCTACCTCAGGCGATATCCATCAGCATGCCTATACATTGGCGGCATACGCCCAGCATGAGCATCGGCTCCTTCGCGACCTGACGGTAACGGTAGGATTGCGCTATACGCATCACGAGACTTTTGGCAATCAGTTTTCGCCCAAGGCAGTTCTGATGTATGCACCAGGCAATTTCCGTTTCCGTGCAACCTATTCGCAAGGATTCCGTGCGCCAGGACTTGACGAAATCTATTATCGCTATTTTTCCGTCAACCGTGGTAAGGCACAGATTATTTTCGGAAATCCTGATTTGAAGGCTGAGCGTAGTCATTATGTGTCGCTGAATGCCGAATACCGTAGTGATTTGTTGGCTGTCAGTGTGACGGGGTTCCTCAATCGCATCAACGATATGGTGGTGCGTCAGGATATTCCTGTTGATGGTACATCGCTGGAAATGCTCCGTCAGGAGTTTCCTGAGATGACAGATGATCAAGCAGGAAAACTGGAACGTTACTCACGCTATCAGAACAGTGATTTGGGAGATGTCAAGGGATTGCAGATGAATGTTTCCGCCAATCTGTTCCAGGGTTTCAACCTGTCGGCTAATTATGTCTATACCTATGCTCGAACGAAGTCGGATGAAGAATGGACCATGATGGAGCGCAGCATCCGCCATGCAGCCACTATTGCAGCCAACTATCACCACCGTTGGGGCCACTATTCGCTGCATGTCAATCTGAATGGTAAGTTGCAGTCGAAAACCTACTATACTACTTACGAAGATGCTCCAGGGTTTGGCGTGTGGAACCTCCACACCGTTCATACCTTTGATGGTCTGAAACGAATTATCCTACAGCCCAGCATCGGTGTTGATAATATCTTCGACCGAGTTGACTGTAGGATAGATTCTGCTAATCGTAAGTATGCCCTTTACACACCAGGGCGTATGCTTGTCGTAGGACTGAAAGTGAAGTTCAACGCTTCAGGTACTCGCGGAAGTAGGCGATGATGTGGTCAAGTCCCTCGTCCAGCGGCACCTTAGGTTCCCATCCTAATTCACGCTTAGCAATAGTGATGTCAGGACGGCGCATCTTGGGGTCGTCGCTGGGCAGTGGGCGGAACACGATCTTACTCTTTCCACCAATCTTCTTGATGACCTTCTCTGCCAGTTCCAACATGGTAAATTCGCCAGGATTACCCAGATTGACGGGACCTGTGAAATCGTCGGGTGTGTCCATCATCCGAATCATACCCTCTATCAAGTCGCTGACATACTGGAACGAACGTGTCTGCTGACCGTCACCATAGATGGTGAGATCTTCGCCTTTAAGCGCCTGCACAACAAAATTAGAAACTACACGACCGTCGCTCACTGCCATGCGTGGACCATAGGTGTTGAAAATACGAATCACCTTCGAACGAACCTTGTGCAAACGGTGATAATCAAAGAAAAGCGTCTCAGCTACGCGCTTACCTTCATCATAGCATGAGCGTAGTCCAATGGGATTCACATTTCCCCAATACGATTCAGGCTGTGGATGTACATTGGGATCGCCATACACTTCACTGGTTGATGACTGTAGAATCTTAGCCTTGGTACGGCGAGCCAGTCCCAGCATGTGATAAGCACCAAAGAAACTGGTCTTAGTAGTTTGGATAGGGTCGTTCTGATAATATATAGGTGAAGCAGGGCATGCCAGATTATAGATTTCGTCAACTTCAGCCCAATAGGGATTGATGACATCGTGACGAACGAGTTCGAAGTTGGGCTTTCCGATGAGGTGCCATACATTTTCTTTAGAACCACTGTAGAAATTGTCGATGCAGATAACATCGTGGCCTTCGTTGACTAACCTTTCGCAGAGATGGGAACCAATGAATCCGGCTCCTCCAGTTACTAATATTCTTTTCATAAATTTTGTTGGTTGTAGTATTAATAATTATGCAAAGATAGCATAAAAAACTGACAATACAAGAAAAAACACGAAAAAATATAAGTGGGACCCAATCCTCACGGATTTGTCCCACCTTCGGTTGTTAGCAATCTAAATAGGTAGTAGTGTAGTGTATCAGGGGACTAATATTCCCTGTAAAAATCCAATGCTTCTTTGATTTCCTCTTCTGTGGCTGTCTGATTGATACGGATATCACCGATGTTGCCAAGCAAAGTGAAATTGATGTCTTGCCCCATGTTCTTCTTGTCGTGATGCATCAGTTCCAACAAATGGGGATAGTCGTCGCAAGTGATGTTCATTCGTCCGTAGTGCTCCTTGATGAAGTTGACGGTCTGGCGCATCTTGTCCTGCGGGAATCCCATCTTGACACAGCAAAGATATAGTTCGACCACCAGTCCGTAAGCAACAGCATATCCATGCAAAATAGGCTTACGCTCCAGCGCTAAGGACTCAAAAGCGTGTCCAGCGGTATGTCCTAAGTTGAGTGCTTTACGGAGTCCTTTCTCTGTAGGGTCTTCCGTTACAATACGCTGCTTGACGGCTACACTTTTCTCAAGGGCAGAAACAAACTCTGAACACTGAACGCTAAACTCTAAGTTAAGCAGTTCAGCCCACATCTGTTCGGTAGAAATCAGTCCATGCTTCAACATCTCTGCATATCCAGAGAGGATGTTCTCTGAGTCAAGTGTACGCAGGAAGGTGGTATCAAGAATCACACAGTTTGCATTATTAAAGACACCAATCTCGTTTTTCAATCCTCCGAAGTTGATACCTGTCTTGCCTCCAACACTGGCGTCAACCATAGAAAGTAGGGTAGTAGGGATGTTGATGTAGGAAATACCTCGCTTAAAGGTTGAAGCAGCAAATCCGCCTAAATCCGTCACCATACCTCCACCAAGATTAATCATCAGCGAATGGCGGGTAGCTCCATAGCGTTGCATTTCACTCCATACATGTGAAAGAGTATCGAGTGTTTTATGGGTATCGGTAGTACCAATAGTAATCAATTTTGCCTGTTGCAGACAAGTGATGTCTTTAATGACAGGCCAGCAATACTCCTTGGTGGTTTCATCAACGAGTACAAGCAGCAGGTCGTGCTTACATTCATTGACGGCTTTGCTAATGGTCTCCGATAGGTTTTGTGAGATGACTACTTTTTGTTGCTTCATATCGGGGTGCAAAATTAATATATTTTTTCTAATTTCTCCTATGTTTCGTTAAAATATTATTATACAAGGTGTATTTTTTGATATTGATATTTAAACTTTTGCAGAATAAGAGCGTCCAAAAATCAATTAAGATCGACTATAACGATGAAGAAACTGTTATTGCTTATACTCATGTCTGTATCTGTAATACAGGCAATGGCTCAAAGAAATATTACAGGTAAAGTACTGGAAAGTGACTCTCAGGAACCAGTTGCTCAGACCACTGTACGTCTGTTGAAGACAGACAGTACTCTGGTGACAGGGTCGCTCACCAATCTTGACGGACTGTTTCGTGTAAAGGCCCCATCGGCAGGAAACTTTATTGTTCAGATAACCTGCGTAGGTTTTAAGCCCTATACAAAAAATGTAAAGGTGACTGCCGATAAGGATATTGCACTGGGCACAATTAATCTTGATCCAGATGCTATTATGTTAAAAGGGGCCACTGTCACAGGACAGGCTGCAAAAGTGACACTAAAGGAAGATACTTTTGTATATAACGCCTCTGCATATCGTACGCCAGAAGGCTCTGTGATAGAGGAATTGGTAAGGAAATTGCCAGGCGCCCAGGTGGATGATGATGGAAAGATTACTATTAATGGTAAGGAGGTGAAGAAAATTCTCATAGATGGGAAGGAATTCATGACAGGTGATACCAAGACAGCCATGAAGAACCTCCCTACTTCTATTGTAGAACGAGTAAAGGCCTACGACCAGAAGAGCGACTTGGCCCGTGTGAGTGGTATTGATGATGGAGAAGAAGAGACCGTCCTTGATTTTGGTATCAAACGTGGTATGAACCGTGGTTTTATGCTAAATGCCGACTTGGCTGCTGGCACAAAGAAACGCTATAGCGGACGCATTTTTGCTGGTATGCAGAGTTCTGACTTGAAAATATTCATCCCCTTGAGTGCCAACAACGTTAATGATATGGGATTCCCAGGCGGAGGAGGTGGCCGCTTCGGTGGTGGCAGACAGGAATTGACGGCTACCAAGATGGCAGGTTTCAATCTGAATTATGAGAAGAAAGACCGTTTTAAGTTTGACGCCAGTATTCGTTGGAATCATAGTGATGGTGATGCGGTTATCCGTCGTTCAACCGAAGACTTTATGAGTGGGACGACCTCTACTTTCAGTAATAGTGTGAACAGCAATCTGTCACGTGGCAACAGTTGGGATGCTCGTTTCCGTCTGGAATGGATGCCAGACTCCATGACGAATATTATGATGCGCCCGCAATTCCGTTATAACTCGAGTGATGGGTTGGGAGAAGGAATGTCTATGACTTTTGATGAAGATCCGTATAAGTATGTAAGGAATCCAATGGACGATGAAGCTATGAAAATTCTGATTGATCATGGTATCGTGAAGAATCGTAATATAAACAACTCCATCTCCTACAGCGATTCTAAAAGTGCTGGCGGGTGGCTGCAGTTTAATCGCCGTCTTAGCAGGAACGGAAGGAATATTACTCTGCGTTTCACAGGAAATGTGGGGGAGGGCATGAGCAAGTCTTTTACAAATAGTTTGGTGGAATATCTGCAACTCGTCACGAAGGACGGTAAGGATTCTGTCTATCAGGCTAACCGTTATGCCGTTACTCCTACAAAAAACTGGAATTATGGTCTTCGTGCAACCTATAGCGAACCCATCTTCCGTCAGGTTTATTTGCAGTTCAGTTATCAGTATCAGTATAGTTATACCAAGAGCGACCGTGCTACTTATGATTTTAGCACGTTCCCGGCAGACTTCTTTGGTGTAAAGCCCTTGTATCGGGGATGGGATGACTATCTTGCATTATTGGGAGGAAATCCTTTAGAAAATTTCAGAGACGATAAATTGAGTCGTTTCTCAGAGTACCGCAACTACAATCATACTGCTGAGATGATGTTACGCGTAGTTCGTAAAGCCTACAACCTGAATATCGGTTTTCAGGTGATGCCTCAGCGTTCGCATTTCACGCAAGATTATCAGGGCGTTCACACCGATACAGTGCGCACTGTGACGAATGTTGCGCCTACAGCTGATTTCCGTTGGAAGATATCCAAAGTCAGTCAGCTGCGCTTCAACTACCGAGCTAATAGCAGTCAGCCTTCGATGAGCGATCTGCTTGATATTACTGACGATAGCGACCCTCTGAATGTCCGTAAAGGTAATCCGGGACTAAAACCTTCGTTTACCCAGAATTTCCGCTTGTTCTACAATAATTACATACAGAACCATCAGCGTAGTATCATGGCCAATCTGAATTTCTCCACAACGCGTAATTCCATATCTAATATGGTGACCTACGATGAGGCTTCGGGTGGACGTACAACTCGTCCGGAGAATATCAATGGCAATTGGAATGCTTTTGGCATGTTTATGTTCAATACAGCAATTGATTCTGCAGGTTTCTTTAATGTCAATACCTTTACTACTCTGCGTTACAATAATAGTGTGGGTTATGTCAGTATCAATCGCAATGCCGATTCGCAGAAATCGACCACTAAGTCGACTACTTTTGGCGAGCGTCTGGCAGCCAGCTATCGTAATAATTGGATGGAGTTGGAACTCAACGGGTCTTTGGAATACATGCATGCTCGCAGTGAGTTGCAAAGCAACAATAATCTGGATACGTGGACATTCTCTTATGGAGGTAGCCTGCAATTGACAGCACCCTGGGGAACACAACTCTCCACGAGTATGAATATGAACAGTCGTCGTGGTTATAACGATGCTTCGATGAACACTAACGAACTCATTTGGAATGCACAGCTCTCACAGTCATTCTTAAAGGGTAATGCCCTGACATTGTCGCTCCAACTTTATGATATCCTGCATCAGCAGTCCACTTTCAGTCGAACAGTTGATGCGATGCGCCGCAGTGATACTGAGTATAATGCCATTACCAACTATGCCATGTTGCATGTCATCTATCGACTTAATATCTTTGGAGGCGGCAATAATCGTGGTCCTCAGGGAGGACTTGGCGGTCCTGGCGGTCGGCGCGGAGGTGGCTTTGGCGGTCCTGGCGGTCGAGGTCCAAGAGGAGGTTTTGGCGGTCCACGATTCTGATCATAAAAAATGAAGGCACTCTACTTTGGAGTGCCTTCATTGTAGCGTAAGATACAGGTTATTCTTCCTTGCGGTCGTCAATGTTGTCGCCCTCAGTTGGAGCCATTTCCTCTTCGAAATCAGTAATGCCAGCTTGGACGAGGATGTCGTACCACTGAAGGAGTTTCTTGATGTCGCTGTTATGAACGCGGTCTCTATCCCATTCGGGCAGCACCTTTGTGAAGTATTCATGGAGTTCGTCGGGGCTCGCCTTTTTGTAATTGAGGCTTGACGCCTTTCCTTTCTCCAAGTCGCGCAGAGATGCAAGGATTTTCATGAGGGGAACATCTTCTGTTTCAGTAAACATAGCGATGTCGGCCAAAGAAGTAATTCGGTCAGTACCGAAAGCTGGTATGCGTTTCCCAGTACCATCGAGTGCCTCGACAATCAAACTGTTCTTGCCACGTGAAACGAGTTTGTAAAGTCCGGGTTTACCGGAGATTGCTAAAATGGTTTGTTTCATAACTTTTCTTTATTAATTATATTGTCTATCTGCGTATTGATATCGGCTATGCCGTCATTGATGATTTCATAATCAGCCCTTTTGACGATTTCCTCTTGGGGCCATTGGCGCTGCATCCACTGCAGTACCTCGTTACGTGAGATGTGGTCGCGCTGCATCACTCGCTGGATACGCACTTCCTGAGGAGCAGTAACTACTATCACCTTGTCAATCAGGCGATAAATTCCAGACTCATACATGATGGCACTTTCCATCCACTGCATGCCACTTTCTTCGAAGTCTTGAAAGACGGCAGGATGTACAATGTTGTCAATAGCCTTGGCGTTTGCCTCACTCCTCAGCAGAAATTGGGCGATAGCAGCTTTATTCAGTTTTCCATCAATATAGGCATCAGTACCAACAAGGTCTGTCAGTTTTCTTTTGATTTCAGGTGAGGTGCGGATGAGCCGTTTGGCTGCAGCGTCACAATCATATACCTGAAAGCCACGTTCCTTCAGTTGTAGGCAAATGTAGCTTTTGCCAGACCCGATACCTCCCGTTATTCCTATTTTCATTGATCTTCTTCTATCAGATAATCTACCTTATTGATATCTAAAGTAGGACGGTTGATACCCTGTGGCGATGACTTTAAGTAAATATTGCATTTCTCGGAAGAGCTCTTGGAAATCTCCTCATAATCAGCAATGACAGTGAAGTCCTCGGGGCGCAATGTGCGGAATTGACTGACACCTGTCACAAAGCGGACTCTCACTTTTGCAGGGAATGTGCGCAGCACTTTACCGGCAGGCATGTTGATGGCCTTGATGGGCACACCGTCAATGCTTTCTTCTGTCAATAGGTCGGTAAAGAATCCAATGCGAACCTGACTGGGCACCACTTTGACATCCTTGGGGTGCGACAATTTACTACTGATTATCAGTGTGTCACGGAATCCGGAATAGTTCAACGGCTCGGTGTATATGACATCAATGCTGTCGAGTTTCTCATTAGAAGTATAAACATCAACGCTGTCTGGCCAATACTGCACATGCGAGATGAAGTATAACTGTTCGGGAGTAACACGGCCCGCCCATTTGACGGGAACACGCTTGCGCTCACCATTATTATAGAAAAACTCTATCCTGTCGGGTTTGACAGTGGAAATGTAGGTTGATAACTCCATCTGTTGCATCACCAATCGCTTGAGATCAGATGTGGAAACACTGCCAAAGCCATTCCCTCGGTCGTAGTTCTTGTAGGAAATGTTAATGTTGCGAGGGTTCTCATAAAGATACCTGAAGAGTACCCACCCCTTGTCGCGCACTGTGACACGTAGCGTGTCAGTCTCCTTAGAAGTGAGTACCACGTTCTTTGGAATACCCTTTATCTGCATAGTTACTTTAATATCCCGTTCGTATGTCTCATTGAGGGTCATGATAAGCCAGAAAATGCCCGATAAGACGAGGAAGAACAGGAATATAAAAACCTGCTTGCTCATTCCATTGAGCAAGAGGCGCCTAAAATACAGAGAGAAGAATCGGGTCGTCACTTCCAGACGTTCTGTTGTTTATTTCTGTATAGGTGTGCTGGCAGTGTCTTTGAAAACAGACCCCTTGTCCACACGTATTACAACTCCGTCGGCAATCTTCACCTCAACGATATTGTTGGCAAGGTCAATCTTCTTAACAGTACCATAGATACCGCCACCAGTAATCACAGAAGTACCTTCAGCCAGTGTGTTTTGGAAATTCTGAATCTCCTTCTGGCGCTTCTGCTGGGGCTTAATCATAAAGAAGTACATGATGGCAAAGATAGCTACCATCATAATGATAAAACTGGTCATGCTGCCACCGTTTTGTGCGGCTTGTGCAGCGAGAAAAACTTGAGTCATAATTATTTAATGTTATAATTTATTCGTGTTGCGATTTCGGTTCTATCGTTTTCAGTAGTTTGCCCGACTGAACCAGATGGCGGGCAATAGTGTCGAGCATACCATTGATGTAACTGCCACTGCGTGGAGTAGAGTATAATTTGGCAATCTCTACATACTCGTTAATGGAGACACTGATGGGAATGCTTGGGAATGTCATCATCTCGGCAATGGCAATCTGCATGATGACAATGTCCATATATGCCAGACGTGAGAAATCCCAGTTGCGTGATGCTTCACTCATGTGGTGCTGGTATTCGTCTGCATTCATAATGGTAGAGCGGAACAATTTGCGGGCATATTCCTTATCTTCCTCGTTGTCGTATTCGGGCAACAATTCCTGCTTCGACTGGTTTTTCTCCTCAAACCGTTTGATGGTTTTCAGGACAAAGGTATCTACCACTTCTTTGTCGTCATTCCAGTAAAGACTCTTTTCCTCCAGTAGTGCATCCAGATCGGCATTGTCCTGTATCAGCGTACGATACAGTTTGCGCCACAACTCTCTGTCTGCGGCATAATCGTCTTCAGTGGAGTTCATGTAGTCTTTGTAAATCTGACTGTCCACGATCTGAGTATACATCTTTTTCAAGAACTCAGGCTCGTCATCCCAGTTCAGTTTCTTGGTCTCCAGAAAGTCGTTGAGCATTTTGTTTTCTTCCAGCTGTATGGCAAACCGGTTATAGGCAAATTTCTGTGAAGGCATTTCTGTGCCTTCACGTTTAGCCTTCGATTGAGCCACTTCCAGGAAACGACGAGATTCACGAGTTATCCCTACAATGAGCGAGAGCAGGTAATTATATAAGTCATACGCTTTTGAAAGGCTGAACATCAGTTCCTTTTCAGCCGTTTCGATATTCTTGTTCCCGTTTTGATAGTACGCATAGGTTAACTGGACTACCTTAATTCTAATTAGTTCGCGATTAATCATATACTTCTAATAGCTTATTCGATACTCTTATCATTTGCAAAAGTACTAAGATTTCCTCGATTATGCAAGAAAAAGACGGGATTTTATGATATTTTCAATTAAAAATGGATTTTCCTTTGGTTTTTTGCTTACTTATTTGTACCTTTGCACCCGCTTTTCGCATCGTGTGATGGTGAATTAAGCAAAAATGTATAACTTAATTTAGAGTAACACATTATTATGAAAGAGATTAGTGTAAGCGGTCAGAAGCGCACCGAGACAGGCAAGAAGGCCTCTAAGATGCTTCGTAAGGAGGGCTTGGTTCCCTGTAATCTGTATGGTGAGAAGAGAGACGAGAAAGGATTGCCCGAGGCAATGGCTTTCGTTGCTCCAATGGCTGAGTTGCGTAAAGCAGTCTATACTCCTCATGTCTATGTAGTCAACCTGACTATCGACGGCCAGGAGCACAAGGCTATCATCAAGGAGCTTCAGTTCCATCCCACAAGTGATGCGCTGATTCACGCTGACTTCTATGAAATCAACGAGACTAAGGCTATCACCGTAGGTATTCCTGTGAACCTGACTGGTCACGCTCAGGGTGTACGTGATGGTGGTCGTCTGAACCTCTCTATCCGTAAGATCAACGTTACTGCTCCTTATAAGAACATTCCTGAGAAGTTGGACATCGACGTTACTTCACTGGAACTTGGCAAGAGCATCAAGGTTGGCTCACTGCAGTTTGAAGGTCTTGAGATTGCCACTCCGAAGGAGGTTATCGTATGCTCAGTGAAGGCTACTCGTGCATCTCGTTCAGCAGCTGCCACCGAGGAGAGCGCTCAGTAATTGTCAACGGCTAACGGCTATTAGCTAACAGCACTGACATGGACAAGTATCTGATTGTTGGTTTGGGCAATGTGGGCGATGAGTACGACATGACCCGACACAATACTGGATTTATGGTATTGGACGCTTTTGCGAAGGCGTCCAATATTGTTTATGAAGACAAACGCTATGGCTTCTTGGCTGAAACCAGTCTGAAGGGGCGTAAGGTGTTTCTCCTCAAACCCTCTACTTTTATGAATCTGAGTGGTAATGCCGTTCGCTATTGGCTGAATAAGGAGAATATTGACCAGAGCCGCCTGCTGGTTATCAGTGATGATGTTGCCCTTCCGTTGGGGCAGTTCCGGCTGAAGGCAAATGGCTCAAATGGCGGTCACAACGGCTTGGGGCATATCCAACAACTGATAGGTCAGAACTATGCCCGTCTGCGGATGGGAATTGGTAACGACTATCCTCAGGGTATGCAGATTGACTATGTGTTGGGTCGCTACAGCGATGAAGAACTCAAGCAACTGCAACCTGCGATTGACTTGGGTGTCGATATCATCAAGAGTTTTGTCTTGGCTGGTATTGATGTCACGATGAACCAATATAATAAATTAGGTAAGAATCATGGAGGAAGCAAGAGTTGACAAATGGTTGTGGGCTGCTCGCATTTTCAAAACTCGCAGTATAGCCGTTGATGCCATTAAGAATGGTCGTGTAACGATGAATGGCATGAATGTGAAGCCCTCACGTATGGTGAAGGTGGGCGAGGTGGTCAGTGTACGCAAGCCCCCCGTCACTTATTCCTTTAAGATACTGAAAACGATAGAACAGCGTGTGGGCGCCAAATTGCTGCCGGAGATCTATGAGAATGTAACTCCTGCCGACCAGTATGAATTGCTGGAGATGAACCGCATCAGTGGTTTCATAGACCGGGCCCGTGGCACGGGACGTCCTACCAAAAAGGAGCGTCGCGCGCTGGACGAGTTTATTGGTCCTTCGTTAGAAGGTTTTGACGAATTTGATTTTGATGACGATGATATTTGATGTTGTTCTGATTATAGCAGGTGTGGCGATGGTGCTCTATGGAGCTGATCGCCTGACAGAAGGAGCTTCTGCCTTGGCACGTCGTATGAACGTGTCGGAGATAATCATTGGACTGACGATAGTAGCTGCCGGTACTTCTGCCCCCGAACTCTTTGTCAGTCTTGTGTCGGCATTGAAGGGAACCCCCGATATGGCCATAGGTAATGTGGTAGGTTCCAATACCATGAATGCCATGCTGATAGTTGGCTGTGCCGCCGTGGTAGCTCCCATGAGCATCAGCCGTAATACCGTCCGTAAGGATATCCCCTTCGCGGTAGTTGCTTCGGTGCTGTTACCGCTGTTAGCCATAGATGCTGAGCTTGGACGCATCGACGGCATCATCCTTTTGGCTGGCTTTGCGGCTTTCATGTATTACACGCTGTCGCAAGCCAAGACAGGTGAAGCAGCCCCTTCAGACGAAACTAAGATGCAGAATCCCTGGCTGAGTGTCTTCTTCGTTGTTCTGGGATTGGCTCTTTTGGTGATAGGCAGTAATATCTTCGTGGATTCAGCTTCGCGCGTAGCTTATGCTTTAGGACTCAGCGAGGCTGTCGTCGGACTGACCATTGTGGCAGGAGGCACGTCGCTTCCGGAACTCGCCACCAGTGTTGTGGCAGCTCGCAAGGGACAGTCAGCCATTGCCATTGGTAATGTCATTGGCTCCAATGTCTTTAATATCCTGATGATTTTAGGTCTCACAGCTACCATCAGTCCCATGCAGATACAAGGCATCACGCATATCGACCTCTTGATGATGCTCGGTTCCATTGTCATGGTATGGCTCTTCTCACGTACAAAGTACACGATAGAGCGCTGGGAGGGAGCACTCCTGGCGGTGGTCTATATCGCCTATGTATGCTGGCTGCTGAGCCAGGTGTAGCTTACTACTGGTAAATCTCTTTAAGCTTATTGAGCAGTTTCTCGCCACGCAAATCCATGGCGACAATCTTGCCTTGTGGGTCAACCAGTACGTTGGAGGGAATGCTGGACACGCCGTAAAGGTCTGAGGCGGCACACTTCCAACCCTTCAGGTCGCTCATCTGAGGCCATTGCATACCCATCTGCTGGATGGCATTTATCCACGCATCCTTCTTTTGGTCGAATGATACGCCTACTACTTCGAAACCCTTTGGGTGGAACTGTTCATAAGCAGTGATAACATAAGGCATTTCCTTCCGACAGGGGCCGCACCACGAAGCCCAGAAATCAACCAATACATAGTTTCCTTTGCCAACCCATTGGCTCAGAGTTACATCCTTGTCGGCAGGATCCTTCATGCTCAGTTCGTGGAACTGGATGCCGGGCTTACGCTTTTCGTATCCGGCCAGCAGCATCTTGGCAGGAGCTACGTCGGGATGGTTGTAATAGGCCGTCTTGGGGTCAAGTGCGTTCTTCAGTTCTTCGTACGAGAACTGATACATGGCATCCTTGATATACTTTGCGGGCAGTTCGTTGTCGCGGTTGTCGCGGATAATCTCCTTAATCAGCGCCAGTTGCACGTCGCCCAGCGAGTCCAGCCTGTCCGACAACAATTTGGCCTTAGCCTTACTCTCGGGCAGTTTCCCTTTAGGGTCTTTCTGCTGCAGTGCGCGATATTCGTTCAGAATACTTTCAGCCTGTTTGTCGATTCCGTCCATCAAGGGCTGATAGGGGTCAATGTAAGTTTGTGCCTGAGCTGTCATGGCAATAGCCGTCAGTGCCATCAAAAAAATCTTTTTCATATTCATTTTGTTTAATACTGGTGGCAAAGATACGAAAAGTTTTTTATAGTTTATCGATTTTCTTTTTGTTTTTTACTCAAAATGTACTACCTTTGCACCCGCAAAATGCAATAGGGGTACTTGCGAAGCCTCCGCGGAGGTGGACCCCCTTTAACAAAACAAGAATAAATAATGGAAAAAAAAGACAATCAGAAAGTCAGTGTGCTGTTTATGCTTTTCTGTACACTGTTCTGCGTTTGCCTGATTACGGCAAACGTGTTGGAGACAAAGCAAATCTCGTTTGGTATTGCCAATTTCACTGGTGGCTTGTTGGTATTCCCCGTCAGCTACATCATCAACGACGTGGTGTGTGAAGTGTGGGGTTATCGCCGTGCTCGTCTGCTGATTTGGATGGGATTCATCATGAATTTCTTCTTCGTGGCTATGGGAGCATTGGCCGACGTGATTCCAGGGGCTCCCTATTGGGACCGTGATGAGGCATTCCATAGCATTTTCGGACTGGCACCACGTATTGCTGCGGCATCGTTTGTGGCATTCCTGGCAGGCTCGTTTATCAATGCCTATGTGATGAGTCGCATGAAACTCTCGTCAGAGGGTAAGTATTTCTCTGCCCGTGCGGTACTGAGCACGGTGTTCGGCGAGTTGACTGATTCAATCATCTTCTTCCCCTTGGCCTTCTCGTTTATCCTGCCTTGGGAGGAAATGCCTTCATTGGTGATTACGCAGGTGGTGCTGAAAACGCTTTATGAGGTTATAGCACTGCCCGTTACAAAGCGCGTAGTGAAATACACCAAGGAGCACGACCATGAAGATGTCTATGACTACGACATCTCATATAATATTTTTAAAGTTAAGAAAATATGAATAGGGAACAGGAACACTTACAACAACTGGGTAAGAAGACGGAGTATCGGATGGACTACGCACCGGAGGTTTTGGAAACCTTTGAGAACAAACACCCTGACAACGACTATTGGGTTCAGTTCAACTGTCCGGAGTTCACATCGCTATGTCCTATTACGGGGCAGCCTGACTTCGCTGAGATTAAAATCATGTATATCCCCGGCGAGCGAATGGTGGAGTCGAAGAGCTTGAAACTCTATCTGTTCTCGTTTCGTAATCATGGTGACTTCCACGAAGACTGTGTCAACACCATTATGAAAGATCTGGTGAAACTGATGCAACCTAAATATATAGAGGTCATCGGATTGTTTACCCCACGTGGCGGAATCTCTATCTACCCCTATGCCAATTATGGCATGCCAGGTACGAAATACGAAAAAATGGCTGAGCAACGGATGCTCAGCCATCAGGTAATCTAACATTCTGTAGTTTTCTACTCGAAGGCGAAGTCACAGAGTTTGCAGAGCGACTTCTCTTTCGTGTCAGACGAGAAGACGAAGAACAGCGCATGCTTCCCTGTCAGTTCGCTCAGAGCAGGCAGGGAAGTTGTCGTCTCTGTAGGCTCCTGTTTCATGTCGGCTTTCAGCTCGATGGTGCCTATCTCCTTGCCGCCCTGTGATGTCCAAGGGCGGTCAATCATGATGGTTATCTTACCGTCAACTCCCTCTGGAATCAGTTTCAACAGCAACTTTACATCCTTGCGACCTTTAAGCGCATCGAAATTGAAGTATTTGTAGCCCACAATGGAGCCAGCCGTATTATTGACTACAAGGTTGGTGTTGTTTTTCAGAGAATAAGGCTCGGCAAACTTATTGTCAGTGCCATAGCTGGTTTCTACATAGGAGCCGTAAAAGATGTTGTTTGGCCACTTGTGTTCAGCCACCTTCGGACCGGTGTACCAACAGCAGATACCGGCAGAGTGACGCTCGAAGGGGTCAAGGCCGTTGAGGGCAAAACCTTCAGAAGTGTATTCGCCTTCAGAGATTTCAACCTTGCCGCCAGCACCTTCCTGCACTTTCACTTCAATGGGAGCCACCATTGCCTGACGGGCAAATTCGTTGAGACCCGACTGGCGGTGATAGAATACATACCACTGTCCGTTAATCTCGCAAATGCTTCCATGGGTATTTCCTGATACATTGCCAGAGGCTATCACATTTCCCTGTTCGTCTTTCTCACGGGCACGTCCGTCTATAATGGTGCCGCCATAGGTCCAGGGCCCCAGAGGTTTGTCGCTATAGGCATAGGCGAGGGTATAGTTGGTCTCGGGAAGTCCGAATTCGCCATCCTTGGTCCAGCGGCTATAGATAAACACATATTTATCCTTAATCTTACGGATAGAGGAAGCCTCGAAGAAACGGAAATCGCCTGGTTGGTTACGGCCTGGTATCATGTCTTCTATAGCCTTGGTGCCCGGCTTCAGGGTAGCCATGGTTGCAGGATCCAATTCACCTGCGTATGAGCGCTCAAAGCCCCAATAGCCATACACCTTGCCGTCATCGTCAACAAACACCGCGGGATCGAACTTCAAAACGCCGTCCGTGGCATTGGGATCCGTTTGGCTCCAGTTGCACACCTCGAAAGGTCCGTCAGGGCGATTGCTCTTGGCCACCAGTCCGTTGCGTCCGCCATGCTGGTCGTTGGGGAAGAGGTAGTAAGTCTTCTTGCCATCTTTGTCCGTTACCAGTGTTACGTCTGGCGCAAAGAGCACGTCAGCCAGACTGTCCTTATTAATAAATTCTCCTTTAGCATTCTTGCTGACAGCCAGTATTTCGCCATCATAGCGCCAGTTGTTCAGACTGTCGACCGAGGCCGACCACACCACCTGTTCGCGTCCGCAATAGTCGGTGATGCGAGAGTCGTGTGAACCATAAATATACACACGATATTTGCCAGGCTGGTCAGGGTCCTCAAAGACATAAGGCTCGCCATCGGGAATATGTTCCCAAAGAGGGAGATACGGATTACCTACAGTTTTCATACCTGTCTCCACCTGTTCGGCAGTGGCTTTTTGATTGCTGTTGCATGAGGCCAGCAGCATACATCCTCCCATGAGTGAGAGTGTCAGCCAAGAAATGCGATGATGAATAGTTTCTAATTTCATAGCGTATAATATTTAAGAATCCTTTTTACGGTAGTATGTCTGTTCGTGATCCTTGAAACGGAGTACTAATGTGTCGCGGCGCAGCGATACAATATCAGCTGTGTCATACTCCGGCTTATGTGCTTGATCGGTTTGAATCAGCCGTGCCGTATCAGTTTCCAACACCAATCGCCCGTTGAAGAGTTTCCATCCGGCATAGCGTCGTACTTTGGGATATTCCACAGGACTCATGCTGTCGGAATGACGGTTGCGGTAGCTTCCTATCGTCTGAGCCAAATGACCGCGCTTCAGTTGAATACCATATTCACAAGGCACCAGCAGACGCTGTTTCACAGAGTCAGGAATCTGTGCCATCATACGGCGTTGCATCTTCTGGGGCATCTTCTCTATGTTTCGGAACGTAGGCATTACCTGATAGCACCATTGTCCCTTCAGCCGTTCGATATTGATAATCATCAGTGCCTCCTCCTTGTCTTCAGGATTCAGAATAACTGCCAGTTCGTCGCCGATGCGCGGTCTGCCGTATATTTTGCGGTTTTGGTATGCGCTGATGATGTCGAAGGTGTCAGGATCGCCACCATCGAAAGGCAAAAGCAGAAGTATGGAATCGGTACATCCGTCGCAGGCCAGTCCGTAGCGCGTCGAGTCGCCTGGTTCGTTCTGTTGCACAGGCTGCTCCTTGTTATAAGGTGCTTTACTCTTATCTCCGCAAGCCATCACGCTTATCAAGGCCCAAAAGGCAAATAATATTTTCTTCATCTTTCTAACGAAACGTAAAATTTTCGGCAAAGATACGAAATAATTGAGAATTCTTAGCAAGCAAAGCGATTTTTTATCGGTTAGACAACTGAGAATTGAGAAATATTTCATACCTTTGCAGAAAATTTAACAACATATTGATTCTATTCGTAATGAAAAAGAAAATTAAGTTCAGTCTCGTTTACAGAGACATGTGGCAGTCAAGTGGAAAATTCCAACCCCGAAAGGATCAGTTGGAGCGTATAGCTCCCGTCATTATTGATATGGGATGTTTTGCCCGAGTTGAAACCAATGGCGGTGCTTTCGAGCAAGTGAATCTGTTGGCAGGTGAAAACCCTAATGCGGCGGTTCGTGCTTTCTGCAAACCTTTCAATGAGGTGGGTATCCAGACCCACATGTTGGATCGTGGCTTGAATGCCTTGCGTATGTATCCTGTTCCCGACGATGTACGCCAATTAATGTATAAGGTAAAAAAAGCCCAGGGCGTGGATATTCCCCGTATCTTCTGTGGCTTGAATGATACGCGCAATATTATTCCAAGTATCAAATGGGCCAAAGAGGCTGGCATGATTCCACAGGCAACCCTGTGTATCACGACTTCCCCCGTGCATACGGTGGAGTATTATTCGAAGATTGCCGATGAAGTGATTGCTGCCGGAGCCGAGGAAATCTGTCTGAAAGACATGGCGGGTATTGGTCAGCCAGCCCTGTTGGGCGCACTCACCAAGAGTATCAAGGAAAAGCACCCCGACATCATCATCCAGTATCACGGACATTCTGGTCCCGGACTCTCAATGGCTTCTATCCTCGAAGTCTGCAATAATGGCGCTGATATCATTGATACAGCCATTGAACCACTGAGCTGGGGTAAGGTGCATCCCGATATCATTTCTGTTCAGTCGATGCTGAAGAACGAAGGTTTCGAAGTGGAAGACATCAATATGAATGCCTATATGCAGGCCCGTACGCTGACACAGGAATTCATTGATGATTGGCTTGGCTATTTTATCAATCCTGCCAACAAACACATGTCGTCACTGCTTTTGGGTTGTGGACTTCCTGGCGGAATGATGGGTTCTATGATGGCAGACTTGGGCGGTATTCATAGTGTCATCAACAAGAGCCGTGCCAAAAAGGGCGAGCCTGAGCTCTCTACTGACGATATGCTCGTTAAACTGTTCCAAGAGGTAGAATATGTATGGCCTCGCGTAGGTTATCCCCCATTGGTGACTCCATTCTCACAATATGTTAAGAACATTGCACTGATGAACTTGCTTACCATCGAACAGGGCAAGGGTCGTTTCGTGATGATGGACGACTCTATGTGGGGCATGATTCTTGGTAAGAGTGGTAAGATTCCTGGAACAATTGATCAGGAACTTATTGATTTGGCTAAAAAGCAGGGACGCGAATTTACAGATGTTGACCCTCATACGTTGTTGCCTAATGCGCTCGATGATTTCCGTAAGGAGATGGACGAAAACGGTTGGGAGTATGGACAGGACAACGAAGAACTCTTCGAACTCGCCATGCATCCGGAGCAGTATCGTAACTATAAGAGCGGACAGGCTAAGAAGAATTTCCTGGCAGACCTGCAGAAGGCGAAGGACGAGAAGCTGGGTGGTAAGATGTCGGCAGAAGAGTTGGCAGCCTTCAAGCATGCCAAAGCCGATGCCCTGACAGCTCCTATTGCCGGTCAGGTTTACTATCAGTTCTCTGGCGAGGGGGCTTGCGAACCCTGTCTCGAACCATTTATCGGACAGCAGTATAAAGAAGGTGACACCTTCTGCTATATTCAGGCTCCATGGGGCGAAATCGTTCCTATACCAGCAGCTTTGGGCGGTAAACTCGTTGAGGTCGCTGCCAAGCCTGGAAGCAAAGTGCGCCGTGGTGATAATCTGGCATGGATTGAACGCGCAGAGTAATGGATTATCAAGCAATTATCGATAAATATTATCCTCAAGACGACATTCTTCGTCGTCTCCTCATCAAGCACAGTCGGCAAGTGGCCGACCGTGCTTTGCTTATTTGTGACAAACACAAAGAACTGGCTGTGGACCGTTCTTTTGTAGAGGAGGCTGCCATGCTACATGATATTGGTATCTTCCGATGTGATGCACCAAGTATCTATTGCTATGGCACCGAGCCCTATTTGAAACATGGTCCAATCGGAGGTGAGATTCTCCGTCAGGGAGGCTTTCCCCGCCATGCCCGTGTAGCTGAGCGCCATACAGGAACGGGGCTCCCTGGTTATGAACCTGAAACACTGGAGGAGCAGATTATCTGCTATGCCGATAAGTTCTACTCTAAGTCACATCCTGACCGGGTGCTTACCGTTTCGGAAACAGCAAAAAGTCTTGAGAAGTTCGGTTCAGAAGGCGTCAAGAAGTTCCTTTCATGGGCAGAAAGGTTTGAATAGTTATCTTTTGTGATACTAATTACTGTCCAGCAGGATGGATGTATCCGGCTCTAATTCTCTTCCCCACAGTTTGCAACGTCAGGAAGAGTAGCATGGATGTCAGAATATGTCTCAATATTTGTTCTTTCATCAGCATACAAAAGTATAGTTTTTGCCGAAAAAGCCCAAATCATTTAAGAGAAAATAGTGGAAAACCACTATTTTTTGTTAAAAATGTTCTCTGTATCGCCTTCTTTTTATATCTTTGCAGTATAACTAATAATTAAAAAACAAAACTATGGAAACAAGTGTGGCGTGGAAAGAAAACACCCAAAAGATTTTCTGGGGAGTCATTGTAATTGCCGTTGCAGGCATCTTCAATGTGCTGTATGATTATGTGTCTTACGTTGTTTATATCTTTGAGTTCGTGACTAAATTTCTGCCTAGTGGCAACAATGGACTGGGGGCTTTTTTCACTAGTATTCATACACTGGGTTTTTTAGCTAAAGTAGCCGTTGTAGTGGGTTATGTACTCTACTTGTTAGGCCTGACACGTTTTGCTGCTATGCAAACCAATGCACTTGCCGCCCAGAATATTCAGAAAGTTCGTACAGCAGTCATTATTCTGATTTGCTGTTTTGTAGCAGGTGCCATTTTCGGAATCCTGTTCAGCATTCCCTTCTTGGGCACGCTGATTAGCCTGGCAGTGTGGATTGCTACGCTGGTTGCTTATTTCAAAATGAAAAATGCCTTTAGTGGATTGATGACGAGTCCAGCATTTAGCGCTATGTCGCAAGTTGGTGCCAAGAAACTGCATTATGCTGCTGTATGCAATATCCGGTTGATGCTGATGCCTATTGCCATTTTCCTGATTTTCGGGTTGCTTGCTCTGCTGATTGTAGGTTCGATGAGGGGAGGGTCTAACCCAACGTGGCTTCTGTATATTGGAGGTTTTATAGGCTTTGCAGCCATCATCTGTGCATTGGTATTTATGTTTTTTGCTCTTGTCTATCCCTTCATTGGCTGGTACAAGATTATGAATGGCGGTCCTGGAGATGATTCGCTGACAGATACCAGCGAGATAGAACAGCGTATGGCAGATATACCTACTACCGACGAACGTGTACAGGCACTCAAAGCGCAAGGTGAAAAAGCTTTCGCCTCGTTCAAAGAGTCGTTAACCCCAAAACTGGAGAAAGCGAAAGAGTGGACTGTTGCAAACAAACGAAAAGTGGGTATCGGAGCAGGCTGTGTGGCTGTTATTGCTTTCATTTTATGGCTCATTTCGCTGTTAGGCGGTAATAAGGGCATTGAATTTGAGACCTATGAGGTGATGGAGGGTTACTATCAAGTAACGATTGATATTCCCAAAGGCGATAGTGACAGAGAGCAAAACATTACGAAAGGATTACGCGAGATCATTGCCAACTCTGAGCTGTGCAAAGAAGAAGTGGTCGGCACGCCCAAAGAAGGTAGTTTGCATGAGATTATAGATGACTGCAACCAACGCTATCAGAAATTTGCTGATTACTTTATGAAAGAGTCGGAAGCTCCAGAACCTCCTGTCTGCCAACTCTACATTGAAAGTGTCTATCAGAACGAGGCTTGTGTAGTATTCCAAGTAGATGACGGTGTCTATTTCAATGGCGCGCCCGAAACCTATTTCCGCGTCATCCGTTTCTCTGATGGTCACATCATGCAGACGGACGAAATGATATCTATTACCCCAGAAACCTTAGAGCCCATCGTCAAGAAATACTATCATGGAAATTTGCCTGTTTTCTTGGGAGATGGTTACTTCGTACTGCCTGCTGTTAACGACAGTTGCCGAGTCGCCTGGTCAGTTAATCACGGATATGGCGATGTGATGATTCCCATCTCTGAATTGGAGTCACATTTTACAGATGTAGGTAAGGAAATCTATACGGCAAAAGCCCTCTCTGTTGCTATAAAGGAAACTATTGAGGAAACAGAAGGGGAACAACCAGAGCAAGAAACCTCTTCGGAAGGAAACAACCATTCAGAAAAGTCAGGTTTGTTGGCAATTCTTCCTGAAGGAACCTCAGAATACAAAGGAGAAATGGCAGGTTTCCCTATTGAGTTCTCTATTACCAAAACGGGCAATAGCCTCAGTGCCGTCTATAGAAACGTCAAGTTTAGTGCTACCATCAAACTTGAAAGCGACGCACAGGATGACAATGAGGGCAACACAACCTTTTGGGGCAACGACGCTCAAGGCAATCAATGGCGCTTCCACCTTGGTGGCAACGAAAGTCTCGTTTCCGGCTATGCTGAGGGCGACGGTAAGAACCTTCAGGTAGTACTATATAAGAAATAATTTCTAATCTTTTAAACAATACAACTATGAAGAAAGTAACACTTATTGCCCTGATGGCCATCCTCTGCCTGTCAGGAATGGCACAAAAGAAAAAGGGAACAGCCAGAAAAACTGTCAGCAAAAACATCGTTATTAATTTCAATGCTCAAGGTGAATTGGGTATTTTTGCCTTGCGGGGTCCTGTAAAGGAATGCGTGTGGACTACCAAAGACCAGACTCGCAAGTTGGGTTTCGACCGTAATGGAATGTGGACTTCAGAGAACGGGAACAAGCCTTGGTTTAACTACGGTTCTGTAAAACGTGACAACAAAGGTCGCATCATCCAGATGGGCGATGGTGAAGAAACAGGTCAACTGTTTACCTATAACAATAATGGTCTTCTGACCAAGCTAGTTACTGTGTATATGGACGGTCGCGATGTTGCCACCTATTCATATAATAGTGAAGGTGAATGCACCAAGGAGTCGTTCAGCTATGGCGACATGGGTGGTTCTGGCAAGAATGTAGCCATTTTCACCATCCTCTCGCGCGACAGCCAAGGCAACTGGACAAAGCGTAAGACCCAGAAAGGCAATGTTGAGACAAGAACTATTACCTATTATTAATTGTAATGAGTCAGTATGTGAGATTCTTATAAAAATTAATTCAAAACTCATCAGCTATGAAGAAAATAAATTGTTCAATTCATTTTTCGCTTCGAATTTGGAGTATTCTTTTACTGGTATTAGTCTTCTGCCTTAATGTTAATGCGCAAAATCGCAAAAAGAAGGTAACCAGAAAACCAGTTAAGACTACAGTGGCAAAACCTGTTGTTAGGGTCAATAAGAATTGTGCCATTTATAGTTGGGAAAAAGACGTAAGAAGTGTTCAAGTCACAAAAGACTACATCTATTATGTTGAAGGTAACGAAAATAATGCGGTTATGGCTATTGACAGGAAAACGGGTGACTTAAAAACCATCATACCAGGTATTGCCGGCATTTATGAAGGTGCACGCCCAAGAATTTATAGTATTAAGGTTTGTGGGGAAAGATTATTCTTTCAGTTGGTAGCTTCGGGTATAAGTTGGGATTGCGGTGGTGTTTATCTATATGATGGTAAGTCTGTAGAAACTTCCGCAAGTCTTTTCCCCTCAAAAAGAGGCCAAATGTATGTTGGCAGTGATAATTACTTATTGGCTTATGACTGTGATACTGAAAATATGACAATTTGGGATGTTAAAAGATTAAAAGTAGTAAAACAAGCAAGAAGGTACAACTACAGTTATGATCTCGATGGTACAATACCAGATAAACAAAATCAAGGCTTTATGATTTCGGATGGAACCATTTGGAGCAGTTCCTCAGAAGGAGCGAAGCGTTGTCCTGTTACAGGAAAAGTTTCTTATTATAATATAAACAAGGAAACTTATGTCGTTCAGGAAGCACAAAGAGGCACATATTTGCGTATCGATAAAATTCAGCAAGCAGGAGATTATCTGTATGCATCGTGTAAACGTCGCATATATCGCATGAATATGCTTTCTCCAGGAAAATGGGAAGAATATGCCAAGATGCCAGCTAATATTAACAATACTTTCGATTGGTTTTGCGCAGATGCGCAAGGTAATCTTTTGACACGAGGCGATTCACACGAGAATAACAATACATTATACTGGAAAGTTGGTTCATTTGATTCGCCTCAGCCTATCGGAAGAGACATTGAAACAGGTTTTACAGAATGGGGCTATACTCGTATTTGGGAGAATCTTAACACCAACTTTATGGATGCAGATGGCAATTTGGTATCTCATTCTGGTTCTTCTATTTATATTTATAACCCTAATGGCGTAGTTGGCTACACCAATACCGTCGGTAGAATTGTAAAACTATAAGCGCACAGGTGACCTATTATGATACTCGAGCCTGATGTTTACATCTACGAATATACAGATAAATATGTACTTAAACAATGGGTGAATTACTCTCAGGTAGAAATCTTGAATATGGGGAATAGTAACTTTTTTATAAAAAAGCCTACATAGCCTACATGCCTACATAAAA
>DEKX01000037.1:20764-66162 GCA_002354095.1 Prevotella sp. UBA2711 | reverse complement strand
TTTTTATGTAGGCATGTAGGCTTTTTGCGAAATTTTAATTAATAATCAGTAGCTGCAAGCGTGGACAGGGTGGTTCTCTGTCGAAAAAATAGTGCTCGAAAAGTTAAACTTCTGTAAGGAAGGCGATATTCCATAAATATTTTGTACTTTTGCAGCCGTGAGAAAAAATACGCTCATCCTTATCCTGTTCTTCGTCCTCACTTTTGTGTGGGCGGAGTTTCCTCGTTTACGCTTTCCTCAAAGTGTAAACGACAAGGACAGCGTGTCTTTTGATAGCGTGCGCCTTGATTCCGTCAAGCGCGACACCACGAAGTCTCTTGCCGTTGACACCACGAAGATGGATTCATTGGAACTGGCTATCTGGAAGCATAATAAAGCCATAGATGACTCGCTGCATGCCGACAGTCTCAATCGCCAGCGTAAGAACGGTATTGATGCGCCGGTTGAATATCAGGCTGACGACTCCATGACCTACGAGGGTGGCTCAGGTATTGCCCGGCTGTTTGGTAATGCACAGGTGAAATATCAGGACATGGACCTGCAGAGTGAGCAGATCTATATGCAGATGGACTCCAGTTTGGTGCATGCCACCGGTGCTCGCGATACCACTGGCGAGAAATTCGGTACACCTATATTTAAAATGGGTAGCGACACCTATGAGAGCGATACGATGGCCTTTAACTTCAAGACAAAGAAAGGTCTGATTCAGAATGTATATACCCAGCAGGACGAAGGTTTCATGGTGTCTGAGATATCGAAGCGTAATGATAAAGGTGAACTCTTCCTGCAACACGGACGCTATACCACTTGCGACGAGCCGCATCCCGATTTCTATATCGCCCTGTCGCGAGCTAAGGTGCGTCCTGGTAAGGATGTGGTGTTCGGTCCAGCCTATCTGGTAGTAGCCGATGTGCCATTGCCCTTTGCCATTCCTTATGGTTTCTTCCCCTTTACTAAGAGTTATTCCTCGGGTCTCATTATGCCTACCTATGGTGACGAGACGTCGCGAGGCTTCTATCTGCGTGATGGTGGATATTACTTCGCCATGAGTGATAAATGGGACTTAAAGCTCCTTGGCGAGATATATACCAAAGGATCGTGGGGAATCTCTGCTGCCTCCAATTACCGTAAGCGCTATAGGTATAGCGGCTCGTTCTTTGCCAGTTATCAGAATTCTGTAACGGGCGATAAGAATATGCCTGACTATGTCAAGTCAACCAGTTTCAAGATTCAGTGGAGCCACCGACAGGATTCTAAGGCTAATCCCTATTCGTCGCTGTCTGCCAGTGTCAACTTTGCTACCACGAACTATGAGCCCAACAACCTGAATTCGATGTATAACCCGCAAGCGTTGACGCAGTCAACCCGCACGAGTTCAGTCAGTTGGAGCACCCAGTTCTCCAGTATCGGTATGACGCTGAGTTCAACGGTGAACCTCAACCAGAACATGCGCGACTCTACCATTGGTATGACCTTACCCGACTTGAACATTTCGATTGCCCGTTTCTATCCCTTCAAGCGTAAGCATGCAGCAGGCAAGGAACGCTGGTATGAAAAGATTTCAATGAGTTATACCGGACAGTTGAGCAATTCTATTTCTACCAAGGAAGATAAGATTCTGCACTCCAGTCTGACCAAAGATTGGCGCAATGGTATGAAGCACACGATTCCCATCAGTGGTAACTTTACCCTCTTTGGCTATCTGAATCTCAACCCGTCTTTCACCTTCACCGACCGTATGTACACCCAGAAGTACAAGCGTTCGTGGGATGAGGCTAACCAGAAGGAGGTTATTGATACCCTCACGGGATTCCATAATGTCTATGACTGGAACTTCTCACTTTCGGCATCAACCACACTTTATGGTTTCTACGTGCCCAGTCGTAAGATATTCGGTGATAAGATTCAGGCCATTCGCCATGTGTTCACCCCTACGGTGAGCTTCAGTTATGCACCTGACTTCAGCGCGTCGCGCTATGGCTATTACGATACCTATACCAAGGTGGATGCCAATGGTAATGTGTCGTTGGTGGAATATTCGCCTTATCAGGGAACACTCTATGGCGTTCCAGGGACAGGTAAGACAGGACGCATTTCGTGGGATATCAAGAACAATATCGAAATGAAAGTTCGAAGCGAGGACGACTCCACTGGTTTTAAGAAAATCAGTATCATTGATGAATTGGGAGCCTCGATGTCGTATAACTTCGCAGCCAAAGAGCGTCCTTGGAGCGACCTGTCAACACGTCTGCGTCTGAAACTGTCGAAGAGCTATACCCTCAATCTGAGTGCCGTCTTTGCTACTTATGCCTATGAGGCCGACTCCGTTGGAGCTCGTCCTTACATCGGTAATCGTACAGAGTATAGCAAGGGACGCTTCGGCCGATTCCAGGGCATCTCACAGTCGCTGAACTATACCCTCGACAATAAGAAGGTGGCCAACTTCTTCAAATGGCTCAGAGGCGAGCGAGTGAAGAAAGACGATAAGGACGATAAGACTGACGAGTACGACAGTGGGAATGAGACCAATCTGGACGACAAGATGGAAGCAGGAAAACACGGTGCTCGCAAGGAAAATGCAGGTAAAGCCGAGACGGATGAAGATGGATATATGACCTTCAATGTGCCCTGGTCGCTCAGTATCGGCTATGGTGTCACGATGCGTGAGAATACGGCGGGCAACTTCAATTACGATACCATGCGCTATCCATATAAGTTCACGCAGAATTTGAATGTGGCTGGTAATGTGCGTATTTCTGACGGATGGAACATCACGTTCTCATCGGGCTATGACTTCGAGAACCATAAGATTTCTATGACTACAGCATCGCTATCGCGTGACCTGCACTGTTTCAACATGTCTTGTTCTGTGGTATTGGCACCTTATACCAGTTATAACTTCTCATTCCGATGCAATGCCGCCACGCTTACCGATGCTTTGAAATACGATAAGCGCAGCAGTTATTCCAATGCCGTGCAGTGGTATTAAGAATGACGATGTTATTCTTGTCGTGAATTGAGCAAAGCATTCAGTGAATCTTCTTCGCCTACCACCCAAAGGATGTCGCCTTCTTGGAATTTGCGTTGCGGACTGACGTGCGACAGATTCTCCTTACCTTCCTCCAATCCCACTACCATACAGCTGTAGAGGTCGCGGATGCCGCTCTCTATCAGGTTCTTGCCAATGAAAGGACTGTCAGCACCGATGATAATCTGGCGCAACTTCATCTCACGGTCTTCCAGATTGACCTCTTCGCCCAAAACTTCCTGCTCAACGGCCTGTTTGAATTTAGCTAACTGTTCGTCGCTGCCTATCACCTCCAGTTTGTCGCCTGGGAAGAGGACATAATCGCCGTCGGGTATGTTCAGGCGATGGTTGGCTCGCAGGATACTGGTGATATGGATATCGTATTTCTTACCTAAATTGAGCTGTCTGAGTGTTCTGCCCATCCACATGGTGTCCATCGGGATGTCGAAAACGGCAAGATGCACATCGCGATCCAGCAGCTTGCCCTCATAGAGCGGGCGTTTCTTGCCATGCACCTGGGCAGCTATATCGCGACTGCGCAGGTTGAGGATGAAGAGCCGTTCCAAGCGGATGCTGCGCTGCTTGATAGAGCGCGACACCACAATCATGATAACCACAATGATGCCGATGGTTATCAGTACGGCACTGGAGAACTTGCTCAGATGGTGGCAGATATAGAAAATGAAGTTGACGGCTATGACGGCTCGTACTAAGACCGTGAACAACAGGGGCAGATGGTTGATGTTGCTCTCAGCCCATAATGCTTTCCACTCCTCGCTGTGATTCTTCTTCATCACCATCGCACGCAGGAACGGGGCTATGAATATAATGGTGGCGATGCCCGTAATGGCATTACCATACCAACGGAGCTCCGGACCAGGCAGTATGCGGTGCATGATGGGTAGCACGAAAGTGAACATCACGGTGATGATGGCCGACGAGAGGATAGAGTAAATAAGGGTGTTGAGACCCATTTGCATGAGAAGCTTCTTCCATTTGCTCTGCTCCTTGGATGTAGGATGACTCATCGAGAAATGATTGAGCAACTTGATGAATTGCTTGGGTAGTCTTCGCTCCAGACTGTTGTAGGTCGGGATGGCGAGACGTATCATGTAAGGAGTGAGGAAGGTGGTGATGACGGAGACAGCCACCACTACGGGGTAGAGGAAATCGCTGATAACGCCCAGCGACAATCCCAGTGAGGCAATGATGAACGAGAACTCACCAATCTGTGCCATCGAGAATCCGCATCGCATGGCTGATTTCAACGACTCGCCACCCAGCATGAAGGCGAATGAACCGAAGACACTCTGTCCGATGATAATCGTCAGTATCAAGGCAAGGATGGGTAGGGCATAGTCGATCAGAATCTGCGGGTCAACCAGCATACCTACCGAGACGAAGAAGATAGCACCAAACAAGTTCTTGACGGGTTCTACCAGTTTCTCAATGCGTTCTGCTTCCACCGTCTCTGCCAGAATACTACCCATGATAAAGGCACCGAAAGCCGACGAGAAACCTACCTTGGTGGAGAATACTGCCATCGCACAGCATAGACCTAATGATACAATCAGCAGCACCTCAGGGTTAATCAGACTGCGCACTCTGCGCAGGAATTGGGGAATAGCAAAGATGCCCACCACCAGCCAGAGTATCAGGAAGAAACCGATTTTGGCTATCGAACCCAGCATTTCGCCACCATCGGGATTATTGCCGCTGGCTATAGCACTCAGCATCACCATCATCACAATGGCCAGAATATCTTCCAAGATTAGCACGCTCATGACCAGTCCGGCAAACTGCTGTTGCCGCAATCCCAAATCGTCGAATGCCTTATATATAATAGTGGTGGAACTCATGGCAAGCATACCGCCCAGGAAGATACAGTCCATCTTACCCCATTGGAACAGCCGTCCTACCATCACGCCCAGGATAGACATGAAAAAGATGATGGTCAGGGTGGTAATTACAGGTGAGGCTCCCATCTTCAGAATCTTCTTGAACGAGAAGTCGAGTCCCAAAGAGAATAGCAGGAACATCACACCGATGTCTGCCCACAAGTGAATACTCTCCATATCGACAACCGATGCCGTGTAGGGCATGTGCGGACTTACCAGGAAACCAGCTACGATATAGCCCAATACGAGGGGCTGTTTCAACTTTTTGAAAATCAGTGTTACGATGCCTGCCGATATCAGGATATAGGCAAGGTCGGCAATGAGGTTAGGTAGTTCTGCCATAATCAGTCATTATAGTTTGCTGTCAGTTCGCATATCTTTACGATAACTCCCATCGCCTTTTGCATCGACTGGATAGACACGAACTCGTAGGGACCGTGGAAATTGACACCACCCGCGAAGATGTTGGGGCAGGGTAGTCCTTTGAATGAGAGTTGGGCACCATCGGTACCTCCGCGAATGGGTTTTACTTTCGGAGCGACACCCGTTTCCTGCATGGCCTTCAGCACAAGGTCAATGACGTGCATCTCGGGGTCTATCTTCTCCTTCATGTTATAGTATTGGTCGCTGACCACTGCTTCTACCGTTCCTTCACCATAACGCTCGTTCATCTGCTCCACACAGCGCTGGATGAAGCGCTTGCGGTCTTCAAACCGTTCGCGATCGTGGTCACGGATAATATAGCTCATCTTGGCTCCTTCTACATTCGACTGGATGCCTAGAAGGTGGTAGAATCCCTGATAGCCCTCGGTGGTTTCAGGGGTTTCGTCCTCGGGCAACATCTTGGCGAACTCAGCAGCCAAGGCATTGGCATTCACCATTTTATCCTTGGCATAGCCAGGATGCACACTCACACCGTGGATGGTGATTTTTGCCGAAGCTGCATTGAAATTCTCGAACTCCAGTTCGCCCACGTCGCCTCCATCCATCGTATAGCCCCACTGACATCCGAACTTCTCTACATCGAAGTGGTGAGCGCCCATACCTATTTCTTCATCGGGATTGAAGGCTATGCGTATCTTGCCGTGCTTGATTTCTGGGTGTTGCTGTAGATAGACCATTGCCTGAACGATTTCCGCAATACCAGCTTTATCGTCTGCTCCCAACAGGGTGTGTCCGTCCGTCACTATCAGGTCTTCACCCACGTGTCTGAGCAGTTCGGGGAATTTTTTCGGACTGCTGACGATGCCCTCAGAGAGCAGGATGTCGCTTCCGTCATAGTTTCTCACTAACTGCGGACGAATATCGGCTCCGCTGCAATCAGGCGAGGTGTCGTAGTGCGAAATGAACCCGATGGTTGGAATATTGCCCTTGACATTGGCCTTCAGCGTAGCGTATATATAGCCCTTTGCATCGAGTTCCACATCGTCGAGCCCTTCGTGCTCCAGTTCTTTCTTCAGATAATCAGCAAAAATCAGTTGTTTCGAGGTACTCGGCACAGAGTCGCTGTCCTCAGCCGACTGTGTGTCGAACTTAACATAGTTCAGAAATCGTTCGGTAATCTCCATTTAATATTCAATTCTTAACTCTCAACTTTCAACTCTCAACTCACTTCCCCATCAGCAGGTCAACCTGAGGCTTGTCTTTGAAACAGTCGCGCTGCTGGTCCCAGAATCCGAAGTCGGCATCGTAGCACCAGGTGGTCCATGCAATATTGAATTCGTTGAATACGGTCAGCATGTCCTTCATCCACTGGTAACCCATTTCCCGGTCTGTCTTCTCGTAGATGCCCCATTCGCCGCAAAATAGTTGCAGGCCATATTTCTTAGCCACAGCGATGGCATCTTTGAAGTCTTCGCGAATCTTGTTGATGTCCCATACCTGCTCGGTATATTGCTTCAACTCAGGCTTCAGATCGTCAGGTGCAGCATCGTAGTCTTCTTTCGACACCAAGATACCCGGATAGTGAATCTTGCCGTTATACTTGCCGATGGGCGTCCACCAGGCGTGGTTGTGGGTCAGAATCATGGGGTTGTAGTAGTGGAACGAAAGGATCAGATTCTTGTCGCCCTCTGGCACGCGCAGATACTTCATGGTCTCGTAGCCTTGCCAGCGATTCGAACCAATCACCAGCGTGCGCTGAGGCTCCACCTTACGTAGTGCCTTGTGCACCTTTGCCACCAGTTTGTTCCACTGCTCGTGTTCGTCTGCCACAGGCTCGTTCATGAATTCATAAGCCACCCAGTCGTTACTGTAGCCTTTCAGCACGTCCGACAGTTGATACCACAGGTTTATCAGGTCTTGTTGGGCTTTCTCAGAAGTAAACAGCGTGTTGGCAGCACCACCGCCTTCGTTGACGGCATTAAAATAATGTGAACGGATAATATGCAGGTCCACGATAGCACGTATTTCATATTTACGGGCCCAGTCGAGCGCATTGGTCAGCAGCGTCCACGCCTCAGGCAACTTGTTGCCCTGCTCGTCCCAGAACTGCACCTCGTCAATAGGTATGCGAACGAAGTCGAACCCCAGTTTTTTGAGTCTTGCGAAGTCCTCCTCTTGAATGTGCAGACGGCGCATCTCTCCACGGGCCTCCGATTGCGATAGCCAGTGGCTAACGTTGGTGCCTCGCTTGATTTTAAAGTTATTGACTGTGCCAGATTGAGCATAACAAGGCATGATAGCTATTGCTATCAAAGCCAATAGGGTGAATAGTTTTTTCATCATTGCAGTTTTAAAAGCATAAGTTGTTGGCTTCCTAGTAGGAACATTGGGACTCGAACCCAAGACCTCTTCAATGTGACTGAAGCGCTCTAAACCAACTGAGCTATGCTCCTATTTCGTAAATCGAGTGCAAAGATACACATTTTTTTGTAATAACAGCCATTTTTCCTAAACTTTTTTTGCAAATCAAATATATACTTTACAAATTACTTCTCAGCAGTTCCTCAGCCAGGGGTACATACCAGTTACGGACTTCATCTGCTGTCGGAGTGTGAGCTCCTGGAAAATGGAACGACTTGGTGTAATACTTCAAGAAGGTTGGTTCAAAGTGTGCCAACGTGTCTTTTTCTCCGAACAATCCCCAAATTCGGTCTTTGAAATCAGGATTGCAGTTGTTGAACTGAATGGCCTCCATTTCTGCAAACTCTTCAATCAAAGTATCATCAATGACAAAGTTTTGTTTGCCGTCCTTTCGAGGTGACTTGTATTGATGCTCGCCAATACGCTGTTTCAGAAACTCCGTCATCTGGAAGTGTGGATTACCGAGTAAGGCAGGAACTCTCACAACGGGAGCCACCATCTGAGCATAGAAGGAACCACAACTATTGCCAATCAAGAGTTTTGGCTTCTCGTTGTCAATCAATTCACGAATAAAACTGACAGCCTCTTTCGGGTGCATCGGCAAGTCAGGCGTGATAACATCTGCCTCACCCTCGAAGGCCTCTTTCAATGCGATAGCAGGTATGCATTGACCACTGGCATAGAAACCGTGAAGGAACAGAATCTTCTTCATTCTAATTCATATTCTTAAAAAGGCTCCAAAGAATTAAAAGCAAGCTTTTTTCTTTGAAACCTTTTAATATTTCGTGATCCCGTTGGGATTCAAACCCAAGACCTTCAGAACCGGAATCTGACGCTCTATTCAGCTAAGCTACGGGACCAAAACGTGTGCAAAGTTACAAATAACTGAGAAGATAACCAAATAATCTTAGATTTATTTTAGTTGTTTACGCAAAATGATAGGGAATAGGTTAATTTTCTGTCATTTTGCAAAATAATTCGGATTTTTCCTTGCATATTAGTTAAAAAGTAGTACCTTTGCAGGCGCAAATAGTAAAATAGTAAATAGAAAATAGTCAAATTGTAGATTTTTTAAGATGAGTCAACTGATTAAACCTCTTGATTATCAGTCGCTGCTCGATACGAAACAGACGGAGCAGGGAATTAAGTTGATTAAAGAGTTTTTCCAACAGAATATCTCGACAGAACTGAGGTTGCGCCGTGTGACTGCACCTTTGTTCGTACTGCAAGGTTTAGGTATTAATGACGATTTGAATGGTGTGGAACGTGCAGTTTCGTTTCCCATTAAGGACTTGGGCGATGCCCGTGCTGAGGTGGTTCACTCTCTGGCAAAATGGAAGCGCCTGTCGTTGGCAGAATATCAGATAGAGCCTGGTTACGGTATCTATACAGATATGAATGCCATCCGTGCCGACGAGGAACTGGACAACCTGCATTCGCTGTATGTGGACCAGTGGGACTGGGAGGCTGTGATTACTAAGGAAGAAAGAACAATAGCCTATCTGAAGGATGTAGTGGAGCGTATCTACTCAGCTATCCTCAGAACTGAATACCTGACTTGCGAGACCTATTCGCAGATTAAGCCTTTCCTGCCTAAGAAGATAACGTTTATACATGCAGAAGAACTGTTGCAGATGTATCCTGATAAATCGCCCAAGGAGCGTGAAGATGCCATCTGCGAAAAGTATGGGGCTGTATTTATAATAGGTATAGGAGGAAAGCTCTCGAATGGTGAGAAGCACGACGGACGAGCTCCTGACTATGACGACTGGTCGACAGTTGGTGAGAACGGGCTGGCAGGCTTGAATGGTGATATACTGATTTGGTATCCTGTGCTGGGCCGTTCCTTCGAACTCTCGTCTATGGGAATCCGTGTGGATAAAGAATCATTGCTCCGACAGTTGAAGATAGAAGGAAAGGAAGAGCGCAAGAATCTCTATTTCCACCAGAAACTGTTGAATGACGAATTGCCCCTGAGTATCGGTGGTGGTATCGGACAGAGCCGACTCTGTATGGTTCTGCTGCACAAAGGACATATCGGTGAGATACAGGCTTCTATCTGGCCTGACGATATGCGCCAGGAGTGTAAGAAACTTGGAATGACATTGATATAGGGCTATTGGCTAACAGCCTCTATGCCAACTCTAAATCCAGCATATCCCGCAGTTTCTTAATTGCGGGATTTTCTTTTTCCATCAATTCAAACTGTTCCCTACGTGTGGGTATGCGCACCTTTTCCTGATGCTCGGCAATCCTCATGTCGAGGGTGATGGCATTATTATGGAGATAGATTTTCAGGGTGTTGACAATGCTGCCTTTGATTTCCGTCATCTGGTCAAACGCCAACTGATTTTCAACCACTACCTCAATATGCGGCATTTCCGTAATGCAAGGATTCATGTTTTTCATGCGGGTGGCTATGCCACTTAGTTTCTGAGGCATGCGATTGCACATCATCATCCATTGCAGTTCCAAATCCTGTTGGGTAAACTCTTGTTGCTCGTCTTTAATCTTGGCATTAGGGTCATTGCTGTTGAGTGACCCTGGTATAATCTGCATCTTGCTTTGAGGCTTAGCCTTCTCACGAAGATGATTCCAAGAGAAACCGATGGTCTTCTTGGGCAGCGGAGAAACTGTGGGCTTGGGTGTACTGGGCTCACTGGGTGTACTAACATGACCAGAATGACTGGAAATATTGTTACTTGGCTCAGTCGCAACTACCTGCGGGGCTGCTTTCTGTGACTGAGACTGCTCTATTAATTGCTTAAACAGGGATTTTAATCTTCTGGGCTTACGCCCACTGGCAGGCGAATCATCGGGTTGGGTAATTTGAGCCACCTCAATGAGTGTCAGTTCCACCAGCAATCGCTTGTTGGACGACTGGCGATAGTTGATGTCGCATTGGTTCATCAGTCGCAAAGCATCGTAGAGAAAGCGCGTTTCGCATTTCTGAGCTTGTTGCTGATAGCGCTCGCGCTGTTGGTCGCTCACTTCCAGGAGAGGCAGCGTTTGTGGGTCTTTAGCCATCAGTACGTTGCGCACATGTTTAGCCAAACCGCCAATGAGCAGTCCTCCGTCAAATCCTTTGTTGATAATCTGGTTGAGCAATACCATGATGTCGCTCACCTTATTCTCAACAGCCATATCAATCAACTGGAAGTAATAGTCGGAATCAAGTACATTAAGGTCTTCAATAACTTTCTGATAAGTAATATTGCCCTGACAGAAAGAGGCAGCCTGGTCGAAGATGCTCAGTGCATCGCGCATTCCGCCATCAGCCTTTTCTGCAATTACTGCCAACGCCTGCTCCTCATACTGTATTCCTTCCTTTTCAGCTACCGTCTTCAGATGGTTGATGGTATTACGAACGGTCATACGCTCGAAATCATAAATCTGGCAACGGCTTAGGATGGTAGGCAGAATCTTGTGCTTCTCGGTGGTGGCGAGAATAAAGATGACGTGAGCAGGCGGCTCTTCCAATGTCTTCAGGAAGGCGTTGAAAGCAGCCGTTGAGAGCATGTGCACCTCGTCAATGATAAATACCTTATATTTGCCAACCTGCGGAGGGATGCGCGTCTGTTCCATGAGCGTCTTGATGTGCTCAACTGAATTATTGGAGGCGGCATCTAATTCAAAGATGTTAAACGAACGCTGTTCGTTGAACGCCTGACAACTCTCACATTGTCCGCATGCTTCTCCTTCTGCTGTAGGCGTCAGACAGTTGATAGCTTTGGCGAAAATACGGGCGCAGGTGGTTTTGCCGACTCCACGCGGTCCGCAGAAAAGGTATGCGTGCGCCAGTTTTCCACTCTTAACCGCATTTTTCAAAGTCGTAGTCAGAGCCTGCTGACCTACCACCGCGTCAAAGGATGTTGGCCTGTATTTTCGTGCCGATACGATATATTCTTCCATAAAAACTTAATAATTTGGCACAAAATTACTAAATAATTGAGAATTGACAATTGAAATTTGAAAAATATTTCGTAATTTTGCCAGAAATTATGAAACGTTTCAATAAAATACTCAGTGCGTTGTATCGCTCGCCGTGGCTGAAATATGCTATTGTCACCCTGTTGGCCGTGATTTTCATTGGCTTCGTGGATGAGAATAGCGTGTGGCATCATTTCAAGAACCAACAGCAGATCAGTGATCTACAGGACGAAATCAAGCGTCACACCGATCAGTACAATCGTGATAACCAGCAAATCAAGATGCTTGACAGTGATCCTAAGGCGATTGAGAAGATTGCGCGCGAACGTTATTTTATGAAAGAAGATAATGAAGACATCTTCGTCTTCAGTGACGACCAAACCTCGACTTCAGTTCCGAATGAGACAGATGAGTAAAACAGAAACCTTCCTGTTGCTACTGGGAGGTATGTTGATGGTGATAGGTTCAGGTGCCAGTTTGTTTATGCAAGCGTGGGCTCCTTATATTTTTGCACCAGGCGCCTTGTTGTTTGCTGCTATCCAGATGCGACAGACATACGAAGGGAAGAACATTACTATCCGTAGGCTACGCAGGATTATGCTGATGAGCGATGTGCTTTTCCTGATAGCTGCCCTGCTGATGTTTGCCAGTCAGGCGAATTTCTTGGGACTCGACTTTCTTATTTATTTAAAATATGTGCATAACAACTGGATTGTCGTCCTTTTGGTGGCAGCCATACTACAGCTCTATACCAGTCATAGAATAGCAAATGAATTGGAAAAAGAGTCTCAGTAGGCAAAAAAACGCTAAATTAGTGCACAAATATATTAAATTGCGCAAATATTTTTTTTCTTTTCAATACATCGTAGTACATTTGCATCACAAATGAATGAAAACTTTATGAAGAAAATATATTTCTTGCCAGCTATTCTAATGCTCCTCACATCGTGTGCCAGTTCGTACAATGTCGAGGGTACCTCTTCTATCTCTGCGTTAGATGGCAGCAAACTCTATCTGAAAGCTATCAAGAACAACGAATTCAAGAATATAGACTCATGCGATGTGGTGCATGGCGAATTCCATTTCACAGGCTTGTTGGATACTGTTCGTATGGCAAGTCTCTATATGGACGATGAAAGTATCATGCCTGTCGTATTGGAGAAAGGCGATATTACTATAAAAATAGATAATGTGCAACAGACGGTGGGGGGAACTCCGCTGAACGACTCGCTCTATACTTTTATTGATAAGCACAACCGACTGACCAACCAGATGAATGAGCTTTCGCACAAGCAGAGCCAGATGCTGTTGGAAGGTATAGATGAAGAGTTGATTAACCGCCAGTTGTCTGCCGAGGCAGCCAAGATTGCTGCCGAAGAAGATAATTTGGTGATGAAATTCATAGAGGATAATTTTGATAACGTATTAGGTCCTGGCGTGTTTATGATGATAACCAGTCAGTATCGTTATCCCATCCTGACCCCGCAGATTGAGGACATCATGTCGAAGGCAACTCAGAAGTTCAAGGATGATCCTTATGTGAAAGACTATTATCAGACAGCTCAGGAAAATGAGAAACGTATGAATGGGTTGGAAGATCCGTCTGTGATGGAGGAACCAACAGCTCCTACGGCTCCCAATCCGCTGACTAATATCCCTCAAAAATAAATCGTGATGAAAACAATCATCGAAGGTGGAACGATAGTGAATGAAGGTCGTACCTTTGATGGTACGATAGTCATTGAAGACGGCAACATCACAGAGATTGTTCAGCCCTCAGAGTCGAAACGTCAAACCTCCGATTCCGATGAAGTCATTGATGCCTCCGGATGCTATATACTGCCAGGTGTTATTGATGACCATGTGCATTTCCGTGAGCCCGGACTGACGGAAAAGGCTGATATGGAGAGTGAGAGTAGGGCAGCTGCCGCAGGTGGCGTGACCTCCTACTTCGATATGCCGAATACGGTACCGCAAACGACCACTTTGGAGGCGTTAAACAGCAAGTTCCGTCTGGCCAGCCAGAAGAGTCATGTCAACTATAGTTTTTTCTTTGGTGCTACCAATGACAATACCGATAGTTTTGCAGCGTTAGACATTCACCGCATTCCAGGAATCAAACTGTTCATGGGTTCCTCAACAGGAAATATGCTGGTGGACAGGCGGGAAGCATTGGAGCGTATATTCAGTACGTCTCCCTTGCCCATCATGACTCATTGCGAAGATACGGATATCATCAATCGCAATATGGCTGAAGCGAAAGCGAAGTACGGGGATGATCCGAAAATTACCCATCATCCAGAAATCCGTAGTGAACAGGCGTGCTATGAGAGTACGAAACTGGCTGTTGAACTGGCCAGAAAGCACCATGCCCGTCTGCATGTGGCGCATCTTTCTACCGCCAAAGAATTGGAATTCTTCCCAGAAGAAGGAATAACAGCAGAGGCAACGGTTAGTCATCTGTATTTTTCAGACCGCGACTACAATCATCTGGGAACCCGTATCAAGTGCAATCCAGCCATCAAGTCGGAACGGGATAGGGAAGCATTACAGCAGGCACTGACTGACGGGCGGATTACGGTGATAGGCACTGACCATGCTCCCCATCTGCTGTCACAGAAAGAAGGCGGTTGCGCACGCGCAGTGAGCGGTATGCCGATGATACAGTTCTCGTTGGTCACGATGCTTGAACTGGTTGATCAGGGTGTTCTGACCCTGGAGCGTCTCGTAGAACTGATGTGTCATAATCCTGCCCGACTGTTTGAAGTCAGGAACAGGGGATTCATCCGACCCGGCTATAGAGCTGATTTGGTTCTGGTGCGTCCTCAAAGTGGCTGGACGGTGACCTCCTCTTGTATTCAGAGCAAGTGCGGATGGAGTCCTATGGAGGGACACACCTTCCTATGGCAGGTAGAACGAACCCTGTGTAACGGTCATTCAGTTTATGCAAAAGGGCAGGTGGATACTCATTATATTGGAGAAGAAATAGCTTTCAGATGAAACGGACATACGAGATACGTGACCTCGAACCTTATATCAACTGGGCGTATTATTACCATGCGTGGCAGTTGCATACCTCTGAGCAACAGCAAAAGAGTAGGGAAGAGGCAGAACAGACACTCCGTCAACTGAATGGCAAATATCACGTCCATGCTCTCTTTCAGCTTTATTCAGCCCATAGTGATGGTGATGATATCGTATTATTAACAACTGAAGGCCAACAGCCTGTAACTCGAATTCCCCTTCTTCGTCAACAACGGGAAGACAGTGAGCACCTCTGCCTGTCGGATTTTATTCATCCCAAGCATGACCGGATAGGTATATTCGCTACTGCTGTAGATTTGGGCTTGGAGACCGATTTTGAACATGACGGTTATCAGAAAATGCAGGTGCAGTTGTTAGCCGACCGTCTGGCTGAGGCAGCTGCAGAGAAACTTCATGAAGAGGTTCGACGCGAGACCTGGGGATATGCCCCCGATGAACATCTTTCAATGGAAGAACTTCATGCTGAACATTTTCAGGGTATTCGACCAGCCATAGGTTATCCTTCATTGCCGGATACCAGTCTGAATTTTGTGCTCGACGAACTTTTGCAGTTCAAGCAGATAGGCATCCGACTGACAGAAAGCGGAGCCATGAAGCCCCATGCCAGTGTCAGTGGATTGATGATAGCCCTGCCTACTGCCCATTATTTTTCTATCGGAAAAATTGGTGAAGACCAGTTATGCGACTATGCCCGTAGGCGTGGGTTGCCTTTAGAAACCGTCCGAAAATTTCTTGCTTCTAATCTTTAAACTCAAACATTAGGATATATGATAGCACGTTACGCAGTTTCCTTTTTCATTTTCATGGCCTTTATCGTGGCACCTTTGGCTGTCTTTCTGATGTGCCGTTACTTTCTTCCCCGTCGCTGGGGAAAAAAAGTAGGTGTCTGTCTGGCCGCGTTGATGATCCTTTTTGGTCTTTACGGCATGTTCGTAGGATACCAGCAACTGGACATCCGTTATGTAGAATACAGCAGTCGCGACCTGCCAGAAGCCTTTGACGGCTATCGCATCGTGCAATTCTCTGATGCCCATATCGGTACTATGACCCATAATCGCAAGTGGCTTTTGGAACGGGCTGTGGATAGTATATTGGCTCAGAAAGGAGACATGATTGTCTTTACGGGTGACTTGCAGAATGTCTATCCGGAAGAATTGGAACAGCATCAGTCACAACTTCAGCGTTTAAAGGCCCCCGACGGTGTGTATTCCGTATTGGGTAACCACGATTATGCTACCTATCAGCCGTTAGATGATGCAGCAAAAGAAGCCAACTGTCGCAAGACACAGGAATGGGAGCGTAAGGTAGGATGGAACTTGCTGATGAATGAACATCGCATTATCCGTCGCGATTCCGATTCCATTGTAATAGGCGGTATGGAAAACTGGGGAACCGTGAAACGTATGCCTCGTCGGGGTGATGTACGCAAGACTTTGGCAGGTGTTAATCCCGCCTCGTTTGTGGTGATGCTCCAGCACGACCCGACGGCTTGGCGTGAACTGATACTCCCCCAGTGCAATGCCCAGTTGACGCTCAGCGGACATACCCATGGCGGTCAGGCAAAGGTTTTTGGCCAGTCGCCTGCTGCATTCGGTTATGAGGAATATGAAGGATGGGTCTATGAAGGCCATCGTGCCATGTATATTTCTACCGGACTTGGAGCCCTGATTCCTTTCCGCTTAGGTCTCCCAGGCGAAATCGTTGTAATCACTTTACGAAAGCAAAAGTGAAAAATATCATCAAACAAGTGTCATATTTCAATTAAAAGTAGTATCTTTGCATCATCATATGAAGAATAGTGATAGTATCGTAATCATTCCGACCTATAACGAGAAGGAGAATATCGAAAAAATTATCAGGGCGATATACTCGTTGGAAAAGTCTTTCCACATTCTCGTTGTTGACGATGGCTCCCCCGATGGAACGGCGGCTATTGTCAAGGGGTTGATGGCCAATGAGTTTGAAGGTCAGCTGTTTATACTGGAACGTAGTGGTAAACTGGGATTGGGTACTGCCTATATTGCAGGATTTAAGTGGGCTTTGGAGCATACATACGATTATATCTTTGAGATGGATGCCGATTTCAGTCACGATCCCAACGACCTGCCACGTCTTTATGCAGCTTGTGCTGATGAAGGTTATGATTTAGCTATCGGTAGCCGTTACGTCAGCGGAGTGAATGTGGTGAACTGGCCTATGGGCAGAGTATTGATGAGCTATTTTGCCTCTAAGTATGTCCGGTTCGTGACTGGTTTTAAAGTACACGACACAACAGCCGGCTTTAAATGCTATAAACGCAGAGTGCTTCAAACCATCGAACTCGACAAAATCCGCTTCAAAGGCTATGCTTTCCAGATAGAGATGAAATTCACCGCCTATAAGATAGGATTTAAGATAAAGGAAGTGCCAGTGATATTCGTCAATCGCCAAGAGGGAACCTCCAAGATGTCGGGCGGCATCTTTGGTGAGGCATTTTTTGGCGTAATGCGTCTTCGCTGGGATGGGTGGACTCGTAAATATCCCAAGATATGATGACGTTCATTTACAGGGTTTATCAATTGTTTATTGCTGTTCCCATCACCATATTGATGACTATTTGGACTGCTCTTGTGGTAGCTATAGGTTGCACTTTTGGCGATGGTCATTACTGGGGCTATTATCCTGGCAGATGGTGGGCGAAAGTCATCACCAAGGCATTCCTGTTGCCCGTCAAGGTGGAGGGGAGTGAAAATGTGCCTGAGAACCAGTCGTACGTCTTTGTCGCCAATCATCAAGGCGCTTTCGATATTTTTTTGATTTACGGATATTTGGGCAGGAATTTCAAATGGATGATGAAATATCAGCTGAAGAAGATACCATTCGTGGGATATGCCTGTGCCAAGTCTCATCAGATATTTGTAGACAGAAGGGGAACAGCCAAGGTTCGTGCCATGTATAAAACGGTGCGTCATACTTTGGAAACGGGCAATTGTAGCGTCGTAGTGTTTCCTGAGGGCTCCCGTAGTTTTACCGGTCACATGGGCGTTTTCAAAAAGGGTGCCTTTACTTTGGCAGACGAATTGCAACTGCCGGTAGTTCCTATGACCATCAATGGCTCGTTTGATGTGATGCCGCGTTTCCGTGACTGGCATTTCGTCAATTGGCATCCCTTGACGTTGACGATCCATGCCCCCATCTATCCACAGTCGCAGGGACCTGAGAATGTGCACTCAACCCTCCAACAGTCTTACGACACGATTATGCGTTCTCTTACCCCGGAATATCAAGGTTTTGTGGAGAATCCCGACCAGAAATGACATTACAGGAATTAGTTCAACTCTATGCGTTGGCTCCAGCCGTGGAAGTCTTTCGCAAGCAGCTGGAGGACTCGTCCGTTCACTCGATATATCTCGATGGTTTGGTCGCGTCTTCTGCCCCGATGCTGTTTGCGGCAGTAGCCAATAGTCAGCAACAGATAGCTAACAGCCTCCTCTTCATCCTCTCGGACGAAGAAGAGGCAGGCTATTTCTATCATGACCTCAGACAGATGTTGGGTGAGGCGGACCCTGCGGGAATGGAGCGTGTGATGTTTTTCCCTTCTTCATATCGCCGTGCCATCAAGTATGCCCAACGTGATGCGGCTAACGAAATCCTGCGCACAGAAGTGTTAGCCCAACTTTCCTCTGCAACGGCACCTTTCTACATCGTAACCTATCCGGAGGCGATGGCGGAACAGGTGATTTCACAGCAACAGCTCAGTGAGCGCACACTCGTGTTGCAGCAAGGGCAGACCGTGGAGATAGACCAAATCGCCAAAACCCTGCGTGGCTTTGGCTTTCAGGAAGTTGACTATGTCTATGAACCTGGGCAGTTCGCCCTGCGTGGCTCTATTCTCGATGTCTATAGTTTCAGCAGTGAGTATCCTTTTCGTATCGACTTTTTCGGTGATGACATAGACTCTATCCGTACGTTCGAAGTGGATAATCAGTTGTCGCGTGACAAGAAAGCGCAGATTAGCATCATTCCAGAACTGACGAAGGCAGAACAGGCAGTAACCTATAGTTCTTTTTTCTCTTTTCTGAAGAAAGAGACGGTAGTGGTGGCCAAAGATTTGTCATACATTCGTGATGCCATTGACCGCACCAGTCAGGAGGCAAACAGCGAGGATACACAGGTGATTGACGGTACTCGGTTCATGACCGAGATAACCGCTTTCCGACAGATAGAGTTTGGACATCAGCCGTCATTGAAGCCCGATGTGACCCAGACATTCCATACGGCGCCACAGCCTTTGCTTCATAAGAATTTTGATTTGCTGAAGAAATCGTTCTTTGACTATCAATATCAGGGCTACCGTATCTATGTGCTTGCCGACAGTACCAAACAGTTGCAACGACTTGAGGATATCCTGCAGACGGAGACAGAGCAGAAGGTGTCTGTAGGCTACGTAGAGAAAACCATTCATGCTGGATACATTGACCATGACCAACGGATGTGTGTGTTTACTGACCACGAGATTTTCGATCGTTTCCATAAGTATAGTCTTCGCACGGATAAGGCGCGCAGTGGAAAGGCTGCCCTGACACTGAAAGAGATACAGCAGTTTGAGATAGGCGACTATGTGGTGCATGTGGACCATGGTATTGGTAAATTCGGTGGCCTTGTGCGCATGCCGATAGCGGGCAGTCAGCAGTCTTCTGCCAAAGGACAGCACTACCAAGAGATGATCAAGATCATTTATCAGGGTGGCGGCTCTATTTATGTGTCTATCCATTCGCTCTATAAAGTCAGTAAATATAAAGCACAGGATAATGGCGAACCGCCTCGTCTCTCCCAATTGGGCACCGGACAGTGGGAACGACTGAAAGAACGTACCAAAAACAAGCTCAAAGACATTGCGCGCGACCTCATTAAACTGTATGCCGCCCGAAAGCGGGAAAAGGGTTTTGCGTTTAGTGCCGATACGTTTATGCAGCACGAATTGGAAGCTTCCTTCCTGTATGAGGATACCCCTGACCAGTTGAAAGTGACCAACGATGTCAAGTCTGATATGGAGCAAGCTCGTCCTATGGACCGTCTGGTGTGTGGCGATGTTGGCTTCGGAAAGACGGAAGTGGCAGTACGTGCGGCGTTCAAGGCTGCATGCGACTCGAAACAAGTGGCAGTTTTGGTCCCTACTACGGTATTGGCATATCAGCATTTTCAGACATTCAAAAGCCGATTGAAAGACTTGCCCGTGAGAGTGGATTATCTGACACGTGCCCGTACGGCTAAGCAGACCAAGGAACTCTTGCAAGATCTGGCTGATGGTAAGATAGATATTATTATCGGCACTCATAAACTGATTGGCAAGACCGTTAAATTCAAGGATTTGGGACTGCTGATTATTGATGAGGAACAGAAATTTGGCGTGTCAACCAAGGAAAAGCTCCGACAGATGAAAACCAATGTCGATACCCTGACACTCACGGCGACACCTATTCCCCGTACCCTCCAGTTTTCGCTGCTCGGCGCTCGCGACCTGAGCATCATACAGACACCTCCCCCTAATCGCTATCCCATTCAGACAGAGATTCATACCCTCAACCCAGAAATCATAGCTGAGGCTATCAATTTCGAGATGTCGCGCAACGGGCAAGTCTATTTCGTCAATCCTCGTATCAACGACTTGCAACGCATTGCCGATATGATTCATACCCATGTTCCAGAGGCTCGTCTGGCAATTGGTCATGGGCAGATGAAACCTGACGAACTGGAGAAGATTATCTTTGATTTCGTGAATTATGACTACGATGTGTTGCTATCTACAACCATCATAGAGAATGGTATTGATATTCCTAACGCCAATACTATTATCATCAACGGAGCCCATCATTTCGGTCTGTCCGACCTGCACCAGATGAGAGGCAGGGTAGGGCGCGGCAACCGTAAAGCCTTTTGCTACCTGTTGGCTCCTCCCTTGGCTGACCTGCCAGTAGAGAGTCGTCGACGATTGGAGGCTTTGGAGACTTTCAGCGATTTAGGAAGTGGCATACAGATAGCTATGCAGGATTTGGATATTCGTGGAGCAGGCAATCTGTTGGGTGCCGAACAGTCTGGATTCATTGCCGATTTGGGTTACGAGACCTATCAGAAAATCCTTAATCAGGCTATGCAGGAATTGCGGGCTGAAGAACCCGTTTTGGAAAACCGACAGCCAACAGCCAACAGCCAACAGCCAATACCATTGATAGACACAGTAGTAGATACCGATTTGGCACTTTATTTTCCCGACCAGTATGTGCCTTCCGATAGTGAACGGATGCTGCTTTATCGGGAGTTGGATAATCTGCATACCGATGAACAGTTGACAGCCTACCGTTCGCGACTTATTGACCGTTTCGGTCCTGTGCCTCACGAGGGCGAAGAACTGATGCTGGTAGTGCCCCTGCGTCGTTTGGCAGGGCAGTTAGGCTGCGAGAAACTCGTGTTGAAACAAGGACGTATGACACTCTTCTTCATCTCGGACGCTGACAGTCCCTTCTATCAGAGTGCTGCCTTTGATGCCATTCTGCAGTTTGTGGCTGCCAATCCCCGTCGATGTCAGTTCCGTGACACGAATGGCAAAAGGTCGCTTTTCTTCACCAATATACCCACTGTGGAGGCAGCCCTTCAGCTTTTGAAATCAATTATCACACCGAATAAGTAAAAAAATCGCATCAGCATTCATTTTTCTTAATTATATTTACTACCTTTGCATCCGATTAATTAGAAATATATGAAAAAAATACTTTTTTCTCTTTTGCTTTCGATGATGACTCTGACGCTGATGGCGCAGGGGATGTCTGATAGTCAAGTGGCTCAATTCATCCAGCGCGAGATGAAAGCGGGTAGCAGCCAGTCGCAAATTGCAACCAAACTGATGCAGCGCGGTGTTAAGATTGATCAAATCCGCCGTGTGCGCAAGCAGTTCGAACAACAGCAACAGTCTAAGAGTACAGGCAGCTATGTTGCCGACGACCAGACGGATGGTGGTAAAAGCCGTTTGCGTAGGAATAATGGCGAGACGCTTGATGAAAGAGCTGATGCTAATCGTTATAGCAAGCGATATGAACAAGGTTTTGATCCCTCAACAGATCGTCGTTATTATGCAGATCTTGACAGCGTGTATCGTCGCAATATGAATCCTGACGATGAATTGATTTACCTGCAGGATAGTTTGGATGCAGCAAGGGAGAAGAACAAGATAAAAGTTTTCGGACGCGATATTTTCAATAATCGTGCTTTGAGTTTTGAGCCGGCTATGAATATAGCCACCCCCCAGAACTATACGGTAGGGCCTGGCGATCAGGTGATTGTGGATATCTATGGTGCCTCCCAGCGTACGGTCAATGAGACGGTATCGCCCGATGGTACCATCACAATTCCAGGTTATGGTCCTATTCAATTAAGTGGTCTGAGCGTGGCTGCTGCCAATGCCAAGATACGTTCTACCTTGGGTTCGCGCTACAGCAGTTCGCATATTAATATGACGGTGGGACAGACCCGCAGCATTCTGGTGAATGTGATGGGTGAAGTAAAGGTGCCCGGCACCTATACGCTCAGCGCTTTTGCCACCGTGTTCCATGCACTCTATATGGCAGGCGGTATCAACGATTTAGGTACACTTCGTAACATCAAGGTGTTCCGTGGCGGTCGTCATATCTCAACCGTTGATATTTACGATTTCATTCTTAATGGACGGATGACGGGTAATGTGCGTCTGCAGGATAATGACGTCATTATCGTAGGTCCATACGATGCTTTAGTCGATGTGCAGGGAAATGTGAAGCGCCCAATGTTTTACGAAATGCGTAAGAACGAGAGTGTGGCTACTCTGATTAAGTATGCTGGTGGCTTTGCCGGCAATGCTTACAAGAAGAGTGTTCGTCTGTTGCGCAAGACAGGCAGACAGAAGTCTGTTTATAATATTGAGGAGTTTGACATGTCGTCCTTCCAGGTAGATGATGGCGATGTCGTATCTGTTGACAGCATCATTGACCGTTACGAGAACATGGTAGAGATTAAGGGTGCTATCTTCCGTCCGGGGCTCTATCAGTTGGGGAATGAGATTAATTCCGTTCGTTCACTGATTCAGCATGCTGAGGGCGTTACCGAAGATGCACTGACTGCCCGTGGCGTGATGCACCGTATGAAGGAAGATCGTTCGCTGGAGGTGATTGCCGTTGACATCAAGGGTATTTTGGCTGGCACTTCTCCTGACGTTCCTTTGAAGAATGAAGATGTGCTCTTTATTCCTTCCAAGGCTGACCTACAACAGCAGCGTACCATCACGATTCATGGAGAAGTGATGTATCCAGGACCTTACCAGTATGCAGATAATGAGACGCTTGAAGACCTGATTCTGCAGGCTGGTGGACTGACTGAAGCTGCCAGTATTGCTAAAGTGGATGTGTCTCGTCGTATAGTTGACCAGAAAGCAATTTCATCTTCTTCGGAAATTGCTAAGACATACAGTTTTTCTTTGAAGGATGGTTTCGTGATTGACGGTACTCCAGGATTCCTGCTTCAGCCCTATGATGAGGTCTATGTGCGCCGTAGTCCCGGTTATCAGACACAGCGTAATGTGATGGTCGAAGGTGAGGTGATGTTTGCTGGTGAACAGACTCTTCCCACTAAGAAGACACGTCTTACTGATGTCGTCAAAGCAGCTGGAGGCGTGACCAAGGAAGCATACGTTAAAGGAGCCCGTTTGGAACGTCGTTTGAATGACAATGAGCGCGCCCGTCGCCAGTTCCTTTTGGATCAGCTCGACAAACAGATAGAAGGTAATGACACCATCAATAAGAGACAGCTGGATTTGGGTGATACCTATACTGTTGGTATCTATCTTGACAAAGCGATGGAGAATCCTGGTAGTGAGTATGATGTAGTGCTACGTGAGGGCGATCGTCTCATTATACCAGAATACAATGGTACCGTAAAGATTTCGGGTAATGTGATGTATCCCAATACCGTTGTTTATTCACCAGGCAAGAAGGCTTCTTACTATGTTAATCAGGCAGGAGGTTATGGCAATCATGCCAAGAAGAGCAAGACATGGGTTATCTATCAGAACGGTACGATGGCACAGGTCGGACATGGTGCTAAGATAGAACCAGGATGTGAAATTGTGGTACCCAGCAAGCCAAAGGCTAATCCTGCTTTGACTCAGCAGTGGATTTCTATAGCCCAGTCGGTGTTCAGCATGGCAGCAATGGTTACTATCCTTATCAAGCAGTTCTAATATAATTGTATGAAGAAAACAGATTATTGAATGGAAAATTTAGAGAATCAGCATATAGAGCAACAAGAGGAGAGTTCTATTGACTTTGCTCAGATTTTTGCAGCCATTAAGAAGCGCAAGCGCTTATATTATAAGGTGCTACCCGTTACCTTTGTGGTAGCCTGTATTATTGCCCTCAGTCTCCCTAACTATTACAGTTGTCAGGTGATGCTTGCTCCAGAGCTTTCCAGTTCCCGTGGTAGCAGTTCACTGAGTGCCCTCGCCAGCCAATTTGGTTTCGGAATGGGAAGTGCAGCTAATGGTGCTGATGCTTTGGGGCCACAGCTCTATCCAGACTTGATGAACTCAGTTGATTTCAAGGTGAGTCTTTTTGATGTTTCCGTGCATAAGAAGGATTCTACACGTATCATGTCTTACTACGACTATATGGCCCATGAGCAGAAGAGACCTTGGTGGGGGACTGTGCTTTCTGCCCCCTTCAAACTCATAGGAGCTATCTTGGGTTCAAAGAAAGATACTATCGACCAGCACAAGGTCAATACGTTTATGCTGACAAGAGAACAGACTGCAATAGCTAAGGCTATTGATAGTAAAGTGGTATGTGATGTGGACAAAAAGACCATGGTTATTACGATTAATGTCACCGATCAAGATCCGCTGATTGCAGCCACTATAGCTGACTCTGTGAAGCATCGCCTGCAGAACTTTATTACTGATTATCGTACTAAGAAAGCTAAAGTTGACTTGGCATTTACTCAGAAACTCTATGATGAAGCTAAAGCGCGTTATGTCAAGGCTCGCCAGCTCTATGCCAGTTTCAGTGATGCTAACCAAGACATTATCTTGGAATCAGTACGCAGCAAGCAAACAGATTTGGAGAACGATATGCAGTTGCAATTCAATGCCTATAGTGCATTAGCCCAGCAATTGCAGGCTGCTGAAGCGAAGGTACAGCAGGAAACTCCTGCATTCACCACACTCCAGAGTGCTACCGTTCCTGTTCAGAAATCTGGTCCTAAAAGAGGTCAAATGGTGATTATTTTCCTCTTCTTGGCATTCCTTGGTACAACGGTTTGGATTCTGCATAAAGAGGATCAACTCAAACCCCTTCTCGGACTTTAACCAATAACAAATATCATTAAACAATGACAAAACAAAAGAAATTTATTCTCGCAGAGAACGAGATTCCTACACAATGGTACAATATTTTGGCTGATATGCCTAACAAGCCATTGCCTCCTATTCATCCAGTCACCAAACAGCCATTAACATGGCAGGATTTGGCTCACATCTTCCCCGAAGAGTGTTCTAAACAGGAGCTGGATATGGAGCACCGCTGGATTGATATTCCTGAAGAAGTGCTGGATAAGTATAAGTTCTACCGTTCTACCCCTTTGGTACGTGCCTACGAACTGGAGAAAGCCATTGATACTCCAGCCCATATATACTTCAAGAACGAATCGACCAATCCTTTAGGTTCACATAAGATTAATTCAGCCTTGCCACAATGCTATTATGCAAAGCAGGAAGGTACTACAAATGTAACAACAGAGACTGGTGCCGGACAATGGGGTGCAGCTTTATCTTATGCTGCTAAAATCTTTGGTCTCGACTGTGCCGTTTATCAGGTGAAGATTACGATGCAGCAGAAGCCATATCGCTCCAGTATTATGCGAACCTTCGGAGCTGCTGTTACAGGTTCTCCTTCTATGTCAACACGTGCAGGTAAGGATATCCTGACCTTGGATCCTACACATTCAGGATCATTAGGAACAGCCATCTCTGAGGCTGTAGAGTTGGCCACAACCACTCCACATTGTAAATATGTGCTGGGCTCAGTGTTGAACCATGTTGCCCTCCATCAGTCGATTATCGGTCTGGAGGCTGAAAAGCAGATGGCTATGGCAGGAGAGTATCCTGATATGGTAATAGCTTGCTTTGGTGGTGGTAGTAACTTCGGAGGTATTGCCTTCCCCTTTATGCGTCATAACCTGTTGGATGGTAAGAAAACTGAATTTATTGCTGCTGAACCTGATAGCTGTCCTAAACTGACACGTGGTAAGTTCCAGTATGACTTCGGTGATGAGGCTGGTTATACCCCATTGTTGCCCATGTACACCTTGGGCCATCAGTTCAAGCCAAGTAATATCCATGCTGGTGGCTTGCGCTATCATGGTGCAGGTATGATAGTATCGCAGTTGATAAAGGATGGGTATATGAGAGGTGTTGATATCCCACAGCTTGAGACTTTCGAATCAGGTATGCTGTTTGCCCGTACAGAAGGTATTATTCCCGCACCAGAGAGTTGCCATGCCATCGCAGCCACGATTCGTGAAGCCAAGAAATGCAAGGAGACAGGTGAGGAGAAGGTTATCCTCTTCAACCTCTCAGGACACGGTCTGATTGATATGCCGTCTTATGAGCAGTTCATCAGCGGTGACCTCCAGAACTATAAGGTAACAGATGAAGAGATAGAAAAGAATGTTTCGCAGTTAGAAAAAATCATCTAATTGGTTATAGCATTAGTCATCAGCTATTTCTGTCTGCTTTATACTATTAGCAGATTGACAGGAAGGAGAGCGACGAACGAAACCTTTTATCGGGGAGGGCGTCGCTCTCCTTGGTATATGGTTGCTTTTGGCATGATAGGTGCTTCTATCTCAGGGGTGACCTTTGTCAGTGTTCCTGGCATGGTGACACGTATTGATATGACCTATCTGCAAACCTGTTTGGGATTCATCTTTGGCTATATTTTGGTGGCTTTTGCGTTGTTGCCGCTATACTATCGGTTGAATCTGACAAGTATTTATTCTTATCTCGGACAGCGTTTGGGGCAGCGTTCTTATAAAACAGGGGCTTCGTTCTTCCTACTCTCGAAGATGACGGGTGCTGCAGTCCGCTTCTATGTGGTGTGCATCATTCTGCAACAATTCGTTTTTGATGCCTTAGGCGTTCCTTTCGCCTTGACGGTATCGGGAATGGTCTTTCTCATATGGCTATATACCCGGCAGGGAGGCATTCGTACCTTAGTATTCACCGATGTGTTGCAGACAGTCTGTCTGTTTACGGCTCTTTTATTGATAATAGGACAAGTAATAGGCGATTTGGGCTTGTCGTGGGGTGATGCATTTCATGCAGTCCTCAGTGATTCGAAGAGTAGGGTATTTGTTTTCGACGACTGGCTTTCCAAGCAGAATTTCTGGAAACAGTTTCTCAGTGGCATTTTCATTGTTGTTGTGATGACAGGAGTTGATCAAGATATGATGCAGAAGAACCTCACCTGCCGTTCTATGCGCGATGCCCAGAAAAATATGTGTACCTATGGTGTGATGTTCGTACCAGCCAACATGCTATTCCTTGCTTTAGGTATATTATTGGTGCAATGGTATGCTACCCATGGCATGGCTGTCCCTGCATCAGGCGACGCATTGTTGCCAACGTTTGTCGAGCGGGTCTCTGATATCTTACCGCTTACCTCATATTTTTTCGTCTTAGGTATTGTGGCTGCCTCTTTTTCCAGTGCTGACAGCGCTCTGACAGCTTTAACGACCAGTTTCTGCGTGGATATCTGTCAGCGACAGAATGACGAACGCCTCCGAAAAAGAGTACATATTGGTGTGGCTGTGGTCTTTGCTGTGTTTATTCTGTTGTTCCGTGTTCTGAATTCTACCAGTATCATCGATGCCATCTACATCCTCTGTTCCTATACCTACGGCCCTCTCCTGGGACTTTTTGCCTTTGGATTATTAACCAAGCAACCAACCAACGACCGTTTGGTACCTTATATTTGTATTGCCTCCCCTGTATTATGCTATTTGTTGGATTGGGTTGTTGGCAATTATACAGGATATCGCTTCGGTTATGAACTGCTGATGTTGAATGGAGCTCTTACCTTTATTGCTCTCTTAGCTGTTCGAAATACTCAGAAGGCTGTACCCCCATCTCTTTCTTAAACGATGTGGCAAAATATTTGGGATCCTTGAATCCCACCTGATAGGCGATGTCACTGACACGCAAATCAGGCTTCTCCTGTGCAAGTCTGCAAGCTGTTTTGATACGGTGGTTGCGGATGAATCCTGTAACATTCATACCCGTAACAGCCCGTAGCTTATTATATAAGGTGGAAGCACTGGCTCCCATATCACGTGCAAAGGTGTCACGGTCATAATCGCTGTCTGACAGGTGTTCGTCCAGACAGCGGATGGCCCTTTCTAAGAATTCATTGTCTGCTGAAGAAGCCGTAGCCTTGATTTGTTCTATATTCTTTTCTGTTGTTTGTTGTTGGAATAGATGACGAATTCGTTTTCGGTTTTCTATGATATTGTTGATGCGCAACTGCAAGTCGCCCATCTTGAATGGTTTCGTGACGTAGTCATCCGCACCAATCAGCAATGATTCTTTGCGGTCTTCCTCCTGTGTCTTGGCTGTTAGGAGAATGATGGGTAAATGACTGTAGTCTGGATCTTCTTTTAAACGCATGGTCAGTTCATTGCCGTCCATTTCCGGCATCATCACGTCTGATACAATTAAGTCCAGTCCATGAGCCTTTACCACATCCAGCGCTTCCACGCCATTCGATGCCGTCAGTATATGGTAGTGCTGCTGCAACAACTGTTTCATCAGCATGAGCAGTTCTATGTTATCTTCAACAATCAGCAGCGTATAAGCTTCGTCATCATCTTCAATATTGTCGAGCGAGATAGTGTTTTCTACTTCAGTATCCTTACCCAGTGTCGAGGCGAGGTCGATAATATTGCTATGAGGATGTTCTGGATTAATTTGTTGTGTCTCGTCAATCTGTGAACTGGCAAATGCATTCTTCTTGATAGGCAATTGAACGATAAAGGTCGTACCCTTGTTTTCCTCGCTCTGACACTCTATTTTTCCTCCGTGCAGATATACCAAATCGTGGGTCAGTGCCAGTCCTATGCCCGTCCCGAAAGTAGCTGCTTTTCTGTATTCTCCGTCATAAAAGCGTGTGAATAGGTGTTTCATGCGCTCAGGCGGAATCCCCAGTCCATTATCACTTACTCGGATAATTACTTTGTCGTATCGTGAATTGGTGGAAACTTCAACATTCACCTTACCGTTTTCACCCGTATATTTTACAGCATTCGACAGCAGATTGAAGATAATCTTGTCCAGTTTGTCGGTATCTATCCATCCCATCATACTCTCGGGTTTGCAATGCACAGCAAACTCTAACCCTTTTTTAGCCATCAATGGTTCGATGGTCAGGGCTGTCTCTCGGATATAGGCCATCACGTCCCCATGACTCACCCTGAGTTTCAGCTCTCCGGCTTGCGATTTGCTGGTTTCCAGTATCTGTTGCAGCAGTCGTACCACACGGGCGATATTCAGTTCCATCAGGTCATAATCGCGTCCATGTTCTGGTGCTGTCTTGCGCAAACGCTCCACGGAGGCAGCCACAATGGTAAGCGGTGTCAGGAGTTCATGGGTGATATTGGTGAATACGTACCCCATTTGCAATTGGTTGCGAATGCGTACGCTACGGGTGTATAATGCTCTACCGATGAAGTAGAATAACACGAGTAAGAGGATACTCAACAGTATGATAATGGTTGTTAGGCTCATTGCTACTGGGTAGTTTGCGAGTGCAAAGATACCTTTTTTTTGAATAACCTGCAAAAAAAGAGGCGAAAAAGTTCATTTAGCGTATCAAAAAGTTCAAAATCCGTTATTATTGGTTCAAAAAATGTGAAATTCACGCATTTTAAACCATAAATAACGGAAAGTGAACTCATAAAAGAGTAAAATACGCTATCTTTGCACCAGTGAAAGAAAAATAATATTTTCTACCACTTATTTTTAGAGTAAGAACGAGAGGTTCTGAAAAGAAAATAATTTTGTTTAGATTTTTAATGGTTAAGGTTTATGGTTGATTAATTTAGTTTTTTTAAAGTATGGAAAAGGCCCGCTGTGAAGCGAGCCTTTTTTTGATACAATAATATCGTCTATACGTTACTTTTTAGGAAATCCTGGCTGTCTGGTATATGCATTCATCAAAGGTGTGTACGACCATAGAGGTGTCTTGTGATGTTCCTCGTTATTCACCGTCCACCGCAGGCCAACGAAGTTCCCAAGAGTGTCGAAAATGGTAACAGAGGGCAGATTCTGGCTCTCCGTTCTTACATAGAAGCAGTTATATCCGTACGACAAGATTCGCTGGGGACAATAATCCCTGTTGGCAGAAGTACCATGTTTGGTAATCAGCCAGTCGTTCATCCACACAATATTTTGATTATAGTAGATATCCTGCTTTTGTGTGGGTTTGATGAGCATCGGTGATTTCCTTAGTACGTAGCCCGCCTTCAGTTTGGCCATCTCGACACCTCCGATTATCTCAAATTCAGGTTTCTCATGATAATAGGTATTATATACTTTGTCCCAATACAGCGGTTCACCGTTGACATCCAGTCCTTTCAGCAGCGATTCATTTTCCCATTCCAGGTTACCGTACATTTTCAGTCCCAGGTCGCTTCCGTCCTTGTCAATGATTGTCACGCGGTTCTTATAGACCTGATACGGATAGGTGCAATAGGCGAAATAGCCGTCATCAGCCCTTCTGACCTGAAGGAACAAGGGCTTATGGATAACCATGCCGTCTAAGGTGATACCATACAGTCCGTTTTGTATGAAGATCTCAAGTCCCCTATGCTCCTCATCCTTCCGCTTGATATTCACCATGTGTGTGTTGATTAACTCTTTATCGTAGCCGTCACCCCTTACGAAGAGCAGACACTCACGTCCGATTCCGCCCTTTCCTGCCATCTGTCCAGTGAACATCAGTTGCCAGTTCCAGTCTTCCGTCGGTAGTCCGAAAGTCTGATACATCCCCACATGATCCAGAATGACCACCTTGTCCTTTCCTTCAGCAATACGCATTCCGCGTCCCACCTGTTGCAAGTATTTCGAGAGTGATAGGGTAGGGCGTGCCAGCTGAATAAACTCCACCTCAGGGAAGTCAGCCCCTTCACTCAGAATATCCACGTTCACTACCACGTCAATCAGTCCGTCACGGTATTCCTGCACCAGTCGATCACGTTCTGCCGTGGGTGTCTTCGCTTCTATCCAACAGCAGTTCACTCCTTGCCTCTGATAGTATTCCGTGATATGTCGTGCGTGATTACGGTCGATGGCATACACAATTCCTTTTTTTCCGAACACAAATTTCTTGTAGGCTTGATACAGGTTCCTGATTGACTCCTCACAGTCCATCACCATCGCCATCTCCTTCGTTTGGTAGTCCCCGTCCGCTCCGCGTTTTTTCAGTCTTCCCACCTGTTGCAGGATAGGATTGTCCGGCTCTGCCGTCACATAGTCGAAGTCAGAGAGCCACCCCATCCGTATAAACTCCTGTATGGTATGCGACTGCACCAGCGTCTGAAACAAGTCCAGAAATCCCTCATTGTTCAGTCTGCACGGTGTCGCCGTCAGTCCCAGAAACTTCGCCTTTGGCCACCAGTCCCATAGCATCCTATACGTCTCTGCCAGTGCATGATGTGCCTCGTCGATAATCACCAACGACGGTGAAAACGGCACTTCTTCCATCTTACTTCTTCCATCAGACATCAGACGACTTAGTTTCTGTATGCTCTCCACGACCACGTGCTCCTTCTCCATGTCTATCCCGAAGTACTTCACCGTTCCCCGTATCTGGTCCAATAGTTCCCTTCTATGTGCCACAATCAGTATCCCATCAGACTTCTTCCTTCTTACTTCAGCCATCTTCCGTCGTATCACCTCTGCCATCAGCACCGTCTTTCCTGTCCCGGTAGGCATCTGCAGCATCACACTCCGATACTGTTTCCACGCCACTTCCAGTCTGTCGATCATCTCCTGCTGGTAGTTTCTGAGGGCATCATTCTTCATGATTTCCTCAACCGCCACCTCCCACTGGTTCACCCGCTTCAGGCTCTCACTCTTTGCCAGCAGCCTCTTGAACATCTCCACCCTGTCAGGCTTCAGTTCACCCCTGTTCATCAGTTTCCGCTGGTGCTTCATCCAGTTCAGCAGCAGATGATCCTCCACGCGGTGCTTCGACGGATTCCGATGGTATGTATCCATATACTCCACCACCTCCGCATAGTTCTTTCTCCACTTTTCTTCCTGCGTCATATTTCACCTCCCATCATCCATCAGACATCATCCTTTTTACTTCGCTTGCTGCCCCACTGTGGAACGAACAAGTACGAGCAAAACTGCCATATGGCCTTCAAAATGCTTTTCATTTCACGACTAAAGGTAATCCTTGGTTCTGCAATTCCTTGAACCCTTCTTTAATGTCCTCAATAGAAACGTTTCCACCCCACATCCTGAAGACGTATTCAGGGGAGATGGCACCAAAATCCATAGAACAAGAACGAGTCTCGTTTTCAATGAATGACTTTAAACGCTCAACGACATCCATATTATCGTTCTTTTACGATTACCCAAAATGTCTTGAAGATTAAGCCCAGGTCGTAAAAGAAGTTATGCTTCTCCACATACTCCAGATATAACTTGATCTTCTCCTGCATGATGACCTCAATATAGTATTTCTCAGGGTCTTCAGCCTGTTCCATCAGTTCATTCTCATTTCTGAACTTAATAGAAGCAGGATCTGTGATTCCTGGGCGAACATCCAGCACATGCATCTGTTCTGGAGTCCAGTAGTTCACATAATGGCGCACTTCTGGGCGAGGACCTACCAAAGACATATCCCCCACGAACACGTTGATAAGCTGGGGTAACTCGTCAAACTTGAACTTACGGATGAAATACCCGCTGCGAGTCACACGAGGGTCATGACCGCCAATAGTCACAAGACTTCCTTTATCAGCTCCTACTCTCATAGAGCGGAACTTAAAGATACGGAAGTCTTTGTTCTTATAACCGACCCTCACTTGACGATAGAATACAGGACCTTTGCTATCCAACTTAATCCAGATAGCAAGTATTAAGAATAGTGGGCTAAGCACTATCAATCCTAGCCCACTAGCTACTATATCAAATAATCTTTTCATCAAAGACCTTTTACTATTTCCACGAAATTAGTGATTACATACTCCACATCCTCATCTGTCAAACGAGTATGCAACGGCAGTGTAACTTCGTTTTCAAACAGATGATAGGCATTAGGATAATCCTTGATGTCAAATCCCAGTGCCTTATATGCCGTCATCATTGGTAGTGGCTTGTAGTGCACGTTGCAAGCAATACCACGCTCTGCCATTTTCTCAATCACACGGCTCGCTTCTTCACGAGTTCTACCCGTTAACCTTACCATATATAAGTGGTGTGAACCACAATGGTCATCACTCTTATGGTCAAGGTAGCGAACCTGATGGTCTGCATCGAGATTAGCATTTAAGTCGTTGATAGCCCTATTGTACCATTCCACTATCTGATAGCGACGCTTCAACATCTGTGGATAGCGCTCCATCTGTACCAGACCCAGGGCAGCCATGATATCCGTCATGTTGCACTTATACCATGGTCCGATAATATCATACTCCCATGCTCCCAGCTTTGTCTTTGCCAGCGCATCCTTATTCTGTCCATGCAGTGAGAATAACTGAGAAATACGATACAACAACTCATTCCAAGTTTCCCCTTCCTTCTTAGGTACATTGGGCATATAATCATAACCCTGAACCATTACACCTTCACCATTAACCAACACTGGCTCATTCCCGAAGGGAAGGTGCCAGGTTAAGGCTCCCCCTTCTGCTGTAGTGAAGTTCTTCACCGCATGGAAGCTAAACGAGCTAAAGTCCGCAATAGCCCCCGCCATCATTTTCTGAGATTTCTGTGCTTTCTGTGTGACCTTTCTCCAAGCGCCAAAGCTATGCGCACAGTCAGCAGACACCACAATTCTACCTATCTTCGCTTGCAGCGCATTGTTAGGCTTATACAAGCCCTTCTTTGCCTCCACAATCTCAAACACACGGTCATAGTCAGCTACAATACCACCCAAATCCACAGGTGCAATCACCTTCGTCTTTTCCGTGATGGCAGCAGCCAACTTGTCGTAGTCCATCTCCACATTGTCTTTCTGACTGTCCACCATCACCAGCTTGCAACCCACGTGTTGTGTCACCGATGCCGTTGCTGTGTACGTATATGCAGGCACTATCACCTCATCATCCGGCTGAATATCCAACAGATGCAGCACCATCTCCAGTGCTGCCGTTGCCGAGTTCAGACACACCGTCTTGTCCGTGTGCACATACTCCGAAATCTGCTGCTCCAATTTCTTTGTACGAGGACCAGTAGTAATCCAACCCGAGAGAATAGCCTCTCTCACCTCTTTAGCCTCTGCCTCCGTCATATCCGGCGGAGAAAAAGGAATATTCCTAAGTTTCATGTTCATAATATGCTCGTTTTAATTTATTTATAATCCCTCTGATGTAAGTTTGTCCCACTTTTCTCTATCATCTGTACTGAAGTATTCAGCATTCATTACAATATTATTCTGTCTCTCAACATTGGCAATACTTCTCATATCATCTGTCTGAACATCCTTTGTCTCAAACAAATGCAGCACATGTAGCAGACCGTTTCTTGATATCGCATATTCTCCAGCACATAGCTGTATCAATCCCTCTTTACCTCTTGAATTCCATCCCATCCTTGGGTGCATCCTCAGATTATTGGCGAGTGCCAGCCTTTTCTTCGTCAACTCCACACATTCCTTATAGCTGGGTGGATATTTTTGGTTGGCTACGAAGTTTGGGTCACAAAGATACCACCTGTATTCATCTACCACTTCAAGATTGATCTCACTCTCGTTTGGGTGGTATAAGTCATGGCTCAGATAATCCAGATATGGTACATTGTTGACATTGATATATATATCATGCGGGAAATCCACATCCATAGCGATTCTCGGTCCCTTCAATTTCTGCTCATTTTTGGCCGCCCTTGTCACGGCATCGCCTACTACAAAGGCACCAAGACTATAGTCTACGTTTTCCACCTCAATAATTTCACCGTATGCCAATCCGCCACGACACAAAATTCCCTTATTGCCAATGGCATTCCACATAAATTCATGAACACCTATCAGTAGTTCCTTGGCATTCTCGCTCCAAATAAACGCACAGTCCGAAATCTGTGCAATATTCAATGATGGCAGGTGCTTCTTTAGTGTCAACAATGCGTCTCGGAATTCAACCAGCATTGTTGCTGCAAGATAGCTGTACGGATGTTCCACCTCGCTATCCACACCCCATGCATCGTAGTCTTTCTTTGTGATTCCTGTTACTTGCCCTTTTGTTAAGGCACTAAAGCCAAGAATGTCTACAAAGAATACGGCTCCGTTATATGTTTTCATAACAATTATAGATTATTCCTTTCAACTACATCATTATAACACCTGAAATGTCATGGCATCATCCACGATCTTCCCTGCTCTCTCACTAATAGAATCACCTATTTCCTTATCATCAAGCACCGCTCCAGATACATCCATTTGCATTCCTTTTTCTCTATCAACATCTACTTTCTTCTTGAGGCCGAACTCAAGAAGACTCTCACCCAAATGAGATAATACATAAAGGTTTTCTTTGTCAGATGAAATGGATGCCAGTTTCAAAGCACCTGTTGCGAAAAGTAGCTCCGAATCACCATCATAATCATAATACGGCTTAGAATATTTACTTAGCGACTCCAAATCAACATAAGGAATTCTGACCAAGATACTGTGTATCCTGAAGAAGTCTTCAATGGATAGTTCTTTGTTTATCCTGGCTTTAGACAGGTTCGCAAATACTTTCTGCTTATGAATGTTGTCAAGTTTGTCTACCATATTGACAATGACATTGCCGGAAGAATCATTCGCTTTCTCGGCAACTTCATCAGCAAACTCTTTACGTTCTTCCTCTGTAGTGTCAATCATTTCCATCACAAAAGCCACGAAGTTCCTAAACAACTCCATAGTCCGATAGTCTTGAAAGTTCTGAACTTCTTGTGCCATTGTGCCTCCAACTACCGGTATCAAATTTAGCATGGCTTTAAACTGCCCAGTCCAACATTTCTCTTGCGAGAGAGGGTGTAGACTCGACAACTTCGGAGAGGTAATAATCTCCTCAGCTACCACAGGTATAGACTCTGTTTTTAACTTCTTTCTTCTAAAAAAACTAAGAAATTTCATCACATCTACCCTTTACCGCCATTAGCTGCTTCCATCAATTGCTTCAGCATCCTGCTAATTTCATCTTCATGTACTCCCGCCTTTCGCAGCGTTTCAAGTCCTTTCAGGAAGTTGTCCTCAAAATTGGCCGTTGCCCTGCTCATGTTTTCTATGTTCTTCGTATCTCGTTTTGGAGGCTGAACGAACCTCAACTCATAGTTATTATCCTTAAGAGTCTTATACTCTTTAGTCAGTAAATCCATACTATCAGAGCATCCTGTCAGTGTAAGCCATCCTTTTGTTCGGGTCATACTGGTAAACAACATGTCTCTCATAACAACATTATGAGGGCTGTTAAACACCGCATCAACACCACAGATTATGACAACGCCGCACTCATTTCCTTTGGCTTTGTTAACTGTCGAGAGCGTCACATGTCCTTCTTTATAAAAATCCGTATTCGATGAGTCAAGCAACACATAGCTTTTGATTCCAGCTATATCCAATAGAATCGCTATTTGATTCAGATACTCTCCTACATTTTGTTTGTCAATACATATCACACAGATATCTGTAGGCAGGCACTCCTCATTGACCAGATAGTTCTCTATCATTCTCGCTACAGAGCGACATTCGTCGGCAAAACTTCCAAACTTATAGATTTGGAAAGAGTCTCCTTTGAAGTGTTCGTTTGAATATGATGGGGTATTTTCTTCTGGCCTGCTTATAACCATCTGGTCACCCGTTTTCGACTCTCCTTTCTTTACCTCAAATCCTAAAGCATCCCATTGCTGATTTGATTCAAGCCGCTGCAAGACCTTTTTGTTATAGACTCCAAGTCCGAGTGAAAACGCACTTATCAGGGATATACGAGGAGTTCGGTAACATCGTTTCAAAGCGATGTCCTGAATGCCTGTGTAATTATCGCCAAAGTCCACGTATGCCTGCCCATCGGCATCATAGCCAAACGTTTCACGCTCGTTCTGGATGGTGGTATCAAAAATATTCTGAAACTCATCGTATGCCCAGCAAACTCTGTTAGTCTTGCACAGTTTGTAACACAACTGGTAGAACTCTTTCGGAAAATCCTGTCCTTCATCTATCAGTATCATGTCATATTCTGGCTGCAAATCTTTTCGCAAAAGACTGGAACACACGTATGCAAAGGAGTTCCTTTTCCCGGCTTTGGCGGCTGCTTCTCTAAATGGTATGGGCACATATCCATTGTCTTCACAAGCTTTAGAATAGACTCCTTCATAAGCAGAACTGCCCCAACCATGGCAGACGGTTATCTTACTCCAGTCCACTTTTTTATTTTTAGCATACGACTTAAAGGCCCTCTCTATGGCATTCTTTATTGATCCACCAAGTGATTTTGTATAATAGGTATACAGAATGTGGGCTTCTGGGTGGTCAGCATGGAATTTCGCTGCTTTAAAGGTAAGAATAACTGTTTTTCCAGAACCTGCGAGTCCTCTGATTCTTTGTGGTAGATCCACGTCTATATCGTATGCCTGTATTTGATCAATATCAAAGCTAGCCATGTGGTTTTCTATGTCAGTCAATATACTACCCATGGAATCATGACGCTTTACACCTCTGTCTTTCTTCTGCTTCACGCCTGCACTCCCGGATATTGCCGCGCGAATCATATTGAATTCTTTTTCTGGTATTTCGTCCTGGGGTCTATACGCAATCAGCAACTCTGGTATATCGTCCACCTGGCATTGCACCAGCTGACCATTATCACTATCTTGAATACTTACATTTCCAATCAAGACCGTAGTGATATCGTATCTGGCTCTTCCTCTACCTGCCTTTAACTCACCATACCGGATCATACGGTTCGTAATCTCTGCATAGAGAATATCCATCTTATCCTCCACGTCGGTAGTAATTGCGCCATTGGTCTCCGTATCAAACACATATATCCCATACTTTGGCGACAACAGGAGTATTCTAGCCTCTACTCTGTCATTGTTGGTATCACCGCCTTCAAGTAGACAGCGATAGTAAAGATAGGCATTATCATCATCGATACAAGCCTGCAATTTCTTACATGCCAGGTTCGCGAGTGGCTCCTTTTGTATCTCTTGTTGATTTATTACTACGTTCATGTCATTTTAATTTATGTAACGTTCCACGATATAGCGAGACTCAGCATCTACATGATCTATTGACTCATTGAACTTAATACCGCTTTCATCAATAGTATCAATACAACCTTCAAGATTCTCAATATCCTCAAACGACATCCCGTAACGCAGCATCCAGATATGCTTCTCGTTAAATGTTCCGAATCTCACGAGCAATGACAATTTCCTAATGTCTTCATCATGGCAGATTTCGTAATACTCGTTGGCTGCTGCGTAGAAAACATCAGCAAGGCGGAAGTTCACCAGTTTATCCAGATAATCGTATGTGTCATAGATAATCAGGTCATAATTCACGTCCTCAGCTTTTGTATCCTTAGGAAAAAGCGGATAGTTTCTCATATTTCGGTTGGGTATTTCTTTGTACTTCACAGTGAACCTCGCTGGCATATTATATTTTCTGCCATCCTTTGCAAATTTCCGTCTGTCAATAAGCCTGCTAGCCTTATTGTATCGCATCCAGCATATCTTTTTAAAGGTATTGCCAAACATTTTATAGAGCATAATGTCAATAGCCTCTCTTAACACATACCATTCCGCTTCTTCCAGTTTACGTTGTAAATAGTTCTGGTATATACACACAAAGGCTTCTACTATTGCTCTATATGCAAATCCTCGATTTTCGATTAGTCGGGGAGTAGCCAGTCTTCCATTATAAATTAAGAAGCCCTTTATCTCGTCCAAGGCATGATGCACATCCTCATTCGAGATTTTCGCCAACTCGTTGGGAGTCAGGTTGTAGTCATCACTGATAGTTCCATTATTAACAGCTTCCTTAAAATCTCTGTAGTCAGCATCCAGACTGTCTCTTTCGTCAAGAGAGGAACTTTCCCGTAATTCATCCCGGGTTCCAAGTATATCTCTCAACGATTTCATATTGCTCTGCGATTTCAGTATTACATAGCCATAGTCAAACTTTTTGTACGACGTTGAGCGGCCTGCTCGTCCTATGATGTTCTTGAGTGCCAGACGGTCCTTTGCGCTGAACTTTTCTATGAATACGGCCTCAAACGGCATATTTACACCTTGCTCCAAGGTTGAAGTAGCAAAGCATATCCTGCAAAATCCTTTCTTGATATACTCCTCTATCAGCATCCTCGATTTCATAGGCAACGAACCGTGATGCAGTACGATTCCCCTCTTCAGCAGGTCTATAAACTCTGAATAATAGAATCTACGTTCCCTTGTGTTGCCTCCCGTATAGTCTTCCAGTTTACGTATGATGCCATCTACCTCTTCATTATTGAAAGGTTGGCACAAGTTCACATATCGTTCAAAGTTTACAAGACACAATCCTGACAAGATTGAACTTTTACTCACATAGAACATAACACTTCCATGCCCCTCGGTAAGTATTCGTCTTATAGGGTCTTCACATTCTATCGCATCATATCCCATTACATCCTGATTCAGTCCGCAATGGTAGTACTTCCATTCTTTGTCAGCGCATAGGAACATCTGGCCCACATTGCGCTGCTTATATGAGAAGAAACCAAGCTTCTCGACATCTGCCAGATTGTTTTTCCTGATTTGCGCCTCTGGATTAGAAATAAATGGATGAGCGAAAACTAGTTTGGCCTCAGGGAAATGCTTATGACAGCGTCTCACAATGCTGTCAAACAGCAACCCTCGGAATGAAACTTCGTCTGTCAGTTGGGCTTCGTCAAACATAAACAGACCTACATCGAATTCCCTTTTATGCAAAAACAGCTCTCTGCAACGTTCGGGCGTCACTACAAAGATGTTTTTCCTTGAATGTGCCGTATTGATACGGTCTATAAAAGTTAGAATATTAACCGCCTTATCTAGAATAGACTCTCTCAATTTTACATAATACTCATTGATAAGCGCTCTCGATGGAACAATTACTATAACATCATTCGGGCACTTCTTAATCAAATCCATGAACACGTATGACTTCCCTGTACTGGTAGGTGCAGAGAAACTATAGCAGTTGTTATAAAGAACTGCATTAAAGATGTCTGCCTGCACTGGCGATAGCAGTTGTTTGAACTCATGAAGAATTGTCCGTTTTGCCTCGTTGATGATGACACTCTCCAAAGAAGAGGCTTGTATTTCATTTTGCAATTTGTAGAACAAAGCCATGTCGCCAAGTATCGAGTCTATCTTTCGGTTAAATCGCTCCCTATCGTATTCACACAGATATGAGAGTATCTCAAGGTCTGTCTTGTCCACAGGTCCATTGATGAAGACATTTCTCCTAACTGTGTCGTAAACCTCGTCAAGATTCTCTCCTCGTATGATTCTTTCAATCAAATTCTCCATGACCTTATATTGAGACAGCCACGCATGTCACTTCTTCATATTTCAGAAGTGCCTGATAATGCTTATTATTTTCGATATTTTCTTTCAACTTGTCATCTGGTATAGATGTCGATGAAAAGGCTGCTATATAACCTTTTTTACCACCAGCCATATTCTCCTTGGATTTTTCCGGTACGAGATGCTCCAGATCCATCATATCAAGCACATCTTTGCCTTCCTCTTCTACAAATCGTTCAATTTGGCTAAGAGCCCGATTGTATGCATTTGACGACGCATCATATTTTGCTTCTCCAAATATCATCACAACAGTATCTCGGTTTACTACGAAAAAGTCAAAGCCCGGATTGCCTTTTACTTTCTGCTTTATCAGTTCTGCCAAAGGTATATCCATATATCCAAAATCATTGACTACCGTTGAACGAGCAAGTTCTGATACTATATATTCTCCTGCACTACTGGATACAGAAGAATCTGGATTTAGTTTTAGTTCAGATCCGAGCTCTCCTATAGTTTTCTCAGCCCTCGCACTAATACTCAGCTTAAACATCTCGCTCACATTAGGCAGATTGTTAATCCAGCACAAGTCCGACAGGCTATGATAAATCTCACGCAGTGTGATTGTAAGGTCAGTCGGTTCAATCCTGATGAGTTTTGCTTTTGGATCACTCATCTGTATGATGCTTGTTATGTTATAAGCTGTTTTAGGTACTGGCATAATAAAATTTGTTATCGTCCGCTCGGCTTTGCCACTTATTTGAGCTTACGAGTCTTAAGAAGGTCAACGTCAAGGTTTATATACTCCTCTCACTCAAACATCTCAAAAAGTTCCTTTATTTCTTGCGCTATATACTGCGGAAACTCTGCTATCACATAATCAAGCATATAGTTCTTAAAATATTCTTCACCTTGTCTGTTTATGATACCGTTTATCTGTGGCCATTTTTGTATAATCTTCGACTCCAGGGCGTGTCCTTGTATCGTAAACCACTCTGTTGCCACTTCAAAAGTATCTGGTCTTATCACACTATACGAAGTCTTATTCGAGTCATCAAATCCCAGTATCGATGCTACATAATCTATCATCGTCTGCACCTCATCGTGTGTAAGCGAATGCAACTGAGTGAACTTCACATCCCTTCCCAATCCCATATCTTCACTTGTCGTTATGTGCCTTCCTATCAACAGAAAGGCCACAAAGATAGGATCAAAAACATAATTGTCAATGGCGTATCGTTTATCTCCGCCTACCACATGTATATATTGGTTCCCGTGGTTATGACCATCATAGTCGATAACTCCGTACACAAGGTCGTTTCCATGCGTCCTTAGGGCATTCACTATTTCCTTAACAGCATCACAATTCGAGCCATCGCCACTTTTAGCTGCCAGGAAGAAAGGAACAGTAGTAAAGACACAATTACTTGAAAGACACTTATACAGTCGATTATAGTAACCTACATCGTTTTTGCTTTCAACAAATATCTGCCTCCTTTCCTCAATGCTTACTCGCATGTTGTCCAGGTCTTTTGTCAGCAGGTTTATTGCCTGTTGCTTTGTCACCTTCACCGGCTTACTCAGATCCTTATTCATCTGATAGATACTCTCCTCAGGTGCCATTGCTACGGTTGTGGGCGAATGCGTCGTAATGATAACCCTCACTCCCGATTTTTCAACTATTGACTCTTTTGTTGCTTGAATAAGGTAGTTTGAAAACTCCGGATGCAAGGGTGCGTCAGGCTCATCTATCACCAATATGTCTGGCCTTGCTGCCTTCTCCTCAGTACTGTATATAGACAATGCCAATGACATGAGCACCTTCTCGCCTGTTGACAGGTCATTTACCTGTATGCGAATATTACGTTGTCTGTCTATCAGTTGCAGATGATAATTGATTGAGGGTCTAAATCTCAAAGGAGCTTCTACCTCATAAGGCAGGTGGGCCGTTTTCATCATTTCATTGATCACTTCCCATGGCTTACGTCCATATTTCTGCTCAAATTGCTCGTTTGAAAGTACAGGCAAGGATGTCCCTTCCTCTTTGTTAGACACCTCGTTCATCTTATTCTCATCCAAGCGTGTCTGGTAGAGTTTAAATATCGTTCCTATTTGGCTCGCAAACAAATCCTCACGCGAAATCTCATAATTTTCATAAAACAAATTTTCTGTCAATTTCTCAACATCATTCCCCGCCAATTCATACCAGTATTGAATAAATTTCTGAGTTTTCGGGTCATATTGCTGTATCAATCTTTGAAATGAATTATTATAAACTCTGGGATTACGACGATAACTTTGTAGATATTGATTCAACTGGTTCCAAGTGTTCCGCCAACTATTCTTAACGTCATCTTCAGATATTTCCTCTTGGAATTGCGGGTTCAGGTCGTTGAATTTAATGTACTTAATAGTCCTCATTACATCCTGCCCATCCATTATCTCCGATAGCCCATTAGTTGATATTGTCTCTAGTAAATGGCTTTTTCCGCTACCATTTTTACCCGTCAGTACAGTAAAGTTTGGCAAGTCAAACTCCACTCCGTTGCGAATGGACTTATGTTCATCTTTGATTCTTATATGCATAACTCATCATAAGCTATTGTTAGCAGCAGCTTGCACAACAAGTCAAAACCTATTTCCCTTTACTAATCTCATATTCCAATTCTGCTCTATAGCTAAGTTCTGACTCTAACCAATCATCAAAATCATCAATTAAGTCAGGAGCTATTTCCAAAGCCTCTCCTAGTTCTTTAACACTTTTCATTTTTACCTCGATTCCATCCAGCAGTTCTTTATAAACATCCCCTGTATTAGAATCTAAGAAATCTTTTGGATTATTTGAAACAAAAATCATATCATATTTATAAGGAAGATCGCTCTTTGAATATTCTGCAAAATTCCTTATGATAAGAGCATCATTGAAATTATTTTTCGAAGTATGGAGTGGCGGAATTTTATTGATCGCTAAATGAGAAACAAATTCAATTTGTTCCGCTATAGCCTCAAGCTGAGTGCAACTTTTCATAAAGTTCTCAACTTCTTCAATGCAGGCATCTGCGGCTTTAATTCTAGCGTTTTCTTTTGTCTTGTATTCTTGGATTATCGCCTTTAAATTCTCTCTCTCTTCGTCATTATCAAGGAAATCTATAATATGAAAAGCAGAGTTAGCCTCATTTTTAATATTTTCCACTAACGTCTTACGAGTATTCTCCTTATTCCGATCCCATTCCTTTATAACTATATCATTAACAATGACATCAAAATCTTTATGATTCCCGTTTTTTAATTTTTCTAACAATACGCTGTACGATGGTTTTGTCAGATAAATCCAAATATTTGTATCTAATGCCAATTTTGTTATCTCCATAATGCATGAAGTATATTAAATTCAACTTATGGGTGTAGCAATTTAGTCTTACTGAACCCTTTAAAATACCACCATTGGCAGAAAGGACATCTATTGAATCGCATTCTCCGTTTCCAAGGCGTTGTTAGGCAACGCTCATCCACCCAATGTTTCCTAAAACTCCACCATTTTTTGTTATTACAATAATCTACCAGAGCACATCTGAATGTTCCATCTTGCCTAAACACCAATTGTGTCTGCACCATCGCATACACATCTGCCATATCAGATGTTTTTATAGGCACATTCTTTGGCGCACGACTCTCAAAGACTCCTTCTTCATTTTCAATTAGCGGTGTACCTAAATAATCAAGTAGATTTTGAAACAGAGTTCCGTTATTAATCTTTCCTGCACCTGCTATGTCAATAAACAAATGCGAATAATTCATCCTAATATAATGCCCCTTTTTCAGTATTGTGTCGTACCAATAGCGTATATGATTATATACCCATATATTCCCTGTTAAGTCGTTCACAACATTTGTTGCCATTTTCATTGCATTATTAAATGCATTCTCAAACGTCGTATTACCCAGTTGCTTATGGTTTACGTTCTTGCTTAGCAATTCGTTGTAAATCACGTCTGCCGTCAGCGTTGTCGCATCATAGCCCTGTTTTACCTTTTCTTCTAAGTACACCACAAACGTATATCCGGGTATCGATGATTGAAGTGACAGATCATATAATGCAATCATAGTATCCCCTTTGCTGCCTATTCCCTTCATGATGGATTCTGCCACGTCTCTTCCTATATAATATGGATTATAGGGCGAATTACCTTTCATATTCGGATAAGCGGCTTCCTCTATTTCCTTGGCCATACCCTCCATCAGTTGTAGTGTCCCGAATTCCACTTTCACAGCATTGCCTTTTTCATCTATGCCGTTTAAGTCAATCGAATAAATATCAAGAGGAATTTGTGTCTGGTCATCTATCAGTGTACCCCTCTTGACTTTCTGATAACCAGCGAGTCCTCTTACATCTTTCTTCTCTCCAAAAGTCCAATTACTCAGCTTATAGTTATTCTTCAGGTTATATCCCGTAGTATTCATAGGATCCACCGGTATGTGTATCTCATTCATGTCGGAATCTTTCGCCACATTAGTCACATACCCCAGATACTCCCCTATCCTGTACATATTAGTCAGTCCTTGAACGGTAATGAAGTCTTGAAGGAAATGCACATACTCATGCAGGAAAGTACTTTGCTGCATCTCGTTCCATTGCCTCATTGCCTTCAGTCTGCCTTTACCTGTCAGGTAAATAAAGAATAACGACGGGCAATAATACCCTAAAGTCTTATAATATTTATCCGAAAGCTCCTTCATTTCTTAAGCAATACTTGACTATGTTTCTATTTCATATCAGATACTTAGTTCTGTATCTGCTGTAAGTGTCCGAATCTTGGTCCCAAAATCTCTACATCCTCAGTGTGAATGAGGATTCCAAGAGTTTGTAAAGAAGTTGGAA
>DEKX01000037.1:0-20744 GCA_002354095.1 Prevotella sp. UBA2711 | reverse complement strand
TTAACTCGCTACGTCGCTTAGCTTGTCTAAGAACTTAATTTATGCAGTCTTGGCATGCTTATGCCACTGGCTGTGAACAAAACTGTTTAGGTGATTCTGCGGCATTATTGTCCACTCTGAATCTCAGCAATCTTTGCCTCGTACTCTGCAGCCATGGCTTTCATACGCTCCTCATAATCTGCTTTCAATGCTGCAGTAGCCTTGGCGACAGCCTCTTCTATCAGCCGGTCGACATCCGACTTGCGGATCATATCCGTGGCTATCTGATTAAGCAGGCGGAGGACTTCACTGTCCTTCTCCTGAATCCTGGTCTCTTGAGCGTCAGTCTGCATAACGAGATCACCACACTGGACTTGAGCATCAAAAGACTCCGCCTCAAACTTCTCCTGCTTCAATGCCTCCACCATCTCATAATAGTCCAACAGGTTTTCACGGTAGAAGTCTGCCACCCTCACTTTCTTGTGACTCTTCTGCAAGTCACGGCGCTCGACGTTGTCGCTTTGCTCTGCAAAGAATTCTTTACGTAATCCTTAATTTCCATATTGCGCTTAACTTTAATGAATAAAATCTTGCGCAAAGTTAGAAAAATCTTTTATCTTAACCAAATTCGACTAGGTCCAAGGTTCGGACGCTTACTGACCTTATTGTTATCATTGTTTCATCACCCCTTCCACTTCATGCGGCACGAACGGACCTTCTTTACATTCAAAGAAGACACTCCCTGACTCTAAGCATTCCACATTATGCCAGACGCCCTTGGGAATATCCACTCCGTAGAGTCCTTCCTCTGGGCAGAGCACTACACCCTCCTTCACTGTACCATCATCATTGTAGGTATTCACTCTCACTCTACCACGGAGTAACACAAACGACTCGTCTTTCGTCGGATGGCGATGTATCTCAACCTTCGTTCCTGGCTCAACAGCATTGAGGAAGCGATGGCATTTATCATCAAGGCTCTGATGGAAGTTATAGTTCATCCTCAGACGAGGAGATTCTTTCGCCTGTGCGGAAACTAAATTCAGAAGATTATCATCTATGATTTTCATTAGTCGTAATCCTAAACTTATCTGTGCAACTGCCACCCATTACACTCTCGCGCAGGTTCTTTTCCAGACATAGTGCCAAAATATCCACACGGGAGTCCAAAGAAATTCTGAGGGATAATGAGTAGCCAGATGCCAGGTATGCTGAATACTTGCTGCTATGGATTGTACCTTGGCATTCTTACTCACGCGTTTAATCCTTTGGTCATGATGCCCCATGTTGCCATTTTGCATCACCTCATTAAGGATGTACATTCCCTCTTTCTCGTCAGGCTCACAAAGCATCTTCTCTTTTTCAAGTCCGAACACATAGCCCATAATCCACATCATGGCTGAAGCGAATTTTCGCAAGCCAAGACTATCTAAGAAGAACTTCTTGAATTCAGTATCCTTTGAGTTATTAGGGCTATTTTGAACAAGTACGAAATACAAGTCCATAATTTGCCTTAGTCCCAAGCCCTCTGAGAAGATATGATTGTAGCAGTGTAATAAGATGTAGTAACGATTCAAAGTCAATGAAGGTACAGGAATTGACCCGACTTCATTTGACAATTCTATTGTCGTATTCAACAATTCCTTCTCATGCTCCTCAATCCACTTTTGAAGCCTTCTGTTTTTAATCAAATTGCTCATCGACCTTACTCGCCAATGTAATTCTACCTCTGTTTCTTTAAACATCGGTATATGCGCGTTGATATAGTCAAAGGCAACATCACCATAGTTTGTTCTGGCCCAAGTCATAGCTCTCTTCATTCCACCATCTACCCATAGATCAATATCGCCAGATTGTCTAAGCATGGATAGTTCAGAACCATACAATTGTGCTACTCCCTGCCCTTTAAGGATACAAGTTTTAAAGCCTGCCTGTTGTAATATGTTACATGCTTCAACGCAATGGGCATTCATTACCTCATTACGTTGTTGTACCTGCGTTGCCAGTCCCAGCCACTCCCAATACAAATCAGAGTGAATAGTCAGTCCGTTCTCTTGTAATTTACGAACACCTGCGAAAGTCACGCCAGCAATGGCATGCTTTTGGGATATTTCATATAATTCCTGCCATTCTTCAGATGTTGGGATCCTTGAAAAGCCATTCTGCCTTCCAATAGTTACGCGTATCAATTCAAACAACAGGCCTTCCATTTCTTATTTTCAGCCTTTCTTCATAAGATTCTCACCTTGAAGAATATACTCCCTTCCACACTCGCATTTCAGGGTTGAGTCATCCAACCGTTTTCCGCATTCGCAAACCCAACCAATCTGTTTGGCAGGAACACCAACCATAAGAGCGTAGTCTTTTACATCTTTAGCCACTACTGCCCCAGATCCTATCAATGCACTCTTACCTACTGTATGACCACACACAATAGTACAATTAGCACCGAGTGATGCACCTTCTTTGATTAGTGTCTTTGCATAAATTCCATGGACGGGGAAATGAGCACGTGGAGTAGTAACATTGGTAAATACGCATGAAGGCCCACAAAAGACATTATCTTCAATCTCCACCCCCTCATAGACCGAAACATTGTTCTGAATACGAACGCCGTTACCTATATGCACATTGTTTCCAATGTTCACGTTCTGCCCCAAAGAACAGTTTCTACCTATCCTTGCTCCTTTCTGTACATGAGAGAAATGCCATATCTTAGTACCTTCACCTATTTCCACGTCATCGTCCACATAGCTGGACTCATGAACCATATACTTTTTTTCTTCCATATCTTTAATTCTTTAATTTTGCATTTTTCAATCTTTTATAAAGTATTTCAATAGGATGAACCGCTTTCACGCCAGTACCATCTAATATCTGTTGCCTACATGAAGTACCAGGAGCAGCAACTATTGCAGGGATGCCATGTGCTTCTTTCACAGCATTCCTGACAGTTGGGAACAGAATCATTTCACCTATCTCCAGAGATGTTTTATAATGTTCCTTTTCATAACCGAAGGATCCCGCCATACCACAGCATCCACTTGGTATGACGTTTACTTTCGATCCTGGAAGCAGTTGACGAAGCACTTTTGCAGTCTTATCCACACCTATCAATGCCTTCTGATGGCAATGCCCATGTAGCCATATTTCCATTGCATTATTCTCAAAATCATCGGTAGTGATATTACCAGCCTCGATTTCTTTCAGCAAAAATTCATCATAAAGCATGCAATTCTTTGCAAGCTCTCTTGCTTTATTCCTCATTTCTGCAGGAACCAAGTCTGGATACTCATCCCTGAAAGTCAAGATACACGAAGGTTCTATCCCTATTAACGGATGGCTATCTGTCACAATGCTTGTCAATAGGCTTACATTCCTCTCTGCAAATTTCTTTGCCAACTTCAGGCAGCCTTTCGATATAGCTGCCCTGCCACTCTCCACATGATTAGGTATTTCTACCTTATAGCCCAATCGCATCAGCAATTTTGCAAAAGTCAAACCAAGTTCTGCCTCCTGCAAATTAGTAAACTCATCAGCAAACAGATACACTTTTTTCTTAGCTCTAGAAATCCAATATAGCGCCTGCTCTTTCGCTACCAGTTTTCGCATGGAGTACCTACTCAAAGTTGGTATCTGTCGCTCTGTCGAGAAACTAACTATATTTTTGATTATTGTAGAAGATAAACTCCATGAAGCAAAGAAATTATAGAGAGGCCTTATCATTGCCCCCAACTGCTCTATCTGAGCCATTCGAGCAACCATAAATGACCTAAAAGGCGTTCCATACTCATCATAATAATGCTGTAGCACCTCTGCCCTCAATCGGGTCATATCTACATTCGATGGACATTCACTCTTACATCCCTTGCATGCCAAGCAACTGTCAAGTTCTTCTTTAACTTGTTGATAGTCGCCACCTCGAGTCAATACCTCTCGCAAAACATTAGCTCTTGCACGGGTCGTTTTCAACTCATCTCCCGAAACTTTATAGGCAGGACATAACGTGCCCCCAATCAGATTACTCTTACGACAGTCTCCAGCACCATTACATTGCTCTATCGAACACATTAGCGCATTCATCTGACTCTTAGCGCCAGTAGCCCCAGGCGCTTTACATTCATCAAAAGCTGCCTTCCAATTGAAAAAAGTCTTATCTGATCCTAAACGCTTTTCTATGTCGTATTGTTGGTCAATATCGAAACGTAGCATAGAGTCCATCGGGAGCGTATCCACGATCTTATGCAGATTAAACATGCCCTCAGGATCCCAACACTGCTTCACTTGGCGCATCAGTTTGTAGGTTTCATCACCATAAAGCATATTGATGAACTCTCCGCGAAGCCTTCCGTCACCATGCTCTCCGCTGATACTGCCTCTATGTTTCTTCACCAATTGTGCTGTCTCTGTAGCCAAGTTGCGGAATAATGTCTGTCCCTCCTTTGTCTTCAGATTGATGATAGGTCTTAGATGTAGCTCGCCGGTACTGATGTGACCATAGTAAACTACATTAGCTCCAAGCCTCTTGGTCATCTCCTGAAAGTCCTTCATATAAGCAGGCATATACTTTGGGGCCACGGCAGTATCCTCTATCACACCCATAGGTTTCGCATCGCCCTTCATACCACCAAGGATACCAAGTCCTGCTTTGCGCAATGCCCAAACCTTCTGCACATCTGCGCCATATACTCGGGTATTCAAATATACAAGGCCGCTATCCAACAAGTCTTTCTCAAGTTTTTCTGCCTGAGCATCTAATTCTTCTCTTGTCTCTGCTCTTAGCTCTGTTATCAGCAATGCTGCAGGGTCGCCTTCTACAAAGAATCGGTTCTTCTGCTGTTCTGCATTACCCTTGCTTAGTTCGAGGATATCCCCATCCATCAATTCAATGGCTGTTGGTTGATGTCTCAATGCCACAAGGTTGGCCTCAAAACTCTTATCCAGTGTATCGCAATGTCCGCACACCACCATAATCTCCTTCGGTGGTAACTTATCCAGCGACACCTTAATCTCTGTAATAAAGGCCAAAGTACCTTCCGATCCTGCAAGCAATTTACATAAAGCAAGGCCTTTATTCTTGTTAATGAGTTCAATGGCCTCATCAATCGCATACCCACAACTCCTGCGCTGAAGCCCCTTATCAGGATAGTTTTTCTGTATCAGTGAACATATCTTTTCATCTGATGCCCATGTCTCTAACTGCGATAATATATTATTCAGTAGAGTATTATTCCGATCTATATTTTCAGTATCAAATATAGAGCCATCTGAAAGCACACCTTTGCATGCAATCACATGATGCCGAGTACTGCCATAAACTAATGAATGAGTTCCGCAGGAATTATTACCAAACATGCCACCTATACAGCATCTATTACTGGTAGATGTCTCTGGGCTAAAGAATAGACCGTATGGTTTCAAGGCAATGTTCAACTCATCTCGAACAACTCCTGGTTCTACCCTCGCCCAGCGTTCTTCCTTATTAATTTCAAGGATATGGTTCCAATGTTTACTTATGTCTGCAACAATACCGCTACCCACAACCTGACCAGCTATAGAAGTTCCACCTGCACGAGGAATCAGATGCGTATGCCTCTCCTGGGCCATACGCATCAATTCTTGTATATCCTCTATAGTCTCTGGATAGGCAACACCGTATGGAATCTCCCGATACACAGATGCATCGGTAGCATAGGCAATCTTATGAAGACTGTCTGTATATAATTTCATCAGTTATTGAAAATGGAAAGTAATTATATTTTTTCTTGTATCGTCTTGTTGAAATCTTTGTCACGCCCTAATAACTGACATACCAATTTATAGACCAGTGTCCTCGGATTATGAGTAGCATATCGTGTATTGTCGTATAATGCATCTAACTTTTCAGCATTGTCTAAAGCATTATTAATATTACCATACTTGCACATTTCATCGTAATGGGCTTTATCGTTCTTTTTATATTGATATGCTTTTTTCTTTTTAAAAAGAGGAGATGCATTAATATGCTGCTCTATTCTACCTTGATAGTCTTTTCGGCTCATTGGCGTATTCCTGTATTCGAAGTGGAGCAGATACCATAATTCAAAAGCCTCATTGCTCCATGCACATTTCACACCATGAGCATTTGCCTTGGCAATGGCAGCATTGAATTTGTCTGCCTTAAAACTATCGCGGTCAAAGACAGCCCAAACGATATCGTATGGTTGATCTTTTTTTTCAGATTTCTCTTTCAGCCTAATGGCCTCATCAACAACCTGAATAGTATTAATACCGCCACCAGCAAAGTCCAAGTCCACCACAAATACACCATTATTTCTTTTATTGAATGATTTGAAATAGTTGGGTTCCGTCTTTTCCCCTTCACAAACTATGAGTATACGACACTCGACACAACGAGGTGTCGGTTTCCTTGATTTCTTCGAGAACTTATCTGAGAGTTCATCCGTAAGTTGAATTTTCTTTGCCATGCCTCCCCTGTCTAATTATTCAAAATGAAAGGAATCGCCCCATACCGCCCCATAATATAGTTCTTCTCAAGATTACTGTCAGACCGTGGTTTTGATCCATCTGGAAGCAAAATGTCCTTCATTGAGTACACATCCGTTTCCTCCCGCTCATCCTTTTCCGTGAACCAAATCTGATCTCGCCGTAACACAGATGAAGAGAGGAGATGAGTGTCGTGGGTTGAGAATATGAGTTGAGCATTCTTGGGGTTTTTCTCAGGATTATTAAAGATGTCAACTATATGCCGTGAAATAAGAGGATGCATTTTTGCATCCAACTCATCTATCACTAATACTTTTCCTTTCAATAATGTGTTAATAATAGGACCTGCTAACTCAAATAGCTTCTTCGAACCAGCAGATTCCATGTAATCCATATTGAAATACATGTTCCTTTTTATTCTGCCATTCCGCGTATAAACAGGATGTCTAGTATATATATTAATTTCAGTCTTACCATTTTCCTCTTTAAGTTCTTTGGCCATAATCTCACTGAAGCCCAACTGCAATTCTTTGAATAAATTCATTGCACCCTTGGCTTCATCTGCTTCCGTAAGAAAAATATTCTTTGTTATATCATGATAACCATAATCGGTTAATCCTGAAATAACATTAAAATCTCTAAAAAAAGACATCACCTTTTTAGAAATTGTATCTTCTCCTCCCAACTGTGCTACCAATGAGACAAAAAGTCTGTTATCATTAGTTTTAACTTCTAAACCTATTCCTTCTTTAAAGATGTCCTCATTAATAGCAATGCCATCTAATGTTCTGACGAATAATACCGTCTCTTTTGCGCTTTTCGTTGTAGAATTATACAACCATTCTGACGTAATTCTTTCTTCATTAAACTCATACCCATATCTGAACTTCTGATTACCAACTATGAAAGTCACTTCAAACATTGTTGGCTTAGTTCTTGACAATGTAGACAAAGCAAAGGGATCATAAGGAAGATTGTCTCCATCATTTAACTTTGCAGATTCTTTGACCATTAATGTCATGGCACCCATAGCCAGCAGTAAATTTGTTTTACCGCTTGAATTCGCACCATAAACAGCACTTGTACGTAAATACTTTACCCGATCAAACGAGACAACATTTTCACGCGGTTCATCTTTTATAGATGATGCAACAAACGAGATAGATCTTTTTGTAAAAAAAGAACGGAAATTAAGGACGGAAAACTCAAGTAATGCTATCATTTTAAGTATATTTTTCTGCAAAGAAACAAAATTATTTGCAAACCCACAAACAAAAAATGAGATTATTCCTCAATTATAACACATCTTAACACTTTGTTCATAATTCAAATGGTTTCAAGAAATCTTCGGCCAACTTGCTCCATGGCAGATTTGCTTCAACGTATGCCTTTCCTTTGGCTCCCATCTTTTTTCGGTCTTCTGGGGTCATATTCGCAAGTCTAATAATAGCCTTAGACACAGCTTTTACATTCTCTGCCTCAACACGTATGCCACATCCAACACGTTCAACAACAGAACCTGGTTCATCTACGGACTGGACAATCGGTAACGAACAGAGCATATAGTCTGTCATTTTGTTATAGGAAGTGCCATACTGATGCAACTCGGAATGTAGTCCTCCTAAATAAGCAATATCAAAATGTTTATTAATAGCCGGTATCAAATTTTTGGGGACTGAGGGTAATATTGAGATATTTGTAAGATTTTGCTCTTTAATCAACTGCTCATAAGCAGATTGCTCAGGCCCTTTGCCTACTAAAACAAAATGGACATCCTCTCGCTTTATTAACTCAGCAGCAGATTTCACTAATGTAATCACAGCACCTGATGCTGCAAATCCCCCAGCAAATCCGACAATTGTTTTCCCACTCAAACTATCAAAGGCTGTCTGATGATCTTTTGGCAAAGGAAGTTCAAACTTTTCATCAGACCATTCATCTGGATTATAGCCATTAGGTATGCATACAAATTTTCCTGATGCCAAACCTCGCTCTTTACAATGATCTTCTGCATTCCATAAAAGAGACACGACTTTATCCACATGCTTATAAGCATAATCTTCACCATACTGCATTGCCAAAATGAATGGATGATACTTTGAATACCCTCCAATCAACATTGGTGAAAGTGGCCAAAGATCATGTATCTCATAGCAGTACTTAGCATTTGCGGCTACAGCAATCTTATGGGCAGGTATATTGTCCAGCGGATAGGTTGATGATGCAATTACCAAGTTAGGGGCGTATAGTTTCGCTATCTTTTTTACATTCTTCCGTAGCTTCCAAAGGAAAACGATTATGTTCTTGATTCGAGCAAAAGAACCACCATATTCTGGGGTTTTAAACCAGACATACTTAATGCCATCTATATCCTCTTCTTGAAAATCCCTCTCCACCTGCGGCTGACGCAACCGTAGATGAGAAAACGTCGCCCCAACAATCGTAACTTGATGACCTTGTTTCACCCACTCACGAGCAAGGTAGTATGGCCTGTATTCCATACCATACTCCTTGCTGCCAGCATAGTGATTGATGAGTAAAATGTTCATTTAAAGAACTCTATTACCTTATCAATAATAATATCTTGAATCTCATGTGTCATTTCAGTATGAATAGGTAATGACAACACAGAATATGCGATATCCTTAGCTATAGTCAGGTCTTCTGCTGCACGGGTGATAGGCTTGAATGCTTCTTGCTCTTGCAAAGGCAGAGGATAGTAAATCATGCTCGGAATACCTGCATCGGCGAGGAACTGCTTAAGAGCATCACGTTTGCCATTCTTTATCTTCAATGTGTACTGATGATAAACATGGGTGCTCTGCTCTAATTCCTTTGGAGTGATGAAGTATTTCTGCTCAGGATCAAAGGCTTTCAGCTTCTCTGTATAATAATTAGCAGCTGCATAGCGGGCTTTTCCGTATTCATCAAGATGCTTCAACTTCACATTAAGGATTGCAGCCTGGATAGAATCCAGACGGGAGTTACAGCCAATCACAGAATGATGATATTTTACCTTTTGGCCATGATTGGCAATCATGCGTAGTTTCTCAGCCAAGGCATCATCCTTACAGAAGATTGCACCTCCATCGCCATAGCAGCCAAGGTTCTTTGAGGGGAAGAACGAGGTGCAACCGATTGTACTCATCGTACCGGTCTTTTCCTTATGACCGTCACTGAAAGTATATTCAGCACCAATAGCCTGGGCATTGTCTTCTATCACATAAAGGTTATGCTCTCTCGCAAAAGCTAAGATAGGTTCCATATTGCAACTTTGTCCAAAAAGGTGAACAGGGATAATAGCCTTCGTCTTATCAGACAACGCTTTTTTTATATTTTCAACAGTCACATTGAAGGTTTCGTAATCCACATCCACCATTACCGGAGTCAGACCAAGCAAACCAATTACCTCTGCAGAAGCCACATATGTAAATGCAGGAACTATTACTTCGTCACCAGGCTTCAAATCGAGAGCCATCAATGCAATCTGAAGGGCATCTGTTCCGTTTGCACAGGTAATAACATGACATCCACCCATATAGTCGCTTAAATTCTGAGCAAACTCCTTCACAATAGGCCCGTTGATGAACGCCGTGTTATCTATCACATTCTGGATAGCGGCATCCACCTCGGGCTTAATCTTCATATATTGACCTTTGAGGTCAACCATTTGAATCTTATTCATTCTCAATCCTAATTATGAATTATGCATTATGAATTGTGAATTAATACTTAACATCGTCCCAGCCGAATGGGTGCTTAGCTAAAGGACGTTTTGCAAGAGGATGATAATCACCTACAAGACCGACAGGTGTTGAATTACGAATATCCTCTACAATCTGAATACAATTCTGGGCCTCAGAAATGCGGAAACCTTTGCCTGCAAGAATATTCTCATAGCTCTTGGTGTGGAGTTCCGTGAAGCCCTTGCTAAACTCAAACTCATCGCCATCGATATTCAAAGTACGATAGGTTTTTTTCTCACCCTGAACAGCATTTTCAGGAAGGCATTCAGCATTGATACTCAGGAAATACTTCACATGGGCATGTTCCAATTCCAATACGCCAGCCACACGGTCGAAACTCATCACATTGACGATATTCTTCTTGACGGGACCGAAAATCCACTGAAGCATATCGTAGAAGTGAACACCAATGTTTGTTGCTACGCCACCACTTTTATGGTTATTACCCTTCCATGATGTGTAATACCACTTACCACGAGAGGTGATATAAGTCAGGTCGATGTTGTACATCTTGTCCTTTGGACCTGCATCAATTTTCTGCTTCAAAGCTACGATGCTTTCGTGCAAACGAAGTTGAAGGATGTTATAAACCTGATGACCTGTTTCTTCTTCGAGTTTCATGATTTCCACGATGTTCTTTGGATGAATAACAACAGGCTTTTCACATATTACATTCATACCATTCTTTAATCCATAACGGATAAAAGCATCATGTGTATAGTTGGGCGTACAGATTGCTAACCACTGAATTTCGTCCTTAGTACCCTTTACCTTATCGACAAATCGCTCAAACTGCTCCTGTTCGGTGAAGAAACTACATTCAGGGAAGGAAGCATCCAAGCGTCCTACACTATCAAATTTGTCATAAGCAGCCACCAAATTATTACCGGTGTCTGCGATTGCCTTAATGTGACGAGGTGCAATATATCCTGCTGCACCAATCAATGCAAAATTTGCCATATTATTTCTATTATTTTAAACTACTCCAATTATTATAATCTTCCATCAACAATCTCTCTTGGGAGTATACACTTCACATCGAAGATAACATGATTCTTTTCAAGTAAATTCTCCCAATCCACATCGTTATCACGGAACTGTTTGTGAGCAACAGCTACAATGGCGGCATCGAACTTGCCCTTAGGCATTTCAGAAACGATATCAATACCATATTCATGCTTTACAACATCAGGATTGGCCCATGGATCATAAACTGTAACATTTACATTATACTCCTTCAAGGCATGATAAATATCAATAACACGGGTATTACGGACATCCGGACAGTTTTCCTTAAATGTGAATCCCATAATGATAATATTTGCCTTAAGCACCTGAATTCCCTTCTTAAGCATGTGTTTGATAGTCTGGTCAACAACGTATGCGCCCATACCATCGTTCATGCGACGACCTGCAAGGATAATCTCAGGGTTATAACCAAGGCGTTGTGCGCACTGAGCCAAATAATAAGGATCAACGCTGATGCAGTGACCGCCAACCAAACCAGGATTCATCTTGATAAAGTTCCATTTAGTTCCAGCTGCTTCTACAACATCAGTAGTATCAATACCCATCAACGTGAAAATCTTAGACAATTCGTTAAAGAAGGCAATCATGATGTCGCGCTCGGAGTTCTCAATTACCTTTGCAGCTTCAGCCACCTTCATAGAAGGAGCTTTGTGGGTACCGTTTTTCAAAACAGAGTTATATACATTATCAACGATGTCTGCAATCTCTGGTGTTGAGCCAGAAGTAATCTTCTTGATAAATTCTACAGTATGCACTTTATCGCCTGGGTTGATACGCTCAGGGGAATAACCTGCAAAGAAGTCAACATTGAACTTCAAACCAGAAACCTTCTCTACAACAGGAATACATTCATCTTCTGTTACACCAGGGTAAACAGTTGACTCATAAACTACAATGTCTCCCTTACTAATAACTTTACCAACAGTCTCAGAAGCGCCCCAAAGAGGACGAAGGTCTGGAGCCTTATTCTCATCAACAGGTGTGGGTACTGCTACTACATAGAAGTTGCAGTCCTTAATTTTCTCGATGTCAGTGGTGCAAACAAAACCATGATTGTTAATTGCATCCTGAAGCAATTCATCACTCACCTCCAGAGTTGCGTCGTGTCCATCCATCAGTGCATCTACGCGCTTCTGGTTCATGTCAAATCCCACTGTTGGGTACTTGGTTGAAAACAACCGTGCCAATGGCAGGCCAACGTATCCGAGGCCCACCACACAAATTTTAATGTCTTGCATAATATATTATATTTTATACTTAATTATTCTTCCTGGATTTCCTACAACAATGGCATTATCAGGAATGTCCTTTACAACAACAGTTCCTGCGCCAATATCAACATTATTACCAATTCTAATATTTCCTATGATACATACATTAGCCCCTATATTGACATTATTACCAATTATTGGAGCATTTTCGCCATTATAATCACCTCCAATACACGTGTTACATCTTATCCAAACATTGTCTCCAATTATCGCATTAGCATTTACCACAATCCCACAAGGATGTGAGATTCTAAACCCCTTCCCAATCATAACTTGTGGAGGCAAATCAACGCCAATCAAAAGACAAAGTAGACGGTAAGGAATGTAGAAAAAGCACCTCACTGGGGGGGGGTATTTTAACATCTTTCTACTCAAGTTCCTCATCTTTAGCAGAAAATTAACAATATCCATATTACAAATAAATTACATTATGATACCTTTAAAATCGTATTTATAAAAACAAGAAAGGCGTAGTTTCAATTTCAAACTCTCACCAACTGATTAATCCTTGCAAAAAAACGAGTGTAATTAGTTTTCGCATCAAAAAAACTCTTGAAAAATAAATAAGCACTATCTGACAATGATTTATTATTTATAATTACCTTATCTAGAGCTGCATTAAAGTCTTTTTGCTCAAAATCAACTTCAATTAATGCCCCCGTACTATTATTTGCAATCTCAGAAACTCCATCAACATCTGTGGCAATAATGGGTGTTCCAGAAGCAATCGATTCCATCAATGCAACAGGAATTCCCTCTTGTATGCTCAATAATATGTGACAATGGAATTTCTTATTCCTGTATAATGCTAGAATCTCATGATTATCCAGATTCCCTTTTAACTCTAAGGTAAAATTGGAAGGTAAACTTGTTTGACTTATATTGTTTTGCAAATCATTTCTTAAAGGGCCATCACCTATATGAGTCCAATTGATAGACAATTGAGGATGACTTTGAGCATAATTTTTAAGTGATTCAAAAACTAAGTTTACACGCTTGCGAGCAATAATAGTAGAACAAGAAATTATTTCTATTCTACCTGTATTAACACTTTTATTATTGTTATAATTATCATATACACCCAATCGAAAGAGTTCAAACTTATTTTCATTAGAACCATACAAAGATTTCAAATACTCTCTCCCATAGTCTGATATTACACAAACCAAATCTATATTATCAACGACAAAATTCCTTAATGGATAATAAACATCTTTGCGCACGTATATATCAGAAGCATGTCCACGAGAAATGAACTTATGTGGAGTATTAGGGTGATAACATTTGTAAAATGCAAATGCTATCGGAGGATAAGACATCCAATAGCTATAAAATATCGACGGCTCTTCCTCATGGGCTCTCTGCTCCAAATCAATATACACAAGATTTGCTGCATAAAGATATTTGATAAAATCTTTCAATATAAAGCCTTTTTTAAAAAAAGATTCTTCTTTGAAAACCTGCTTCAAACAACCAATAGAAAAAATCTTAATAAAAGCCTTTAGTTTGGTTAATAAACCAAAATCACAAATAGTTCGGTCAAGATAAACATTTTCAGGAAGCTCTCGAACGACATCTGCCTTATTGACAGGAATAATCGTTAGACGAATTCCACTCTGAACAGCTTCTTTCGCTTCGTCGTACACAAAACTCTCAGCAACCTCGCCAAAAGGATAAATATTAGTATATAAATATATATTTTCCATCTATTTCAACCGCCTAATTCTTTACTAACTGTTTTCAGAAAATAGTCCCTAGACACGCCATCAAGTCTCTTTGCTTCACTATTAAGTTTCTTAATAAATGCAACGATATCTACACAGGGCATCTTATAACGCAAAATCAAAATACGAACTACATTTAGTGAAAAAACAAACCTATATAATACATATTGCCATGAAGGTAAATAGGATTTAACATCAATCAATCTATTCAAATAATGAATAAATGTATGGCCGATCTTTGCTTTATCATTGTTTCGAGAACCTCCAACTTTGTGATAAATTATAGAATTAAGAACACACGCCATTTTTACTTTGGCTCTCATCATTCTTAAACCAAACTCAAAATCTTCTTCACCAAAGAAAAACTTCTCTGTTAATAAACGGTTTTCTTCGTCTAAGACCTCTGGAGCAAAAAACAATGCACAGCCTGTTATATAAGTACATGGGAGACTTTCTTTATGGGGGATGACTGATTCATTTTTATCTGCGAAATGGTATATTCGAAATCCCCAATAGATATTCCCTCCTCCATTCCAAATTAGATGCTTGTCATAATAATAATGAATCAATGGAGTAAGAACTTTATACTGAGAATTTTTCTTTTGGAAATCCACTAATAAGGATAAAAAATCAGGCTCAACGATAGTATCATTGTTCAATAACAGATAATAATCTGGATTAAACATTGAAGCAAATTTTATCCCCAAATTATTACCTCGGCTGAAACCATTGTTTTGTCCTAACTTATATAATATGACATGTCCACGGTTTATAGATATATCAGGTTTTTTATCAGTAAAATCAATACTGTCAAAAGGCCATTTGTCTGCACAATATTGGGAAATTCTCGATATTGAATCATTCGTAGAACCATTATCACACACAACAACAAAAAAATCCTTTTGGATGCATTGTTGTAAAGAATCAAGACACTCTATCGTATCTTTATAACCATTCCAATTAACAAGAATAATTGCTACCATAATCTTGAATTATTTTCTATTGACATATTTTCATCTGTTTATAACAATATGGACAGTATTATAAAAATTGCCAGTATTTCATAAGGCGTTAAATTCATCCAGTAAAAATCAAAAAAAGACAATGTCAAGAAAGCTAAACATGTACAATTAGCCATCAGCATAAATAAACTCCTAGAATTTCTTGATTTGACATATATTGTATAAGTAATAATACTATATAAAAGCGACATGACAACAAAAACGAAATAGCTATGGCTATAGCATAAAAATGCGCCGAACACAGTACGCACATTATTTTCCCCTAAATCACCTATATCCCAATAAATAGGATTTATTGTATTGACATATGGTTCATTTGTGAACAAATGTACTATATTAACAAAAGGAGCAACGAGAGCATCACCCATTTCTGGTTCAAGAATTCCTTTTTGATAATCCAAACTAAATGCAAGATTTGCTCCTGAGAAATAATCGATAAAATGTTCAATAATGAACACCATAAAATCAAAAGACATTTCACTTGTTGAAGCAATTACCATTATTAAAAAATAGCTCAAGAAAAAAATGCCAAAGATTAATATTCCTGGCAACGCTACATTCTTGAAATTGAATGCAGTTTTTCCAGTCAAAAATCTTCCATAATAGCCAATCAAAAGCGGAGCAACAATCCATGATTTGGTACCGATTGCATACATCCCAATTAATGAACCAATAACAACAAAAATTGAGTAAAGATGGCATCTATCCAATTTGTAGATTGAATAAGCAAAAATGGCACATATGAAAACGGACATATGAGCAAATAATCCTTTCACTTGATATTCATCAGCAAAGTCATCTGTTCCAAATTGTTCAAGACTACTTGACAAAGATCTTAATTTCACAAAAGAAATAAGTATGCATATTGTAGCTATAATATTAAGAAGTTTATAGTGGTCATCCTTAGGGCCTATAACTATATTGAATCCACCGTTTTGTGTTAATGAAGAAAAATAAAAACTTGGCAAAGAAAAAACAAATAACCCCAAAATCCATACTATTAGACTAGGCAAATAGAAATTGGGAACATATTGGTTTGAAAATGAATATACTATAGCAATTATAACTGCAACTGCATTAGGCAACATCATCATATTCAAAGGAGTAACTAACGAATTCCACCTTTTCTTTTCAGAATATGCTAAGAATACGATTTCTAATAAAAATATCAATAAATAGAACATATCAAGTCCACATCAATTAATTAGATGCTGCCATTTTAATTTTCCTGAAGCAATAAAAAAACAATACTGTTTCAGCAATAATCATCGATAAACTTGCACTATAAACTCCTGCTATCGGCACAGTTATGATGAGAAATGCCATACTTGCTAAACCTGATATAGTGACAAATTTAAGGAATAGATGATTGTAGTTTAGATTAACCAAACCAACGATTCCAAGGATGTAGTTCATACCCCCAATGCATATTACAGGACTCATTAGACAAATCAAATATGTAATCAGTTTATCTTCCCCACCAGATATCAGAGTATTCATAATGTCAGAAGTGGCAATAACAATCAAAGAGAGTAACAATAAAGCATAAAATAGTTTTTTGTTCAACGCAATAACTCGTCGTGCATTATTTGGCACATCATTATTCTTAAATGAAGCTGCAAAATATGGGAAGAGAGCATTTGAGACAGGAGCGATTAAAGACTGTACGGCTTTTATAACCTTTTCTGCAGTTGAATAAATACCAACGTTATATTCACTCACAAAGAAACCAAGAATAAAAATATTGGAATTCCTATATAGATTCATGAATATGGTAGAAAGAAAAACACTCCATCCCTCTTTAAACTGGAGAACGATGTCTGGAATGCTGAAAATTGGACGCCGTATATGAAAGTACCTGTATGAAATATAAATGGTGATTATGCCTGATACGATATATCCCAGTGAATTTAATACATTGATATAAATATAATCGCCCTCTGATGTGATAAATACGAATATCAGTATAGTAAATAGAATTTTGCAAATAAAATTGGCTATTGTCATATACCTCATCTTCTCATAGCCTTGAAAGAGCCACACGGGATTAAGAATATCGCCCAAAACCATTCCAATGCCACCAACGTACATAATTAGATAGTCAGAAGGATAAAACAACAAAATGACAAGTAGGAAGAAGAATAATGCCGGTATTGATATAGCAAGGCGTGCATAAATCGTAGAATAAAAAATTTTAGAGACCAACGAGATATCTTCTCGATTTTGTGCAATTAACTTTGTTGTAGTATAACTAAAGCCGTATGCACTCAATAAAAGCACATATTGAAGAATCGTATATACTATAGAATACGCTCCATATTTCTCTAAGCCGACAACTCGAATGAGATACGGCAACGTAATAAGTGGTAAAATAATATTGACGGCATTCAGAATCGATAAAGAAAGAAAACTTTCTACGATTCCCTTATACTGCCCCGTCAAACGTTTCTTAATATCTATATAACTCACAATAATGAAACTAGTAAAGTCTGTCTGCAACATCGAAAGGGCTATCAAAATCCTTCAGCAATGGATGCTTGGTATCCTTTTCACTAAGTATTGCTTTTTCTGTAGGAATGTGCCAATCTATACCAAGGCTATCATCAAGGATAGAGATTCCTCCATCAGCTTCCGGGTGATAGAACTCGTCACACTTGTACTGGAAAACAGCCGTTTCTGAGAGGACGGCAAAGCCGTGGGCGAAGCCTTTGGGGATGAAGAACTGGAGGCCAAGTTGAGAGTTGAAAGTTGAGAGTTGAAAGTTGAGAGATTCGCTAAGATTAGGAGCTTTAGCAACATCGTTAGCGATTCTTTCGCCTTCTTCATCATGGGCACAGAGGAGGCATTCGACATGCCGGCCGTAGGTGGGCGATCCCTTGCGGATATCTACTGCTACGTCCAGGACGGCACCCTTCACGCAGCGGACCAGCTTCGATTGAGTGAATGGTGGGCGTTGGAAATGGAGGCCACGCATCACGCCATAGGATGATTTACTTTCATTGTCCTGGACAAAGGTTACTGTATGACCAAGAATAGGTGTTACTTTCTCGTCGAATTCACGCTGGGAGAATGATTCAAAGAAATACCCACGGGCATCTTCGAATATGCGTGGTTCTAAAATAACCACGCCATCAATTGCTGTCTTTATTACATTCATAATTAATTATCATAAACTCGTTCTGACTGGCAGTATCGAACTGCATCGCTTTGCGACCACCTGTGCAATCAGAATCCATTTGTTCTAAAGAAGATTACCCTTCTCTATATCCTTGAAATACCTGTAGGTATCGACCTTTAGTTCTCCGCATGCAGCATCGTCTGCCACGATAATAGCATGGGGATGCATCTGTAAGCAACTGATAGTCCACATGTGATTCACAGGTTCTTCAACACCATGACGAAGAGCTCGGGCCTTGTTGTGGCCATTCACCATAATCATCACTTCCTTAGCATCCATCACTGTACCAACGCCAACGGTAAGAGCTGTCTTGGGTACCAAATCTACATTATTGTCAAAGAAGCGGCAATTGGCTATAATGGTATCAGTGGTAAGTGTTTTCTGACGGGTGCGACTCTGAAGGCTGGAGCCTGGCTCGTTGAAGGCAATATGTCCATCGGGGCCTATTCCACCCATGAACAGGTCAATACCGCCTGCGGCATCAATGGCTTTCTCATAGTTTTCGCACTCTGCTTTCAGATCCTTGGCGTTACCATTGAGGATATGCACATTCTCTTTCTTAATGTCGATGTGGCTGAAGAAGTTGTTCCACATGAAGCTATGGTAGCTCTCGGGATGGTCCTCGGGGAGGTTCACATACTCGTCCATGTTGAACGTGATGACATTCTGGAACGATACCTTACCAGCTTTGTTCAGGGCTATCAGTTCTTTGTACATTCCCAAAGGCGAACTTCCTGTGGGGCAACCCAACTTGAAGGGTTTCTCTGCCGTTGGCTTTGCTTCATTAATACACTTGGCTACATAGTTTGCAGCCCATTTCGACATTTTCTCGTAGTCGGGTTCAATAATTAATCTCATGCCTTTTTTGTTATTAAATTGTTTCCATTATCCGAAGGACCTGCCACTAAAAAGCTAAAACAGGGGGTTTCCAACGGAGTTGTTTATTTCAGTTATTATTTACGCGGTTCTATCATCAAATACTTTTCTTTTACCAGAACACCATAACTTCTGGTATATTTGATACAGTCTTCACAAAGTGTCGTAAGATAAGTAACGTCTGCATTCTCTTCCTTTACAACATGAACTGCACGAATCTCGTTTTCACTATAAAGGCCATCGCAGAACTGATTCCAACATTTCGCCTTTACAAGCATATGATCTTCCCATCTTTGCAAGTCTTCACGGTCAGCGACATTCTTTATTTCGATATTTACTTCATGCATTGTTATTGCTTATTTCATCACATGACACTTTACTCATCACGAACTCACGCAGGATAGCATTAATAGTTGCTTCTTTTATTGCATCGCTATAGCCCAAAGGCTTCAGCCAAGCCCACATCTCATCTATCGTATGGACAACTTGTGGTTCAGGGTTCATTGTTAATGTTTCAGGTCACACAGATAGCACAGATAACATAGAAAGGGTCGCTGCGCTCAAAATCTGTCAAAATCTACTTGACAATCGTCTTCCTCCTTCTTGCAAGGCATAGCCCAAACGAGTTTGGTCTCTGCTCTTGCTTCTTGCGTCGGTTTAAAATCACTCTAAAATTTCTGTAGCCATACTCCAGGCAGCGATCACTCTGCTTCTAGGCTGCTTCTAGCCATACTCTAAGCATACTCGGGGAGTAAGGCAACAGCGAAGCTGATTGCTAGGTAAACGTTCTATAATCCGCCAAAGTCTCTGAAGTGCCCGTGTTCGCGGGCATTTCCAGATTTCAGCAAAATGTAAGATTTTTCAAATTTAACTTTTGATACTACTTTTAAGCAGCTGTTGACAGGAGTTTAGAAACTTCGCAAGCTGTTGTACTAATTCTCACTGCGTTGGGAAATCATATTAGGCTCACCACAAACGGTGAATTATTCTTGTCCTTTCCCTCAATAGTGAGTACTCCATATGAGTAGTCCATTACCTCAACTTTTGTCGAGAACTTACTGACACAGCAACTTGGTAGGTCTGGAATGGTGATGCTATTGAGGTCATCGGTGTCTATACGGACTGCAATCGGTTCCGTAGAGCGGTAGAGTATCTTTTCTGTTTGCTGGTCGGTATAAACGACAGTAGCATATAGTGTGACAACGGCATTCTTGCTTTCTACTACATTGGCATTGTGCCAGAAGTCCTGGACAGCCAAGACACTGTCGAAGTAATCGTGGTCATTAAAGTGACTCAGGAACTCGCCAAGACTATCGTAATGGCGATGCCCCATGTCAATGATTTCCTCCACAAAGCCATCCTCATTGTCCTCATCCCAGTCGTCATCATATTCATCCAAGGCATACTTCATGATCTTCACCATTCCTAGCCTT
>DEKX01000029.1:1127-3057 GCA_002354095.1 Prevotella sp. UBA2711 | reverse complement strand
CTTGAAGAATTGCGCACAAAGGAACTCTATAACAGGAAATACGGTAATGGGCGATCGATTTAATTCGATCGCCCATTATTAAGGTGATTACTTGTTATTATGACACTTCAAGTGTCATCAGAGGAGTCGATGCCCATCCGACAATTGTATTATTAAATTTATTACTCATCAAACTTGTTTGCTCCCCTCACAGTATGGCGCAAGGCACTGAGAAGTTGTTGCGACTCCTGAACCAAATTCAGAAATACAGTCATACTCTCAATATTGAGTTGCTTGGCTTGAATGTCGTGGATGATAGTCCGTCGATAATCGGAAAGCTGTGATTGCAGTTTTTCGGCATCACCACGTATCAACGCCATTGTTTCGGCATGGCAGGCCCGGTTGAAGAGTTGTAATATCTCATTGCGCATCTGAATGAACTCTTGGATATATTTGCTTGGCACCGGACTGAAGTTGTTGCCTACATGCTCTAAGCATGGCTCACCCATACGTTTCAAGCAATATACCATTTGCGCCAGCGAGTTGATTGTCAGAAAGTACCATGTGCCCTTCTCAATACTCAACATGGGGTCTATACGTCGTTGGGCCATAATCTGTTTGCGTCGCTGGCGTTTTATATCTTTGCGTTGATTTTCGGTCACCGCTGCGGTACGTTTCAGCGTACGATAGTCCTCATAAAAGAAAGCATCGGTCATCGATTTATAAGTTTCTGCTACCAATTGTAGTTGATGTGTGATGGTTAGTGCCACATGTTGTCGAAGCAGTATCCAACATTCTGCTTTATCGCTGCTACGAACAATGCGATCAAACAATTCGTCGGCCTCACTGGTCTTGTTGCTTTTTTCATAGCGCAGATGGCTTCGAATAAGCAAGAAGATGGCCAGCGCGATGGCAACGGCCATTGCCACAAACGATCCAAAGAACAGGGCGATGCAGACGAGGAAGCACAACATGAACGCTACACCAGCCGTGATGAACCAACCACCTATGACCGATAGCACACCAGTAATACGGAATACTGCGCTCTCGCGACTCCATGCTCGGTCTGCCAGCGAAGCACCCATGGCTACCATAAAAGTGACGTAGGTGGTGGATAGCGGCAGTTTGAGCGATGTACCCAATGCCACCAGCGCCCCAGCGAGAACCAGATTGACCGCTGCACGAATCTCATCGAAGGCGGCTCCCCGCTTCAGCACGGCAGCATCGGCATTAAAACGTGAGTCAATCCATCGCGCCACACCATTCGGAACTACAGAAGCCATGCCGTTGGCCATATTTCTGGACGTGCGCACCAACGTCCGTGCCACACCACTCGAACCAAACATCTCGTCACCCTCATCCTGTCGCGAGAGGTCCACCGAGGTCTTCACTACGTTCTGCGCCTTCTTTGAGAAGACCAGTGCGAGCACCATCACCACACCTGCCGCGATGAGATAGAGTGCGGGGGTATGAGCACTATCCATCAGTGAGTACATCATGTAGTCCTGCGCGTCGCCATTGCCATTAGCTATGTAGTCCTGATAGGCCTCAAGCCCCGTCAGCGGCACACCCACGAAGTTCACGAGGTCGTTACCAGCAAACGCCATCGCCAGGGCAAAGGTACCCAGCAGCACCACGAACTTCAGTACGGGTAGTTTCATGGCACTCAGCAGCGTCATCAGCACTGAGAAAACGGCCGCGCCTCCGCCAATAATCAGAAGCGTGTTTTGACTGACCATTTCTTTCAACTCAGGCGTCATTAAACTGCTACTCTTCAATCCGTTGATAAGCAGGAACCAAACAATGGCCGTCACTGATAGTCCACCAAAGATACCAATCTTTAACGACGATGCAACCAGACTTCCCATCTTGCCTGACTGATCTGTCGTTCTCCCGTTCACACGGTATGTAAAAGTGAAAACGACGCGTGCCACCCACTGCACCAGCATGC
>DEKX01000029.1:0-980 GCA_002354095.1 Prevotella sp. UBA2711 | reverse complement strand
ATGGCAGAGTTCAGAAAGTTTACTGCATCATTACTCACCCCGACTACGAGGTCGAACACTGCAAGTACAATCAGGAATATAACTATTCCGAGAAATAATGTATTCATCTTTAATTAAAAGGTCGTTATGATAATCCGATGAAAATAAATGTGAGAAACAACACTAGGATGACAAATCTCACCCAATTAAAGATTCTCTGAATTCTTTCTGCTTTTTCTTTATCCATAAATGATTTAGCCAACCGTTAGTGATTGACATTGCAAAGGTAAACTGAGCATATTACAAAAACATTTCATTCGTATAACGGATAGGTTACAGCACCGGTTATAATAGGATTGTAACGCGGGCGTAACAATAGCGTAATAAGATTGTAATAACTACAGATACCTTTTTGTTTCTTGCCCTTCTACACAGGCATAGAGTTCCACCAGGTGCTTGGATGGACTTGACTGTATCTTAGGCATGAGCACACCTTCTACCTGAAAAAGTCCTACCTCTGACTTCATGAGGACTTCTATCTTTATAGGATGCTCTGTTCCTTGTGTTATGTGAACCTTTTCGATGGAGTTGGCTGAGTATTTGTGGATGTCGCCTTCGGTGGGTTTGGTTGGGATTTCAAGAGCAATTCTGGCACGCCCCTTGGTCATGTCACATCCGTCCGCAATGAGTATCAATCCTGCTTCAATGGAATGAATGGGGTGCGTAGCCATGTGACCTAGTATGCCTTCCATGGCCATTGAGCGGATAATGGTTCTGCGCATCGTATCCTCGGGAATAATCTTCTGCAGGATATCTGTTATGATCTGGCAAGAGATAATACCGGAGTAGAGTTCGTGGTCTTTCCTGCCGATAGTCATACCGGCATCATGCAGGAATGCGGCAATCATTACGGCAACTACACTGTCAGTAAAGCTACCAGAGTGTTCCCATTGCAGGCTTGTCTCCACCCCTGCGTCATGCAGTATGCGAAGCATCTTCAG
>DEKX01000026.1:137-11841 GCA_002354095.1 Prevotella sp. UBA2711 | reverse complement strand
TCCTCATTGCCTGATTCACTCAAACCTAACCAATCGTCCGTCAAACGGCCTGACTCCTGAATGGCTGCGTCGTAGCCAGTCAATGCGGCGAAGGGCGCAAACTGGGCTGCACGGTTCCACATCGACATCCTTGGATGATGCTTGGGCTCGTAGTGTGGCTGATTGATGATGTCGTCGTAATCGTTGGTCATGCCTTGTGTCCTCCTATCTGTTCGTTACGTTCCTTGGCAGTGGCACCCTCCTCGAAATTCAGGCCTCTGAGGATGGCGTTCTTGCCGAAACGCTGTTTGATTTTCAACTGAGCTTCTTGCATTCGACGCTCTTTGTCAAGTTTGGCTTGCTCCTCTTGATGCTGCTTTTTCTGAGCCTCGTAGTCGGTAAAGAGGTCAAGCTGCTGGGGTGCATTGTCCTGTGCCGCTACCGACGCTTCTGATACCACATGGTTCGTTGTCAGGTTTAGCCTGCGAATCAGCAAATCAGGATTCACATGGCGGTCAAACAACTCTGTTGCCCCATCCATGATGAGTCGCGAGGATGATGTGGACCTCTCGAAGTTGAACGTGCCGTGAGCATGTTTCGGCACTTGTTTACCGTAGTAATTGGCGGTTATCTCACCATGATACTTCGCGCGGATTTCAGGACGAGTCAGACTCTCAGCATCATAACCAACAGTCAGCACCAGCTGGTCAGTCAGCAGCCGCTTCGATACCAAGTCGAGGGCCATTCCTTCAGCCATTTCCTGTATCACCACACGGGCTTTCTTGAAAGTATAAGGCTCCTGAAGAACTTGTCCGCTGCTGAAAGAGTTGGTCTCAGGACGATATGCCTTTACTGCCTCCATCGTACACGGTTCCCAGCCCCAGGCATGGTCTATCAGCAGTTCGGCATTCACGCCAAAGAGCCGGTAAAGCAGTCCCTCATTCTGTACTGACATCCGTGCCAGCTTACCCATCGTGTCAATACCATAGACTGCCAGTTTCTCAGCGATTCCACGTCCTACACGCCAGAACTTCGTGATAGGCTGGTAGTCCCACAACTCCTGACGATACGACATTTCATCTAGTTCTGCGATACGCACTCCGTCTTTGTCGGCAGGTGCTTTCTTGGCTACAATGTCCATTGCCACCTTTGCCAGATACATGTTTGTGCCGATGCCAGCTGTAGCCGTGATGCCGGTAGTGGCCAGCACGTCGCGGATCATTTTCATGGATAGCTCATGTGCCGACAACTTATAGGTTCTCAGATAGGCCGTTACATCCATAAACACCTCGTCGATGCTATACACATGGATGTCCTCTGGGGCAATGTATTTCAGGTAGATGCCGTATATCCGGCTGCTCACCTCGATATAGTGCGCCATTCTTGGAGGAGCAGCAATATAATCGATAGCCCAGTCGGGATGCGCCTTCAGTGCTGCGTCCGATGTAGATTTGCCCGTCAACCTTCGTTCAGGAACCTTCATCTGCCGTTCATAGTTGACCTCACGCAGCCGTTGTACGACCTCAAAGAGTCGTGCACGTCCGCCGATGCCGTAAGCCTTCAGCGAGGGTGTCACCGCTAGACAGATGGTTTTCTCCGTCCGCGACACATCTGCCACCACGAGATTAGTGTCCAGCGGGTCGAGTCCCCTGGCCACGCACTCCACTGAAGCGTAAAACGACTTCAGATCGATGGCAATATATGTTCGCCGTTGCTCCTGCATCTTATAAACTATCCTAAAAGAACGGTGCAAAAACAGTGCAAACCGAGTGCAGAAAACTTGTTTTTTGCCGAGGTGCCGCCTGTTTTCGCAAATTTTTGTTTGCAAAGTTACGGAAAAAGCGGCAAAATCACTACATTTGCACCGTAATTGAAACAAAGTTTAAGTTTTGCCTCCTGCTCCAGTCGCTTCACGAGTTTGTACGACAGGCAAAAGGCATGCAATAATGAACAAAGAAGAAAAGGTATGGACAACATTGAAGAAAAAGGCAGAAAAGTGGCTATAGACATCGTAAAGGCTAATGTCTTTGCCGTAGTGATTATGGTGGTTTCGGCCATCCTGTTTCTGGTTCCTTTCTTCCTGATATGGAAGGACAGGAAGCCGATAGGCGAACTTCTGGGAGGCTTCGGCGACTGGATTACACTGGTACTGATGTTCGTGGGCATCGTCGTGCATGAACTGATTCACGGCCTCACTTGGGCTTGCTTTGCCAAGAGCGGCTGGAAGAGCATCAGTTTCGGTGTGATGTGGAAACTGCTGACTCCCTACTGCCATTGCGACGAGCCGATGCACATCCCTGGCTATATGTGCGGAGCCATGATGCCATGTTTCATTCTGGGAGTCGTCCCTGCCGTTGCAGCCCTGTTCGTCGGCAGTCTGCCCATGCTGGTCTGGGGAATATTCTTCATTGCCGCAGCCGCTGGCGACATCTGGATGACGTGGCTCTTAATGAAGGAGAATCCTAAGTGCCTGGTGCTTGACCATCCATCTGAGGCAGGGTTCTATATCATCGACGAAGATTAAGTAATAGTGGCTTATGAAGAAGATTTTGACATGTATTCAATTCCTGCTCTTGGCAATTGCTGCCAATGCAACAGGACAAGATGGGGACATTATCTATATTGATGGCACTCGCTGGGAGTTGTTGGGTAGGCCTGTAAGCAGAGATTCTGTATTATATCATCATCTGAAAGCCGTACTTCCATCGAACCGCTCTATATCTACCGCCAACTGGGATGGCTTTACTGCCTACTGGAGCATTGTGCAAGACGTGCTCTGTCTTGACAGTATACGATGTGAACACTATGATGCGAATTGTCGCGAATACAAAGGAGAGCGCATTCCTAATGACACATTACTGCGTGTGTTCAAGAATTATGTTGACGGAAAACATATTGTTGCCAATTGGCTGACGGGAGATATTCGTGTTGCTACGGGGAAAGTTGTTTACTATGAGCACATGGGCTTTGCACGGAATTATGAGCAAGAACAAATCATCAGCATTGACAATGGGAAGGTAACAGGAAAGAAGGAGTACCACAATTTCGTCTTAGACGGATTTTCATTCGATAAAGTGAACAATCCCACCATTATACGAGAACTGTTTCCCTTACAGATAGAGAAATATCCAGAACTCACCAATATTAAACGAATCAATTTCAGTATTAAAAACGCACGTGTTGACAGTCAAGGCAATCTTGTGGAATGCGAAGTAAAAGTTCTCAACCCCAACGTTAGGCAGCAACTTGCAGAAGAAATGGCAAGACTGCTGAAGGCTTATCGGCCATGGAGAGTTTCTTTTATCAATGGCGAATATCGTGCTGACGGAATTGCACATAGGGCATTCCCTTATCTGCTTGACAAGTAAATTCCGATTTTGCCGATTGAACTATGCCGAAGGAGAGAAACAAAGCAGACGGTTATCGTGAGAAAGCCTACGAGGGTGACACCAAGGCGATGAACAACCTTGGGGTCTGCTATGAGCGTGGCACTGGCGTAAAGGTCAATCTGGAGATGGCCTTCGAGTGGTATATGAGGGCCGCTGAACAGGGTGATGTCTATGGCTGTTTCAACGTCGGCGAGTGCTATTATCACGGAAAGGGTGTGGAACAGGATGCAGAGCTGGCCTTTGAGTGGTATATGAGAGCCGCAGACAAAGGGGATATGCAGTCGCAGGTCAACGTGGCCAACGCCTATTATCTCGGCAACGGCACAGGGCAGGATCATCACAAGGCTTTCCTCTGGTATCGTGAGGCCGCCTTCCAAGGGCATATTCTCAGCCAGAAGAATGTAGGAGCCGCCTATTGGAACGGTGATGGTGTGGAGAAGAATCTGGAGGAATGTGTGTTCTGGTACGAGTTAGCCGCCAATGGTGGCGATGCCCAGGCACAGTTTGCCACTGGCTGGTTTCTGATGACGGGTACTGGCGTTCCCAAGGATGAGCGCAAGGGCTTGAAGTGGATTCACAAGGCAACCTTTCAGGGATTCCAACCCGCCATCGACTATTGCAAGGAACATGGATATAAATGGTATTAAAGAACAGAACTAACAAATACGAATATGAAAAAGGTCATTGTAATATCAACGAGCCTGCGTCATGGCTCAAACAGCGACATGCTCGCTGAGAAGTTTGTGGAAGGTGCAAAAGCTGCCGGAAACGATGTGGAGAAAATCTCGCTTGTGGGTAAGAACATCCAGTTCTGCAAGGGCTGTATGGGATGCCAAAAACTGGGGCGTTGCGTTATCAAGGACGATGTGAACGACATCATGGTCAAGGTGCTGAAGGCTGATGTCGTCTGCTGGGCCACACCTATCTATTATTATGAGATGAGCGGTCAGATGAAGACGCTCATTGACCGCATGAACGCCATGTACGAGCAGGATTATCAGTTCCGTGATGTCTATCTGCTGACTACGGCTGCAGAGGATGAAACCGAGACTCCGAAGCGTGCAGAGACGGGGTTGACGGGCTGGATAGACTGCTATCCCAAGAGTCGCCTGGCAGGAACGCTTTTCTGCGGAGGTGTGAATGATGCCTGCGAGATTGAAGGCAATCCGAAACTGCAGGAGGCTTTTGATTTAGGAAAGAGCATCGGCTAAGACAATGAAGAGTAAAATGGTTGCTGGCGAAACCAAACGGCTGAGCCGAGTGCTCCGCTCTTATGCTGAAAAGTATGAGACGGCATTTTTCATTGTTCGCCATCTCGACCTTCAACACTGACTACATCCTGACCAAGGCAGAGAACTTTGAGAAGGCAGTCAAAACGTTAGAAGCCGAAGGATACAAGATATGTTGACCATCGACACAACAAATATGTGCTCACACCTGCAAAGGAAACTATTTGAAGAAGATGGAATCTATCATCATCTTTGGATAGCCATGCAGGATGATCCAGAACTGACGGCTGTAGTCCGTTCTCGCCAGCTTCACATCTACCGAAATGGCAAGAAAGTTCTGGTTTTTGCAGGAAAGGCAGCTCCCAAAGTCATCAGAGAGGATAAACTATGTGAGATTTTACAAAAAGAAAAATAGTGATGGCAAATGCACTGCTATATTATCTGATAGTTATCAATATCCTGACCTTTGCTGTCTATGGTATTGATAAGTGGAAAGCGAAGCAAGGAAGCTGGCGCATATCGGAAGCAACTTTGCTGATGCTTGCAGTCATCGGAGGCACTATCGGTGCTTTGCTGGGCATGCAAGTGTGGTGCCACAAGACGATGCACAAGAAGTTCAAGTATGGACTTCCACTGATTCTGTTGGCTCAGATTGCACTCATGTATTTGATAAGCGAGAAATAGAGATTCCATGACGCTGACCTACATCTTCCATAGCGGCTTTGTGCTCGAAACGGAGCAGTCCATCCTGGTATTCGACTACTGGCTTGATCCAAGTGGTGTGATGGATGGTGTGCTGCGGAGCGAGAAGCCCATGTATGTCTTCTCCAGCCACTTCCATGAAGACCACTTTACGAAGGATATCTTTGAGTGGAAGAAGCAGCGTGAGGGTGTCACCTACATTCTCTCCAAGGACATCTACAAACATCGGAGAGCCAGCAAGGATGATGCTGACGTATGGTTGGCAAAAGGTGGTATATGGTCTGACGATACCATATCCGTATGGGCATTAGGCAGCACAGACAGCGGCGTGTCGTGGATTGTTGAGACTGAGGATAAACGTATCTTCCATGCGGGCGACCTGAACAACTGGTATGCAAAGTTTCTGTCAGACGACAATCCTGATCAGGAGCGATACAGCTTTGAGATGGAAGAGACGTTCAATCCGATAGCTCACGAGAAGCAGTATCTGGGCGAGTTGAAAGACATCCGTAAGATAGCTGACGGCTTCGATGTGGTGATGTTTCCCATTGACGGACGCATTGGTAATGGCTATACCCTTGGTGGGCGACAGTTCATCGAGCGGTTCAAGGTGGGACTCTTCGTGCCGATGCACTTCACCACGGGCTTCGAGTCCGCCTGGCGGTTCAAGGAGTTTGCGGATGAAAAGAAAATCCCCTTCTGGGCTATCAGCAGAGAAGGGGAAATGATAGAAGTCTAGCAGGATAGTGAACTTATAGAAAACTGGCTCCTAACTCCTTTTCCGCCATTTCCTTGATTTTGAGAAGTTCCGAATAGTTATACTTCTTTTCCATCAGCAATTGAAACAGACGCGTAGCAGCCTCGTTTTGCTCGCCTGTATAAAGGTCAGGGTGACATTTCTTTTTCAGCACGTCGTAGAGGCGTTTTGACTTCTCCCAGTCGTGGGTAATAGACGAGAAGTCAACATTAGCCGTCTTGTTCATCACCTTTTGCTTGTACTGCTGTTTTTCCGACTTGAAGCCCAATCCCTGTGTCAGCCATGATAAGATGTTTCCCATACGCAAATGTTATGAATTAAGCAGGTTGATGGTTTCCATGTGGTCGGCAAGCTTCCATTTACAGCCATACGTGGCATTCTCGCCGTGAATCTCCAGTGTGTCCCATCCTAATACGACGAGGCGTCTAACCAGCTGCTCGTTGCTCAGTATGGTGTTGCCGATGAATATCATCTCGTCTTTAGACAGCAGTCTGCCAGTGAAGATCTTGATGCGAAAGCCAGAGTACATCCATCTAGAAAAAGCGTGTTTATAGGAGGGGTCGCCGCGCGATATGCTGGCTTCAAGCATTGCTGGGGCCTCACCCATGACGAACGCCTCGCGTGCCGACTCGTTGAAGCTGCGTACCAGACGGTTGCGCTCGCTGCGGTCTCTGAACCAACTTAATATTTTGTTCCAAGTGTTTGCAAGCATAAGGCTAATGATTTGATAGTAATAAAAGAATTAGAACAAATACAAATAACGCAGCACAAGACCAGACCGCTAACAAAGAACCGTCATCTTCTTGCGTATTAACATGATTACTAATAGGCTTGTACGCTTCTATCAACTCCTTTGCCTCCCCCTCAATCTCTTCCAATGCCAGCACATTGTCGGCATTTATCAACACTGCCTGATAGAGCCTGTTGGCCAGTTCTAATCGCTCCTTGTTATAGGAATCGCCAGTGAAGTTCTTCGGATTGCAGGCAGCCGATAGTCTGTCAAAAAGTTCCTCAGTAGAGAATTGGATGCCCAGTTCCTCTATTGCTCGCAGACGGAGTCGCTTTAGTTGTTCATCTGCCTGAGCATCTGTATGAAGCACCTCAGAATAGAGCTCGTTTGCCTTTGACACCTTCTCTGGCTCATAGGGATTCATGAAGTTCTCTGGCGCACATCTTGCCTTCAATTCCGCATGGAGTCCTTGATACCGCCCTCTTATAGGTTGCTTAAACAAAGCCTGAGGCTGCTCGGCATGGATTGTTTCTTCCTTGCCGATTTCTTCAAAGCTGATATTATCTTCTTGCATAGCCATCTGCTTCATCATTCAATTCATGCGGCAGAACTTATCTCATAGAGATATTCTGGGGCGAAGTCGGCACCATTCTCCCATTCTACGGTGTTGAACTTGATGGAGAAGCGCTTGAAGAAGTTGATGTCCTTCAGAGGGGCAAAGACAGTTCCCTTAAGAGAATCACTCAGGTCAACGATTCTCCGTTCTCCATTGTTGAACAGCAACAGCAGTTTGTAGCCGTCAATGTATTCTGCCTTTACAACTTCTATAAACATTGTCTTGCTATTTTAATGGTTCAATCTTATCGAGAGGCTCGCCCTTCTGTGCTTTGTCCCAATTGTTCATCAGTTCGGCACGATGATCATCAAGCCACTCCAGTATCATACGTAGTGCTCTTCCGGGCATTTCGCCTCTCACAACACCATCCTTTATGTTCACGATAACTTTATAGTCACCATACCATGCATGGAAATGTGGCGGCTGATGATCGGAAAAATTCATCCAGATGTAGATTCCATAAAAGAAACTAATTTGTGGCATATTTCGAGGTGCTTATTTTCAATCTTACGCTGCAAAGATACGAAAATAATCTGAATCGCCAACGAAAATCCAAATAATTTTGTAACTTTGCAGCCGACTATTGGTACGCAAGTGTCTCACTTGCGGCTGCCGCAGGTGAGACACCTGCGTACCAATGCAAAGCGATGAAATAACCGTTAGTTATATAGAAGCACATTTTATAAAACACGAAGAATGATGAAAAGTTTCAAATCGAATGCGTGGATGCTTCCACCGCTCGGTCGAAGGACGCTTGCAAGGCAAGAGCCGTGCTGATTATCGGCACTTACGACAAAAATGGTTGGCCTAATGCGATGCAACATCGAGAGTAAGGTTTTCTCTGACGGCAAGCAGATAGGATGATTACGACTATCTGGCAAGAATAACCAAGAAGTGATATGAATAAGGTACGAATAACGGCAGTTCGCCAGACGGTCTATCAGGACTTGATGGCGAAGTATGAGAATCCCATCGAGCATACGTGCGATGTAAGGGAAGGACAAGAATGGATTTCAGTTGACGGGCAGCGTCCAGATGGGATGTGCCTGTCGGCATGGAACGTGATGCGTGAGTTCGTGGAGTCATTGGCACGTGGCAAAGGTGATTTCTTCGACGGCTGGATGAAGAATCCGATGAGTGCGATGATCAGCTGCAATGACGGATTCCGTCCGTTCAGTTTTTATATTGAGGTGATAAACGAATAAACGCATGGCCTGGAAACTGAAGTATCGCTGCAATGACTGCGGCTACGAGGCCGAGGTGTATGAGGGTCGTGGCTTGTTCCGCCAACAGATTACGGCGATGTCGTGTCCTGACTGTAAGACGATTCAGAACATCGTCGTGGGCGGCATTATCGCCGATGTCGCTCCATCCTACAGAAGTGAGGTAGGCCGTTTGTGTCTGCAATGCGGCAGTGACAAGATACGCATCTGGGACATGAAGACCTGTCCTAAATGCCAGGGACGGATGGAGGAAACGGGCGAAAAGGAGTTCTGGACTTGATACGGTGACTCTTTCTGCTTTGCAGCATTATTTAAGAAATGAACGATTATGAAGAAGTATCTTTTCCCCGTTATGGCTGGGTTGCTGACGATAACCGCTTGCGGTAACAGGCAGACGCAAAAGGCCGAGACACCAGCAGCAGGAACACAAGCATGAGGACAAGCACCATCACTATCTGCGCCGCGAGTTCTCTTACTCAAACTACGAGCAGAACTACGTGCTGCCAGACGATGTGGTGAAAGACCAAATCTCAGCCAAGGTAGAGGACGGCATCCTGACCATCACCATGCCGAAGACCGAACCGAAGGAGAAAGTCACCAAGGCCATTGAGGTCTCGTAAGGCTTACAATTTCTGATTAGTCATATAGAGGGAGCAGCATCCGAGGGAAGGTGCTGCTCCTTTTAGGTAGATCAGGGGACGGTTCGTCCCCTGATCCATTTCGCATATAGCGGGTAGTGGTTATGCAGGGAGAAGCCTCGGTTTTCTCCCTATGATGCCATATTGTAGCCATGCTCAAAGGTATGGTATGTGTATGGTATGTGTATGGTATGTGTATGGCATCTCCCTGCCTGAAGCGACTCTAAAGCGATGCAAAAATATGTGTAATAGGTGGAGAAAATTTTCTGTTTTTTTTCTTGCATTGTGGTTGTTTTTGTTGTATCTTTGTACCAAATTATTACACGTAAAACATTTTGTTATGGCTATCATTAAAAAGAGTGGTGTTGGCAACATCCTTTCAGGTACTATCGACGGCGTCGAGTATGTCACAACTCGCAGCGGCGTTACTTATGTGCGTTCATTATAAACATTATTAATTTCGACGGCATAATTACGAAAATCGGACAGAAATGACTACCTTTGCAAAAGAATTTTGCGAAAACAGGCTGCACCTCAGCAAAAAGCAAGCTTTTTGCATTCGGTTTGCACTGTTTTTGTCCGATGATTTAAAAAAAGTTTAGTATGATAGACCAAATAAAAGCCTACAACAAGACCTTCGTGGCCCAGAAAGGCTACGACGAATGACAACGAAGGACAGCATAGAGACGGCCTGCAGTTTTCTGCATCAGAAGCGGCAGGTCTATAACGAAGATAAAAGACGATGAAAAGACCGGTTATCACGGAACAAAACAACGATGATGAAACAGACAAAACTTTTGATTCTGGCAGCACTCGCCATCATCTGCAGTGCTACCCTGTCGGCACAGACTGCCGATGAATTCTTGTACGTAACCCTTGACGACCAGCCCGACGCCACCTACTTCCTGCCGCCGCCACCGAGCATCGGAAGTGCAGAATTCGTGGACGACCTGGTGCAGTTCCAGTGGGGCAAGACACAGCGTAACACTCCCCGTGGCGAGCAGGCCAGCGAGGAGTCGCTGCACACTCCGGAGGCATGGGGCACCATCCTGTCAGAGGTTCTCGGACTCGACGCTATCAGCGACGAGGCGACACCGGCGCTGTCGCGACTGCTGCAAAAGAGCTTCTTCACGGGCGGCGCCTGCACCTTGAAAGCCAAGGACGTATATATGCGCACACGGCCTTTCGTGCAGATGAACGATCCGATATGGGCAAAATATGACGACGAACTGATTCGTCTGAGCGGCTCCTACCCCTCCGGGCATACTGCCATAGGATGGTTCACCGCTCTCGCCTTTGCCGAGATGTGGCCCGCCCTGCAGGACGACATCCTGCGCCGGGGCTTCATGTTTGGCGAAAGCCGCGTCATCGTGGGTGCCCACTATCAGAGCGACGTGACGGCAGGCTATCTCTGCGCAGCGGCAACCTTTGCCCGTGCCCATGCGAATCCAGACTTCCTGCAAGACATACAGGCCGCGCGCGCCGAATATGCCCGGCTGAAGGGGATGCCTGCTGACAGCAATCCTGCCGAGGGCACTGACGTGCCTCACGGCGAGAAATTCCTGGGAAGCCCCGTTGACACCACAAGCTACCGGTACATCAGCGACCTCACCCTCTACTGGGACGGCAAGGCCCTGCGCGACACTAAGCGCGGAGAGCAAGCATCCCACGAGGCCGACTACAGCGCAGAGATGATGTACGAGATATTCAGCGAGGCCACCGGAACGACCATCAGCGCGGAGAAGACACCTGCCATCAGCAAGCTCATAGGCTATGTGCTGGACAAGTGCAGCGTGACAGCCGACCGACTGAAGGAAATCCGCTTCCGCAAGCGCCCGTTCGTCCAGTTGGGCGAGCCCTCGTTTGTGCCGGGTGACGAAGAGAAAGAGCGCGGCAAGAGCAGTTTCCCCTCCGGCCATACCAATCTGGGCTGGACAGAGGCGCTCGTCATGACCGAGCTGGCACCCGACCATCAGAACGAAATCCTCAAATGCGGCTATGAATACGGCTACAACCGCCAGATAGTAGGCTACCACTGGTTTACCGATGTCATTGCCACGCGCCAGTTAGCATCGGCCCTCTATGCCTATCTGCACAGCGATGCCGAGTTCCAGAAACTCATGCAGGAAGCGCGCAAGGAGTATCAGTCGATGACCGCATCGGCTATACGGACCGTCACGCCCGACGACAACGACAGCCGCCGGGCAGCCATCTATACCCTCGATGGACGCAGAGTGTATGGCAAGCCCGCCAGAAAAGGCATCTACATCAGCGATGGGAAGAAAGTCGTAAACTGAATTGCAAATGAACAACGGCGGAAAGCAGATCATGCAGCAGCCATCGATACGGCCATTCAGCATTTCCACACATCAAGATGACTTGGAGGAAATGAATGTTTAAACGAGTTTAATAAACTGTCAGCATAGTTTAAGCGAGTTTAA
>DEKX01000026.1:0-126 GCA_002354095.1 Prevotella sp. UBA2711 | reverse complement strand
AATTCCGTGCCAGATTGACTTTCCCGATTGTCATTCTGGCACGGATTCGTTCCATAGGCATGTACTTTGCTTATCTGTTAGTGAAAGCTGAAGCAAACAAGCGGAGGCAATCGAACAAATAAGTTA
>DEKX01000002.1 GCA_002354095.1 Prevotella sp. UBA2711 | reverse complement strand
CATTCAGAACCACAAGCAGAGTTGCGAATGTCTCATAAACCCTGTATTCATCGGTGTTTCCGCAATTTTCGATTTTTTGTTTGCGGCTATTTTGCGGCTATTTACGCAAGGACCGATTCTTTTTCAATAATTCTCGAAATCTGCTAATGCAGAATAGAAGATTCACGCTTGAACCTATAATAGTCATCATAAAGACGAACTATTATTCAATCTGATTGCAAAGATATAAAAAAAGTTTTAAATCCGTATAACTTTCCAAAACTTTTTGTATCTTTGCAGCCGAGAACGACAATTAAACGGATTATGGAGCAGAACAAATTCAAACGCTACGATAGCCCTGAGCAGTATGCTGAAGCTTTTCAGCAGATGATTGATGCTCGTGAAAAATGGCGCGAACAAGTACGTGAGCAGGAGGCCCAGATTGCACAATGACACTTTCTGCAGACATACTAAACCAGCACTCACCCTACAAGTTGAGTCAGTTGGGTGAGTTTACTTTTCGTTTTGTAACCGATCAAAATATTCATTATACAGTAGGCTTTTATAAAGACACCATCTTCATGGATGATGGTGCCTATCATTTTTTCATAGACAATAGTGAGCATGAACATGGATCGTATGATCCCAAGATTCTTGATGTGGTGACTGTTATTTTGGAAGAGTTCTTCAGTCAGGAACCTACAGTTATGCTCTATATCTGTGACTCTACCGACCATCGTCAGGCAGCTCGCGACCGTCTCTACCATCTTTGGTTCTACGATTATGCCCGTAGCCATGAAATGACCCTCTACAGCGATTCTGTCACTTTCAAGCAGGTTAACTATTATGCAGGAATTCTTATGCGTCATGATCATCCTTTGCACGATATGATTCTCTCATACTACCAGGACTTCTTGAAACATGTGCCACAATTGTATACACCAAGAGATAAATAATCTTCTTACGTCTTTTTTAGAGGCAATTTCAGCACTTTAAGCAGATACAATGTGCTCACAATTGATGAGTTGCAACAGGTTGAAATCGTCAGTTTATGTACCCATAAAAGAAGAGCTCTACGCGCCAACAATATTTAGAAGGAGAGCGACCTGTGTGGCTGGTATCTCCATATTGTTGGTAAAGTAGATAAATGTCTTGTTCTTTTCAGTTGCATATTATGTGAAGTGACGATAAATGGCAGGATATTTCTGTTTGATAAAGTAATTCGTAAAACTGAGAACTTGGTCAGAAAGAATACCATCAGCATTATGCATGGTGTCACTTTCGCTAATGATCTGATATTGAAGATTTCCTCTCTGCCTTATTACAAAATAGACTTCAATCTCATTGATCTGATAGAGTCTCTTCAGATCAAAGTATCCTTGGTCAAACGTAGTAAGCTCCCTGTTCATAAGGAATTTCGTCTATCGCGCATTGGTCATGCACCGCTTTTGGATTGCAAAGGTAGTCAATTCAAATCGTCACCGTCAAATTTTCGCTCTAAAACTCGATATTTAAGTAATCTACAAACATCTCCGCTAATTTTTGTGGACAATAGTGATTAATTATATACTATAGATTATTAGTTTGTCCAAAATGGGCAAAGTTTTGTCTGATTTGTTTTTTGTATATAGGGGAATTTGAACTAATTTTGCTGCCAATAACATTTTTTTAAACCTAAAAATATGAAGTTCAAACAGACGAAAACATTGATGCGTTCATGGTGCCTAATGTTCTTGTTGATGTTCCTTCCTGCATCTGTTCTGGCTCAGAATGCCAAAAAGGTGACAGGAACAGTTATCGACGAGACTGGTGAGGCACTGATTGGTGCTACAGTCACCGAATCAGGGAGCGCAAAAGGAGTGATTACGGACTTCGATGGCAACTTCCAACTGGAAGTAAGCAGCAAAGCAACAGCTATCCAAGTTTCGTATGTTGGTTACAAGACGAAGACCGTCAACATCCCTGCATCAGGGAAACTGACGGTTCGTTTGGAGTCTGATGAAACCGTGTTGCAAGAGACGGTGGTCATCGGATATGGTGTGCAACGCAAGAGCGACCTGACAGGTTCAGTCTCTAACGTGAGCAGTAAGGACTTTAACCAAGGAGTCATCAACTCACCGGAACAACTTATTAATGGTAAGGTGAGCGGTGTACAGATTGTCAATGGCGGCGGTTCGCCATCGGCAGGCAGCACCATCCGTATTCGTGGTGGCGCATCGCTGAATGCCTCGAATGACCCTCTAATTGTGCTGGACGGTGTTCCAATGGAAGTGGGTGGAAGTGTTAGTGGTAGCGGAAACTTTCTTAGTTTGATTAACCCGAACGACATTGAGAGCATGACCATCCTGAAAGATGCTTCTTCTACTGCAATTTATGGTTCGCGTGCGTCAAATGGTGTCATCATCATTACGACGAAGAAGGGTTCTGACTCTAAAAGGCCAAGAATCAGTTTCTCAACGACTAACTCGCTTCAGACACGTACGAAAACGGCTGATATGATTAGTCGTGACGATATGTACAATTTGGTGAACACCTATGGTACTGATCGCCAGAAGTCATTGCTTAACGACAATGTGAACACAGATTGGAACGATGAAATATTCAGAACGGCATTTGGAACAGACAACAATCTTGGAATTTCCGGAAAGATATCCAACTTCTTGCCTTATCGTGTTTCCTTCGGCTATAGTAACCAGAATGGTATTCTGAAAACAGACAATATGACCCGTTATACGGGTAGCCTTTCGCTAACACCCACATTGTTGGACAACCATCTTAAACTGAATATCAACTTAAAAGGAACATATAGTGACACCCGTTTTGCCAATACGAATGCCATTTGGGGCGGTGCTACTCACAATCCCTGTTCTCCTATTTATTCCGGAACAGACGCCTTCCTCGGCTATTATGAGGCTGCTGATGCCAATGGAGTACCCATTACCGGTGCTACAGGCAACCCTGTAGGGCTATTGAACAACTATAGTTCGACAAGTGATGTGTATCGTTTTGTGGGAAGTTTCGATGCAGACTATAGTATGCACTTCCTTCCTGACTTGCACGCCCATCTTACCTTAGGTTACGACTACTCTAAGGGAAAGGGTAAGATCTATGTACCAAAAGAAGCATATCAGTATTATAATACAGGTGGACGTAACTACACATACGGTCCGCAGAAAAACAACAACCGCCTGCTAACATTCTACCTCAATTATAATAAGTATATAGAAAGTATCAAGAGTAATATTGAGATAACGGCAGGTTATGACTATCAGTTCTGGAAATACACTAATGCTGCCTATTTGGAATTGAACGACATGACTCCCGCAGAGCAGCAGGCTGCATCGGCTGCTGATGACCAGCGACATGTTTTGCTCTCTTATTATGGACGATTGAACTATAGCTATGATGGCAAGTACCTATTGTCAGCCAGCATTCGCCGAGATGGTTCTTCACGTTTCAGCAAGGATAACCGTTGGGGCTCGTTCCCGTCTGTGGCTTTAGGATGGAGAGTGTCAGAGGAAGGTTTCTTCAAAGGACTGAAACCTATTTTCAACAGTTTAAAACTACGTGCAAGTTTTGGTGTGACTGGTCAGCAAGATGGTATTGCTAACTATAGCTATTTACCACTGTATACTGAAAGCCAAAGTGGTGCCTACTATATGTTTGGCGGTACCCCCATACACACTTATCGCCCAGCAGCCTATAATAGCAATCTGAAATGGGAAACTACTAAGGCCTGGAACTTCGGTTTTGATTTTGGTATCATTGGTGACCGAGTTACAGGTTCGTTTGACTATTACAATCGTAAGACAGAGGATTTGTTGGCAACGGTTCCTGTTGCAGCAGGCACAAACTTCAACAAGCAGATGCTGAGTAATGTCGGAAATATCAAAAGCAAAGGTGTCGAGGTGTCTATTTCTGCCACACCCATAAAAAAAGAAAATTGGGAATGGAATGTGAGCGCTAATGCAACCTATCAGAAAACCGAGATTACAAATCTCCGCTTGAACGACTTAGCAGAATCGCCAAACACCCCGGCTGGTGCTATTGAATCGCACTATGTCCAAGTACTATCAGAGGGGTATGCCCCATATAGCTACTATGTATATAAGCAGATTTATGATGAGAAAGGAATGCCCATCGAAGGTCTTTATGCAGACCTCAATGGTGACGGTGTGGTCGATTCCAATGACCTCTACCACTATCACTCTCCTGCTCCTGACTGGATTTTCGGTTTTTCTACCTCTCTACGCTGGAAAAAACTGACGCTGAGCACTTCACTCCGTGCAAACGTGGGTAACTACCTCTACAATGGTATGGCTATGAATACAGGAGCTTGGGAAACCATGTCATATAATGACTATCAACTGAACCGTCTGAACAACAGCTATATGACAACACGCTTTCAGAAACGTCAGCATGAGAGTGACCATTATGTGGAGAATGCTTCTTTCCTGAAAATGGACAATATCCAACTCTCTTACAATTTCGGACAAGTATGTAAGTGGTTCTCCATGAATGCTTCTTTGATGGTTCAGAATGTCTTTACTATTACCAATTACAAGGGCGTAGACCCAGAGAATCAAGGTGGTATCGACATGACTGTTTATCCGCGTCCGAGAATCTATTCACTCACTGTTGGACTTGATTTCTAAATAAATGACCTATATGAAAAAAATATATTTATTGATATTAGCAGTCTGTGGGCTAACGGCCTGTACAGGTGATCTTGACCAACAGCCCCAGACCGACAGCCAGACCACCGCAGATGTGGTCTACGGCTCAGAGGAAGGCTATAAGATGGCACTGGCAAAACTCTATGCTTCATACGTCATTGTTGGCCAGGAACAGGGAGGTGGCAATGCCGATATTTCGAGCAATAACGGTCACGACTTCTTGCGCGGCTATTTCAACCTTCAGGAATGCCCCACTGACGAAGTAGCTGGAACATGGCTGTCTGGTGATAAGATTGAAGGACTTACCTATATGACATGGGATGCCAATGACCCTTGGATTGCTGATACCTATTATCGTGCCTATTATACTATCGCACTCTGTAATGAGTTTCTGAGTCATGCAACGGAAAGTGCCACATCCGGTAATGCCAACCTTACGGCCTACCGTGCTGAAGCCCGTTTCCTCCGTGCCTTGGCATACTATTATGTTCTTGACTTGTTCGGACAGGGCCCGTTCGTTGATGAGACGATGGGCGTGGGTGCATATACTCCCGAACGCTATAGCAACACCCAGTTATTCAACTTTGTTGAAAGTGAACTGAAAGATGTCGCATCAAACGGTTTGTTGGCTCCTAATGCTGCTGAATATGGACGTGCTTCTCAGGCGGCAGCCTGGGCATTGCTCGCAAAGCTGTATCTCAATGCAGAGGTTTACAATGCAGGCAATCATTATACGGACTGCATCACCTACTGCAAACAGATTATGAATGCAGGCTATTCATTAGAGTCTGATTACAGTAAATTGTTCAATGCAGACAATGACAAGCGCACTAATGAGATTATTTTCCCATTCATAGTAGATGCAATAAATACGGTATCATGGGGAGCGACTACCTATATCGTTTGCGGTGAGTGTGGCAATTCCAGTTCTCAGGATCCTGCGAAGTATGGCCTGACTGGTGGATGGGGAATGTTTCGTGTACGCGGTGAACTGCCCAACATGTTCTCTGGAAGCGAAACAAGTGACAGCCGTTATATGTTCTATACTGACGGTCAGGAGCAGTGGCTTACAAAAGCTATTGACGACCAAAGTCAGGGATTCTTTGGAGAGAAGTTCTCTAACTTGACAGATGCCGGAGAGGCTGCATCTAATACTGGTGCCGTCGGTGCAGACATCGATTATCCCGTATTCCGTTTGGCTGATGTGTATTTGATGCTGGCGGAGAGCGTGCTACGTGGCGGAACTGGTGCTACCCGTGATGAGGCTTTGCAATTAGTGAATAAATTGCGTGAGCGTGCTTTTGGCACTACTGATGGTAACATTAACGAAGCTCAGTTTACCTTGCAGTTTATCCTTGACGAACGTGCTCGTGAACTCTATTGGGAGAGTTGTCGCCGTACTGATCTTATCCGTTTTGGTCAGTTTACCGGTGGTTCTTATAAATGGCAATGGAAGGGTGGTGTTGTTGATGGTCGTGCAACGGAAAGTAAGTATAACGTTTATCCCATTCCTACAGCAGAACTTTCAGCAAATCCGAATTTGAAGAATGAAAACTATTGATAGCCGTATGAAACAGATAAAATATATCATTGCGTCGCTTTTTGCTGTCATGCTTTTTACTGCATGCAACAAAGATGGTGACACCGTCACCACATCAGGTGCTCAGCCTGTTGTGCTGAGTGGCTCCGGTGATGTCGTCATCAACAAAGATTATGCCACAGGACTGGCTTTGACTCTTAATTGGACAGACAACAGTCACTTGACAACGAATGACGAACGTGTGCAGACTCCTATCGGAACGACAGTCAATACGCTCCAGTTCGCTAATACAAGCTCTTTCGATACTCCTATCGAGATTCTGACAGAGGCAGGTACTACTTCTATGCAGTTTACTGCTGAATATCTGAACTCCCTTGTGGGACGAGTTGGTCTGGAGAGCGATGTTGCATCCACATTATATATCCGTATGCGTTCTGTATTAGCAAATAATTTGGATCCCCAGTATAGTAATATCTACCAAATTCAAGTAACACCTTATAGCATCGATATGACTATTGGATTCGTTCTTGATGCGAGCCGTGCTGATACAGGCAATACGTTGGCATCTCCAAACTCTGACGGAGTTTACAGTGGATTCCTTGGTGTGGGCGGCTGGTACAATTGGTGGTTGCAAGAAGGTAATGGAGTGCTATGGGGTAATATTGGCGATGATGGTGGAGGCAAGCCTTTTGTCATCAGTAGCAACGACCAGCACTGGAATTTCTGGTATCCAGGGCAGTCTGGCTGTTATTATACTGTTGTCAATACTATTCGTCAGGAATGGTCTGCACTCTTCATTCCATCGCTGACTGTAAGTGGTGATATTACTGGCGAGATGACCTATGACCGCAAAGCCAATAAATGGACGCTTGCTTGTCAGGCTTCTCAAGCAGGAACTGCCACAATCCAGATAGCAGGAACGGGTAAACTGTATAACTCACAGACAGGAACTGATGATGCGACAGCTATTGATACACCTGTTGCATTTGGATATGAGAATGGTGAACTTACCTTTGGTGAGACTGCTTCAAATATCACAGTGAACATTCCGTCAGCAGGAGATGTAACCTTGTCAATCGACCTCTCTAACCCGAAGGAATGGAAGTGTGAGGTGACCGAAGGTAGTGATACCCCGACGGAGATTCCGCAGATTCTCTATATCCTCGGCAACGACGATACATGGAATTTCGACCAGTATCTTACCCTTTACGATGAGGATAACCTCTGCTATGCAGCTGCCGTTAACTTCAACTGCTCTTGGGGATACTACTTCTCACAGGCCAAGGATGACTGGACGCATGTCAACCAGGATCCGAGTACTTCGGAATGGAAACTGATTATTGGCGGCACTGACGACAACAACATCCAGGCACCTGGCAAGGGCTTGTATGTCACTATCGCCTCACTTGGTTGGATGTCGTACTGGTATGGCATGGCCGATCCTATCACGCAGGTATCCTATACGGGCTTCAATGATGACTGGAATCTAACCGACATGACAGCCGTTGAAGGTCAGCCCGGTGTTTATACCGCTCAGGTAACCGCTACAGGTGATACACCATGGGGCGCACAGATTTTGCTTAACGGTTCATGGGACTACTGGTTCGGCACCTGCAGTGATGGTTCTCTCCGTTGGACTAAGAAGAACGACGGCAATCCTGTTGGTTGGGAAAGTGGGAAGACATATACCCTCACCGTTGATTTATGTAAATGTACCTATTCGTTAACAGAATAAAAATGAGAAGATTATGATTCGAAAATATTTTGGGATAATAGTATCTTTTGTGACTCTCTCTTGTGTGCAGGCTTCCTGCACACAGGAAAGTCCTATCACTAATCCAAAGCAGGCAGATAATACCATAGAGATTGAGCGTGGAACGTTTGCCAAAGGTGCAGATGTCAGCTGGCTCACACAGATGGAGAGCGAAGGGCTGACTTTCACTAACAAGAAAGGTGTGGCTACAGAGTGCATGAAACTCCTGAAGGAAGACTGTGGCGTCAACTCCATCCGTCTGCGTGTTTGGGTAAATCCCTCAGAGGGATGGAATAACATCAGTGATGTGCTGGTAAAGGCACGCCGCGCCAATGCACTTGGCCTGAGACTGATGATTGACTTCCATTTCAGCGACACTTGGGCTGACCCTGGTCACCAGGATATACCTGCAGCTTGGGCAAAGTATTCACTCAGCGAGGCAAAGACCGCTATTGCAGCCCACGTCACAGAGATGTTATCGCTACTGAAACAATACAGCATCGAACCTGAGTGGGTGCAGATAGGCAACGAGACCCGCTGGGGTATGATGTGGCCATTAGGCAATCTTGACAATGGAAGTAATTTCGCAGAACTGGAAGCTGCCGGATATGATGCTGTAAAGGCTATTTTCTCCGATGCTAAGGTTATCGTACATTTGGACAGTGGTGACAACCTCTGGTATTACACCAACGTCTTCGACAACCTGAAAGCCAATGGCGGTAAGTTCGATATGATAGGCATGTCTCTTTATCCTGAGGAGGATACCTGGGCCTCAATGGTTGATGCCTGTGTCAACAACATCAAATCACTCTATCAGAAGTACAATGTTCCTGTAATGGTTTGCGAGATTGGTATGGACTACAATCTGGCAGAAAAGTGCCGTGACTGTATTGCATCACTAATCAGCAAAGGACAGGCCACTGGTCATTTGGAAGGAATCTTCTATTGGGAACCACAGGCACCAGCTGGCTATAATGGAGGCTATAGTAAAGGATGCTTTGAAAATGGCATGCCAACAGTTGCTTTAGATGCATATAAATAATTATATTAGTTAGTGATTATTAGTTGACACTTAAGTAAATAGAATTGTCGGTAAGGATTTCGCAAAAAACGAAGGAAGGCTCGGATAAGGTACCGTGCCTTCCATTTTAAGAACTTGTAAAATTTGAAGTTATGCAACAAAATAAACAGATGGTTCAAGATGTCCGTAACCAGTTCAAAACAAAATTCGGTGATGTAGAGGGTAACGTCTATGCAGCACCAGGTCGTATCAATCTGATTGGTGAGCATACCGACTACAACGGTGGCTACGTGTTTCCAGGTGCAGTCGATAAGGGGATGGTTGCAGAAATCAAGCCCAACGGTACTGACAAGGTGAGGGCTTTTGCCATTGACCTGAATGAAGATGTAGCGTTCAATATTAATGATGCGGAAGGTCCCAAGCAAAGTTGGGCACGCTATATCTTCGGCATCTGTCAGGAGATGAAGGCGCGTGGTGTCGAGGTGAAGGGATTCGATACGGCTTTCGCTGGTGACGTGCCCCTTGGTTCTGGCATGTCATCATCGGCAGCCCTTGAGAGTTGTTATGCTTTTGCGATGAACGACCTCTTTGGCGACAATAAGGTAGAAAAGGTGGAACAGGCTAAGGCTGGTCAGGCTACGGAACACAAGTACATCGGCGTGAACTGCGGCATCATGGATCAGTTCGCTTCTGTCTTTGGGCGCAAGGGCTATCTGATTCGCCTGAACTGCCATACAATGGAATATGACTATTTTCCATTCGATCCACAAGGTTATCGACTGGTGTTGTTGAACTCTTGTGTGAAGCATGAATTAGCTTCTTCGGCTTATAACGACCGCCGTCGCAGTTGTGAGACCGTATTCGAACTCATTAAGAAGAATCATTCCGAAGTCGAGGCACTGAGCTATGCTACCTTAGATATGTTGGAGGAGGTGAGAAATCAAGTATCTGACGAAGACTACCATTGCGCTAAGTATGTGATTGAGGAACGTGACCGTGTATTGGCAGTTTCTGAGGCACTGACCAAAGGCGACTATGCAGTGGTAGGTGAGAAGATGTATCAGACCCATGTAGGTTTGAGCCAGGACTATAAGGTTTCGTGTCCAGAGCTTGACTATCTGAACGAGATTGCCCGTGAGTGCGGTGTTACAGGTTCTCGCATGATGGGCGGTGGTTTCGGTGGTTGTACCATCAACCTGGTAAAGGATGACCTCTATGATGCTTTTATCGCTACGGCAAAGGAGAAATATCAGGAAGCCTACGGCAAGGAGCCATTGGTGTATGATGTGGTCATTGGTGACGGTGCAAGAAAACTATTATAAAATGAGAGAGTGTGTATTAATTTCAGGCGGTGCGGGCTATATCGGCTCGCACACTGCCGTCGAACTGATTGAGGCTGGCTATGATGTGGTGATTGTCGACAACCTGTCGAACTCGGAGATGGCTGCCGTGGAGGGTGTCCGTCAGATAACAGGTGTGGATGTGCCATTTGAACTGGTGAATACCTGTGATATAGAAGCACTGAAGAAGGTCTTTGACAAGTATAAGTTCAACTCGGTCATTCACTTCGCTGCCTACAAGGCTGTGGGCGAGTCGATGGAGAAGCCGCTGATGTACTACCAGAACAACCTGACGTCGTTTATGAACATCTGCCAGTTGATGGTAGTGTACAATCGTCCGAACATCCTGTTCTCATCATCGGCTACCGTCTATGGCGATGCAGAACATCTGCCCGTGACCGAGCAAACTGAGCGACAGCCTGCTACATCACCCTACGGCAATACGAAGCAGATGGCCGAGGACATTCTGCGCGACAGTTGCAGGGCTTATCCTGTACTTCACGGTGTTGCTCTGCGCTATTTCAATCCTGTAGGAGCCCATCCATCAGCATTGATTGGTGAACTGCCCCGTGGCGTACCCAACAATCTGCTGCCCTTTGTCACCCAGACAGCTGCTGGCATCCGTGAATGCCTGTCTGTATTTGGCAATGACTATGATACGCCAGACGGCACTTGTCTGCGCGACTATATCGACGTGGTGGATTTGGCCAAGGCTCATGTGGCTACCATCAACCGTATGACTCAGGGTAAGATGCGCCAGGACTACGAGATATTCAATGTCGGCACAGGCCGTCCTGTCTCCGTTTTGGAACTGCTGACGAAGTTCGAAAAGGTGAACAATCTGAAGTTGAACTACAAGATTGTAGGCCGTCGCCCTGGTGATGTTCCTGCCGTCTGGGCCGATGTTAAGTTGGCTAACGAGGAACTGGGCTGGAAGGCAGAGCGCACACTCGAAGAGACACTTGCAGCCGCATGGAAATGGGAAAAACGAGTACGTAACATTAAAGATTAGACAAAATATGAAACCGACATTATTTCTTTTAGCAGCAGGCATGGGCAGCCGTTATGGCGGCCTCAAGCAGCTCGACGGTCTGGGACCCAACGGTGAGACCATTATGGACTATAGTATCTACGATGCCATCCAGGCAGGATTCGGCAAAATCATATGGGTCATCCGTAAGGATTTCGAGGAGCAGTTCCGCACGCAGATTCTCTCGAAGTACGAGGATAAGGTGCAGTGTGATCTCTGTTTCCAGGCACTCGACGCACTGCCAGCAGGATTCTCTGTTCCAGAAGGTCGTGTGAAACCCTGGGGAACAAACCACGCTGTACTGATGGGTAAGGAAGTGATTAAGGAGCCGTTTTGTGTTATCAACTGCGACGACTTCTACGGTCGTGATGCCTTTATGCAGATTGGCAAGTTCCTGAGCAACCTGCCTGAGGGAGCCAAGAACCAGTATGCGATGGTGGGCTTCCGCGTGTGCAATACGCTGTCGGAAAACGGCTCTGTGGCCCGTGGTGTTTGTGCCTATAACGACAAGCGACACCTGACGGATGTTGTGGAGCGTACAGAGATTCTTCGCATTGATGGTGTTATTTCTTATAAGGACGAGCAGGGCGAGTGGCAACCACTGGAGGAGAACGTTCCCGTCTCAATGAACATGTGGGGCTTCACACCCGACTACTTCGAGCATAGCGAGGCTTATTTCCGCGAGTTCCTCAGCGACCCCAAGAACATGGAGAACCTGAAAGCCGAGTTCTTTATTCCACTGATGGTCAACAAGCTCATCACCGAGGGTACAGCCACCTGTGAGGTCCTCGACACCACCAGCAAATGGTTCGGAGTTACCTATGCAGCTGATCGCGACGCTACTGTTGCTCGCATCCAGAAACTCGTTGACGACGGGGTATATCCTAACAAACTGTTTTGACATTTGAAGAAAGGACTATTAGTTGCTTTTCTTACGGCAACGGTAACGGTTATCGCATCGGCTCAGGTAAGACAAGAGATAACGCTGACCGATGACTGGCAATTCTCTCAGGACAAGAAGACCTGGCAGAATGTGAGTATTCCACACGACTGGGCCATAGCTGGTCCCTTCGACAAGAAATGGGACCTTCAGGAGGTCGCTATTGAACAGAACGGAGAGACTGAGGCTACCGAGAAAAGTGGGCGTTCAGGTGCTTTGCCATGGATCGGAGATGGGCATTATCGCCGTATGCTGACTATACCATCTAGCTACGAGCATGCAGAATTGATTTTCGACGGGGCAATGGCAGAACCTGTTGTGTCCGTCAATGGACAGCAAGCGGGTTACTGGGCTTATGGATATAACGCCTTCCGAGTGGATATAACACCATTCGTCAAGAAAGGTGATAACCTGCTTGAAGTAGACCTTAAAAATGTAGAGGAGAGTAGCCGGTGGTACCCAGGAGCAGGAATCTACCGTCCTGTTACGCTTTTATTGACACAGCAAACACATCTCGACGATTGGAGCATTTATATACGAACTGTTAGCCAGAAAAATGGCAATGCTATCTTGGAGGTAGAAGGCAGGGTGTTAAAACCAGATCATAACGTATTTGCAAATGTGGCTTTAGTCTCTCCTGATGATCATTCTGCTGTTACAAACAGAGAAATTCATATCAATGATGATGGAAGTTTCCACACGACTCTCAATGTGGAAGATGCTAAATTGTGGACACCAGAGACTCCATATCTTTATAACCTGATAACCACTATTACTGACAGGAAAGGTAGGACTCTTGACGAAAAACACCTTAGAACGGGTATCCGTACCATTAGTGTAAGTCGCGAAAAAGGATTCCAACTCAATGGACAGACTCGCAAACTTAAAGGTGTTTGCCTGCATCATGATCTGGGTCCCTTAGGTGTTGCTGTCAATAAGGCCGCTCTTATCCGCCAGATAAAGACGATGAAGCAGATGGGCTGTGATGCTATCCGCACAGCGCACAATATGCCGAGCCAGTGGCAGATGGATATTTGCGACTCCTTAGGTATGATGGTGATGGCTGAAAGCTACGACATGTGGATTTATCCCAAGTGCAAGAATGGTTATGCACGTTTCTTTAAGGAATGGAGCGACAAAGACATGACTAACCTTGTATTGGCCAACCGCAACCACCCGAGCATCATCATGTGGTCTATTGGCAATGAGATTCCTGAGCAATGGAGTGAGGAAGGTCGTCAGATCTCCGTCCGTCTGCAGGGCATCTGCCATGCACTGGACCCCTCCCGTCCTGTCACACAGGGTATGGATAAGGCCGAATTAGCTTTGGGTAGTGGCTTCGCCCAGGCTATGGAAGTGCCTGGATTCAACTACCGCGTGCACAAGTATCAGAACAATATCAAGCAACTGCCACAAGGATTCCTCTTGGGTTCCGAGACGGCATCTACCGTCAGCAGTCGTGGCGTATATCAGTTCCCTGTTGTCGCTGAAGCCGTTGACACGGAATCGTCAGAACTCCGCAAGCACCATTACAACGGGCAGTGCTCCAGTTATGACGTGCAGTATTGTTCTTGGTCTAATTTGCCCGATGACGATTGGGTATGGCAGGATGACAAGGACTGGGTCATTGGCGAGTTTGTATGGACAGGATATGACTATCTTGGTGAGCCTTCGCCCTACGATGAGTACTGGCCGTCGCGCAGTTCGTACTTTGGTATATGCGATCTGGCCGGACTGCCTAAGGACAGATATTATCTGTATCGTTCAAAGTGGCAGAAGGAAGACCACACCATCCACTTGCTGCCTCACTGGACTTGGGGAAAAGAACGCCGTGGACAGGTGACGCCCGTCTATTGCTATACCGATTATCCTACAGCCGAGCTGTTTGTCAATGGCAAGAGTCAGGGTAAAATCAGTAAGAATCCGAAAGAGCGCCTTGACCGTTACCGCCTGCGGTGGAACGATGTCAAGTATGAGCCGGGCCAACTTAAGGTAGTCGTCTATGATGAGCAGGGAAAGCAAGCAGGCGAACAGGTTGTCAGCACAGCAGGGAAACCATCCAAGTTGAAACTTGACGTGTGGACACAGCATGATGCCGAATGGCTGAAGGCTGATGGCGAAGACCTTGCTTTTATTACCGTCTCTCTGACCGATGCAAAAGGAACTGTTATACCTGATGCCAGCGACCAACTGTCGTTTGAGGTGTTTGGAGTAGGTCGCTTCGAAGCTGTCTGCAATGGTGATGCAACCAGTCTGGAATCGTTCACGAAACCTACCATGAGGTTGTTCAGCGGTCAGCTTGTGGTCGTTGTGCGTAGTGACAAGAAGGCTGGTAACCTCACACTAAAGGTAAGAGATTCGCAGCGGAAGATATTAAATACTGTTACATTGAAAACAATACAATGAAATCTATGAAAACAAAACTTGTTATGTTATTCATACTGATAATCGCTGAGCCTTGCTTTGCTCAGGAAAGAAACTTTAGGTTCAACCCTGGAAAGGTCTGGCTCGATGATGAACACAATGTCATTAACGCCCATGGCGGGGGAATGCTCTACCACGGCAGCACCTATTACTGGTATGGAGAATACAAACAGGGCAAGACCGTCTTGCCGGAGTGGGCAACATGGGAGTGTTACCGTACTGAAGTAACAGGTGTAAGTTGCTACTCCTCAAAAGACCTCCTTAATTGGCATTTCGAAGGAATTGTCCTCGGAGCTGAAAAAACTGACTCGCTTCATGACCTGCACACCTCAAAGGTTGTGGAACGTCCTAAAGTTATATATAATTCTAAAACTAAGAAGTTTGTCATGTGGATGCACATCGACAGTGCCGACTATTCCAAGGCCAGTGCAGGGGTGGCAGTATCAGACACTCCTACGGGGCCATTCACCTATTTGGATAGTTTTAGACCTAACGGAGAAATGAGCCGCGACCAGACACTTTTTGTCGATGACGACGGAAAAGCATATCAGATATGTTCGTCAGAAGACAATGCAACAATGTATATTCATTTATTGACTGACGACTATCTGAAGCCTACTAAGACCTTCACACGGAACTTCGAGAAGAAATATCGTGAGGCTCCTGCTGTATTCAAACATCATGGGAAATACTATCTGCTTACATCTGGCTGCTCTGGATGGGATCCGAATGTAGCTGATGTTGCTGTGGCTGATTCCATGTTGGGAGAATGGACTCCTTTGGGTAATCCCTGTGTAGGTGAGGATGCGGACAAGACGTTTTATGGGCAGAGTACATACGTTCAGCCTGTTATCGGGCATCCGGACTTATATGTGGCACTCTTCGACCGCTGGAACAAAACTGACCTTCCAGATTCACGCTATATATGGTTGCCGCTGCGTTTTGTGGGTGGAAAACCCAAAATCGTCTGGAAGAAAGCATGGAGTTTCTGATAATTTTCGTATTTTTGCAACATGATTGGTACTCGACATAGTCTTTACAAGTTATTGGTGGTAGTGGTACTCATTCTGTTGCCACTTGCTTCATACGCCTCTGAGGTCAGACAAAGGCTACGGGTAGGTGCGTCAGCGGGAATGATGCAGTTTGATAAGATCAGCCTTCCCTACGAGGCCAACGTTGTAGAATGTATCCATAAAGACAGCCAGGGCATGATGTGGTTTGCTACCAGACGCGGTCTGTTCGCTTACGACGGCTATAACATCCGACGCCTCTATGAGGGCAACTATCATGCGATGGCGGCTATGGATGACGACATTCTTTGTTTAGGCGTTGACGATGGCCTAAGATGGCTGAGCCTGAAAACAGAACAGCTCGTTTCACCATTAAATGATGTTCCTGCTACCGGTGAAGTACGCTCTTTGGCATGCCATAATGAAATTCTGTATGTCGGAACCAAGTCGCAAGGACTATTCTGCTACGACTTGAAAAAACATACTTGGCAGCATTATGACCTGCCAGGAGGCAAAAATGACATCATCTTCTCATTCGAGCCTGTAGATGCTTGTATGTATCTGGCTCATTACAATGGGCTTGCCTATTTGGATTCTCATAATCGAATACAGGATGCAGGGGTTAATGACAATGTCTATGCTGTTTGGTACGACAAACCAGGAGGAAGTATATGGATAGGAACAGAACATCATCTACTTTGTCAGAGTAAGTCAACTGGAGAAATTAAAACCATCAGTTCCGGTAGTACCTTCAACCAGATAGTCCCCTCTCCATCTGGCGACATTCTCTTGGCATCTGAGTTTGGCTTAAAGATACTCAATCCCAAACTAGGTAGCATTCAGACTATCGGCCATGATGCTTCAGCGCCTCATAAAGGGCTTCCCAGTAATCATATCCACCAGATATTCTGTGAGGAGCAGATTATTTGGATAGCCACCGACAGAGGGGTTGCCGTCACTCAGTTAGGGAATATTTTCGAGACGATGCCCCTTCCTTCCATTACCCATTCAAACGACGGAAATATCTTTAGCCGGATTCTTGTTGATTCCAACGGAGGTAGATGGATGGGGGGCGACAACGGTCTTCTGCATATTACACAAACCGGCATAAAATGGTTTAAAGTCGGTAGCGGTCTGAAGAAAAGTATCATTAGGAGCATCTATGAGGATCGGGACAAGGACATCTGGATTGCTACAGATGCCAGTATTGCCAGATATGACTCGAAACGGGATAAGTTTGACTACTTTACACTGACCGACCAGAAAGGACGGAATGCCAACTGGGCATACGATATCTATGAGGATGCTATTGGACGATTGTGGATAGCAACCTACATGGGAGGTCTCTATGTAGTCAACAAGAAAGACTTGCTTTCATCTGGCGGAACATTTACGATGAAAGAGAGTCCTTTTGAGAGGCAGGATGAGTTAGTCAGCACTATCTACAGGTTCATTCCTGATGAAAAGGGCATCCTGTGGACATATACCAGCCAAGGACTGGCATCCGTCAATACGAACACGATGGAGGTAAAGCTACTGATGAAAATGTTTATCGACAATATGATACTTGCCGATGACATCATCTGGTTTGATGCGCAAGGTCGTTTGTACAGATACGACATACAGAAAGACATCAAGGAAGAAACTTCGTTTCGTATCAAAGATGGCATGATTCAGGCCTTCGTCTATGAGAATAACCGTCTGTGGATGTCCACTTCAGAGGGGCTGTTCTATGTTAATACGGCTGACGGCTCTGTTCATCCCTTCAATAAGCCCGACGATGGCTTTACAGCCGGTATCTATGTGCCTGAGGAGGATGTGATTCTATGGGGTGGTGAGGATCTGATATGCAAACAGAGTCTCCAAGATCAGCCCATGACAATGACTCCTTCAAAGGTATTCATCTCCTCTGTAATGGTTGGCGACTCTGCTGTCGAGAATTGTGTTCCAAGATTTGAAAATGTAATCAAGCTGAATGGCCGTGAGGACATTGTGCTTGATTTGGCAACATTTGCATACACTCGAAAAAATGCCGAAATATTCTGGTACAAGATAGGCGGTAATGGTGAGTGGCATTCACTTCCAAACGGTTCAAACAGAATCATGCTATCTCACCTTTCTGGCGGTGAATATAAGTTGTATTTGACCACTGATGCAGAGCATGCTGATGAGTCAGTAACAGAATACATCCTGAAGGTTCCGTATCCCTGGTATCTTAGATGGTGGGCATGGATGCTCTATCTTATGGCTGTTGTTATTGTAGTGTGGCTGATTCTGAACCGCTACAAGAGACGTGAGCAATTGCTATTTGAACAGCGTGAACGGGAACGCGTAATGTCTCTGACACAGCAGAAGATGGATTTCTTCGTTGACATGTCACATGAACTGAAGACACCATTGAGTCTGATTATTGCACCATTATCTAAACTACTGTCAGAGACTTCAAATGCCAAGTTCAGGGATAGTCTGAAATCCATTCACGGCAATGCCTTGCGACTGAACGACCTAATACATCGAATCCTTGACTTCAAGCAGCTGGAGGCTGAAGGTGAAAACCAAATACTTCCTTCGCATGTTGACCTGTGCAGTCTTGTCTCTGGATGCATCGATGAGTTTGCTGCATCTACCGAAGAACGAAACATCAGCATCATAAGGGAGTTGCCCGAAAATCCATTGCTGATAGATATAGATGTGGTAAAGGTTCAGATGGTCATTCGTAATATTTTGTCGAATGCGTTGAAATACGTGGAAGAAGGCATAGGCAAGGTTGTTGTCCGTGTAGAGAAAATGCAATCAGAAGCTATCATTTCCATTAATGACAATGGACCTGGTGTTCCAAATAGTGATCTATCAAAACTCTTCAATCGTTACTATATGGGGCAGAATGCTCATGACGGTTCCGGGATAGGTTTGTCTGTTGTCAAGAAGTATGTTGAACTGCATGGTGGGGAAGTCAAGGCAGAGAATAACAATGGTCTAAAGGTGACTTTCTCAATACCTTTGAATGTTCTTACTTCTGTCGTGACGGAAAAAGACATTACAGACGGTGCTTCAGAAAAGCCAATAGTATTGATAGTCGACGATAACCACGAAATACTTGATTTCTTAACCACAGCTTTGGAAACCTCATATCAGTGCATCACTGCATTTAGTGGCGAACAAGCCTTGAAAACCGTCGAAGAACGCATTCCAGACATCATCATAACAGACCAGATGATGCCAGGTATCGACGGAACCGAGTTGTGCCACCGCATACGTCATAATCACTCCACGGAGTTGATTCCCATTATTATGCTGACGGCAAAAGATGACTCCAATACCGAGTTGAAAAGCATACGTAGTGGTGCCGATGTTTTTATGCCCAAGCCGTTTGACCTGCGAAAGCTACAGCTCCATATCGTTCAGTTGCTGACAAAAAGAAAAGCCATAGAACAGAACACAAGGATAGAAAGTTTGCAGGCTGTCAGGGATGTTGCGCCAGCATTATCCAACGACGAGGAACTGATGGAACGGATCATTAGCCTGATTAACTCAAACATGCATTCCGAGGAATTCAACGTTACGAAGTTGTGTGACCTACTATGCATGGATCAAAAACAGCTTTATCGTAAACTTAAACAGCTTACAGGTGAAACCCCCGTCAGTTTTATTCGCAAGCAGCGGTTACAAAGAGCTGCGGTTCTTTTGAAACAAGACAGATTCACCGTTTCTGAAGTTATGTATCAAGTTGGTTTCAGTAGTGCTTCTTATTTTTCAAGGAGTTTTACTAAGGAATTTGGAGTTTTACCCAAAGAGTATCTTTTTTCTGATAACATTGCTGTCCACTAATAATTGCTAAGCGTTCTTTGAAATGCTTCATGTATTTGTTCCCTTCGTATTTCATTGCAATTCGTCAAAAAAATCTCTGCGGCAAGAACTCTATGAACTGGGCGAATAGATATTTTCCGGTGTTCATCGAATGGCTAATTTGCTTCTGGATTGCAAAGGTAGTCAATTCAAATCGTCATCGTCAATTTTTCGCTCTAAAACTCTATATTTAAGTAACCTACAAACATCTCCGCTTATTTTTAGTGGACACTAGTGAAATATTTGTATCAATAAGCTTACGGAGGGTCTGAGTGTCGCAACATTCAGAATACACGTCTGAATGTCGTGTCTTCACAATTTTCGTTTCCATTTTTGGTTATGAGATTCATTTTTGAAAATAAAATAGGCATAAAAATGTCTTAGGAATGGATAAAAATAGGGTAATGGATTTTTGCGGCGATTTTGCGGCGATTTTGCGCCAAAAGCGCACAATTTAACAGTAATTTAGCAGAAATTGAGTTAATTTTAACTTAAAACTATGTTCTAAAAAGGAAACAAAAAAGGCTTGTAAGTGTTTGACCTACAAGCCTTTATCTTGGGTGCCCGGACGGACTCGAACCGTCGACATTCAGAACCACAATCTGACGCTCTAACCAACTGAACTACGGGCACCATCGTGCACTTTCTTTTGGAAAGCGAGTGCAAAGGTACGGGAATTATTTGAGATTACCAAATAAATCCCGCACTTTTTGCAGAAAATCTTTACTTAGCAGGCTGTGCAGGTGCTTTTGGAGCTTCTGCTGGAGTAGCAGGAGCTTTGGCATCGGCAGGTGCAGCAGGAGTAGCAGCATCTTTGGTCTGGCTGGCTCCGAATCCTGGCAATGTGTTAGGATTGGTAGCAGGTGCCTGATAATTCTCCATCACAGATGTGTCAGAAGTAGCTGTAGGAGCTACCCAAGCACATACAACACTGAAGACGACCATCGCAAGGGCGAGTCCCCATGTTGCTTTCTCTACGAAATCGGTGGTTTTGCGAACACCGCCAATCTGGTTGTATCCAGCAAAGCTGGAAGACAGACCGCCACCTTTTGACTCTTGAATCAGCACAATACCAATCATCAGTATGGCTGCAATAACGATTAGAATTACAAATAATGTGTACATGTTACTTTTGTTTATTATTATTGTTTATTATTAATTTCTCTAAGAAGCGTATTTGGTCGGCAAAATAGACATTCTTCTCTGGATAGTTGCTGCTAAGCCGATGAATGATGTCGAGTGCCTTCTGATAGCGTCCTTGTTTAATATAGATGCGCGCCAGCGTCTCGGTGAAGTATTCTTCTTCGGCAGGTTCTTCCTCTTCCACTGCGGGAGGAGTGTCGGAGGAATTATCCTCATAGGTTAATTCGTTGAGCAGTATGCGCCCCTGTTCCTCTTGCAAGAAGTGGTCGATGAGGTCCTGTCCTTGCATCTGTGGCGTTTGGCTGTCTGCCAGCGTAGTGTCATCGTTTTCCATCAAGTAAGCCACATAATCGACTGTAGCGTCTTTGGGAGTAGGGCGACGCTTTTGATGGTTTGCAGTCTCCTGCTTCTCTGCAGGGATAGAGTCGAGGAAGGAGTCAATCAGCGACATGGTGCGGCTCTCCTGGTTGTTTGTCGTTGGTTGCGACTTTGTTGCAGCAGGCTGCAGCTGATAGTGAGCTGCCTCCACGAGATTGAAGAGGCGACGCCTGTCGGTAATATATACAGCTGAGCGCCGCAATTCCTCATCGAAGGAGGGGTCGTGAAGGAGGTAAAGATTCTGGAGCATGAGCAGACGTACCGTCTGGAAGTAGGGATGCAAAGCCAGCATAGAGCGCAACTCATATAGTGTGTCGCGGTCCATTCGTTCTGGGTGATTGATCAACTCTACTAAATCCATTATATCTTACCAATTCGCCACCGTGGCATTGAATATTTGTTCGCAGAGGTCTTTGACCATCTGTGTCACCAGTTCTTCCTGTACGGAGTTCAGTGATCGTGTAGTCTCGTATGTCGCTGACGCCGTAAACTGGCGTTCGAAGTCTTCCTTATGGTTCGTGTTGTTGGTGAAGCGCACATTGACCGTCATTGACAGTTCGGTTTGAGCAGAATAGCCTTCAGACGATACCGACTTATTGCGTTGCTGATATTGCGTAATTTCACCTTCTATTTTAAGGTCACCGTTTCTGCGCACCTGTTCAAGACGTGTGTGGTTGGCAAATTCATCCTTCAGCTGGTTGTTGAACATAGGTCCCATGGGTCCCCACACATAAGCGGAACGAATGGGGAAATCGGCTATCTGGATAGTCTTCGTCTTCGTATAGTCTATACTGGCACCGTTGAACTTATAACTAACGGAGCAAGCCACGAGCAACATAACCATTGCGAGGCCACAGAGGGTACGAAGTTTATTTGTCCAGTCCATATTGTTTAAGTCTTCTATATAATGTGCGATCACTGATGCCCAATTCCTGAGCAGCTTTTTTCCTATTACCCCCATTACGGTCGAGCGCCTTTTCCAGAGCCTGACGACTCCAAGCGTCAAGATTCAGATTCTCGGGTTCCTTGATGGGCTCAACGTATTCCTCGGCTACCGCATCTTCCATTGTTGAAGGTGAGGGGATGGTCGGAATAGAAGGTATCGTGGCAGACGCCGGTATGGTGGGCACTGTTGATGCAGGTACGGACTTGATGTCCTCCATCTGTTTCTTCAGCGTACTCATCTCACGACGCATATCATTCACATTGCTACGCAGTTCGAAGAGAATCTTGTAAAGGATTTCCCTCTCGTTCTCAAACGAATGGTCACCGTCGGCGTGGATAGTAGCCAATTGCGTAGTTTCCTGATTCTGCGGAATGAAGCGCGCAAGGATTTCGGGTGTAATCTGTCGTTCGGTAGAAAGAATAGATATCTGCTCGGTGATGTTCTTCAGTTGGCGCACGTTGCCTGGCCATTTATAGCGCATGAGCATCTGTTTAGCCTCGTCGGTGAGCACCACCTTATCCATCCGATATTTCTCAGCCATTTGCAACGCAAACAAACGGAACAGCAGGACGATATCCTCGCCGCGTTCTCTAAGGGGTGGTATTTGAATGGGGATGGAGTTCAGACGGTAATACAGATCTTCGCGGAAGCGTCCTTCGCTGATAGCCTGCCGGATATTGACGTTAGTAGCCGCCACGATACGAACATCCGTCTTACGAACCTCTGTAGCTCCGACGGGGATGTATTCGCCCGTTTCCAGTACACGAAGTAGTCGTGCCTGAGTGGCCAGTGGCAGTTCACCCACTTCGTCTAAAAAGAGAGTGCCCTTGTTGGCTACACCGAAATAACCTGGTGAATCATTGATGGCTCCTGTGAAAGAACCCTTTACGTGTCCGAACAATTCACTGTCGATAGTACCTTCGGGAATAGAGCCACAGTTAATGGCAAAGTATTTCTCGCGACGACGTGGAGAATTGTCGTGAATGACACGAGGAATAATTTCCTTACCCACACCGCTTTCGCCCACTATGAGTACGCTCAAGTCGGTAGGTGCCACCTGTAAGGCGACATCCAGCGCATGGTTCAGTGCTTCGCAGTTACCTACGATATTATAGCGCTGTTTAATGGTCTGTAGCTCCGTATACTTCATTTAGCCTGCAAAGGTACAAAGAAAATCTGACATAATGGCACACTTTGGCAGAAATTTAACTTTCCGAGGTGTCTTTAGCCTTGGGAATAGCAAATCGCACCTTCTCGCTATCGTCACGTTTTTCGTGGAATAGCTTGGGGAGCGGATTCTGCAGAGGCTCATCGTAGTACTGGCGATTCCGATAAACGTCAATAGCCGTAAAGACAGCCTGTCGGAATGAATTTTCGTCGGCTATTCCTTGTCCTGCTATGTCGTAGGCAGTACCATGGTCAGGCGATGTACGGACGATGGGAAGTCCGGCTGTAAAGTTGACACCACTTTCCAAAGCAATTGTTTTGAAAGGAGCCAAGCCCTGGTCATGATACATCGCAAGTACACCATCGAAGTGGTGATATGAATTACTGCCAAAGAAACCGTCGGCAGGGTAGGGGCCAAAGGCCTGAATACCTTGTTTCTCCAATTCCGCAATAGCAGGTATGATGACTTGCTGTTCCTCAGAGCCTAAAAGTCCGTTGTCACCTGCATGGGGGTTGAGTGCCAGAATGGCGATGCGAGGATTGGAAATGCGGAAGTCGCGCTTCAAACTCCGATGGAAGATGGTGGCTTTCTCGATAATAGCTTCCTTCGTAATGGCCTTGGAAACGTCCTTGATAGGCAGGTGAGTGGTCACTAAGGCTACACGCAGACTCTCGTTCATCAATATCATCAATGCTTTCTGACCGTCGCCAACGCTCGCTTCAATATACTCCGTATGACCGGGGAAATGAAATTCACGATTCTGGATAGTTGCCTTATTGATAGGGGCGGTTACCAACACGTCGAAGAGTCCTTTACGATAGTCGGTCATAGCTTTATCGAGTGCTATAAAGGCGGCTTCTCCAGCCTCTTGTGCGGGTTGACCAAGTTCCACTTTCACCTCTTTGTCGAAGCATGTCAGCAGATTAACTCTGCCGTTGCGGGCTTCCTCAGCATGATTGATGATGCTGAAATTTGTTTCCAGATTCAATGCCTTTCTGTGATAAGCTGCAATCTTGGGCGATCCATAGATAATCGGAGTGCATAACTCCAGCATACCAGGGTCGGCAAAGGTCTTGAAAATCACCTCATAGCCGATTCCGTTTGTATCTCCTTGCGTGATAGCCACGCGAATCATTTTTTCTTCCATAATTATATTGGGTTGTTAGGGTTGTGAGCTGTACTCAATAGGCCGCAGGCGGCCAGAATATCTTGTCCCCGACTGGCACGAATGGTGGTCGTGATGCCGTGATGAGTCAGATAGTCTCGTAAAGACTCCATGCGCTTCTCGTCGGACGAAGGGAGGTCAACGTTAGGAATTTCATGAAATCGGATTAAATTGACGCGACATTCCAGTCCTTCGAGCAATTTAACGATTTCGCGTCCATAGACAGGCGAATCGTTCAGGCCTCCGAAACAGATATATTCAAAGGAGCAACGGCGCTGATGGGTAAAGTCGTATTGACGCAACAGTTCGACGGTCTCACTGATAGGCATTGCTTTTTCTGCGGGCATCAGTTGCAGACGTTGCTCGTGCAAGGGCGAGTGCATGGAGATAGCTACATGACATTCGCTTTCGTCAAGATATCGCTTCAGTTTATGACGTACGCCAACCGAACTCACCGTAATGCGCTTCGGGCTCCATTTGTAGCCCCAGTCTGCCGTCATGATTTCGCATACACGGAGTACTGCATCCAGATTGTCCATCGGTTCGCCTTGTCCCATAAACACGATGTTTGTCAGTTTTTCCGCCTCGGGCAGTGCATAAATCTGGTTCAGGATGTCGGCGGCAGTAAGATTGCCTTGCCATCCTTGCTTGCCCGTCTGGCAGAACAGACAATTCATTTTGCAACCAACCTGACAGGAGACGCAGATGGTAGCACGGTCGTTGTCGGGGATATAGACGGTTTCTACGAATCCTCCACCTTCAACAGGGAATAGATATTTGATGGTGCCGTCTTTTGAGCGTTGGCAGTCGATGTGCGGCATGATTCCCACCTCATATCCTTCAGCCAGTCGCTGACGGTTTTGCTTCGAGAGATTTGTCATTTCATCAATACTCCGGGCATGCTTCTCATAGAGCCATTGCGCCATCTGCTTGGCCGTAAAGGCAGGCATACCCAGTTGGCTGACGACACCTTTCAGCTCATCAACCGTCATTCCCAAAAGTCTCACTTTTGAATTCATGAGTGCAAAGGTACAAAATTATTTTGAGCAATAGTGCAGATTTTACAGAAAAAGTTGTACCTTTGTGCCTAATTTTAAAGTGCTAATCATAAAATGCGAAACAAAATAGATTGTTTTTTGGCCTGTCAGTCAGTGGAATCACTAGCCGACATGATAGGTCAGTTGCGACAAAGCAACATGGTGCGTCACATCTTTTTGTTGATGAACGAAGCAACAGATACGGAGGCACCGCAAGACTGTACCATACTCGTAACCGAGCAGTTGCAGAGCAGTCAATGTATCATGTTGGTGGCAGAACATGCAGTAGCCCCATATACGTTGCTGAGTCTGAAACCCACCCCCATTACATTAGGACCTACGGCACTGGCGCGCATGCTCTTATCTGCGGAAGATGCACAGGCAGCTATGGTATATAGCGATCGAGTGCAGATGGAGGCTGGCGAGCGCAAGGCTCATCCTGTAATAGACTATCAGGAAGGTGCGCTGCGAAACGATTTCGATTTCGGGTCGTTATTGCTGATACCCACCTCTCTGATTCATAAGTATGCTACATCCGACAGAGAGCGTGATTATCAGTGGGCTGGTTTCTATGACCTCCGTCTGTTCTTGAGTCGGGAGGGCGAACTGTTACATCTGAACGAGTATCTCTATACGGAGGAAGAAACCGACCTCAGGGCGTCAGGCGTCAAGCAGTTTGATTACGTGAATCCTGCCAATCGTGAGGTGCAGATAGAGATGGAACAAGCCTGCACTGCCCATCTGCGTGAAATCGGTGCATTGGTGGATACGAGCCACTATCTGGAGGTTGACTTCAACGAACAGGATTTCGAGATGGAGGCTTCCGTTGTTATTCCCGTTTTCAATCGTGCGAAAACCATTAAAGATGCAGTGGAGAGTGCCCTGTCGCAGAAAACAAACTTCAAGTATAATGTTATCGTAGTCGATAATCATTCTACCGATGGTACTTCCGAAATCCTGTCTGGCCTGATGGCAAGTTATGAAGACAAACTGGTGGTCATTACCCCCGATCGATACGACCTGGGTATCGGAGGCTGTTGGAATGAGGCCGTATATAGTAATTACTGTGGACGTTTTGCCGTTCAACTCGATTCCGACGACCTGTATTCTTCCCCCAAGACGCTCCAGACGATTGTCGATGCATTTTATAAGCAGCAGGCCGCTATGGTGATTGGCTCCTATAGAATGTGCGATTTTGAATTGAATACGCTGCCCCCAGGACTCATTGACCATCGGGAGTGGACCGACGAGAATGGACCGAATAACGCTCTGCGTATCAATGGATTGGGTGCTCCCAGGGCTTTCTTTACGCCATTGCTTCGCAGTTTCGGATTTCCTAATACCAGTTATGGTGAAGACTATGCGTTAGGGTTAATGTTCTCTCGTCAATACCGCATCGGTCGAATCTACACAGAACTCTATCTCTGTCGTCGTTGGGGAGGGAACTCTGATGCTGCCCTTTCTGTAGAGAAAATCAATGCCAACAACCTATACAAAGACCGTTTGCGTACGCTTGAAGTCAAAGCCCGCAAGGCGCTTAACCTGCGCGGTTACGATCAGGCAGCGTCTTCGTCGTGGATTCGCTTCTTCGACAGACAGTTGTGGGCTTGGGACGACGTGCGTCAGCGCTATCGCGAATTAGCTGATGTGGAAACACGCGAACTGGTGGGCGAGGGGATGACGATGGCTGTTCAGTGGAATCCTGCCCGTATTCGTTCTACAGGAGCCAAGATAGATGCGCGTTCTTTGGCAGAACGCCCCTGTTTTCTCTGCTCCAAGAATCGTCCGAAGGAACAGATCCATCGTGTCATTGACAAGCATTATGAACTGCTGGTCAATCCATTCCCCATTCTTCCCTTGCATTTCACTTTGCCTACGTTGAAGCATCAGCCGCAGGCTATTCTCCCCATGTATGCCGAGATGCATCGATTGGCTAAACAGTCGCCAGGTCTCACCATTTTATATAATGGTCCCAAGTGCGGTGCATCTGCCCCCGATCATGCCCATCTTCAGGCGGTCAGTTCGGATATCCTGCCCTTGCAGTGTTCGTGGCAGCGCTTGAGCCGTAATTTGCAGGAGATTATCAAACTGGACGAAGAAGACGGTATCTACCAGATAGTGGATTATCCATCAGCGGCTTTCCTGATTCGCAGTCACTCTTTAGAGAACGACGAGCGACTTTTCAAGAAACTCTATCGCGCGCTACCTCTGCTGAAGGAGGAAACCGAGCCAATGATGAATATCATCACTTGGCGGAAAGGCGACACGACGCTAAGTGTGGTTTTGCCTCGCAAGAAACATCGTCCTGACTGCTATGCGGCTGAAGGCGATGCTCAGTATATCATCAGTCCTGGAGCCGTAGATATGGGCGGATTGCTGATAACACCGCGTGAGGAAGATTTCCGAAAGATAACACCAGAGGTAGCGTTGGCTATCTATCGTGAAGTGTCGTTGACACCAGAACAGATGCAGCAAGTAATTGAACGAATGAAGAGCAATGAGACGAATACCCGTCTGTCCTTGCAGAAGACGCAACAGCCCGATGTATCGGTAGGAATTGTCAGTGGACAGAAAATCACCTTCTCGCTGAATGCCCCTTATATGGCAAAAGGCGAGCTGATAGAAGGCGAACAGACCGTTGAATTTTCAGAAGGCGGTATATTGTGGCGAGGCATGCAGTATCGTGAACTGACCTTTGCTCCACAGTCACCCTCCGCTTCCTTCTCGTTGCATGATGTAACTATCGGTGTCAATTTCCATTGGGAACGCAAGGAAACGCAAGTCTTCCTGGGAACGCTCCGTTTGGTGGTCGAGTCTGATAAGATTACGGCTATCAATCAATTGCCTGTAGAGAAATATCTGGCAAGTGTTATTTCCAGTGAGATGAAGGCTACGGCAGGACTGGAACTACTGAAAGCTCATGCGGTCATTTCGCGCTCATGGCTGTTGGCACAGATGCGGCGTCGTGAGGAGAATAACGAGCGTAAAGACGGATTCTTCTCGTTCATCAAAAAGGACGACGAACTGATTCGTTGGTACGATCGTGAAGACCATACCATCTTTGACGTGTGTGCCGACGACCATTGTCAGCGCTATCAGGGTATCACCAAGCAGACCAGTGAGGCAGTAGAGCAGGCTTTGAAAGCTACGCATGGCTGTATCTTGTGCTATGGCGACGAAATCTGTGATGCCAGATTCTCTAAATGTTGTGGTGGCGTGACGGAGGAGTTCCAGTATTGTTGGGAAGATACTCCCAAACCCTACCTTGTCTCTGTGGAAGACCCATTCTGCAACACCAACGATAAAGAGGTACTTTCGCAAGTCTTAAATGATTATGATCTGGAGACCAACGATTTCTATCGCTGGACCGTTGAATACTCTGTGGATGAGATTTCTGATCTCATCAACGAAAAACTAAAGGACGACTTTGGAAAGATAACCGACCTCATCCCGTTGGAACGAGGCAAAAGCGGACGTATCTGGAAACTGAAGATTGTAGGAACGAAGAAGACCTTCACCATCGGTAAGGAGTTGGAGATACGTCGTGCTCTTAGCGAGACCCATCTCTATAGTTCGGCTTTCGACGTAGAGAAGACCGCCACAGGCTTCCGTCTGAAAGGAAAAGGGTGGGGGCACGGTGTCGGACTCTGCCAGATAGGAGCTGCCGTTATGGGACAGAAAGGTTATAAATATGATGAAATACTATTGCACTACTATCGTGGTGCCGAAATTAAAAGAATATATTAAAAGACAATGAACAAAAAATCTCCGTGGGCTTGGGTTCCCACACTTTATTTTGCAGAGGGAGTTCCCTATGTGGCTGTAATGACAATCTCTCTCATTATGTATAAGCGCTTAGGCTTGTCGAATACAGACATTACGTTATACACCTCTTGGCTTTACCTGCCTTGGGTTATCAAACCGTTGTGGAGTCCTTTCGTGGATATGTTGCGCTCTAAGCGTTGGTGGATTGTTGCTATGCAGGTACTTATTGCTGCAGCATTGGGAGGCGTAGCCTTCACGATTCCTGGTCCGTGGTGGTTGCAGGGCTCACTCTGTTTCTTCTGGTTGATGGCCTTTAGCAGTGCTACGCATGATATTGCAGCCGATGGTTTCTATATGTTGGGTCTTGACCAGCATGAGCAAGCATATTTCGTTGGCATCCGTTCAACGTTCTATCGCATAGCCACCATATTCTCATCAGGATTGTTGGTTGGCTTGGCTGGTGCTCTTCAGGTGCTCACCCGCAACATCCGTTATTCTTGGAGTTTGGTATTCTATCTGATGGCAGGCCTCTTTATTGCTCTGTGGCTCTACCACCATTGGATTCTGCCCAAACCAGCTGAAGACGGTATGAAGTCGAAGAAGACAGCCGGTGAAATCTGGGATGAATTCAAACAGACGCTCATTACCTTCTTTCAGAAGCCGCAAGTATGGGCAGGCATCTGTTTTATGTTGTTCTATCGTATGCCAGAAGGCTTGTTGGCCAAGATTTCAGCTCTTTTCCTGGTTGATGCCTACCACAATGGCGGATTGGGGCTTTCTGACGGCGAATATGGCTTGGTACAAGGCACAGTAGGTGTTATTGGTCTTACCCTGGGTGGTATTCTGGGTGGTATTGTTGCCAGTCGTGATGGTTTGAAGCGTTGGCTGTGGCCTATGGTGATGGCTATTACATTGCCTGATTTGGTTTATGTCTATCTGTCCTATGCCTTACCTTCCTCCCTTTTTATCATCAATGTCTGCGTGTTTGTTGAGCAGTTTGGTTACGGGTTTGGCTTCTCTGCCTATATGCTATACCTTATTTATTATAGTCAGGGTAATCATAAGACCAGCCACTATGCTCTTTGCACAGCGTTTATGGCCCTCTCGATGATGATACCGGGTATGTTCGCAGGTGCATTGCAGGAAGCTGTGGGCTATCAGGCCTTCTTCCTCATCGTTGTTGTAGCATGTTCTTTGACATATATTGTTACAGCATTCCTGAAGATAGACCCTGAGTTCGGAAAGAAAAAGAATGACGAATAAATAAAAAGCGAAGGCGGTTAAGTTTCACAACTTTGCCGCCCTATTTATAATCCTAATGATAGTATTAATAATGGAAAAGAAATTTATGTATATTGTACATTAGTCTTTTATTCAATCATATTATTTTTCAAATTCATGGGTCAAAGTTACGGATTTTTTTTTATACTGCCATGTTTTTTCTTGACAAAATGCACTTTGTATGTTATATAACATGGTTTTTAGAGTAAAATAGGAAAATCCCTACTCAAATATAGGTATTATATCTTGGTGGTATAGGATATTTTCCTTACCTTTGCATCAGAAACTTAAAAAACAATTAATTATGAAGAAGATTTATACACTCACAATGAAGGCACTTCTCTTAGTGCTAACGTTGACAACGTTCTCAAGTTGCATGACGAGAGACGAACAGATAGCCTACGACTTATCAGGCGAATGGGAAGGATATATGGGAGAAGACTACTATAGCTATTGGGGCTATGAGGGAACGGGTCGTGAATACGACACCATTATCCGTTTCTATCGCAAAGGCTACAGTTATAATCGTGGGGCAACCTCGGGTTATGGTGAGCAGGTAGACTACGATCCATTTAACAACGATTACCGCTATCGTGATTTTATGTGGAGTGTGGCTAACGGGCGCATCAGAATGACCTACGAAACTGGTCAGGTCATTTACATTTATGACTACGGAATTAACAACAACCGCTTTACAGGCTATATGGATTGTGGTGATTACAAGGAGATTTACTTTGACCTCTATAAAACGTCATCATCTAAATGGGATAGTTACTATGGTTGGTCGCAAGTGCCTAAAGAATTAGTCAACGACAAAGTAACAATAACCAAATAGTAATAATAAGAAAGAGAGCCAAGCGGCTCTCTTTTCTGTTTTATATTCCCAAACCTCCGTTGAACGAGGCATCGACAGCTTTCGACTGCTGGATGCGAGAGTAGGGAGGGACGTCGTTGGTTACCCAGATGTTACCACCTATCACGCTATGATGACCAATCGTGATGCGTCCCAGGATAGAGGCATTGGAATAAACTGTCACGTGGTCCTCGATGATTGGGTGACGAGGCACGTTCAGCATGTTGCCGTTCTCATCGTATTTAAAGCTCTTGGCACCCAGCGTCACACCCTGATAGAGTGTCACGTGATTACCGATGATACACGTCTCACCTATTACCACACCCGTTCCGTGGTCAATCGCAAAGTATTCGCCGATGGTAGCTCCAGGGTGAATATCGATACCCGTCTTCGAGTGAGCCTGTTCTGTGATGATACGTGGAATGACGGGTACTTGCAGTTCATGCAGTTTGTGGGCAATACGATAGTGCGTCATGGCATTCACTACCGGATAGCAGAAAATTACCTCACCATAGTTAGGCGCAGCGGGGTCGTTGTCGAACATCGCCTGCACATCGGTATAAAGCAGTCGCTTGATTTCAGGCAGTGCATCAATGAAAAGCGTAGCTTTACGTTGAGCCTCCTCATAGGCTTTTTCCTTCGTGGATATTTCTTCGCAGTCCTCGCAGAACTGCAATCCGTGGGCTATTTGTTTCACCAGCAGACGGTGTAATTCCAGCATACACTCACCGATATGGTACGAGCGTTTCGTTTCGTCCGCCTGACGCTTTCCCATATAATCGGGAAAAATGATGTTCTTTACCAGCGTGACGATGCGCACCACCTTCTCCACCGAGGGCAGAGGAGCTTCCGTGGCAGGCATCATTTTCACCTCCTGCTCCGTCAGTTTCGAGAGCAGTGCTACGTTCTTCAGCAGGATGTCATTCGTGTTCTGTTCCATCACTCAGCATGTTTTGTGGCGACAAAGGTAAGAAAAAATAATGAAAATGCCTTCATTTCAAAAAAATTATTTATCTTTGTCACGATAAACGACGCAAGGCTATGACTAATAGAAAACTATTCATGACTATGGTACTGCTGTCAGGTGTGCTTTTAGGCTACGCACAGGCAGTAATAAATGGCGTGGTGCTTGATCGCCAGACAGGGCGCACACTGAGTCATGTCAGTGTGACTGCCGAAGGTGGCAAGGAACACATGGTGACTAACGACGATGGGCGTTTCTCCTTGAAAACGCAACGCATTCCCCAGTATATCCAACTCAGTCATATCGGCTATAAAACCCGCAGACAGCAAATACAGCATGGTCAGACCTCCAATCTCCGTATCATGATGGCGGTCAACACCGTTGGGCTTCACGAAGTGGTGGTTACGCGTAACGACCCCTTGGAGATAGTCAAGGCTGCTATGGACCGCATCGAAAAGAATTATCCTCAGAAACCAGAACTGGTGCGCTGCTTCTATCGCGAGACGGCTCGTCGGGGTTCTCGTTTCATCTCTGTAGCTGAAGCCGTAACTGATATGTATAAGACCGGCTATAGTCGTGGTCCTGAGCGCGACGCAGTAGCCATTCTGAAAGGGCGCCGGTTGATGAGTATGAAGGCTCGTGACACACTGGGTGTCAAGATACAGGGTGGTCCTGTGATGCCACTGATGGTGGATATTGCTAAGAATCGTGAATATGTGCTGAAAGCTGAAGACTTCGGGCTCTATGACTTTTCGATGGATATGCCTGCACTGATTGACGACCGCCTGCAGTATGTGGTTTCGATGCAGCCCAAGATGCACACCATGTACCCCTTGATGTATGGCAAACTGTTCATAGATCAGGAGACGCTGGCGTTCACCCGTGCAGAACTGCAACTCGATGTAAGTAATTGGCGCTCCGCCTCCGATTATATGTTGGTGAAGAAACCGTTCGGCCTCCGTTTCCGTCCTAAGGAACTCACCGTGACGATAGTCTATACTACAGATATGCAAGGCGTCACCCGTATGAGCTACGTCCGCAATGAGATGCGCTTTAATTGCGACTGGAAGCGCCGGCTCTTTGCATCTCCCTTTACGACGGTCAGCGAAATGGTGGTTACCGACCGCCGGCAAATGGGCGAGGAAGTCAAGCGCCCCAAGGGTCGCAATTCGTTTGGTATTCGCGAACGTTTCTATGATAAGGTGGAATACTTCGAAGACCCGGATTTCTGGGCAGACTATAACATTATCGAGCCTACGGAGAGTCTGGAGAATGCCATTGGAAAACTGAAGAAAAAAGCAAGAAAACAATAATACGGTCAATCATCTTAAAAGGTATGAAAACAAAAAGCATGATTTCGCTTTTGGTGTGCATGATGCTTGGATTAGCCAGCAACACTTACGCTCAAAATGGCAGACAGCGCAGTATCGTGGTGCTCTACGAAAACGATGTCCACTGTGCGGTTGATGGCTATGCCAAACTGGCTGGTCTGCGCGATGCTATTGCTGATACAGCCGATGTGTTTCTCGTGTCGAACGGTGATTATGTGCAAGGTCAGACTGTAGGTGCCATCTCCAAAGGTCAGTATGTGGTGGATGTGATGCGTACGGTGAATTACGATGCCATCACGTTGGGCAATCATGAGTTCGACTACGGTATGGAGCGCATGTTCCAGTTGCTGCGCCAGGTTCCCGTCCCTGTAGTGTGCTGCAATCTGCATGATAGGAAGACGGGCCGACTGGTTTTTGCTCCTTATGTTATGAAGCGTGTGGGCAACAAGCGCATCGCCTTTGTGGGTGTGGTTACTCCAACATCTATGGAGGATGAGGCCTATGCCTTCCACGACGAAAACGACAGTCTGATATACGATTTACAGCGCGAAGACATTCCCGTGTTGGTGCAGCGTGCTGTCGATGAGGCTCGCAGAGCAGGAGCCGACTACGTCATCGTCGATTCCCATTTAGGCGAGGAACCTACACAGCGCCATTCGGATTCCCATATACTGGTCGCCAATACCTCGGGCATCGATATCGTGCTTGACGGACATTCGCATGCTACGATACAAGCCGATACTATTTTAAATAAGGTAGGTAAGCCCATCATTGTCACCCAGACAGGCACCAAGTTTTCGCATATAGGCAAGCTGCTCATCACTCCTGACGGCCGTTTCTCAACCACACTGATTCCTGTGGAGAGTGTGAGTGAGATGAATCCTTTTGTAGCCCAGGTGGTTGACAGCATCCACACGATGCTCCACGAGCAGACCAGTCGCGTAGTGTGTCATAGTGAGGTACCCTTGCGCATTCTCGACGACGAGGGCAACGAAGCACACCGTTCTGGCGAGACGACGGCAGGCGACATAGTGACTGATGCCTTCCGTATGGTGACAGGTTCCGATATCTCTGTGCTCAACAGCGGTAGTATCCGCAACGAAGCGAAGGCAGGCGACCTGACCTACGGCGAACTGCTCTCGCTGTTGCCTTACGACAATTACATCGTGGTGGCAGAGGTGAAGGGCAGCACCATCCTGTCGATGCTTGAAAAACTGATGAGTTTCCTGCCCAAGCCCGATGGTCAGTTCCCACAGGTTTCCGGTATGAAGTTTACCGTCCGTGTGGCTACTCATCAGGTGAGCGACGTAAAAATTCTCAACAGCGCCACCCAGCATTACGAACCTCTCAATCCCGATCGTATCTATACCGTTGCCACCACCAAGTATTGCGTGACGGATGGCGGACTCTATAACACGCTGAAAGGCAGTAAGATAACATGGGAGACCAAACGCACCTACAACGATATCTTTATCGAGTTTGTGACTAAGAATCTGGGTGGACATATCGGTCAGCAGTATGCACAACCGCAAGGACGTATCAATAAACTATAATTTAAACTTTAACTGTTATGAAGAAAACTATTTTAATGACACTCATGGTGCTCGCCGCTGTCACCGTCAAGGCACAGTCGGTCGATGAATTGTTCACACCACAGACGTTGAACTATCTGAAGTCTGTACCCTTCAGTATCAACCGTTCTACACTCTACACCGCCGAAGAGCTCTATGCCGGCTATAATCCCAAGGATGAAGCCACCTTCGAGACCTGCTACGACACGAAGGCATATCGCCACTTCATCAAGAATGGCAAACAAGCTCAGTCGGCTGACGAATCGTTGGCTCGTGCACTCCATGATAATAGTATCCACGTAGCCCTCAACGCGTTCTTCAAGAAGTACAATTCTCGCCTCTGTATCGGTATCATGGGCGGTCATGCCCTGTTGCGCACCGATCCGATGTATAAGAAGGTGGTGCTCCTAAGCAAGCGCCTCACCGAACAGGGTTTTATCATGCTCAGCGGTGGTGGTCCTGGTGCTATGGAAGCAACTCATCTGGGCGCTTGGCTGGCTGGTCGTACGGAGCAGGATGTCGATGTGGCAGTCAAGATGCTCTGTGTAGCTCCCTCGTTCAAGGACAAGGGCTGGCTGGCTTCGTCGTTTGCCGTGATGGAGCGTTTCCCACGCAAGGGCGATTATGTAAGTCTGGGTATTCCCACCTACCTCTACGGTCATGAGCCCTCAGCCCCCTTCGCTACCCACATTGCCAAGTTCTTCGAGAACAGCATTCGCGAAGACCTCATTCTCACCGTAGCCTTTGGTGGCATCATCTATACCCCGGGCAGTGCAGGCACCATGCAAGAGATATTCCAGGATGCTGTCCAGAACCATTATCTCTCCTTCGGCTATGCCAGTCCGATGATATTCCTCGGTACTGATTTCTGGACCAAAGAAATGCCCGTTTACCCCTTCCTCCAAGAAATGGTGAAGTTGGGCAAGTATAAGAATCTGCAACTGACGCTGACCGACGATTTCGACGTGATAGTCAAAGAGTTGGAAGCATTTAAGAACAAACAATGAAACTGACGAAGGAACAAATTGGCGAGATGGTTCGCTTCAGCATAGTGGGTGTCCTCATTACGGTCATCCACTACGTTGTTTACTGGCTGCTCCAGTTGGTTATCAATGTGAATATTGCCTGGACGGCAGGCTACATCGTGGGCTTTGTAGTCAACTATTATCTGTCGGCGCGCTATATCTTCCGCGAGAAAGCTACCGCCCAGAACGGGGCAGGTTTCGGCGGTGCCCATCTGGTCAATTACTTCCTTCAAATGGGCTTGCTCAATTTCTTCCTCTGGTTAGGGTGGAGTGCCGAGTGGGCACCCGTGGGCGTCTATGCTATTTCGATACCCGTCAATTTCCTGTTGGTGCGCTTTGTATTTAAGAAATTAAAATAGGTGGAGCGGTTAGTTTCCTGTCAATAGTTTGGCAGTATTCAGATAGTTGAAGAACGTCTGTCGCTCAGCCACTCCGTCACCTTCCTCGATGCCATTGGTCTTGGCTTCTATGCACTTGCCGTTCTCATCGTAGTAGTAGCGCCATTCGTAGTTTTCACCTTCCTCTTTGTTGTGCTGATAGGTGAACATCACGTCCGTGCCATTCCCGTTCGCCAGGAATTCCACGTAGTTGTCCCAGTACATGCACTGGCGGCGATTGTTGATGAAGTAGCAGGTACCGACCTCATTCCCCTGTGCATCCGCCTTCTTGTCGAAATAAATATTAGTGTTCTCGGTGACGGGTGGGAATTGTTCTGACAAAGCCTCGTGCAGGGTGATGAAGATGTGGTGCGGATTCTCTGAAGTCTTGTCGGCTGCTATCTTCTCCTGCGCTTTGGCATAGGCAGCACGAATCGCCTTGATGCGCTCAGCCTTCGGGGTGGTTGCCTTAGCCGTTGATGCCGGAACATGGTTCGACGTGTGCATGACACTTTGGAACACCTTCAGCAAATGTTTCGCCTCTTCCAGTTTCTCGTCGCCAATGGTGGGCGTCAGCTGTTCGTCATCACGCTCAGACAAAGGCTGGTCGTACATGCCCGACTTGAAGATGCCGTGAATGGTTTGCCCCTGCTGGTTGTAATAATAGCGGTTCTCCTGCACGTATCCGCCATCTGTAATTCCCTTCGAGAAGATGAAGAGCGGATAGCCCTTGGCATCTACCAGAACCTCTAAGAAAGACTCATGCCCGTGCGAAGTCCAGTATTCGTTGATGAAATAGCAGTTCGACTGATCGTAGAATTCCTGATCAGCTTTCGTCTTCCCATTATCGAAGTAGAAGGTCAGTTCAGTGTGGCTGTCCAGGATAAAGTCGGGGTCAACCTCCTCACCGTTCTCTCTTACGATGGTGAGGTCTAACGGAGCCTTACCGTTCTTACCGTTCTGGGCAATCTTCTGTTTAGCCTCGGCATACAGTTGCCTGATGCGCTTCACCTGTTCGTCCTTGGGCTGTGCCAGCACGACGAGTAGCCCTCCCACCAGCATCAGTGTCAATGTGATGATTCTTTGCATAATTCCGTTTTTCTAAAGTTCTTCGGTTGCAAAGATAGTAAAACTTGAAGAACCCACCAAATAAATTCCCCAGAATCCACTTTATTCGTATATTTGTTATATCTTTGCAAATGGATATGAAAAGAAACTTTTTATTATTAACCCTCATGCTGCTGGTGGTGGCAATGGGTGCGAAAGCCGACAAATGGCCCGACGGAACAGAGATGGACGCGTGGTTCGGCAAAAAGGAGAAAGTAGATGTCAAACAGTTGGGACGTCCATACGTCATCACCGATTATGGTGTGGCTGGTGACAGTACGCTGGTGCAGACGGCTGCTATTCAGCGCGTCATCGACCGCTGCGCTGATGAGGGTGGTGGGGTGATAGTGATTCCAGAGGGGACTTTTCTTTCGGGAGCACTCTTCTTTAAGCCAGGTACGCATCTGCATGTAGTTGGCCGACTGAAGGGCAGTAACCGTATTGCTGATTTCCCCGTGATGCTGACCCGTATTGAAGGTGAGACATGCAAATATTTCCCTGCGCTGGTGAATGCTTACGGTGTTGACGGATTCACCATTACGGGACACGGCACGATAGACGGCAATGGGCTGCGTTATTGGCAGGACTTCTGGTTGCGGCGGCAGTGGAATCCTGCTTGTACAAATAAGGACAGCCAGCGTCCGCGACTGACCTATATTGCCAATTCGAAACACGTGACCATTCAGGATGTGCATCTGGTGAACTCGCCCTTCTGGACGAATCATGTCTATAAGAGTCATCATGTTCGCTATCTCGACTGCTATATCTATGCCCCTACGGAGCATGTTTGGGAACAGGACTCGACGAAGGGAGCACCCTCGTCGGATGCCATTGACATCGATGCGTGTACGGATGTACTGGTCAGCGGTTGCTACATGCACGTGAACGACGATGCTGTCGTGCTGAAAGGCGGCAAGGGCACTTGGGCAGACCAAGACTCTATGAATGGCGACAACCAACGCATACTGATAGAAAACTGTACGTACGGAAAGGTGCATGGCTGTCTGACCTTGGGTTCTGAGTCGCTCCATAACAGGAATGTCGTTCTTCGCCATTGTCGGACGCAGGATGCCAACCGCGTGCTGTGGCTGAAGATGCGTCCCGATACCCCTCAGCACTACGAATACATCACAGTGGAGGACATCACAGGCCGTTGCGACCGATTCCTTTATATCTACCCTTGGACTCAGTTCTTTAAACCGGAGAAGCGCGACGATATGCCCCTCTCACGCTGTAACAACATTGTGATGAAGGACATACAGGTGGAAACACCCATCATGCTCGATGTCAAGACGTCGGATAAATACCAGCTGACGGATTTCTTTCTGGAGGGGAAAATCCTTCATCTGAAATAAAAAAATGTTTTTTCTTGTAGTTTTTCTCTACTATATTGCGTCTAACGGGTAAATAAAATCCAAAAGACAGACAAAACAATGACAACTTTAGAAAAACAATTATCCTCGCTCTCATCTTCTACTTCAAGATGCAACGCACCAACAATGACATTCTCCGTCAGATAGAGGAAATAACACAGGAATAAACCAAAAACTAAAAAGAAGGTAGCCGACCGCGGGCTACCTTCTTTGCTTTTATCGGATAAACAACAGTTCGCGATATTTGGGGAGTGTCCAGAGCCCGTCTTCCACGATGAGCTCCAACTTGTCTATCTCATAACGGATGGACTCCATCTTAGGACAGACGGTGTCGTGATAGACGATAGCACGCTCGTGGATGTTCTCAATGCGATTAGCCACCTTGCGAGCCTCGGTGAGTTCCTCTACCTGCTGCTCTATGCGCTCGGTGCGCTCGGCAATCTCCTCAATGAGTTTCATGTTGCGCGATGATAGGCGCTCTGCCTTGTCAGCAGAGAAAACGTCCTTCATGCCCTGCACGTTCTTGATGAGCTGACTCTGATAGTGGGTAGCCACGGGGATGATGTGGTTCATGGCAAGGTCGCCTAACACGCGGCCCTCTATCTGAACCGTCTTCACGTAGGTTTCCCATTTCACCTCGTTGCGAGCCTCGAGCTCCTTGCGGTTCATGACCTTGGTGCTCTCGAACATCTTCACACTGCTCTCGTCAAGATAGTGTTCGAAGATGACAGGACACGATTTCTCAACGTCCAATCCGCGGCGGGCTGCCTCCTTCACCCATTCGTCTGAATAGCCGTTGCCGTCGAAACGGATGGGCTTGCAAGTCTTGATATCTTCCTTGAGGACTTCCAAAATGGCAGCGGTTTTCACATGTTGCGTATTGGATGTTGGCTGTTGGCTGTATGCTTGAATCTTTTTATCGACACGCTGCTTGAACGAGGCGAGGGCTTCAGCCATCGCTGCGTTGAGGGCTATCATGGCTGATGCACAGTTGACGCTGGAACCTGGTGCACGGAACTCGAAACGATTACCGGTGAAGGCAAAGGGCGAGGTGCGGTTACGGTCGGTATTGTCAATAATCAGATCGGGAATCTGGGGAATGTCGATAGCCATACCCTGTTTGCCCTGGAGGTTGAAGAGCTCGTTGGTGTCCGACTGCTCGATGTGGTCGAGCAATTCGGTGAGCTGAGTGCCCAGGAACGACGAGATGATGGCAGGAGGTGCCTCGTTGCCACCCAGACGGTGTTCGTTGGTAGCTGACATGATGGACGCCTTGAGCAGTCCGTTGTGCTTATGAACAGCCATCAGTGTCTCAACAATGAAGGTGACGAAGCGCAGATTCTCCTCAGGCGTCTTGCCTGGAGCATGCAGCAGTACGCCATTGTCGGCAGAGAGACTCCAGTTGTTGTGCTTACCCGAACCGTTGATACCGTCGAAAGGCTTTTCGTGGAGCAGTACGCGGAATCCGTGATTGCGAGCCACTTTCTTCATGAGCGACATGAGCAGCATGTTATGGTCAACAGCCAGATTACACTCCTCGAAGATGGGAGCCAACTCAAACTGGTTGGGGGCTACCTCGTTATGGCGCGTCTTGACGGGAATAGCCAGTTCGAGCGCCTGAATCTCCAAATCCTTCATAAAGGCCTGCACGCGGTCGGGGATGGTGCCGAAGTAGTGGTCGTCCATCTGCTGGTTCTTGGCACTCTCGTGACCCATCAGCGTGCGTCCCGTCATCAGCAGGTCGGGACGGGCAGAGTAGAGCCCCTCGTCAACGAGGAAATACTCCTGTTCCCAACCCAGGTTCACTTGAACTTTGGTGACGTCGTCGTAGAACAGCTGACAAACATCTTTAGCCGCCTTGCCTACCGCATGGAGCGAGCGCAGCAGCGGAGCCTTATAGTCGAGGGCTTCGCCCGTATAGGCGATGAAGATAGTAGGAATACAGAGCGTGTCGTCAATGATGAACACAGGACTGGTTGGGTCCCACGCGCTGTAGCCGCGTGCTTCGAACGTATTGCGGATACCGCCGTTAGGGAACGACGAAGCATCGGGCTCCTGCTGTACGAGCAGTTTGCCGCTGAACTTCTCTATCATACCTCCTTTGCCGTCGTGTTCCACAAAAGCATCGTGCTTTTCGGCAGTGCCCTCGGTAAGCGGTTGGAACCAGTGAGTATAGTGGGTTACCCCCATCTCCATGGCCCATTTCTTCATGCCGTCTGCCACGGCATCGGCTATGGAACGGTCGAGACGGGCACCGTTGTCCATCACGTCAATCATCGTATTGTACACATCGGAAGGCAGGTAACGGAACATCTTCTGCTTGTTGAAGACGTATTTTCCGAAATATTCCGAAGGCCGTTCCTGAGGTACTTTTACCTCGACGGCACGTTTCTTGAACGCTTCTTCTACTACCTGAAATCTTAAATTGTTTGCCATATTAGTCTATGTATCGTTTTGTTATGTCTTGATATGCATCGATGCGTCTGTCGCGCAGGAAAGGCCACCAGCGACGCACCTGTTCGGTTCGCTCCATATCCACCTCGACAATGGTCTCTGCCTCTTGGTCGGTAGGGGCCTCGTAAAGCAGTTCGCCCTGTGGACCGGCTACGAAACTGGTTCCCCAGAAGAGTTGAGAGTTGAGAGTTTTCTCTTCGCCTACACGATTCACCGTAATGACGGGCAGGCCGTTGGCTACGGCATGGCCACGCTGAACCGTCTGCCATGCCATACGCTGGCGCTGCTGTTCCTCGGGCGTGTCGTTGGGGTCGTAACCGATAGCGGTGGGGTAAATGAGCAACTGGGCTCCCTGCATCGCCATCAGACGGGCTGCCTCAGGGTACCACTGGTCCCAACAGACGAGTACGCCCAGGCAACCAACGGAGGTCTTGATGGGGTGGAATCCCAAATCGCCAGGCGTGAAGTAGAACTTCTCGTAGTAGCCTGGGTCATCGGGTATGTGCATCTTGCGATAGATGCCGGCGATAGAGCCGTCGCGTTCCAGCACGACAGCCGTGTTATGATAAAGGCCGGCGGCACGCTTCTCGAAGAGTGACGTGACGATGATTACCCCCAATTCTCGGGCCAAGTCGCCGAAGAACTCGGTAGAGGGACCAGGGATGGGTTCTGCCTGACTGAATACGTTGACATCCTCGGTCTGACAGAAATACAACCCGTTGTGAAGCTCCTGCAGGACGATGAGCTGGGCGCCCTGCTGAGCCAGACTGCGTATCTTGGTGGCCAAGCGTTTGATGTTCTGCTCGGCATCAGCAGTATTGTGTTGTTGAATAATACCTATTTTCATTTTTACCTTTTTTACTTTTTTAGCTTTAATAGTATTGCATGGTACAACAATGAAGACTGCCGTGTTGCTTAATGACAGCCTGACAATCGATGCCCACCATTTCGCGGTCAGGAAAAGCCTGCCGGATGATGTCCAAAGCCTCTTGGTCGAGGTCGGGCTGCCCGTAAGTAGGCACCAGTACGGCACCATTAATGACCAGATAGTTGGCATAGGTGGCTGGAAGCCGATAGCCCTCATCATAGATAGGACGGGGGAGTGGCAATTTCAAGAGCCGGTAGGGATGGCCCTCCAGCGTCTTGAGCTGTTGCAATTCGCGTTCCATCTCCACAAGGTCGGGATGCGCCTCGTCAGCCCCTATATATAATAAGGTATCGTTAGGACAGATGCGCACCAGTGTATCAATATGTCCGTCAGTGTCGTCGCCTAGCAGACTGCCATGTTGCAGCCACACGATGCGCTCAGCACCCAGATATGTCTTTAGTCGGTCTTCGATGTTGGCTTTGGTCAAGGGCTGGTTGCGGTGTGGCGCCATCAGACAGCATTCGGTCGTGAATACAGTCCCCTTGCCGTCGCTCTCAATCGAGCCACCTTCCAAAACGAAGTCCAAATGGGGTTCGTAGATGCCCTTTACCAATCCTCTGTCATACAATTGTCGGTTAATCTGGTTATCCAGTTCGGCAGGAAATTTCTCGCCCCAGCCGTTGAATTGGAAATCGAGGAGGAGAGTTGAGAGTATTCCCGAGCTTTGCTCGCCTACCCGTAGCCTTTGAGAGTTGGGAGTTGAGAGTTGCTCTACCGTGATGAAGCCGTGATCGCGAGCCCACGTATCGTTATGTGGGATATCATCGACTATAATCAGCTTCTCGCGCTTACGGATTTCGCGTGCCATTTCTTCGTAAACAGCAGTGATTTCGGGCAAGATAGGAGCCCAGTCAGTAGCCTCGTGCGGCCAAGTAAGCTGCACGGCACTTTGCTTCTCCCATTCGGCAGGCATCCGCCTCTTTGTCAATTTCATGGTGCAAAGGTAGTAAAAAGTTTAGAGTTTAGAGTTTAAAGTTTAAAGAATTTATTATCTTTGCACCAAAATAAGACGATGTTAGAACTGCATAACGTAACGATAGAGCCACAGATTCACTCGTTCTCGCTGACGGCGGGCGACGGACAGTTGGTTTGCTTGACAGGTAAAAACGGGTCGGGCAAAACCACTTTGTTGCGTGCCATTTTGGGTATGATACCTATTACGGCTGGTCATATCAGTATTGACGGTGAATTGCTGACACCCCTTTCTGCACCTTATTTCCGCAGGGATATAGCCTACGTGCCACAGCAGTTTTCTGCCATTGAGGATTACGACAGTATGGCTGACATTTCAGAACTGCTATTCGGACTGCATGTGAACAAGGGTGGGACATCGTATAAAGTGCCTACCGACGGACGTCGATGGGCAGAACTGACTGCCGATGAGCGTTACCTGCTGTTGCTGCAGAATGCGATGCAGTTGGACAAACACCTGTTGATAGTCGATGAGCCGGCAGCACCCATCAGTGCCGAGACGATGGCACAAGTTGACAGTCTGTTGCAGTGTGCTGCCGAAAAGGGCGCAACGGTGCTGGCAGTTAATTCACGAATCCTTCAAAATCAGATACAACTATGAATATCACGATTGTACGATTGCTTTTAGGTATGTTCTTGCTGGTTGTTCCAGCCTTGATACTATTTCGTTCAGACCGTCGCTTCCTGCGCCAGTCTGCCAAGGTAATATTACGGTTTATCATCACGATGTCGGTGTTGGCAGGCTGTCTGTACTTCATCTTCGAGTGGAACAAAGCATGGGTGAATATCGTGTGGGTGCTCCTGAGCAGTGGAGTGGCTACGGCGGTGTACTGCAAGAAGCGTTGGCAGTCAATACCCATCTATATCAGTATGACGGTCGTTACCTTCGTGATGGGTCTCATCGTATTGTTATTGGTAGATGTGCCCCATCTGTTCAGTGCCTCGGTATATATCCCCGTGATGACTATGCTACAGGCAGAAGTCCTCTTTGTCTGTCGCCGGGGAATCACTACCTACGTGCTGGAACGCCGTTCGCACAAGGATTTGTTTGAGTATCTGAAAGCCAACGGCGCCACAGAGATGGAAGCCCTGCGTCCTTTTGTCACCAAAGCTATCACGCGTGCATTCACCCCCATCCTGCAACAGTTACTGCTGGCAGGGCTGGTATTTGTGCCCTCCCTGTTATGCGGACTGCTGATGGGTGGCTTTTCAACCCTTCAAGCCATTGGCTTTGTTGCTTTGATGACGGTTGCCGCCCTGAGCAGTACGATGCTGGTGCTCGTGCTCTGTATCTTTATTTACACCAAAATCAGTTAAGACTTCAAGATGAAAAGAATAACCATCATCATAGCAGCTATGATGCTGCTCAGTCTGCAATCGTGCGGACAGAAAGTTGAGAAGAATGAATCGGCGGATCAGCATAACACCCTGACCGACGTGCGTATTCCACAGGAAACAACGCCTTTGCAGCGTTATGCCTATAAGGCATGGTATTCGGAGTCGATGCGTATTCCGTTGGCTGTAGCGTGGTATCTCACCGGTAATCACGTATCAGGTAAATACAAGCGAGGGGGCGTGGCTTTCCAACCGGACGAGGATGTGAAGGGTGACCCAGTGACTACCTTTGACTATATGCAGTCGGGCTATTCGCGCGGTCACATGTGTCCGTCGGGTGATAACAAATGGAATCAACGTGCCCAGGAGGAGTCGTTCCTGATGACGAATATCTGTCCGCAGAACGGTAAACTGAACGGAGGCGACTGGAATGATTTGGAGATGCTGTGCCGTACGTGGGCAAAGCGTTACGATAGGGTTTACATCGTTTGCGGTCCCATCCTGCGTGGCAATAATCACAAGACGATAGGTCGGCAGCGCAATCGCCGTATCACGGTGCCAGAGGCTTTCTATAAGGTCGTGATGCGTACAGGCAAGAATCCTGCTGCCATCGGTTTTATCTATGAGAACAACGGTAGCAGTCAGCCTATGCGTCAGGCCGTTCGTACGGTTGATGAGATAGAAAAACTGACTGGCTTTGATTTCTTCTCAGCTCTCGAGGATCATATTGAGAACCGGATAGAAGCCAAAGCCAGTCTGAAGGATTGGTAATATCTTTTGGTCAGATAGCCTGTCTGAAGTCTGCAAGCGTAATTTCCACGAGTTGTTCGTCACTCACCTTGCCAGCCTTGGCAAGACGGTTGGCCTGCGCTTGGATGGTCTTCTCAAACAGGTTGCGCACATATCGGGCATTACCGAAGTTGCGGTCTTTCGTGGCAACCTTATTCTGGAGATGCTCAAAAACCGCACTGGCAGCTTCCTTGGTGATGGTATATTGGTTTTTCTTCAGATACTGACGGAAGATTTTATAAAGGTCTTCGGCGGAATAGTCGGGGAAGTTGATGTAGCGATTGAAACGTGACTCTAAGCCTGGGTTGGTATTGATGAACTGTTTCATCTCGTTGGTATAACCAGCCACAATCACTACCAAACGGTCGCGATCGTCCTCCATGCGTTTCAGCAGCGTGGCTACGGCTTCAGAACCATAGTCTTGGCTTGACTGACTCTGGGTGAGCGCATAGGCCTCGTCGATGAAGAGTACGCCTCCGAGGGCAGAGTCGCACATGTGATTCACTCGGGGAGCCGTCTGACCTACATACTGTCCGATGAGTCCGGAACGGTCAGTCTCTACAAGATGGCCTTTTTTCAGAATCCCCAAATCCTTATAGATGCGTGCTACGATACGCGCCACGGTAGTCTTACCTGTACCGGGACTGCCCGTGAAGACAAGGTGATAGTTCAGGTTGGGCGTCTTCAGTCCCTTGTCCTTACGGGCTTTCTGCACCTTCACATAGTTGGCAAGCGAGTGTACTTCTGCCTTCACGGCTTCCAGACCTATCAGTTCGTCAAGTTCTTGATAGGGGTCGCCCTCTTCCTTCTTCTTGTCAGATTTGTCGTCGGCTTTATCCCCTTCTTCGCGGTCATCCTTATCCACGAATTTGTATTTATGTCCACTCTCGTCAGAGCCGTCATCGTCATCATCGAAGACGAGCTTCTTTTCCTTGTTTTCAGATCCAGAGTCTTCATTGCCAAGAACCATGGTACATCCGCCCATCATCAGGAAACAGGCGGTGATACAGATAATAATGATTGTCAGTTGCTTACTACTGAAGCGGTCGAAAAAACTTGCCATAATGTTGTATTTTTTAAAGTTTCGGATATCAAAAGAATAAATAAAGGTAAGGCATAGCACCATAGGTCGGTCAACTGGTAGGTACCAGGCAACAGTCCTGCCGACTGCATGAGTTCGGAGACGATGCCCACCATAGGAATGATGCTGGCAACGGTGATGCGGAGTACAGCGGTATGGTGCTCAAGAAGCGCATGTACCAACAGGATATATGCCGCTGACCATAATCCGCCAGGCAACGAATATACCACAAACTCAGACGGTTGCCAATGAAACGCCATCGTGCGCCAATCTTCAATGAAAGGCATCAGACCAACAACATCCAGCACACGAAAGAGTAGGATAGAAGTAGGACGGTACGACAAGTAAATCATGCCGCCAAAGGTGATGAGGATGAGTCCGAGTACTATTTTCTGTCGTGCTGACATAGCCGTTATATCAATAATGCGCTACAAAAATACAAAAAAAACTAAAGAGATGGTGGAAAATCTGCGATTTTTTTGTAATTTTGCAGGCCTAAAAGGTATTAACATTATAAAGGTAAGAAAATGGGAGGCTTTTTCGGCACTATCTCGACAAAAGATTGCGTAAACGATTTGTTTTACGGGACTGACTACAATTCGCACTTAGGAACTAAACGCGCTGGTCTGGTAACATACGATGAGGAAAAGGGCTTCAGTCGCTCTATTCACTCGTTGGAACGCCATTATTTCCGTTCACGCTTTGAGGACGAACTGGATTCGTTTAAGGGGAAACAGGGACTTGGCGTTATCAGTGATACGGACCCACAGCCCATCATCGTCAACTCGCACTTGGGCCGTTATGCGGTGGTGACTGTAGCCAAAATCAATAATCTGCGTGAGATAGCCGATGAGCTGTTGGCTGAAAGGATGCACTTCAGCGAGTTGTCTGCCAATAATATCAACCAGACGGAGCTGGTGGCCCTGCTGATTAACATGGGGAATACTTTCGTAGAAGGTATTAATAAGGTGTATCAGAAGATAGAAGGTTCGTGCTCGATGCTGATTCTGACCGAAGACGGCATCATTGCTGCCCGCGACTTCCTGGGACGTACCCCTATCGTGATAGGACAGAAGGAAGGTGCATACGCTGTTTCGAGCGAAACTACCAGTTTTCCGAACCTCGACTATCAAGTGTTGCGTGATGTAGGTCCAGGCGAGATTGTGCGTCTGCGCTCCAATGGTATCGAAGTCCTGCAGAAACCCTTGAGCCGTTGTCAGATATGCTCGTTCCTCTGGGTGTACTATGGATTCCCTGCCAGCGACTACGAAGGAATTAATACCGAATTTGTGCGCGAGAAGAACGGTCGCCTGATGGGTGAGAAAGATACAGAACTGGAGGCAGACCTCGTATGTGGCATCCCTGATTCTGGTGTCGGAATGGCAATAGGTTATTCGCATGGTAAGAAGATACCCTATAAGCGTGCTGTCTTGAAATACACGCCTACGTGGCCCCGTTCGTTCACTCCTGGCAATCAGATGCGTCGCGATTTGGTGGCTCGTATGAAACTGATTCCCAATGCAGCCATACTGAAAGACCAGCGTATCGTGTTCTGCGATGACTCTATCGTTCGTGGTACCCAGTTGCGCGACAATGTTCGTACGTTCTTTGAGAATGGTGCAAAGGAGGTACACGTGCGCATATCTTGTCCTCCGTTGGTATATGGCTGTCCGTTTATCGGTTTTACATCGTCGAAAAGTGATTTGGAACTGATTACACGCCGAATCATCAAGGATTTGGAGGGTGACGACTCGAAGAATCTGGAGAAATATGCTACCACAGGGTCGCCCGAATATCAGAAAATGGTATATGAAATAGGTCGCAGACTTGGTCTGACGAGCGTGAAATTTGCCAGCCTGGAAGACCTGATTGAGTCGATAGGATTGCCCAAGGACAGACTGTGTACCCATTGCTTTGACGGGACCTCATACTGTCATGAAAAAGATAACGAATAGTTAAAAGATAAGAAAATAATAGTTTTCTTCATTTTTTCTTCGTAACTTTGCAAAAAATTTTTGGAAGCGTGAAAATAAAGCAAGTGCTGAGCGCCCTTGAACAATTCGCGCCCCTGCCCTTGCAGGAAAGCTGGGACAATGCTGGCCTGCAAGTAGGACTAACAGAGGCGGAGGTTTCAGGGGCATTATTGTGTCTGGACGTCACCGAACGTGTGGTTGACGAGGCTATTGCGAAGGGATGCAATCTCATCGTGAGTCACCATCCGTTGCTATTCCGCCCCCTGAAGCAAATCAGTGGGGCTAATGATGTCCAACGATGCGTTATCAAAGCCCTCAAACACGATATTGTGGTGGTATCCATGCATACCAATATGGATAATGCCAAGGACGGGGTCAACTGGAAAATAGCCGAGAAAATAGGGCTGCAAGAAGTCTCTTTCTTAGGAGCTTCCCCAACCGAGACTGCCGGCAGTGGTGTCATTGGAAACCTCGGAAGTCCGCAGGCTGCTGACGATTTCGTGCTGTTTGTGAAAAAACAATTTGATGTGGAGTGCGCGATGTGCAATGAGTTGTTGCGCCGTCCTATTCAGCGTGTAGCCGTATGCGGCGGGGCTGGTGATTTCCTGTTGGACGAAGCTGTCAGCAAGGGTGCTGATGCCTTCATCACAGGTGAGATGCATTATCACCAGTATTTCGGTTATGAACAGAAAATCCAAATCTGCGTGATAGGTCACTATCAGAGCGAACAGTTCACGGCAGAAATATTCCGCGACATCATTCAGCGGGAATGCCCTGGGGTGCGTACGGAAATCACGGAACATTGCACCAATCCAATTATGTATCTTTAATTAGAATAATCAGAATAATCAGAGTAATCAGAAAAAGAAATTATGGCAAAGAAAGATCCTACAGACATGCCAGTTGAGGAGCGCCTGAAAACGCTGTATCAGCTGCAAACCACACTCTCAGGAATTGATGAGAAGCGTGCGTTGAGAGGTGAACTGCCTCTGGAAGTACAAGACCTTGAGGACGAAATTGAGGGCTTGACCATTCGTGTGGAAAAGATTGAAAATGAAATCAAGGAGTTCGAGCAGGCTATCAGCCAGAAAAAAGGTGATATAGAAACCGCCAAGGCCAGTGTGGAGCGCTATAAGGCTCAGTTGAACGATGTCAAGAACAATCGTGAATACGACACGCTGACGAAGGAGATTGAGTTCCAGTCGCTCGAAATAGAACTCTGCAACAAGAAAATCAGGGAGGCACAGTTCTGTATCGAAGAGAAAAAGAATGAACTGGCACAAAGTCATGAGATTATCGAAGACCGTCAGCAGGCTCTGGAAGTGAAGAAGAACGAGCTCGATGAAATCATGCAGGAAACGCGCGAGGAAGAAGAAAAGTTGAAGGCTAAGGTGAAAGACCTGGAGTCGAAAATCGAGCCACGTCTGCTTACTTCATTCAAGCGTATCCGTAAGAATGCACGCAACGGCCTGGGCATCGTATATGTGCAGCGTGATGCCTGCGGTGGATGCTTCAATAAGATACCGCCCCAGCGTCAGTTGGATATCAAGATGCACAAAAAAGTCATTGTTTGCGAGTACTGTGGTCGTATTATGATTGACCCAGAACTGGCTGGCGTAAAAATCACGCCAACAGGTTCCGAAGAAAAGAAGACTCGTAAGCGTGCTATCCGCAAGACGGTTAAGAAGGCTGCAGATGATTCTGTAGTTCCCGAGGAAGAGGCATAATACTAACAGTAGATTGATTGAAGGTATAGGCATGGCATCAACTCCATGCCTATATTTTTTCGTAGTCAGGAATGTCCTGTAAGAATACATAGCTCATCTTTTCATAGTCCATGCGGCAACAGTAGTGTTGCAGTCCGTTACTGATGATGAGATAGTCAACATGCAGCAAGAGATTATAGGTGGCTATCTGGTCGAACACTTTCTGGTTGAGTGCTACGGTGGGCGCTTTGTATTCGATAATCATCCGAGGCTTCGTCTGGGCATCATAGAGGATAGAGTCACAGCGCACCTTCTTCTCACCCAAGCGGAGCTCTATCTCGTTGCCTAACAGCCCTTTGGGATATCCCTTGTGCTCTATGAGCCAGTGAACAAAATGCTGGCGCACCCATTCTTCGGGAGTCAGCCGCACAAAGCGGCGCCTCAGGAAATCGAAAATCTCTGGTTTCTGGGGTGTTCCGCCCAACTGCAGCTCATATTTCGGAAGATTCAACTCATACATGCCGACAAAGTTACAAAAAATTCATAACCTCACCAAATTTAGAGGGTCAGAATTTACACTGAATATACCATTGATAGCAGGTTGGGAGATCGTAAAGGAATTATGTCCGAAAAAGGTGTTACAGCTGGTTTTAAATCTGCAAAAAAACAAGGATGCAAGATAGTGGTTATAGACTTAGATGAACATGTTGCGTTACCGCTTTTGCAAAATTGTAATTTTGGTGCTCAAAAGTGTAAATTCTGACCCCTCTAAATTGGTGGGGTCATGAAATTTTCATACATTTGCATTGTCAATCGGAAGTGGTAGTGACCACGGGGATTAAGGAGAAAAATTGCGAGCATTAAGTCTTGAAATTGCGCGCATTAATGGTAGCAAAATTTTCTTCGAATATCCGCCAGCCGTGCGACAGAATCTAACTTATTATTAACTATCAAAAAAACATTACAATATATCCCACGGCATAGATTAAGATTTCTGTGAATTTCCGTGATTTCTGTGTGACATTACATAATTCATAGTTCATAGTCACACAGAAATTCACAGAAATCACAGAAACATTGGTGCTCCGATAGATTCTTTGATTTCCCACGGCATAGATTAAGATTTCTGTGAATTTCCGTGATTTCTGTGTGACATTACATTACACAAATCATAATTCCGTGGGAAATATTTGCAGATTCGAAAATTTCTGCGTATTTTTGTAGCATGATGAGAAACAGAAATATATTTTTGAACATCAGTCTACTGCTTTTTCTTGCTTGTGCATCGGTGGGGTGGGCTCAGTCGTCTGATATTCAGCGGATTGACTCTTTACGTCATGCCCTTCCTAAGTTAGAAGGCAAAGAGCGATTGCAGGCATTATATAAGTTATACAATCTATACTATTATACGGGCGACACCAAGATGGAACGGAGTTCTATCAGTGAACTGCGCGCGGAGGCAGAACGTCAGGGCGATGTGAAGATGCAGGCAACGGCACGTATCGCATTGCTATACTACTATTATAATACGAGTCAAGACGACTCGCTGTTGGCAGAATGGCCCCAACAACAGCAGTTTATGCTGAAACATGCCGACTGGAAGCCCTTTTATGACTGTTGGATATTGATAGTGAATCATTATATCTTCACCAGACAGAGTAATACAGCCCTGAGAGAGGTAAAACGCATGTATGATGATGCGCAGCAGCGAGGAAACAGCTATGGACTCGGACTGGCTTCCTATGGCATGGGTAATGCCTATATGGACATTGGGTTCCATCAGGAGGCTATTCAGGCCTACGAGCGTTGTATTAACACCCTCAAGAACTCTACCTTGGGCACGTCCACGCTCTTGGATGTTTATCCTTACTACTGTTCTGTCTTGTCGGAAGTGAAAAATTTCCAGCGTATGTTGGAGATTACAGACCTCTGGCGCGAATATTTGGATAGCCATCAGTCGGAACTGGGGTTAGACAATGGTAAAGCCGTCAATTCATCGTATTACACCTATTATTATAACTCGCGAGCTACAGCCCTGATGGGGTTAGGCCGTATTCCTGAAGCCGAGGAGTTGATGATGAAAGCCTATGAAGCTACAAAGGACGTAAAGGACAATTCCCAGTTGACGGTGTTCTATAATATGGGACAGCTGTATATGAAGAAGGGTGACTATCAGAGGGCTCTGGATTTCAATACACGCATTATCAACACCTATTCGGACCCCAACGACCCTTCAGGATTATTGATGCTCCAAAAACAACGCGCAGAAATCATGTTGCTCTCGCATCGCTACGAAGATGCTGCCAACCTCTATAAACAGGTGTATCTCCTGGCTGACTCACTGAACCTGAACGATGCTAAAAACCAGCTCAACGAGTTCAATACACTCTTTAAAGTGGATGAGATGGAGCGTGAGAACCAGCAGGCTCACACGCGTCATGTCAGTACAATACTGGTTATCATCATCATTGCCCTGGTGCTGATAGGATTGTTAGGAATCTATTTCGTGCAGCGTCTGCGCCAAAAGAACCACGAACTGGCTTTAGCGCTGGACAGAGCGCAGGAAAGTGACCGCATGAAGATGTCGTTTATCCAGCATATGAGTCATGAGATTCGTACTCCGCTGAATGTGATAACGGGTTTCTCGCAGGTGATAGCAAGTCCCAGTTTCCGCCTCACCGACGAGCAGCGGGCGCACATCGTAGAGAGCATAGAGAATAACACTAACGAGATTACCAATTTCGTTAATGAACTGTTGGAATTCTCGGAAAACGAGAGCCAGAATCATTATCCGAAGAATGACTGTGTCAACATTAACCTGTTGTGTCAGGATGTGATAAACAAGGTGGAACAGACGAATAACGGGCGTTTACAGTTAGTGTTCGAGTCTTCGGTTGATAACCAGTTGACGGTACAAACCAATCAGCGTGCCTTAGAACTCATCCTGAAGCAACTCTTTAATAATGCCATGAAGTTCACGGAGCAGGGTAGTATCACCTTGAAAATCGTTCCATCCACCAACCAGTCGATGCTCCATATCAGTGTGGCAGATACAGGAATAGGAATTGCCGAAGACCAACGTGAACGCATCTTTGAGAAATTCTATAAGATAGACAGCTTTAAACGCGGTCTTGGGCTTGGATTGCCGATGGCACGGCGTATTGCCCGTATGATAGGCGGTGACTTGGTGTTAGACAATAACTATACAGGTGGAACGCGCTTTATTCTTAAAATTCCCAATAAATAATCCGATTATTTGGTGTTTTAATAAGTTAATTGTAACTTTGCATCATGGCACAGGCCTTAGCAACATACGACTCGATTATGAGCGAACTGAAATCGCGCAATTTCCGTCCTCTCTACTATCTGATGGGGGATGAACCCTATTACATCGACTTGATTAGTAATTGGATTGCGGAAAACGTGATGCAGCCTGAGGAGCGCGATTTTGACCAGACAGTGCTCTTTGGGTCCGATGTGACGGCATCGCAGATTGTAGATGCCGCCAAGCGTTATCCCATGATGTCAAAATATCAGGTGCTGATCGTTAAAGAAGCACAGAATGTCAAGAACACAGAGCCTTTAGAGAAGTATTTTAAGTCGCCTATGCCCTCTACGATTCTTGTGATGTGCCATAAAAACGGCACTGTGGACGGTCGTAAGAAGGAATATGTGAAGAGTATCCAACAGGCTGGCGTGCTCTTTGAGAGCAAAAAGTTGAAGGATCGCGATCTTCCCAGCTTCATAGAAGGCTATCTGAAAGCCAAAAATACAAGTGTCGATCCCAAATCCACCCAGCTGATAGCCGATGCAGTAGGTGCTGATTTAAGCCGTTTGGTGGGTGAATTAGACAAGGTTTTATTGTCTTTGCCAGAAGGGGATAGGAGGGTAACCCCACAAGTAGTGGAAGATCAGATAGGAGTCAGCAAAGATTTCAATGGATATGAGCTCAGGGATGCTATTGTGAACAGAAATGTATTCAAAGCAAACCAAATCGTGAAATATTTTGACGAAAATCCGAAGGCTGGAAGCATCTATTCGTTTCTCCCATTGCTCTTTAATTATTTCCAGAATCTGATGATTGCCTTTTATTGTCCACAGAAAAACAGTGCGGATAGGGTAGCGGAGTGGTTGGAAATGAAGAATGCCTGGTTTGCAAAAGACTACATGACGGGCATGAAAAACTACTCAGGAATGAAGGTGATGCAGATCTTGGGCAAGATAAGAGAAATTGATGCCAAAAGTAAGGGTTTAGATAACCCTAATACCCCTCCAGGAGAACTGATGAAGGAGTTAATTTTCTTCATTTTGCACTAAAAAGGGCTTCAAAAAAGGCTCTTTTTTTCTATTTTAACCGATTTTTCAGACATAAAATTTTGGGGGCAAAAGCCGATAAATAAAGCGTTTTTCTCTATTTTTACCCCCTCTGTTTTTGCGAATTTTCAGCTTTTTGGGCGCTCGTTCAGAATCCTTCAAAATTTCCAAATTTTCGCCTTTTTCTGAGTTTTGAATTTGGTATTAGAAAGTTTTAACGTTTAATTTACTGAATTTTAAAATGTAAAGCACAGCCAATTAAAATAGGAATTTGGGTTTGTGAATATACCGCGTTTTACAAAAGTAAACGAAATTTGCGTTCTATATTTGTATTTAGAAAGGTAAAACAAAGCACCCAATCGTTCTATTTAAAGGATATACAATTAATGTGCTATGTGCTAAAATATGAAAAATCAGTTACTTATAGCGATTTATTTACGTAAAGAATTAAAAAAATTATATGATTTTGGAAATCAAATTGCCTGAAAATCTATTATTAATTTGCTTTTATACTAAATAACAAACTAATAACCAGTTAGTTATAGTTTTGTGTTCTATTTTATTATGATTAATGATTTAGAGAACGTATTTACGTTTACATATCTAATGCGTACAAATAAAAATTTGTCGTTTCGGATTTACAATTCTTACAATTAAAAGCAAAATCTAAAATTCTAAAATTTCCGTTATTTTTGTTGTTGGTTTAAAATATTTGTTTTATCTTTGTAAAGTCTAAGAAAAAAGTTTTTTTTACCTCGAAAACGGCTTGATTAGTTATGAAAGATAGAATTAAACGTATCATGGAAGAGCAACACATGAGTCAACAAGTGTTCGCTGATTTTATTGGATTGTCACCTGCAACCCTGAGCAGTATATTCACTGGAAGAACTCGCCCCACCCTTAATGTGGTGGAGGCCATCAAAAATAAACTTCCATCAATTAGCACGGATTGGTTGCTAATGGGTGTCGGAAATATGTATGTTCAGTCTGCTTCAGAGGAGCCAGAATCCATTTCTTCCTCATCAGTTGAACAGATGCTTGATTTTGATGCAGCACCAAATGATCATCCGTCGCCCGTTTTTTCACAGAGTGTAAAATCTACACCGATGAATAATTCTCCATCATTAGTGAAAATTATTGACAAAGAACCTCGTAAGGTGACAGAAATACGGGTCTATTATGATGACCAAACCTATGAAACTTTTGTTCCGTTAAAAACTAAATGAGAGCACAAATCTTAGTGTTCTCATTTTTTTTTCGTAATTTTGTCGGCAAATTATATTAATAAGGTGTATATGAAGAAATATATTCTTGATTTGACAGTAAAGCAAACCGAGCATATTAGTGCAAAACATGTTCTTTTGCGCCTTACTGACAGCAAGCCGCTTCCTGAGATGCTTCCTGGTCAGTTCGTAGAGGTTCGTGTGGATGGTTCTGCTTCAACTTTTCTTCGTCGGCCCATATCCATTAATTTTGTAGATAAGGAAGCCAACGAACTATGGCTGATGGTGGCTATGATAGGTGAAGGTACGCGTCAGTTAGGTCATCTGAATGTAGGCGACAAACTGAATTGTGTACTGCCACTGGGCAATGGTTTTTCGATGCCTAATCCAATTCCTGCCTATTCCCCCTCTATTTTATTAATAGGTGGTGGTGTAGGTGTGGCTCCTCTTTTGTATATGGGGGCAGAACTGAAAAAGCAAGGTGTTGAGCCTACTTTTCTTCTGGGTGCTCGTACTAAGGATGATTTGTTGGAGGTAGATCTCTTCCGTCAATATGGGCGCGTCTGTATCACGACGGAAGACGGCTCGGAAGGAGAAAAAGGTTTCGTAACCAATCATTCCATTTTGCAACAGGAGCACTTCGATCGTATCGCTACCTGTGGTCCAAAGCCCATGATGATGGCTGTTGCCCGTTTTGCTCAGCAGGCCAATATTGATTGTGAAGTGTCTTTAGAGAATATGATGGCATGCGGATTGGGTGCCTGTTTGTGCTGTGTGGAGAAAACTACTCAGGGAAATCTCTGTGTATGTAAGGAAGGTCCAGTATTTAACGTAAAACAATTATTATGGCAGATTTAAGCGTCAATATAGGTCGTCTGTCGCTGAAGAATCCAGTGATGACGGCATCCGGAACTTTTGGGTATGGTTTGGAGTTTGCTGATTTCATCCCTCTCGACGGATTGGGAGGTATCATTGTCAAAGGAACAACGCTTCATGCTCGCGAAGGCAACGACTATCCCCGTATGGCGGAAACCCCTTCAGGCATGTTGAATTGTGTGGGTTTGCAGAATAAAGGTGTAGATTATTTCTGTGAGCATATCTATCCTCAGATTAAAGATATTGATACGAACATGATTGTCAATGTCAGTGGTTCTTCGCCAGATGATTATGCAGAATGTGCAGCTCGCATTGATGCTTTAGACAAGATACCAGCCATCGAGTTGAATATTTCTTGTCCTAACGTAAAAGATGGGGGTATGGCTTTCGGTGTCACCTGTGCCGGTGCAGAAAGCGTAGTAAGGGCTGTCCGTGAGCGTTATCATAAGACGCTGATAGTAAAGCTTTCTCCCAACGTGACGAATATTGCTGATATCGCCCTTGCCTGTGAGGCTCAAGGTGCCGACAGTGTATCGTTGATCAACACTTTGATGGGAATGGCTATTGATATAGAGAAGCGTCGCACTGTGCTGAGTATTAATACTGGAGGACTTAGCGGACCTGCTGTCAAACCAGTTGCCCTGCGTATGGTGTGGCAGGTAGCTAAAGCCGTTAAGATACCTGTTGTCGGCCTTGGCGGTATCATGAATGCTCGTGATGCGATAGAGTTCATGATGGCTGGTGCTACAGCGATAGAGATAGGAACAGCCAACTTTATCGACCCTGCAGTGACTATTAAAGTGCGTGATGGAATCAATGAATGGCTCGACCAGCATGGATGTCATTCTATTACTGAGATTATCGGTTGTCTGGAATAAAAAATTTGAGAGCAGTCAAATGACTGCTCTCAACCAACACAAAAACTAAACTAGACTTAACTAAAGCATATTGGGATTTTCACAAACCCTTCAATTGCAAGTGCAAAGATAGTACAAAATATTTAAACTGCAAAGTTTTTGCTGATTTTTTTTGTATTTTCATGCGAAAAACTATAGTTTTGTGGTCTTTTGGAGTAAATAGCAATCCAAAATCGTCATTGCAGTCATAGATTCGACAATTGGTACAGCCCTAGGCAACACACATGGATCATGTCTTCCCTTAGCTGTCAGTTTTGTGGCGTTACCATAAATATCAATGGTGTCTTGTTCACGGAGTAAGGTGGCTACAGGTTTGAAGGCTACACGGAAATAGATGTCCTCTCCGTTGCTGATACCTCCCTGAATACCTCCACTATGGTTAGTGATTGTCGAAATTTGTCCGTTGCTATTCACGAAAACATCGTTCTGTTCAGATCCGCGAGCTGTGACTCCTTCGAATCCATCACCATATTCAAAGCCTTTCACGGCATTGATACTTAGCATTGCTGCTCCCAGCGCAGCATTCAACTTGCCGAATTCTGGTTCCCCCAGACCAGGAGGACAACCTTTGACAACACAAGTGATGGTTCCGCCAATCGTGTCTCCCTCCGCTTTTACCTGGGATATCAGTTGAATCATTTCAGCGGCTTTGACGGGGTCGGGGCATCTTACGATATTCGTTTCCGTCAGTGAGAGGTCGTATTTTCGATAATCTCTGTCCAATTGGATGGGTCCTACTTGCGATGTATAAGCCTGAATGCGGATTCCCATCTGTCTGAGAGCCAGTTTTGCAAGTGCTCCAGCTACTACTCGGCTGATGGTGATACGAGCCGACGAACGCCCTCCACCACGATGGTCTCTGTGTCCATATTTCTGGGCGTAGGTATAATCGGCATGCGATGGGCGATACAGTTGGCGCATATTGTCATAGTCTTGTGAGTGCTGATTATTGTTACGTACAATGAAGCCAATAGGACTTCCTGTACTTTTCCCTTCAAACACGCCACTCAGCAGTTCCACGACATCACCTTCCTGTCGGCTGGTGGTTATTGTGCTTTGTCCCGGGCGACGGCGATTCAGTTCATTTTGGATGAACTCCATATCGATTTGAATACCGACAGGCATTCCGTCCACCACTCCGCCTATAGCCTCACCATGACTCTCACCGAATGTGGTCAGTGTGAATATGTTACCAAATGTATTGCGCATATTATTATTAATAATGTAAGATTAATGGCATCCGCCTCCGCAACCACCGCAACCTCCTTTGTTGCCGCAGCCTTCACCACAATCGCCACAGTTGCCGCCACATCCGCCACTGCAACCGCCACTCATGTGGGCTATCAGTTTCTGCACCTCTTCGTTGGTGGCATCACGATTCTCTAGCACCTTGCCTTCAAAATGCAGCGCTTCACCTGCCAAAGGGTGATTCAAGTCTATTTTTACCTTCTGTTCGCCTATTTCCACAATCTTTCCGTAGAAACGCTGTCCTTCCTCATTCTGCAGAGGTACAATAGCCTCAGGATAGATGTTTTCCTTGTCGAATTTACCATTTACAGTGAATATTTCGCGATCCACGTCAATCACGTGCGCCTTGTCATAGTCACCATATGCTTCTTCCTTCGACAAAGTGAAACTAAAGTCGTTGCCCTTCTGGGTGTCTTGCAAGTTTTTCTCGAAAGCATCCAAAGCGAAGCCGAAACCTGTGATAAAGTTGAAAGGCTTATCCGTTGTAGCCTCTTCAACCATCTCTTTGCCATTCTCGCCATCCACATAAAGACGATAGCTTACGGCAATGTATTTATTAGGAATATTACTCATAGTCTGCCTTAGTTTATTTATTCGGCTGCGAAGTTACAAATTTATTTTGATATAGGCAAATTACAAAGCCGTTTAATGCTAAAAACATAAAAATTCCATATTTTGACGATTCTTTGACTGAGGTCAAGAAAATGGTGTGTTTGCGCACACAGCACCCCAAAATGTTTGGAGGGTATCCAAAAAAGCCTTACCTTTGCATCGTCAATCAGAAAAAACTGAGCGACTAAGGATAACGAGCCCCTTATATAATAAATAAGGTAAAAGAGAAAAAGAAGAGGGGTTTTAATGTTAAATTTAAATTAAAGAAAGGGTAACGAAAATGAAAAGATTGTTTTTAACTGTAGTAGCTATGTTGAGCATGACGCTTACATTTGCTGGAAACGAGAACATGAACAGTGTTAACTCTGCTGAGGCCTACAATCTGAGCGTAAATATCAATCAGTTGGGTAAGGCTTTGAATCTGGCAGACGATCAGGTAGAGGCAGTGGCTGAAATCCACAAGACCTTCTGTGCAGAGATGATGTTTGCCACACAGTATGGTAAGGAAGAGCGCGATGCTCGTGTTGATGCAGCCATTAAGAAGGACTTAGGCTTCATGAACTACATCCTGAACAAGGATCAGTACAAGACGTATGTCATGCTGCTCAACATTACGATGCATAATCGTGGTTTGAAGTAAGTTTTAACACTAGTAGTAATAACTTAAAGAGGCGAGAGAACAGTGATTGGTTCTCTCGCCTTATTTTTTATCTTTTGAAGATGTCGTATTCCTTGTTGTAGGCAGGAGATTCAATAGACAACAGGTTGAGCACGGAGTGGAAAATGTAGTGCTGTTCGAGTATGGTTGGCAAAGAATGGTCAGTCTTCTCGTTGCCAATAGGTTTATAGTCCCTGAATCCCTCAGAAGTCCACACCAGGAAAGGAATCTCATATTGTTCCTTGGGTGCAAGTCGCATGGGCAGTCCATGCATGAACATACCTTTTTCACCAAGAGACTCACCATGATCGGAAATGAATATCATAGCACTTTTCCAGTCGGTCATAGCACTCAACGTATCAATCAGACCGTCAAGAAGAAAATCTGTATATACGATGGTGTCGTCGTAGGCATTCACAAGCAATTCAGTGTTCTTCTCGCCTTCTTCCACATTATGGGCAACCGGTTTATATACCTCAAATTCCTTCGGATATTTATCGAAGTATTTGGGACCATGACTGGTACTCGTATGCAGAATAATCAGCACCTTATTCTTTTTGCTGCCTTCAATACGTTCGCGTAGCCCCGCGTATAGGATACCATCGTAGGCTTGGTCCGTGTCGGGATATTGTTTACCTAAGTCAACATCACTCAGATATTCCTCAATATGAATAGGCGGTTCGCCCCAGTTTGAGGTGCGCCACACCACGTCAACCCCTGTTCTGAAGGCGTAATTGGGTAGCATTTCATACAACTCGTCCGTGTTTTTAGGTTCCAGGATAGCTTTCGTACCAGCTGTGGTATAGGTAGCACAAGCCTTCGTCTGATACACTTTCAGTCCCTCACGTTTCGAAAGTTTCGGATTGGTCTGTCGTTGATAGCCATAAAGTTGGAAATTGGCTTTTCTTGCCGATTCTCCGATGACAAGTACCACTACTGCCTTCTCGTTGTCCTTTATCTTGCCGTCAGGCAGTTTGATTTCTTCTGCCTGCTCATCCATTTTGCTACTGGCTAAGCGAACACTATTTACCAAATAGGACCAAGGTTGAAGCAGTCCGCCCAGTTCCGTATCGTGCTGCCCAATCCATAAGGTTTGATTGATGTTCATCAGCGCTACAACCAAGATAACAGCTAACGAACTGCCACAGCAGATACCCATTTTCTTTGCCTTACCGATGACGACAGGTTGCAGTAGGCACCATAGGGCAGGCAGTATGCCAAACACCAATATACTGAGCCACAGCGACCAACTGAAAAAGCCCGAAGCCTCCGAATAACGGGTGTTAAACACATTGCCCACGGTTGTTGCATCTACGATGACATTATAGGTTGTGATAAAATAAACAGCTGTCGCATTGATGACGGACAGGATAGCCAACAGAATACGTCCAACCATCCTCATCAGATATATGATAAGATAGGTCATCATCAAGTTGACAGCCAACATGATGACAACCAGTGATACCATTAGGAACATCCAATTGCCATTCGTGTTGTTATATACATACTGAAAAAACGGGATGTTGTAAAGCACCAGTGTGCCTATGCTCACAATGCAAGCAAAGCAAAAAAGCGATATGGGTTTTATTTTTATTCGTTTCATGTCGCAAATATGTTCTTTATAGTTTTGTTAGGTTTGCAAAATTACTCATAATCTGTGATTATTCATCATTTTTGCACCGATTTTTATAAAAAAGTTGTAACTTCGCACCGATTAGCAAATTATTCATTATCTTTGCATGATGATTTTAATGGCTTAAAAAACAAAAGAATAAATAGATTGTATGATGAAAAATGTAAAATTTCTACTATTGTCAGTTGTGGCACTGATACTGATCAGTTGTGGCACAACATCCACCGTACCCATTACGGGACGCAGACAAAATCTGATAGTGAGCGACGAACAGGTACTCAGCCTCAGTAATCAGCAGTATCAGGAGTATATGAAAACCGCCAAAGCTTCCAGCAATGCCCAAAATACGGCTATGGTGAAGCGGGTAGGGCAGAATTTGGCCAATGCCGTGGTGAGTTATCTGAATGCCAACGGGTTGGGTGCCGAGGTATCGCAGTATAAATGGGAGTTCAATCTCGTGCAAGACAAGCAGATCAATGCCTTTTGTATGCCTGGTGGCAAGATTGTGGTCTATGAGGGAATCCTACCTGTCACGAAAGACGAGGCTTCACTTGCCATTGTGTTGGGTCATGAGATTGCTCATGCTGTAGCCAAACACTCTGCCGAACGACTGAGCAATGCCTACAAACAACAATATGGTATGCAAATACTGGGTGCTGTAGCTCAGGGAGCTGGTGCAAGCACAGGTTTGACACAGTTGGGTGCTCAGGTGTTGGGCGTAGGTGCTCAGGCTTGGTCATCCGGTTTCTCTCGTAAACAGGAGAGTGAAGCCGACCACATGGGGCTTATCTTCGCAGCAATGGCAGGCTATGACCCAGAGGTAGCTGTCAGTTTCTGGCAGCGTATGTCCAGTGCTACAGGTGGCGGCTCATCGTCTATTTTCAGTGATCACCCCACGGATGCTACTCGTATCAAGCAGATACAGGGTTGGTTGCCCGAAGCCAAAAAATATTATAGGGGCGGTTCTGGGAAATCCAGCACATCTTTTACGTCCAGTACTCCCAAGACTATCAAGACCATCAAGATTTCATCCAAGAAAAATAAGAAGAAATGAGAAAGACATTGACACTGATGTCTGTTGCCCTCGCCCTGACGGTATCAGCACAGACAGGCGGCATCACCGAACAGATGCTCCAGCAGATGCAGCGCCAATACACAGCCCAGCCTGCTAATAAGGCCTTGCGCAATGCTATTGCCACCAATGCCATCGACAATCTCGCCAAGAATCCTGCCAATGCCGGAGCAATGGACACTTATTTTAATATAGAGACCAAGAAACAGTCCATTCACGACCAAAAGTCGAGCGGACGTTGCTGGATGTTCAGTGGATTGAATGTATTACGCGCCAATTTTGCCAAACGCACTGATTCACTTACGGTAGAATATTCACAGGCCTATCTCTTCTTCTACGATCAGTTAGAGAAATCTAACCTTTTCCTGCAAGGAGTGATTGACACAGCCAAGGAACCGATTGATGCCCAGCGCGTACAATTCTTCTTCCACTCGCCAATCGGTGATGGCGGAACTTTCTGCGGTGTGGCTGACTTAGCTGAGAAATACGGACTGGTGCCTATGTCTGTTCAACCCGAAACCTTCTCGGCAGAGAGCACCTCACGTATGGCATCCATTGTGAAGTCGAAACTTCGTGAATACGGACTCCAATTGCGTAAGATGGTGGCTGACGGCAAGAAAACGGCTGATATCCAGAAGGCTAAAACTGAAGCATTGGCCCAGATTTACCAGATGCTTTGTCTGTCGCTGGGCGAACCTGTGAAAGAGTTTACCTATGCTTTCAAAGATAAGAATGGTAAACAATTGACGCAGACGAAGAAATATACCCCCAAATCCTTCTACGAGGAAACGGTAGGGGGCCAGTTGAATGGTACGTTTATCATGGTGATGAACGACCCTCGTCGCCCCTACTACAAAACCTATGAGGTGGAGTACGACCGCCATACTTATGACGGACACAACTGGAAGTACCTCAATCTTCCGATGGACGAGATAGAGCAGTTGGCCATTGCTTCACTGAAAGACGGTCGAAAACTCTATTCGAGCTATGATGTAGGTAAGCAACTGGACCGTAAGCGTGGTTTTGCTGATACAGAGAATTTCGATTATGGCTCTCTCTTCAATACCACTTTTGGTATGAGTAAGGCCGAACGCATCAGTACCTTCGACAGTGGTTCAACTCATGCAATGACGCTGACGGCTGTTGATATTGATGCCAATGGCAAAGCTGACAGATGGAAGGTAGAGAACTCATGGGGCGCTTCTTGGGGACAGCAGGGTCATTTGATTATGACCGACCGATGGTTCCGTGAGTATATGTTCCGCTTGGTGGTCAATAAGAAGTATGTTTCTGAGAAACTTCTGAAGGACTACGAGCAGAAGCCCATCATGGTGATGCCCGAGGATCCGCTTTTCCAGGAAGACCGATAGGGTAAAAATGTTGAAAGAAAAAAGGAAGGCTTATTCGCCTTCCTTTTGTTTTTGTCGTTTCTCCTTCTCTATGACATATCGCTGGTAGTAGGTGAGCAGGAGGGTAGTCATGGGTAGGGCAATAATCATACCAAGAATACCCAGCAGCGAACCCCATATAGACAGTGAGAGCAGGATGATAGCAGCGTTGAGCCCCATTACCTTACCCATAATTTTGGGTGTAAGGATGGTGTCCTGTATCATCTGTACCACACAGAATACGATGACCACCAAGAGCATGATTACCCAGAAGCTCTGTCCCGTATCAGCGGCCTTGACGATAGCGAGAATGATGGCAGGAACAAATCCAAAGAGTTGCAGATAGGGCACCATGTTCAACAGGCCGATAAACATACCCAGGCCAATTGCCATAGGGAAGTCTATAATCAGAAAACCGATGCTGAACAAAATGCCTACGCAGAATGCCACCAAACCTTGCCCACGGAAGTATTTGTTCATACCTTCCTCAACGTCGCTCACCACCTTCATGACAGGCATCCTGTATTTGTATGGCAGAAGCTCAGGCCATCCCTGTGTGAACTTTTCATAGTCAATCAGGATAAACAAGGTATAGATGAGTACCATCACAATGGTGACCAACCCCGACAGGGCATTCACCGAACTCATCAGCATATCCCATACCTTTGGCATAGCCTCTTTGACGCTGTTGATGAATCCTTCGTGTGTTACAAGTGCCTTGACATCCTCTGCCGACAGATTCTCGCGAATAAAATTCTCTATCTGGTCAGGTATGTTATTCATATTGCCCCCTTCCGTAATGTAGGCAATCAATAAATCCTTCACACGCATAGTCTCTTCAATAATGGGAGGAACCATCAGCATGAAGACTCCTGCAAGAATTAACGTCACCGAGAGGATGGAAGCAATCACCGCCACTACACGATAGCGCATCTTGCACTTGTACTGATAGAATTTCACCAGCGGGAACAGCATATAGGCAATAAGCCATGCCAAGAAAAACGGTAACAGAACACCACTCAGACGGTCGAGCAACAGATAGGCACACACAGCACCGACTACGACCAATGCACCTCTCACAAAGGAGTCGAAAGTAATCTCTTTTCGTTCCATATCTTCAATGTTTTACCTTATTTACTTTTTTATTTTTAACCTCAGGCTATTCAATACCACACTGACACTTGAGAAAGCCATCAGAGCCGATGCCCACATCGGGGTAATCTGCCAATGTACACCGAACAGATAGGGGAGTCCGGCTGCCAGTGGGATACATATTATATTATAGATGAACGCCCAGAACAGGTTCTGGTGAATCATATTGACGGTTTGTTTCGAAAGGCTGATGGCATCAGGGATGCGACGCAGGTCAGTGCCCATAAGCGTCACCTGAGCCACATCCATCGCCACATCTGTACCTTTGCCCATAGCAATACTGACATCAGCACGTGCCAGTGCCTGCGAGTCATTGATGCCATCGCCCACCATCGCTACGTGCTTGCCTTGCGCCTGCAAATCGCGCACCAAGTTTTCTTTGTCTTGTGGCAACACTTCCGAACGGTAGTGCTCAATACCAGCCTCGTGGGCTATTTCCTTGGCACGCTCTTCCTTGTCGCCACTCATCATATACACCTCGATACCCATTTGCTGTAGCTGTTGCATCGCTTCACGGGCATGGGGTTTGAGTTCTTCATTCGCTGTCGGTTGTTGGCTGTTGGCTATTGGCTGTTGGGTCAGTGTGCCCGTCTTGTCAACCACCATCGCATTCACCTTGCGTATTTCTTCCAGTGCGGTGGCGTCTTTAATCAGGATATTCTTTTCTGCTGCCTTGCCAATACCCACCATCAGGGCAGTAGGCGTAGCCAGTCCCATAGCGCAGGGACAGGCAATCACCAGTACGCTGACAGCCGACAGAATAGCTTGAGGCAGATATGCCTGACCACCGATGAGATACCACGCCAGGAATGTCAGCAAGGCAATGCCTCCTACGGCTGGTACGAAAATCAGGGCTATCTTATCGACTATCCTTTGTACGGGCGCCTTCGAACCTTGAGCCTCCTGCACCATGCGTATCATATTGGCGAGAACTGTCTTCTGTCCGATTTCCTCGGCTTTGAAACGCAGCATTCCTTCTTTGACGATAGTGCCTGCCAGCACCTTGTCGCCCGTCTTTTTCTCTACAGCCACCGATTCGCCTGTCATCATCGATTCGTCAATGTAGGCGACGGAATCGCCTACAACAGTGCCATCAACTGGAATCTTCTCTCCGGCTCGCACTTCAATAGTATCGCCAGGCTGCAAGGCAGAAATAGGGGCATCTACGGTAGAGCCGTCCACCACCAATCGGGCAGTCTTGGGTGTCAGACTCATCAAGTCGCGAATAGCTGAGGCCGTACTGTGCTTGGCACGTTCCTCCATCAGTCGGCCCGTCAGTACGAAGGTGATAATCATCACCGAGGCATCGAAGTAGGTATGCCATTCTATGCCCTGTGCGCCCCAGTATGATTCCCCCCAGAACGTGTTGAAGGCGCTGAAAAGAAACGAGATGCCTGTTGAAAGTGCTACCAGCGTGTCCATATTGGCTGAAGCGTGCATCAGTTGGCGAACCGTATTCACATAGAACTGCCTACCAGGATAGAGAATGTTCAGCAGGGCGAGAATCAGCATCGACTGATTAGCTGTATCGCGCGTACCTATATTAATCCATCCCATAGAGATGGCCATGACCACAGCAGCTATGACCCATGATGCCACCACCTTCATCATCAGACCGGTGTAGGCACGTCGCTCAATAGCTTCCACGTTGCGGTCTTCCTCAATCACCAAGTCGTAGCCTATCGCCGAGAGCGACTCTTTCATCTGCTCAGGTGATGTCACTGTTTCGTCGTAATCTATCAGTGCTGTACGGGCAGGCAGATTAACGGACGCCGACTGGACACCTTCTGTCTGGTTAAGACGGCGTTCTACATTGGCTGCACAGCCGGCACACATCATGCCTAATACGGCAAAAGTCTTTTTCTCCATAACGGGTGCAAAGTTACATATTTTACATCAAAATAAAAAATTTCTGTCAAATTGTTTGCGTAATTAAGGAAAAAGATATAATTTTGCACCCAACAAACAATACGTAGTGACAATGTTGAACAGAAACGCTTACTTTTACGGTTATTATTTTTACTTTACAGCAACCTGTGAAGCGGTAAGCCGTATGTAAGCTCTTACAAAATGAGAATAGAAAAATAAAATAAGGCCCCGCTTCACAAATGTGAGACGGGGCTTCCATTTAAATAGAAAATAAACAAATATGAAGAGAATAGCCATACAAGGACTGATAGGATCGTTCCACGATATTGCAGCACACCTGTATTTCGAGGGTGAACAGATACAGCTCATCTGTTGCGCCACCTTCGAGGAGGTGTTCCAGAACATAAAACAGGACCCCACTGCCATCGGTATGCTCGCCATCGAGAATACCATTGCCGGTTCACTGTTGCATAACTACGAACTCCTGCGCGACTCAGGAACCACTATCGTAGGCGAGCATAAGTTGCACATCTCGCATTGCATCTGTTGTCTACCGGATGATGACTGGAGCACCATTACTGAAATTCATTCCCATCCCGTTGCCCTGATGCAGTGTCGCGAGTTCCTGGCTCAGCATCCTAATATGAAGCATGTAGAGGCTGAAGATACGGCAGGCAGTGCCAAGATGATAGCCGAGGGACAGCACAAAGGGTGGGCAGCTATCTGTCATGCTGATGCGGCTCGCCAGTATGGGTTGAAGGTGCTCGAGAATCATATCGAGGACAATAAGCACAACTTCACCCGCTTCCTCGTGGTGAGCAATCCCAACAAGGCCGATATGCTTCGTCCGTTGACCGAGGCCAATAAGTCGAGCATCGTCTTCTCTTTGCCTCACGAGGAGGGCAGTCTGAGTCATGTGCTGGCGATTCTCTCGTTCTATAAAATCAATCTCACCAAGATACAGTCATTGCCCATCATCGGGCGCGAATGGGAATACCTGTTCTATGTCGATCTGATGTTCGACGACCTGACTCGCTATCGCCAGTCGATTGATGCAATTATCCCTTTGACCAAAGACTTTAAGATATTAGGAGAATACAAAGATGGCAAACAAACCAATTAAACCAGCAGAAAGACTATCGTCAGTCAGTGAATACTACTTCAGTCGTAAACTGAAGGAGGTAGCTCAGTTGAATGCCGAAGGCAAGGACATCATCAGTCTTGCCATAGGCAGTCCTGATATGCCCCCTTCTGAAAAGACCATCGAGAAATTATGTGAGGTGGCTCATCAGCCCAGTGCTCACGGCTATCAGCCCACTATGGGAACCCCCGAGTTGCGCGAGGCGATGGCTCGTTTCTATAAGCGTTGGTATGATGTCGATTTGGATGCCAAGACTGAGCTCCTGCCCCTGATAGGTTCCAAGGAGGGCATCCTGCACGTCACCCTTGCCTTTGTCAATCCTGGCGACGAGGTGTTGGTGCCTAATCCTGGGTATCCCACATACACATCGCTCTCGAAGATTCTGGGTGCCAAGATTGTGAATTATAACCTCCGTGAAGACAACGGTTGGCAACCCGATTTCGACGAGTTGGAGCAGATGGACCTCTCGCATGTCAAACTCATGTGGACCAACTATCCCAATATGCCTACAGGTGGCAATGCCCGTCGTGAGACCTACGAGCGACTGGTGCGCTTCGCTGTGGATCACGATTTGGTCGTGGTCAACGACAATCCTTACTCCTTCATTCTCAACGAGGAGCATCTCTCCATCCTGCAGATACCAGGAGCCAAAGATTGTTGCATCGAGTTCAATTCTATGTCGAAATCACACAATATGCCAGGTTGGCGTGTCGGTCTCTGTGCCACCAATGCCGAGTTTATCTCTTGGATTCTGAAGGTACAGTCGAATATCGAGAGTGGCACCTTCCGTGGCATCCAGTTGGCAGCTGCCGAGGCTTACGACAACAGCGACGAGTGGCATCGTGAGGCAAACATCGAGACCTATCGCCGTCGCCGTCAGTATGCCGAACAGATTATGGATGTGTTGGGATGCACCTACGACAAGCAGCAGGTCGGTATGTTCCTTTGGGGCAAGATACCCGATAGCATTGGGCAAGTAGAAGACTTGACGGAGCGTGTGCTCCACGAGGCTCGTGTCTTCATCACCCCAGGCTTCATTTTCGGCTCGAATGGAGAACGCTATATCCGCATCTCCCTCTGTGCCAAAGAAGAGAAAATCAAACAAGCATTAGAAAGAATCAAAAACGCAATATAATTATGGAATTAGACTTAGAACCCCTTAAGTTACCCAGTGACAACGAACGCCCCTTCGTCATTGCAGGACCCTGCAGTGCTGAGAGTGAGGAGCAAGTGATGACAACAGCCAAGCAACTGGCTATGTTTGGATGCCACAACTTCCGTGCCGGAGTGTGGAAACCACGCACCAAACCAGGAGGCTTCGAGGGACACGGTGAACCGGCTCTCGTTTGGCTCAAGCAGGTCAAGCAGGAAACCAAGATGCTCGTAGCTACCGAGGTGGCTACTCCTGAGCATGTGGAACTCTGTCTGAAGTATGGCATCGACATCCTGTGGATTGGTGCCCGTACCTCAGCCAACCCCTTTGCGATGCAGGCTTTGGCTGACTCGCTGAAGGGCGTCGATGTACCTGTTTTCGTGAAGAATCCCGTCAACCCCGACTTGGAGTTGTGGATTGGTGCCCTGGAGCGTCTGAACCAAGCAGGCGTGAAGCGTCTGGCTGCCATCCATCGTGGTTTCTCCAGTTACGACAAGAAGATTTACCGTAATATGCCCATGTGGCAGATTCCCATCGAGTTACATCGTCGCATTCCAGAGTTGCCTATCATCAACGACCCCTCGCATATCGGGGGTAGGAGAGAGCTGATAGCTCCCCTTTGCCAGCAGGCTATGGACCTGGGCTTCGACGGACTGATTGTAGAGAGTCATTGCGACCCTGACAAGGCGTGGAGTGATGCCAAGCAACAGGTGACACCTGATGTGCTCGACTATATCCTGTCGCTGCTCGTCATTCGTGATGAAAACACATCGACGGAGGGAATCACCACCTTGCGTAAGCAGATTGACGAATTGGACAACCAGCTGATGGACTTACTCGCCAAGCGTATGCGTGTTTGTCGTGAGATTGGTCAGTATAAGAAAGAACATAATATGACAGTGCTTCAGACATCGCGTTACAACGAGATTCTCGACAAGCGTGGTGCCCAGGGCTCGCTCCTTGGAATGGGTCCTGAGTTTGTGGCTCATGTTTTCGAGAGCATTCACGAAGAAAGTGTCCGTCAGCAAATGGAAATCATTAACAAGTAAAAAATGAAAATATTAGTTCTTGGTGCAGGCAAGATGGGTAGTTTCTTCATCGACCTGCTGAGTTTCGACCACGAGGTAGCCGTTTACGAGAAAGACCCTAAGCGGATGCGGTTTACCTACAACTGTCAGCGTTTCACTGAGTTGGACGAGATATGCCAGTTCAATCCCGATCTGGTCATCAATGCCGTCACGGTAAAATACACCATTCCTGCCTTCAAGGAGGTGATGCCCTATCTGCGTCAGGACTGCATCATCAGCGACATCTCCAGCGTGAAGACCAATCTGAAGGAGTTCTACGAGGAGGCTGGTCATCCTTATGTATCTACGCACCCTATGTTCGGTCCTACGTTTGCCAATCTGCAACAGCTGTCCGAAGAGAACGCCATCATCATCAGTGAGGGCGACTATATGGGGCGTATCTTCTTCAAGGACCTCTATCAGAAACTCGACCTCAACATCTACGAATATACCTTCGAGGAGCACGATAAGACGGTGGCTTACTCATTGAGTATTCCATTTGTATCTACCTTCGTCTTTGCAGCTGTCATGAAGCATCAGGACGCCCCAGGCACCACCTTCAAGCGTCACATGAAGATAGCCAAGGGCGTGCTCAATGAGGATGACTATCTGTTGCAGGAAATCCTGTTCAACCCCTATACCCACGATCAGGTCAGCCAGATTCGTACCGAGTTGAAAGAACTCCTGGAAATCATCGACCAGAAGGATGCCAAGGGCATGAAAGCCTATCTCACCAAGATACGCAACAACGTGAAGCGCGATATAGAGATTAAGTAATAGTCCGTCGGCAGTTTGATTACAGCTGAACCTTCACTTCTGTTCCGCTATAGTTCACCGTTTGTGATGTGCCGTCAGGCAGCACGACGGTGAATTTTCTATTGGTAATCATGCCTGGGTATTGTCCTTTCCGTTGACCGATGGTCAGCGTGCGCTGATGGTCGTCCCAGTGGAAGGAGAGAGTGGTGTAGATGCCCCGTTCGTAGTTATATCCGTCACCTTCATCCTCGTAAAGTGTGAAGTCACCGTCGGCACCAGGATAGACGCGAATTTCCAGCTGGTCCCACGCTTTCTCACCCGTGTATTGCATTTCCGGTCCCAGTGGCAGAATGCTGCCAGCACGTACGAACATAGGTACTCGGCTCAGGTGCGTTGTCAGCGTCACTGTCTGTCCGCCTCGATAAGACTGACCTGTCCAGAAGTCGTACCATAGTGCTCCCTTCGGCAGATATTTCGTGGCTGTCTTCGGCTCATTCCATTGGATGTTTTTTACTTCCGCCTTATCATTTTTCACCTCTTTCTTATCCCACCCCGTCATAGCGTCCTCTTTGACGATTTGTTCCTCCGTGTATTGCGGGTTGAGGATAGGAGCGGCAAGAATGTTGCGTCCCAGCATAAACTCGTCAGTCATCTCCCACACGTGGCGGTCGGAAGCGAAGTCGCTGAACAGCGGACGCAGATAGCTCTCGTTATTGCTGGTCACTTGCCATGCAATACTGTATAGATAAGGTATCAGTCTGTAGCGTAGCCGTATGGTCTGCTCAATGATGTCATAGATGGGTTCGCCTTTCTTGCCGAATTGCCATATCTCGCGAGGCGCATCGGCACCGTGACTACGGAAAACGGGGCAAAACAGTCCGTACTGCATCCATCGTACATACAGTTCCTGGAATTGTGGATTCTGTGGAGCACTGCCACTGCCCTTTGTGTTATATGAACCACAGAAGAAACCGCCGATGTCCGTGTTGAAGTTCGGACAGCCCGTCAGCGAGTAGCTCAGTCCGGCAGGCACCTGCTTGCGCAGCATGTCCCACGATGAAGCCACGTCACCGCTCCAAAGTCCTGAGCCGTAGTGCTGCTGTCCTGCAAAGGCTGAGCGCGTCATGATGAAAACACGCTTTTCGGGGCTTGCTGTTCGTACAGCACGTTGGTTCTGATAGACACCTTTCACCGTTTCCAGTGGGAAGGCATTGCGCAGGGCGCGCCAAGTCGATTTCCCACCAGCAGCGGGATGGTCGTAGTTAGCCTCTGTAGGATTGAAGAAATCAGGGTCGGTCGAGTCCATCCACCAAGCGTCAGTACCCTTGTCCAATAGCGTCTTCAGGTTCTGCCAATAAATGTCGCGTGCATCCTTCGAGAACGCATCATACACCCGCACTCCCGATGGATAGTCCAGTCGTGGGGGCCAGAAGGTGAGTCCGCTTTGAGGCCACGTGTCAAAATCGAAGAGCAACCCCTTTTCATGGAGTTGGCGATAGGCCTTTGTCTTGGGTCCGAAACTGGCCCATATACTGATCATGAAGTGGGCGTGACGCTGGTGTACGTCGCTTATCATCTGTTCTCCGTTGGCATATTCTTCCGTCAGGAAATCCATCGCGTTCCACAGATAGTTCGAACCCCAGTACTGCCAGTCTTGTACGATGCCGTCCAAAGGCACTTGCAGTTCACGATACTTGTCCACCACACCTATCAGTTCGGCAGCACTCTTATAGCGCTCCTTACATTGCCAGAATCCATACGTCCAGAGTGGGAACATCGGCACGTCGCCCGTCAGATGTCTTATCTCGGCTATCACTCCGTCGGCAGAGCCACCGTAGGTGAAGTAGTAGTCCGTGCAATCGCCCACCTCCGACGAGAACGACATACCCTCCTTGGCATCGTCGTCGAACTGCGTGCGCGAATAGTTATCCCAATAGATGCCCCATCCCTTGATGGATTGCAGCACGTTCTGGAAGTCCTCCAGGTTCGACTGCTCCATCAGTTTGTGTTCGCCACGACGGTTCATCTTGCCGTTCTGGAAAGTGCCCAACCCATAGATGGCTTCGTCTTTGTCGAGCGTGAATGACTGTGTCACCCTGAACTTGCCCTTATCAGGTCCCTCTGTTCGAGGTTCGAAGGTGGCTGCACTTCTCTCGCGAAGCAGTGTCTTGCCCTTTGTTGCAAAGGTAAGTACTCCCGTTTTGAGGTCTATCTTGACGGTGAGCACATCACTGCTCACGCTGTTGCCGTGGTGAGTCACTTTTACGTCCTCGGGCTTGGCAATCACCACGAGTCCCTCCTTTTGATAGGGGTGATCCACGGGTGCTTTCACCACCCTTACGATTTGTGGCGTGTAGAATTCCACCGTCACTACAGTTCCACCAGCCTGCCATTCTACAGGACTACCACTCACAGCCATTGTGATCATACACAGCAATACCGCCAAAACGTTTCTTCTCATCATGGTTCAATTGATAATATGTTTAGTGAAGCCAAAGATAGTATAAATCGACCGAAATACAAAATATAGTATGCCTATTTTAATTCTTTTTAGTAGAGGAGGTCTTGTTCCTAACACATTTTTAATAAAGATAAATGCGTGAAAACCAAACGGAAATGAAAAGAAAACAAATTTTCCTTTTGCATTTCTCTCGATTTTTATTATCTTTGCCTGCAAAAACATGAAAAAAGCAATATGACAAGAGCTGAATACGAGGCATTGATGGAGAAATATGCCCCACAGATAGAGCGCATCAGAGAGTCGGCACATGAGCTGCATCGCAGTGTAAATCAGACTTATGGCGACAATCTGCCATACGGATATCATCTGGATATGGTGGTCAACGGCATCCGTGATTTCGGCCATCTGGTGTTGGCCTGTGAGAACGATTTGCTGCCTTTGTTCTTTGGAGGTTATTATCACGACAGCATCGAGGATGCCCGATTGACCTATAACGACGTGATGAAAGAGGCGCGAAGTATGATGACCGAAGAACAGGCTCTGATGGCTACGGAGATAGTCTATGCGCTGACTAATGATAAGGGGCGCACGCGTGCTGAACGGGCTGGCGAGAAATACTATAAAGGTATTCGCGAAACACCCTACGCTCCCTTCGTCAAGCTATGCGACCGTCTGGCCAATATCACTTACAGTTGTTCGGGCGTCAATGACGACAATCTTCACATGAAGGAGGTCTATAAGAGTGAGGTGCCCCATTTCCTGGCATCTGTCAATCCGCAAAGCGACGACCAGCGCTTCCTGATACCTCAGGAGGTGGTGTTCAAGATGGCAGAGTGCCTCATAGACGACTTGGAGCGCGAGGAGCAGAACGAGTCGGCATGGTGGCACGAGTATTAGTTCATAGTTCATAGTTGAGAGTTTAGAGACATATTTATATTATGGCATTTGGAACTTGGATAGGAGGATTCTTAGGGTGGATGACGGCAGGACCGTTGGGAGCGCTTGCAGGCATCGTGTTGGGCAAAGTGTTCGACGCCATGATGGACGGTGTGAACACGCCTGAAACTCAAGGTACATTTGAAGACCCGTTCGGACGACAGCAGGCTGCCCATCAGTATCAGCAGCAGCGCCGTCAGTACACCGACTACGGTCAGCGCAATAGTTTCCTGTTTTCCCTGTTGGTATTGGCTTCCTATATCATCAAAGCCGATGGCAGGGTGATGCACTCTGAAATGGAGTTCGTGCGCAATATGCTGCGTCAGAACTTCGGTCCGCAGGCATCGCAGGAGGGCGACGGCATACTTCGCAAACTGTTTGACGAACAGAAGCGGGTAGGGATGTCGTCGTTTAAACGCACGGTGGCAGACTGTTGCGAGCAAATAGCCCGTAATATGGATTATTCCCAGCGCCTCCAGCTGCTCAACTTCCTGGTGATGATAGCGCAGGCTGACGGCTCCACACCGCAAAGCGAGATAACAGCCCTCAAGGAGTGTGCACAGTGGATGCGTATGTCAACCGATGAAGTCGATTCGATGATGGGACTTGGCAAGGACGATTTGGCATCAGCCTATCAGGTGTTGGGCGTGTCGCCTAATGCTACCGACGACGAGGTGAAGAAAGCCTATCGTAAACTTGCCCTTGAGCATCATCCGGATAAGGTTGCCGCATTGGGCGAGGACATCCGCAGGGCAGCCGAAAAGAAATTCCAGAAAATCAACGAAGCCAAAGAACGTATTTGGAAGGCACGAGGACTATGATAGACATCATCAATCAGGTGAACGACCTGCTATGGGGCTACGTTATTATTGCTGTATTGGTAGGCTGTGGGGTGTGGTTCACCGTCAGAATGCGTTTCGTCCAGTTCCGTATGTTGGGCGAAATGGTGCGACTGCTCAATGATTCTCCCGTCAAGGTTAAAGGACAAGAGCGACACATCTCTTCCTTCCAGGCCTTCACCGTTTCGCTGGCATCACGCATCGGAACGGGCAATCTGGCAGGTGTGGCTACAGCCATTGTGTTGGGTGGACCTGGTGCCGTATTCTGGATGTGGGTCATGGCGTTGTTTGGTGCTGCCACAGCCTTCGTGGAATCTACGCTGGGACAGTTGTATAAGCTCCGTCATAGCGAATCGTTCATCGGCGGTCCTGCCTATTACATACAGCGCGGACTGCATTGCCGTTGGATGGCAGTACTCTTTGCCATTCTCATTACCGTCACCTTCGGACTTGCCAACAATTCCGTACAAACCAATACCATCTGTGGAGCAATGGAGGGCGCCTTCGGCTGGAATCCCACGGTAGTAGGCATCGTGCTCATGGTGCTCACCCTGCTGGTTGTTTTTGGCGGTATTCAGCGCATAGCCCGAGTCAGTTCCATCCTGGTACCCCTCATGGCATTGGGTTATCTGATACTTGCCCTTGTCATCATCGTGATGAACATCCATCTGATACCCCACGTTTTCAAAGTCATCATCGAGAGTGCTTTCGGATTGGAACAAGCCGTAGGAGGCACCGTTGGTGCAGCCATTATGAATGGTGTCAAGCGTGGACTCTTCTCCAACGAGGCAGGCGAGGGTAGTGCCCCTAATGCCGCAGCAACAGCCGCTGTGTCGCATCCCGTCAAACAAGGTTTCATACAGGCCTTGGGCGTATTCACCGATACCCTCGTAGTCTGCTCCTGCACTGCTTTCATCATCCTTATCAGTGGTTTCTACGAGCATCCCCAGCTCAATGGCATCATGCTCACACAGGAAGCTCTCGAAAGTCAGGTAGGACCCTTGGGACCGATATTCATAGCCCTTGCCATCTTGATGTTTGCCTATTCCAGTATGATTGGCAATTATTACTACGGCGAGGCGAACATCCGTTTCATGACCAATCGTCCGATAGTCCTCACCGTCTATCGTATCCTCTCAGGAGGCGTGATGGTGATGTTGGGTGCCCTCCTCTCGTTGAACACCGTGTGGAGCATCATCGACTTCTGCATGGCGTTGCTCACAGCCTGCAACCTGGTAGCCATCATCCTGTTGGGAAAATACGTCTTCCGCCTGCTCGACGACTACACCAGCCAGCGGCAGCGAGGCATCAAGAGTCCCACTTTCCATCGTTCCCAAATCCCTGAAATCGAGCACGATCTCGAGTGTTGGGATTAATGATTTCAAAGTGCCCTGTCTTCGGTCAGCTTTGATGTGATGTCATTTTTCCGTCTCCTCCTTCATCATTCCTGAGAACGTGATAGGGTCACGCTCTCTTGCCACCACGTTGATAGTGGCATTTCCGTTTTCATACACGTCGATGGTGTAATGATATGTATCCTCATCATTCGTCGCGTCGAAGTCAATCTTGCGCAGATTCTTCTGCCACAGCCCGTCGCGATAGTTCTTGATAGGAGCATCGAAATTCAGCCCCTTTCCTCCTCCGAAGGGCACGTTGTATGCCCTGCCCATATAGGGCAGATACGAAAACAGAGAATCGTTCTTCACCTCCAGCGACCATCCTGACGTCAAGTTCTTGCCAGGTCCCTTCAAGGGGAACATCATCTGGACATTTATTTCATATTTCCTTTCATCCAGCGCCGTATTCACCCTCTTGGCCAGAGCCTCCTTCTCAGCAGGAGTCAGTGTGCTGCACGCCACAACCGCCCCCATCATCAACATCAGTAAGAATCCTTTTTTCATTCTCATTGTCATTTTAGTATTTTCTGCAAAGTTACGAAAAAAATCCCGATAACCACCAAGGATTATCAGGATTTTCTAATTACTCATTACTAATTACTCATTTCAGAACGGTCCATGTCCCATACAGGAGGTAGTGCCTAATGCCGTTCCCATTGCGGTGAGGATACTAACCAGTATCTGAATCACCAATTTCCAAGTTTCTTTCTTCATAATCTTTTAGTTTTTTTGTCACACAGAAATCACGGAAATTCACAGAAATCTTAATCTATGCCGTGGGAAATCCAAGAATCTATCGGAGCACCAATATTTCTGTGATTTCTGTGAATTTCTGTGTGAC